>JAZQIL010000073.1:0-11274 GCA_045541055.1 Oscillospiraceae bacterium
ACATCTAAAATGACGTATTACAGCCATTTAAGTTTGTCCACAGTTTTTGTCCACAACTAAAAAAACTGTGGACAAAACAAATGTTCTGTGGACAAAACTGTGGACATACAAATAGTATAAACTAATATATATTATTATAAAACTTTTTTCTGTGGACATAGTGGGTATGTTTCCAAAGAATATTACCAATTGTATATAATTTCATATAAATTTATTTTTTTTATCAAATTATTAAAAAAAAAGTGTGGACAAGCTAAAAAGGCTATAATACGTTGTTTTAGGAACTCTTGTCCACATTGTCCACGTTGTCCACAGTTTATATTATAAGAAGAAAAACTGTGGACAAAAAAGATACTGATAATTTTCAAATTACCAGTATCTGATTTATTGGTTTTAGTTGTCAAAATATTTTTTGATGAAATCTTCACTTACTCTGTCTGCACGCATTTTTCCAATTGTTTCAAAGCATCATCATCCATATAATTTGCTTGAATCCAAAGTACACTTTCGGTTGTATCAGAAAAGTGCTGTTCATCATTTGCTGATTCTGATTCATTGGTATCGACTTCTGGTTTTGGTCTGGTATTCATAGCTTTTGAAAAATAACCGCCTCTTTGTTCCTGACCATTCAAGAAATTTTCGAGCCGTTCCACATCACCATCTTCAAATTCTCTACCAAGAATTTTGTAAAGTGTACCAGCGATTTCACAAAAGTGATGTGTCCGTGCTTTTTGTTTTTCTTTATCTTTTCGGGCGGTAAGTTGCTTCTTGCGATTTTCAATAATTTTTAACTGTTCATTCTTTTTCTTTATGCTGGCTATCAATTTTTGTGCTTCCAGTTCAGCATCAGCCAGTTGTTCGTCTGTCGTTTTTTTCTTTCTGGGCATTCAGACCACTCCTTTCTTATCTAATTATATGATAACACACTTTTGCATAAAAGTCAAGGGCTACAATTTTTTCGGAATTTGTGGCACTTGACTTTTCGTTTCAGATGTGATATACTAATATTGACTCCCTGTAAGGGCGCACTAATGCACCTTTTCCGTACTGAGGTACTCCAAAAGTGCATAGTGCGCAAGGACGTTCCCCCCTTGACTCCCCTTTCAGCGAAAAAATAAAAAAAGAAATTGAAATTCAGGAGGTGAGCAAATGGCAATTTTTCATTTCTCAATCAAAATAGGCAGTCGAGGAAAAGGACAAAGTGCAATAGCAGCGGCGGCGTATCGTTCCGGAACAAAACTCATGAATGAGGAATTATTACAGGCATCTGACTATACCAGAAAGGGCGGAATTATCCATAGTGAGATAGCCTTGTGTGCCTATGCTCCAACTGAATATACAGATAGAGAAACGCTCTGGAATGCGGTTCATAAGATTGAAAAACAGAAAAACGCACAACTCTGGAGAGAGTTTGAAGCGGCACTTCCGGCGGAATTGGGACATGATGAACACATTCAGATAGTCCGGAATTTTGTAAAACGGCTTACGAAACAGGGAATGTGTGTGGACTGGAGTATTCACGATACGGGGAAAGGAAATCCTCATGTGCATATGATGTGTACCATGCGGAGCATTCTGCCTGACGGAACATGGGCGGCTAAAAGCAAAAAAATTTATGAACTGGACGCAGAGGGCAATAAAATTTTTCAGAAAATTGACAAACTCGGACACAAGCAATATAAAACCCATAAGGAAAGTTTCAATAACTGGGATTCCAAAGACCGCATCAAGGAATGGAGAATTGCATGGGAACAGGTTGTCAATGCGTTTCTTCCAGAGGCATTGCATATTGACCACAGAAGTTATGCGGAACAAGGTATCGACAAAATTCCGACCATTCACGAGGGATACGGAGCAAGAGGACGTGAACGGAGCGGAAAACTCTCCGACAGGTGCGAATATAACCGTCAGACCAGATTACAAAATCAGTTGCTTTCTGAAATAAAAGAATTAGAAAGTCAAATGTTTACAGTTGTAAACACTGTAAACGATTGTAAACAACGGCTTGAAGAAGAAAAATCTGTTTCGGAATCTGCCACACCGGAGGTTTTACTGTCGGAAAATCCGACTGAATTATGTAACACATCATGTAACACGCCGTGTTATAACACGTGTGATACCGAAAATGAAGAAGATAAAGCGAAATCACATGAAATCTGGCATGGTGTTGTACAGGCAAGAGAAAAATTCTGCCGTGTATATCAGCTTTACAAAGAATCTGAGGTTCTGAAGAAGTTGAAAGACAAGATGGGCGATGTTGGCAAGATGCAGGAAATTATTCAAAATTACGAGAGTGATTTGCAAAGAATAGCGGAACTGGAACAGGAAATTCAGGGTTACAGCATCTGGCATCCGAGAAAGAAAAAGGCAGCTCAACTGAAATTGATAAAAATACAAAACAAACTGCCTGATGAGAAACTTATCAAGCAGTATCAGAAAGTTGTATCAACGCATCAGGCTATCAGTCAGCGACTTTCGGAATTGTGGGCATATAAGAAAAGTTCCGCAGAATCGGCATTGCATACATTCGTTGATGTTTATAAGAAAATTCGAGAGGCTGGTCTGGTTGAGCAAGCCGAAAAAGCCTTACTGGAGTTCGCCGTTCCAGTGTTTATGAGTGAATTAGTTCCAGAACCAGATTCTAAGGCGATTTTGGCGAAACAGGAAGAACATATTCAGAGTGTGGTTCATGGTGATACGCCAGACACACCAGACCAAAGCGAAAAATCTCCTGCACATCGAGCTTATTTCACGAGAGAACAGTTGCATCAGGAAGAAAGCCGACTGAAAAAAGAACAGCAGGAAAAAGCTGAAATTCAGAAAAAATCTATTAAAAGAAAGTCCCGATAAGGTTATCGTCTGATTTTTTGAAAAAATATTATTAAAATCGTGCGAAATGGATTGACTTTTTATCAGAAATCGGATATAATAAGAGTAATACAATACAAAGGGGGCTTTCCTATGACAATTACAGCAACTGAATTTAAGGCTAATTTTGGAAAATATATTGATATGGTAGCCGAAGAAGAATTCTTTATTACCAAAAATGGGCGGATAATCGCTAAAGTTATCAATCCCAATGTTTCCGCTGTAGATTCTATTCGTGGAATGCTGAAAAATGTGCCGGATATTGACCTGAATGCCGAAAGAGAGGAACGACTTGCAAAATATGAAAGTAATGATTGATACCAATATTTTTATTGATGTTCTGCTTGACCGTGAATTATTGGCGGAAACCTCCGCACAAGTGCTTTCTCTCTCTGAAAATCGTCGGTTTGACGGATTTGTAACCGCATCATGTATTACGGATATTTTCTATATCATAAGGAAAAACACGCATAGTACAGAAATGACTTATCAGGCAGTTGGCAAAGTACTGCAAATTGTAAAAGTCTGCCCTGTTACTAATCAGGAGATTTTACAGGCTTATCAGGCTCATGCAAAAGATTTTGAAGATTGTCTGCTTGCCATGTGTGCTAAGAGTATTCAGTGTGAGTGCATCGTTACCAGAAATACGAAACATTTTTCAAATTTCGACATTCCAGTATTCACGCCAGAGGAATTTTTACAAAGATTTTAAGCTGAAAAATAGAAAACCTCCGGAATCTCTAAAAATTTCGGAGGCTTTCATGATTAAGAGGTTAAATCTATAATGGAAAAATCCCTAATACATCTTAGTTGTTAAGTAATACCCTTTTCAGCAGAGCAAGGTCATAAATATTGACATTGCCATCGCCGTTCATATCCGCAGATTTCCACTGATTTTCAGTAATAGAAACTGCACCGTGCAAGTATCTCTGCATAATAATCACGTCCGAAACATCAAGTGTACCATTCAGGGAAATATCACCCTGCTGAGGATTAAAGCACTCTACGACAAAGAAATTGGAATCACTACGAACATCAGCATAGTACCAAGTATAGCCGTCTTCCACAGTATTGAACGCATCACCACAGAGGGGATTACCATATTTGCTGCGCCCATAATTCTTATTGACATAGACAAACTTTGCAGAAGACATTGTTTCGTCCATAGGGAGATAAACTTTCATATGCTTTTCGCTGGAATAAGGTTCTCCGTCCTTTGTAAACGTGATATTATAGGCGATGTGAATATCTCCCTTGAAACCTGTGCAGTCGTAATCGTCACGTGGTGCATCAACAAGTGAATCACTCCAGCCAAGGAATTTGTTCATTTCGTCAATCGTTTCAATTTTTTCAACGGTCATAGTCAAATTGGGTTCGGCAATGACCTTGACACCTGTTGCCTTATCAACATATTCCTGTGTTTCTTTCTTTGTGCCGTTGTAAACAAAGCCGTTGGCATTGCAATAGTCTTTTGCTTCTGCGTTGTTGCCAGCCAGAACAAAGCCTTCAATTTTCTGAGCAGGTGCATCAGCTGTTTCATTGGTAGGTTTCCAATAGCCGAAAGCCTGACTGCCGATTGATTCGAGCGTATCGGGGACTTCCACATAATCATAGCATTGCATTCCGTTCATAAATGCCCAATTTCCAACGATTTCAAGACCACTTCCAATTGTAACCTGTTCAATGCGCTGACCATAGAAAGCACTTTCCATGATTCTTGTAACAGAATCTGGAATTACTAACTCACTGATACCGCCATAATAAATATTTCTTGTATCATTCAAGCCAACTACTTTAAATGCATCACTGCCGATTTTTGTAATTCCGTCCTGAATGCGGATTCGTGCAAGCTGTGAACCTGCAAAGCAACTGTCCGGAATCGTTCCCCATGATGCTGGAATCTCTGGAATGTCACGCAGGAATTGACAGCCTGCAAAAGCATAATTTCCGACTTTTGTCAGAGATTCAGGGAAATTTTCAATCGTTCTGAGCTGACCACTGCCCTCAAATGCACCATAGCCCAGTTCTTTCAGGGAATCGGGTAAATGCAGGGTTCTGATTTTTGTTGCGCCATATTCTTGATAACCAAATGCTTCTTCTCCGATAACTTCCACGCTGTTCCCAAGCTGTAAGTCAAGAACCCCTGTACAGCCACGGAAAGCATGAGCTTCAATGGTCTTGACACTGTTCGGAATGACAATGCAAGTGAGCTTTTCGCAATATCTGAAACACTCTGCCGGAATGGTTTCCAGACTGTTAGGAAGACGGAGGACTGTTGCTTGCCCGTTACCCATAAAAGCACAAGTACCCAATGTTTTGACAGAATCGGGAATGATAATTTTTCTGGTAGAAGTATTTTGAAAAGCCTGACTCTCAATTGTTTCCAGACCGTCAGGGAGTACAATGTTTGTAATACCGGCTTGTCCTAGAAACGCACCTACTCCGATACTCTTCAAACCGCTTTTCAATGTGAGAGTTCCCCGAAGATTGCACGCATAAAAGCAACTTTCCCCAATAGATTCCAGACCTTCATTGAAAGTGGCTTTTAATAAATTACGGCAATCCCAAAAAGTCGAATTTCCGATACTTTTCAGATTTTTGCCGAATTTCACTGTTTCCAAATTTCCATTACAGTTAAAAGCCTCGTTTCCGATAGTTTCTACACTGTCAGGAATTACCATATCACCGGTAATCGGCACATGCGAAAAAGCATAATTCCCAATGGTACGGATATTTTTCCCAAATGTGACACTGGTTTCTGATACATGGTACTCACCTCTTGAATCAAATGCAAAGGCACTTTCTCCAATGACTTCCACACCGTCACCAATGACAATATTTGTCAATCCACCACAATATTGGAATGCTTCTTTTCCGACAATTTTTACACTGTCAGGAATGATAATTTCACTCAGAGAACCACAGCCATAAAAAGCTCTTTCGCCGATTTCTGTAATTTTGCAGTCTTTGTCAAAGGTCACTGCTTTCAGATTGCTCATATTTTCACAAAGATTTCCTGTAATAGTTGTTACATTTTTCCCGAAATGAATCGTTTCCACATTCTCGAAAGCAGACAATTCACCAGATTCCAGATTGAAATTGATGTTCAGTTCTGTGATGTGATAATCGTGATTACTTCTACCCCAGTCATTGAACATATCGCCGACAATCACTTTCAATGTAGACGGCAGATTGATGTCTGTTAAGCCAAAACAGCCCCCTAATGCATTTCTGCCAATTGTTTCAATGCCTTCTTGAAATGTGATAGAGGTAATGTTGCTTTTGCCCTCGAATGTTCCATCAGAAATTTCCGTCACAGGCAGTGTTACTTCTTTCTCATCAATTGTGACCTTGACACTGGAGGGGACTGTAACCACCGTGTCTGTACCTGTATATTTTCCCAAAGCTACACCAATATTTTTTTGATTCTCCTGAATGACCCATGCCGTATAGTCGCCGACTATCTGCTCAAAAAGGTAATCAGCGGCTTTTGCCGTCATAGTAATGCTCTGTGTGGGTTCAAATGCCGGAAGTGTGGGGAAATATCCTCCCATGCAGAAAATCATTGCCAATGCGGAGATTCCTGCCGTGATTTTCCTTGTTTTATTCGTCATGCGAAACGCTCCTTTCTGGTAAATCAAATTTTTATTATTATAACATGAAATTTGTGCAAAGTCAATATAATTACCAAAATTGGGGCGTGACTTTTGTGTCAATTTACAGAATATTCATAAAATTTCTATATCCTTATGCTATAATAAGAAAAAAAAGGAGTTGACACCATGAATTTCAAACTTGTATTAGACCAGATTCTCACAGAATTGCATTGTACAGCAAAAGAATTAGCAGAAGTCAGCGGACTTTCTGAACCTGTTCTGAGCCGTTACCGGAGCGGAGAACGCACTCCCCCAGCATATGCCTTTGAGAAAATCGCAGAAGGCACAAAACGGCTCGCAGAACAGAAAAAAATTACACTTTCACTGGAGATTCTCACCAATTTGGAAAAGCTCTCACACATCAAAAAAAGCGAATTTTCCGCAGCCAATTTTGAAAAACTGCTTTCCACACTGAAAATCAGTCTGAAAAATCTCGCCCCTTATGTCGGCTTTGCACCGTCCTATCTCTCCAAAATAAAAATGGGACAGCGAAGCCCACACCACAAAGAACAGTTTCTTAATGGAATATGCAATTATTTAGAGAATTTAGATGAAAAAGAATCAGAAACTTTGTGCAAATTACTGAAAATTTCTCAATCAGACGACTACCATCAGGCATTAAGTTTGTTTCTCTGGAATGAAAACATTCAGAATCATGACAACACAATCCAGTTTTTACAGAATCTTGATGATTTTGACCTGAATGATTATTTATCAGGAATGCATTTTCAGAAGTTGGAAGTCCCAAAAACTGAAAAAATCCCTGAAATGCGTGAAAATTATTATGGTACTGAACGTATGCGACAGGGCGAACTTGATTTTTTCAGAATGACACTGCTGTCTGAATCTTATGAATCAATATTCATGCACAATGACTTACCACTTGCAGAAATGGCACAGGATATGGATTTTAACCGAAACTGGATGACAACAATCGCCTTATGCCTGAAACGTGGGTTACATCTGGACATGATTCATGAAATTAACCGCCCTATGGATGAGATGTTATTAGGCTTGCAAGCGTGGATTCCCATGTATATGACAGGTCTGCTTTCCTCTTACTACTTCCAGAACAACAGCACAGCGATTTACAGACACATGAATTATGTGTCCGGTGAAGTCGCTCTGACAGGGGAGTGCATCACAGGCTATCACAACGATGGAGTATATTATCTTTCCACCAATCCCACAGAAGTGGCTTATACCAAGAAAAAAGCAGTGCACCTTCTTGAAAAGGCGATACCACTTGTAAATTTCTATGATAAGGCAAAACAGACGGACTTTGAACGCTTCCTGACCTCCATTCCAGAACAGTCAGGCGATATATTGACGGTTCATTCTTCGCTGCCGTTCCACTCCATGCCAGAAGGCTTACTGCAAAATATTCTGAACCGCCACAACCTACCTGACGACGAAAAAAGCTGTTTGTTCCAGCTCTATGAACAGGAAAACAACAGATTCCGTCAAGCCTTGAAAAAAGATACCTTAATTGAAATCGTTCCGGAACTCACACAGGCACAGTTTACCGTGAATCCGCTTCGAGTATCGCTGATGAACGGTTTCTATGAAACTCCCATCATATATACCTATGAGGAATACTGCGAACATTTGGAAGTATTGAGAAATTTTGAAAACTATCGTTACAGGCTGATTCTGAAAGAACACAGACCATTCCAGAATATGAAAATCACCCTCAAAAAGAAACAATATGCCATATTCTCAAAAGAAAACAGTCCTATGACTCATCTGGTATTACATCATCCTGCTATGATAGCAGCTATTGAAAACTACTGCTACTCCCTGATTTAAGAAAAATCCTGCATCTGAATAGAAACATCAGATGTAGGATTCGTAAATTGCAAAATTAGTCTTGACTTCTGCCAGAAAAAATGTTAAAATATATCTATGCAGTGAAAAAGAGTACAGGTGTTAGCGTGTCTGTACTCCCTTTCCGGCATTTATGCAGTAAACTTTTGATTCTCAAGCCAATTGTTTACCTTGTATTCTCATTATAACACAGCTATATCCATTTGTCAAGAGTCTTTCTGACGATTTTTACAGGATAAGTATATCAATTCATGAGAGTATGCCGGAACGTATTATGCCTGTATGCTCTTTTTTTGCTGTAAAAATAAAATCAGGAGGAAAATAATGGAAAATTATGAACTTGAAACTCTGAAAGTCCATCTTCCGGAATATCTCGCCACAATTACCCAGCACCGCAAAGGCAAGCAGTACAACTGCCCATTCTGCGGAAGCGGGACAGGCAAGAACGGCACTCCAGCTCTTAGCACTTATGAGGACAATACCAAATGGAAGTGCCAGTCGTGCGGAGCAGGAGGGGACATCATCAATCTGTTCTACATGATGAACCGTTTGGAAGATACCCCCGAAAATTTCAAATATGCGGTCAGAACGCTGTCAGAAATGTTTCACACTGGCTCTATTCCGTCAGAACTGTCACAGTCTTACCACCTCACAGGGAAAGTTGGCTCACGCACGCACGTTTACTACAATGCAGACGGCAGTATTTTCGGGAAAAAAGTCATCACAACACTGACAAACGGCAAAAAATCCCCTTGTTGGTATCTGTATGACCATGAGAAAAAGACCTATATTACAGGCTTACACGAGCAAAAAGCACCTTTGTACAATGCCAATGTTCTCCACAACATGGACGAGGGGACTGTTTTCATCACCGAAGGCGAGAAAGATGCCGATACACTGTCACGGTTGGACGATATTCCGGCTACTACCATTCCCAATGGTGCAGGATTCTCACAATGGCTTGACCTTTATAACAACGGTTTACAGGGAAAAGACATCATTATCCTGACTGATAACGATGATGTTGGAAGAAATTACGGCATCAAAGTAGCTCAACATACTCTGAATATCGCCAAATCCGTGAAAATTATTCCTGCTACTGCAATCTGGAGCAAATGCCCACCAAAAGGCGATATTTCCGACATTGTACAAGCTCTCGGAGAAGATGAGGCTACTCAATTATTAGCTGATGCCATTCATAAAACGCCGTTCTGTACTCCTGAATCACTTCCACCAATCAAGGAAAATGACACAGCACCTATGCCAACTCAAAAGAAAATTGAGTATACTTTCGTTTGTTTAGCCGATGTAAAGTCCGAAAAACAAGAGTTTTTATGGAATCCGTATATCCCACTTGGTGAAATCACTGTCATGTATGCTGCCGGAGGAACGGGAAAGTCTTATGCCACCATTGGAATCGCTGCTGATATTACAACAGGGCGTTCACTTCCCAGATACGGAATCGAACAAATGGCGATAAATCCAGAAAGAGTGCTGTTTATTTCGGCAGAAGATAACGAAAGCACCATTTTAAGCCGAATGACTGAAGCAGGAGGTAATCCTAAAAATTGTTTCGTTCTGAAAACTCCTAAGACAAAAAAAGACCTTAACATAGACAGTTTTCTTCTCCCTCAAAATAAAGATGATACTGAAAGAATTCAGGCATTTTCTAAACTTTTAGAACAGATTCACCCAAAACTGGTTATCATTGACCCGTGGAGCGTGTATATTGGCGATGACAAGAACATGAACAAGGCGAATGATGTCCGAGCAATCACCAACGTTCTGACTGTCCTTGCCAAAGAATACAATTGTGCCATTCTGATTGTCGCTCATGTCAACAAAATGCCCCAGATGGAAAATGCCAACAATGCCGTTTCAGGCAGTACCGCTTTGATTGACTCCGCACGTTCTGCCCTCTGCATTCGTTCTTTTGGTGCTGATTCTGACCGCCGTGTTATCATCCAGACCAAATCAAACTACCAGAAAAAAGCCAAATCTGTGTGCTATAAGATTATCAATCAGGGCGATAACAAGACCGCACGCTTTGAATGGGATGATTTCAGCGACCTGACAGAAGATGATTTGACAAATGCAGCTCGTACCGGAAAAAAACTGACAGACATTGCATCTGAAAAAGAAGAAGATGCTGAAAATACAGCCGTTATCATTGATGTTATCACAAAACTTGCAGAACCTAATAAAAAAATTCCGATTTCCTATAATCGTCTTAGAAACGAACTTATCGAAAATTGTGGTGTAGATTTCTTAGGAAGTCAGCCCAAGAAAGAAATGTATAAAGCATTATCTGACCTCCGCACTCGTGGAATTGGCATTGAATTTCCAGCAAACTCTATTAGAGGACTTGCTAAAGATGGCACACGTGAAGAAAGAAACCGTGGTTTTTACATCTGTTGTTTGACAGATGGACATCTGATGGCTGAAGCTATGCCTAAATAATACTTTGAAATGTAATTTCAAGCCGTTGACTTATGTTGACGGCTCTTTTATATAGGTTGCAACCTTGTCCACAGTTTTCCCCCCCATAACATAAACTGTGGACAACGTGGACAATGTGGACAAGCACATCTAAAATGACGTATTACAGCCATTTAAGTTTGTCCACAGTTTTTGTCCACAACTAAAAAAACTGTGGACAAAACAAATGTTCTGTGGACAAAACATAGGTTGCAACCTTGTCCACAGTTTTTCCCCCCCATAACATAAACTGTGGACAATGTGGACAATGTGGACAAGCACATCTAAAATGACGTATTACAGCCATTTAAATTTGTCCACAGTTTTTGTCCACAACTAAAAAAACTGTGGACAAAACAAATGTTCTGTGGACAAAACATAGGTTGCAACCTTGTCCACAAGTCGGATCGTAGCCATGTCGTTCTGTGAGCCAAGGAGTTGGAGA
>JAZQIL010000074.1:0-24600 GCA_045541055.1 Oscillospiraceae bacterium
TATAATTTTTCTGAAAAAATACTTGAAATTATTATGAGATTATGCTATAATAAAGCAGACAGCAGAATGCTGACTGTATCTTATCCGATTTTTCGGAAAGGTAACATCTTGAAAGATTAAGGAGTATTGAACATGAAAAATACGGTTTCCACCCTTTTACAGCAGAAGCAATCCGGCGATAAAATTACGATGCTTACTGCTTATGATTACACAACCGCAAAAATTATAGACGAATGCGGAGTGAATGCGATTTTAATCGGCGATTCTCTCGGTATGGTGATGCTTGGTTATGAAAATACCCTCCCTGTGACAATGGAAGATATGATTCATCATACTGCTGCCGTGGCAAGAGGTGCGCAAAATGCTTTTATCGTTGCAGATATGCCGTTTATGTCCTATCAGGTCAGCGTACAGGAGGCCGTTGTCAATGCCGGCAGACTGATAAAAGAAGGCGGTGCAAATGCCGTGAAACTTGAAGGCGGTGCAGAAGTTTGTGAACAAATTACTGCAATTGTCAATGCTTCTATTCCAGTTGTGGCACACCTTGGCTTAACTCCCCAGTCTGTCAATGCATTTGGTGGTTTTAAAGTACAGGGAAAAAATCTTGAAAAAGCAAGAAAATTAGTAGAAGATGCATTTAAAATTCAGAAAGCTGGTGCTTGCGCTGTCGTTCTGGAAGGTATTCCAGCACAGCTTGCTGAAATCATTACAAAAAAATTAACAATTCCTACCATTGGCATTGGCGCAGGAAACAGCTGTGACGGTCAAGTGCTTGTTTATCAGGATATGCTCGGCCTGACAACAGGGCATACCCCAAAATTCGTAAAACGCTTCGCAGAAGTCGGCGCAGAAATGAGAAAAGGCATTTCTGACTATATCACCGAAACGAAAAATAATACGTTTCCGTCAGAAATACACACTTACGCTGTGGAAGAATCCGTTATCCAGACGCTTAAAAAGGAGTATGAAGCATAATGAAAATTGTTACTACTATCACAGAAGTCCGCAATCAAGTGAAAGAATGGCGGAAACAAGGCCTTTCTGTCGGACTTGTCCCGACAATGGGCTATCTTCATGAAGGACATGCCAGTTTAATTGATGCATCACACCAGCAGAATGATAAAACAGTCGTTTCTGATTTTGTGAATCCGATGCAGTTCGGCCCTTCAGAAGATTTAGAAAGCTATCCCCGTGACATTGCACATGATGCTGCACTTGTAGAAGCACATGGAGGAGATTTAATTTTTCATCCAGACCCTTCTGAAATGTATCATGAAGGCTTTTCTTCTTTTGTAGATATGACCATATTAACAGAAGAACTTTGCGGACTGAGCAGACCAGTCCATTTCAGAGGTGTCTGCACTGTAGTTTCAAAGCTGTTTCACATCGTACAGCCTGACCGTGCATACTTCGGCAAAAAAGATGCACAACAGCTTGCTGTCATAAAACATATGGTAGATGACTTGAATTTCGACATTGAAATTATAGGTTGTCCTATCATTCGTGAAGCAGATGGACTTGCAAAAAGTTCCCGCAATACTTACTTAAATGATACAGAACGCAAAGCAGCTCTTGTCCTTTCACAGGCAATCAGGCTTGGAGCAGAAATGGTCAAAAATGGTCAGAAAGACTGTGCTGTTATTTTAGATGCAATGAAACAGCATATTTCTGCAGAACCTCTTGCAAAAATAGATTATGTCAAAATCGTTGATTTAACCACCATGCAGCAAATCTCTGTGCTTGACCGGCCGGCACTTTGCGCAATGGCTGTTTATATTGGCAGAACAAGACTGATAGATAATTTCTTTACAGAAGATGTCATATAAGGAGGATTCACACAATTTATGGAATTATCAATCCTCAAAAGCAAAATACATCGTGCTGTCATCACACAGGCGGAATTAAACTATGTCGGTAGTATTACCATCGATGAAACCTTGATGAAAGCCGCTGGCCTTTTAGAATACGAGCATGTGCATATTGTCAATGTCAATAACGGAAGCCGAATTGAAACTTATGTCATTGCTGGCGAACCTGACAGTGGTATGATTTGTCTGAACGGCGCAGCTGCAAGAGCTGGTCAAACAGGAGATTTCGTCATTATTATGTCCTATGCTTCCATGACACCGGAAGAAGCTGCTGCTCATCACCCCAAAGTCGTCTTTGTAGATGAACAAAATAAAATCAGCCGTACTGCTTCTTATGAAACACATGGAGAACTTCATTAAAAAGTTTTATAGCTCTAAACAGCGTGAGATTTGTTCTCACGCTGTTTTTAGTTGATTTTAAACGTTTGCACAACTTAAAGTTGAATTATTATAGTTTCATTCGCTTGCAATTCAACTTGAGATATGCTATAATAAATACAACGAAACAATCAGGAGGGTCAAATGAAAAAAACAGTGTTCTCTTCCCGTCTGGCATATTACCGCAAACGTGCCGGATTAAAACAGGAAGAACTGGCGGTACAGCTGAATGTGACACCGCAAGCAGTCTCTAAATGGGAAAACGGCTCTTTCCCAGACGGTACACTGCTCCCTCAAATTGCCGATATTCTGCACATTTCACTTGATGTGCTGTTTGGCATCAAAGAAGAAGAGCCAGAACCTGATTACCTCAAAGAGTATATCCGGAAAATCAGTGCATTAGATGAATTGGAACGCACAGAACAGGTCATAGAAGCACTTTACAGACTTTTGTGCGCCTATGATAAAAATATTCCCCCTCATCAAGTGCAATTCCCCGAACATTTGAAATGGGAAACATATGCACAACTAAGAGCTGATTCTGCAATTGGTCTGATGCGTCTGAATCCGGATATGCAATTTTTCACTTTTGCGAAAATTCCCGAACATGGCATAGGTACATATGTGCAGATTTCTGACAGAATGCTGTCTTTGTTCCGTCTGTTGTCAGATGAAGAAGCCGTCAGACTGCTGGTATTTTCCGAAGCACTTCCAAGAAATTATATTCTTACAATGAAAAGCTTTTCAGAACATTTGCATATTCCGGAACAGCGTGTCCGGCAAATTGTAACGGACTGCATTCATTTAGGCATTATTTGGGAGCTGAAAGCAGATGTCGGCGGAAAAGTGATGAATACTTACGGTTATGTACATTCTGTACCATTAACGACAATTTTAATATTAGCACAAGCTATGATTGGTTATATTTCTAACTGTGAACCCAATGTGGATACTTGGTCAAAAGGAGCATTCCGTTCTGAAACGGAATAAGCTGTTTTTATATTATGAAGGAGGAATTTTTATTATGAAAAAAACAAATCGTATGTTTGCAGCAGCCTTAGCTGGATTACTGCTGACATCAACAGCTGTTAGCTTTGCACCGGCAGCACAGGCAGAAGGTGCTTATCAGATGACTGTAACTGTAGATACTTCCAAAGACAGAAAAGCAATCAGTCCTTATATTTACGGTGTCAACGAGTACGGCAACGGCGCAAATTTAGAAAACGTGAAAGTGAATGCTGTTCGTCAGGGCGGTAACCGCTACACAGGTTATAACTGGGAAACAAACTGGTCTAATGCAGGTGCTGACTGGATGCACAGTTCTGATACCAATATTGGCGATATCACAGACGGTGCAGGCTATGCGCCAAGAAATCTTTCCAAGCGTGTGAATGAATACGACATTCCTTATAAAATGACAACACTCCAAATGGCTGGCTATGTTTCAGCAGATAAGAAAGGCGAAGTCACAGAAGCAGAAGCTGCTCCTTCTGCAAGATGGAATGAAGTCAAATTTCGCAAAGACGGTGAACTTTCTCTCGAACCGGATACAACAGACAATGTAGTTTATATGGACGAATATGTAAACTATATTGTAAAAACGTTAGGTGATGCTTCTACAAAAGAAGGAATTCAAGCTTACAGCCTTGATAATGAGCCGGTACTCTGGAACGATACACATTCAAGAATGCACGGTGATGAAGTAACCAATCAGGAATTAGTTTCCAAATCAATTGAACTGGCAAGCGTTGTAAAAGAGATTGACCCGAAAGCAGAAGTATTTGGACCTGCATTCTGGGGGATGCTTCCTTGTATGCAGATTGGTGAAGGCGAAACCTTCAAAGACCCTGACTGGCAGGCTGTGAAAGCAAATTATACTTGGTACATGGATTACTATCTTGACCAGATGAAAAAGGCAGAAGAAGAAAATGGTAAGCGTTTAATTGATGTCTTTGATGTACATTATTATTCACAGGGCTTGAATTCCAATGAAGATATTTTGCAGGCAGCAAGAAGCCTTTATGACCCTGAATATGAAGAAAACAGCTGGTTAATGCCTTGGGGCAAGAGCTACTTCCCATTCCTGACCAGAATGCAAGAATCGATTGACAAATATTACCCTGGTACAAAACTTGCTGTTTCAGAATATAATCTCGGCAATATTTCCAATGAAAAAACAACTGGTAAATCTGTTATCACAGCCATTGCAGAAGCAGAAGCATTAGGTGCATTTGCTTTAAATGAAGTTTATTTTGCTACTTACTGGGGAACACTTCCGGAATGCCCCTATGTAGAATCTGCAATCAATCTGTACACAAATTATGACGGTAAGGGTGCAGCATTTGGCGACACACTGGTTTCTGCAAAAACAGATGACCTTTCTAAAGCAGCTGCTTTCGCTTCTATCAACGGCACAGATGATTCTGTTGTTACTATGACACTTTCCAATAAAGATTCTGCTTCTGAAGAAAATGCTGTCATCAATCTGACAGGTTCTGACACAAATTATCAAAGTGCAGTTGTTTATGCGATTACACAGGATTCCAGCGAAATTAAAGTAATTGATGTACAGAATGACCTTTCCGGCAATACTTTAACAGTAACACTCCCTGCTCTTTCTGTTGCACAGATTGTCATCAGTGATAAAAAATCCGATGCGGAAGTAACAGAAGAACCGGATATTACTACAAAGGAAGTTGTTTATAACTATGCCGATTTGGAACTTTCTGCAAATGATTTTCCAATGCTTCCGCTTGGTGACAAAGAACATCTGAAAGAAATTGTATTCAATGTAACTGCCGGAGCTTTAGGCGGTGGCGGATTATGCTTCAATCAGGTTGTGCCGGAAGGTGAAACAACTGCTGTATGGGGCAGTAAAGCCATTCCTTTTGAAGCAGGCACAAATGATAATATTGTGAAATTTAATGACAAATTTACAATTGTTGTCGATGAAAAGGGCGTTGAAGTAAAGGGCGCAACACTGGACGAGTACGCTGAAATTCAGCCGAACTGGTGGACATATCCCGAAGGTGCTGACGTTACTTACAATACCATCAAGCTGGTTTATGAATACGATAACAACGAAGAAGAAACAACAGAAGAAACCACACCTTCTGAATCAGGTACAACTGCTGGACTGCCGGGAGATGCTGACCTGAATGGTGAAGTGGATATTCTGGACGTTATCACAATTAACAAAGCCATCTTAGGAAAAGAAATTCTGGACGGTCAGGCACTTGTCAATGTTGACTTCAATAAGAATAATAAGCCAGAAACAACAGAATCCGGCGCAGTTCTGAAATATATTGTCGGTCTGATTAAAGATTTTGCCGATTTTGAATAATTGAAAGCATGAAAAAACTGAAACAGAGGAGCGTTTAAGCTCCTCTGTTTTTTATGCTTCTGTTGACAATATACCGGCTTGCATCTTGCAAAAAATATCTGCATAATGTCTAGCTTCGGTTTCATGTGTTACAACAAGTACAGCTGTACCATTTTTGGCTTGTTTCTGAAGAAATTCAAAAACGATTCTTGTATTTTCATCGTCTAAATCTCCAGTAGGCTCATCTGCAAGCAAAATCTGAGGTTTTCTGATAACTGCCCTTGCAATTGCCATTCGGCGCAGTTCTCCTCCGGAAAGTTCAGAAGGCATGGTATTTTTTAAATTTAAAATATCCAGCAGTTCCATCAGGTGGAAAGCTTCCTGTTCAGGGGCTTTTTCTCCATAAAGCGTATACGGCAGACAAATATTTTGCATAACTGTAAAACTTTGTAAAGCTGTCTGCCCTTGCGGAATGATGCCAATATACTGATTTCTCAGTTTAGAAAGCTCTTTATCTGAAAGTGCATATAAATCTGTTTCATCTAAAAACACTTTACCGGAATCAGGGTGCATTAACCCTGCTAACATGTTTAAAAGCGTACTTTTACCGCTTCCGGAACGTCCTGTCAATACAGTAAGTGTCTGGCTTTGCAATGTGAAATCTGTTTCCTGCACAGCTGTGAAGCAATTGGAATTTTTCGTTTCACGGAGGAAATCTTTTTTAATTTTCTGTGCTTTTAAAATCATGTTAATTCTCCCCTCTCAAAATCAAAGCAGTATCTATCTGACTGATTTTATAAGCTGAAATACTGGCAGAAAGCATTCCTGTCAGGACGGAAACAAGCAAACTGCCTAATAGATAGACTGGCCACGCACTTGGAAGCAGAAACGGTAAAGCAAGCTGTTCTTCAATCAGCTGCTGAAACGGTATTATGATAAGCAGACCAAAGCAAATTCCTAAAATACTTCCTGAAAGTCCTGTTAATAAAGCTTCCTGCATGACAATTCCGGCTAATTTTTTTTGAGATGCGCCAATAACTCTTAATATTGCAAATTCTTTTTTTCGTTCGTGAATGCTCATGGTAAATGCCAACAGCAAAATAACCATGCCTAATATCCAGATAATGCCTATCATAATACCAATTACATCAGAAACACCGGAAAGACTGTCTGAAATGCCTGAAATCATTTCTTTTGTCTGAATGGCCTTTACTTTTTTGACATGCAGGTTAATATCATTGACAACTTCTTCAGTGGTATAGCCTTCTGCAACGTTAATCAGCACACAGGAAACAACTTTGTCGGGGTTAATATTTTTAAATGTATTCATATGCAAATTCAAAGATGATTGAATTAGTTCCTGAATGGTTTCTTTATTAGTGAAAACGGCTGTATCAAAATTTGTTCCTGTTTTTGCAAGCTTTGCAGCAACATGACATTGTGTTCCGTAAAATTGAATGCTGTCACCAACAAAAGCATTTAAATCATTACCAACAACGACATCTAGTTTCTGGAGTTCTTTTCCGTAGCTTTTCTGAATCCAAGGCGAAACAGTAAAATCTGTTTCAGGGTCAAATCCAATAATTTGCACGGACAAAGAACAACAGCTTGAACTTGCAGAAGCTAAAAACAACTGGGCTGAAATATCACCAATGCCCTCCCTGTCTGCAATCTGTTCAAAACGTGCAGTATCCATGTAAAAATAACCTGTATTTCCCTGCAATACAATATTTTCAAGATTTAATTTTGTAGTTGCTTCATAGGGTACAACCATAATATCTGCGCCAAGTCTGGACTCAAGAGAATGTAGTCCGGTTTTCAGACTGGTAATCATAAGCGTTCCGCTGAATATTGTGAAAGACAATAACGCTGTCAGTATGATTAAAATCATTGTTCTGACAGGTTTTCCTTTCAAATTCCGAAAGGCGAAAGACTGAAAAAGTTTCATGCTCTCCCCTCTTTTCTGTGCAGAATCAAGCTTGCAACTGAAAGAAACAATAGCACAATACTGATTATCAGCACTGCCGGTTTCATGACAGAATGACACCGCATATTCGCCATCATACAAAGTTTAATTAAGTGATTGGGTAGCATTGCACTAAATGCTGAAATTACGGCAATACTAACAGCAATGCCGGATTTTGTACGTTCGTCTTTGAAACAGAATGTCATGAGAATGCTTAAAAGCAACATGACAATTCCAATTCCAAATACTGCCTGTTCTGCCCAGTGGCAGGACATCCAGCTTCCGTCTTCTTTTTGCGGGCAGGCATGAAACAACAGTTTCGTTCCAAAACAAAGCACGGCACTGCACAACATGACAGCCATATCTAATATCAATCTTGTTTTCTTCATAAATCTGTATCCTTTCAAAATAAATAATCCTGCTGTGCCATAGGGTAAGCCTGATAAAATTCTTCTGTACAAAACACTGCATCACGGGTATGTGTCGTCATGGAAGCATCACATTTCAGAAAATAGTCAAATGAATTTGTTTCTTCGTCCCATGTTGCATCTAAATGATACCATAATTCATCGATTTTAACTAAATTCCAAGCATGAAATTCCTGTGTGCCGTCAGGCTTCTGCGCCATTCCTGTAATAATTCTGGCTTCAATGCCTGCTTCCCTTAACAGGCGGTACATTGCCACTGCGTAACCTTGACAAACTGCCTGACCATAAAGCAAAGCACTGTAAGCAGTAACTTTCAAATGATAATATTGATTTTTCTGATGAATAACATCATAACGGACATGTTCACAGATATAATCATGAATTTTTTTAATTTTTTCTTTTTCTGAAGTATTTTTGGAAAAATGAAAACTGTCCAGAATTTCAGCAACTTTCTGGGAAACCTTCTGTTCCTGTTCCAATGTTGTATAATATTCTGGTATAATATCGATTTCATAATGATAAATCTGATTTTGCATTTCATAACGATAATTCATTGTATATCCGCCGTACTGATAAGAAATATAATCTCCTTCCACAGGGTTTTCCGTTTCTGCAACAGCATACTGCATCAGTTCACGAACTAATAGTCCAATATCCTGCATATTATCCTGATGAGATGTATAACTGACTGTAATTTTGCTGTCATGTTTCCGGAGCGATTCACGGATAGAAGCAATGACTGCATCGGAATTTCTAAATATAATGCTTAAATCCTGCCTGACAGCATAATGTTTTTGACTGCATCCTGTCAATATGATACACAAAACAGTTAATACAGATAAAATTTTATTTTTCATATTGTTTAGGTTTCCGTTTCCAGATAGCAACAGCATTGGAATTGACCAGTAATTTTTCGATTGCAATTCCAGCGGGGCAAATATTCCGGCAAGCGAAAGATTTTCCGCACCCTTCATAAATATGGTTTCGGTAAGCTTGAAATAATTCTTGTTTCTGTACATCTGGCAGATTAGTGAAAAGCCTTGCAACCGGCACAGCAGAAGACATGCCTAAAAATTTTGATTCTGCTGAAAAATTAGGACAGACTTCAAGACAGCAGCCACATTGGAGACATCTTGATGCTTCATAAGCAGTTTCTGAACCGTATGTTTTGGCATCTTCTTCAAACCAAAGTTTCAATGTTTTAAGATTTTCAAATAAAATGCTTCTGTCGATGATTAAATCTGCAATAACTGGGAATTTTTTAAGGGGTTCTAATATAATTTTTCCAGATTTTGAAAATTCAGTTAAAACAGCATCACAAGCAAGGCGAGGTTTTTGATTGATTCGCATAGCACAAGCACCGCATTTTTTCTGTAAACAGCTACACTCCCATTTGACAGGCTTTTCCAATGTCCGGTTCAATTCTGTTAAAGCCGTTGCAACGGTCATGGTTTGATTTTCGGTTTTAAAAGAAAATTTCTGCCAATAGGGTTGACTTTCAGAAGAATCACGCCGGAGAATTTGAAATTGTATTTGTATCATGAGAAATTCTCCTTTCTGGGATATTCCGAAATGAAATTTTTACTTGATTTTCCTGCATGGAAGCAAGCGTTGTTTTCCGGAAGGCTTCATTTTTCTGGGGGTAATCTTCACGATAATGCGCTCCCCTGCTTTCTTTTCGTTCTAAAGCGGATAACAACATTGCTTCTGCAAGTTTTAAGCGATTTTGTTCAGAAAGATTCTGCGGTTTCAATTCAGAAAGCGAATTCAAAGCATTTGTTAAAGTTTCCGCATTCCGGACAATGCCAAGACCAGTTAATAAAATTTCGCTAATCTGATAAATGATACCGGAAGAAGCTTCCGGCAAAGCAGCACTTGTCCGGAATGTCATTGCAGAATCAGGCATGTCAGGAAGTTCCTGCATAATTGTTTCAGCAGATTTTTTACCGCCGTATAATGCACCAAGCATGGAATTTCCACCTAAACGGTTTGCACCGTGGTATTGACAAGTACATTCACCGGCAGCGTATAAATTTTTCAGATTAGTTCTGTGGAATTCATCTGTATCAATACCGCCCATAAAATAATGAATGCCTTCTTTGACAGGGACGGGCTTTTTTTGGGGGTCAATCGCTAAATAATGTATGATTTCTTCTCTTAAATCTGAAAGTCTGTTTTTCCAGACAGTTTCAGAAAGTTCCGTCATATCTAAGTAAACAGAACCGCCAAGTTCTCTCCGAATGAAGAACATTTCCCTTGCAACGACATCACGGGGCATTAAATTTTTTAATTCAGGATATTTTTCTTCCATGAAATAATATTTCTGACCGTTTCTTAAAATATAAAGCCTTCCCCCTTCTCCTCTGGCAGCTTCTGTAATTAAACAACGTTTTCCAGAAATGCCGATTGTTGTGGGATGATATTGCAGCATTTCAAGATTGCCCAAAACAACACCTTGTGAAAAGATTTTTGCTGTTACCTCTCCGGTATTTTGTGTCGTGCCGGTTGTCATAGAGGGAAATACTCCATTTAAACCACCTGTACACAATAGCACTGTGCCGTATAAATCAGCAATTTTTCCTGTATATCGGTCTTGAATCTGTACCCCTTGACAGGCTTGATTTTTTAAAAGAAGCTTGACAAATGCATGATGTGGAAATCTTTGAATTAAACCGGAAACTTCAAATTTTCGTACTTCATCAATAACAGCCGTCATAATTATTTTTCCAGTACTGCTTCTTGCGTAGGCAGTACGTTTTTTTTTCTGACCGCCGAAATTTCTTAACATAATATCAGATTCAGACATATTGAACGGAACGCCAAGCCGTTCCAGCCAGCGAACAATTTCAGGTGCATGACTTGTTAAATTTGCAACAGCATTCGGGTCAGCGAGATATACACCGCCTTTGAGGGTATCTTCATAATGATAAGAAACAGCATCTTGTTCCCCCATTGTATTCAATGCCGCATTGATACCGCCTTCCGCTAAGACGGACTGCGCCCGTTCTGAGGGCTGTAAAGAAATTAAATTAGAAGCAATCCCCTGTTCTGCAAGTGTTACCGCTGCCGAAAGTCCTGCAAGTCCTGCACCAATAATATGAACTTTACTCATGAAATTCCTCCGATTATTGTCCATCTTAAATAGTAAATACCAAACATGATTCCGGCAAATAGCAGAATAAAGGACAAAATACATAAAATATCTGTTAAAATATCCTGATAGCCCCGTACACCTGCGGCAATCATCAGCGGTTTAATATTTGTCAAAACATGCACTGCAATAGAAATTACTAATAATATCTGTGAAATCAGCTGTATTGTTCCAAACTGATTCAGACGGTAAATATGATTTTTATTTTTTCCAACAAAAATAAAAACATGACAAAGAATAAACAACATCACTGCAAAACCGCTGATGCGTCTTATCCAAAACAGTTTATTTTCTTTAAAATAAGAAATGCCCGATTCTTTGCAAGTTTTACAAGTATCTGCTGTCAATTTGAATCCAATCATCATATGCAGAACAATCAGTATCAGCATCAGCCAAGCCATTCCCTGCATCAGCACAGAACCCCCTGAAAATATTCCTGCAAGCTGAAAGCCTCCTGCAATCGCATGTATGAGAAATAATACTAAAATTCCCATACTTAACAAAGCATTCCATTTTCTCATGATGTCTCTCCTTGTACTGAAATGACTTTAATATCAGGATAATGATATATTGTGTCTGCATGATAAATTTCTGCAATCTCCTGAGAAATAACAATCACATCAAAATTGTAATATTCTGCTTTGGAAAGCATTAAAATCACATCTTCTGTTTTGAGAATGCATTGATTTTCCGGCAAACGAGAACGGTAATTTTCAGCTAATGTCCGTGCAGAAATATCATTTTTCGCTGTAACACAGGTAATATCTTCAAATAACAAATCAATTTCTCCGCCTTGAAAGAAAGTTTCCCATACAGCAAGTGCTTCTGCATCTGTGTGCTTATTTAAATTCATCAATACCAGATAATTTCCGGAAGGTTTTTCCACAGTAACAGAAGCACTTGAAATACTGTCAGGCTGACTGCTGAACATTGCCTTTGCAGAATCAGAAGTCATGAACGGAATTCCAAAAACGGCTGAAAGTATCAATATATCACTTAAAATATGCAGTTTCATGACTGTTCTGCCTGTTTCAAGGCTTCTGCAACAGCTTCTTTGAATTCATTATAATTGATGGTTGCACCGCTGATAGCGTCTACTTCTTTCATATCTTTTTTAGCAGAGAGCTGTTTTGCATAATTATCGCAGGCAGCACGGGCTTTTTGCGCTTTATTATAGAAATCTTTATTTGCAATTTCGCCGTTTTCCTTGCCGTAGTTCTCATCTTTCAGTGTGCCATCAAGTTCATAAGTTTCAAACTTACAATCTGAGATAACACCGTCCTGAATAGTAATTGTTACAACTCCATAGCCATTTCCGGCAGCATCTCCGGAATCATCGTTGCTATATTCCTGACTTTGTGCCGTGTAGACACCATCTGCATAAGTTTTGCTTCCGCAGGCAGTAAAGCTGGTCAGCATGAAAGCAGATAATGCTATAAACAAAATTTTCTTATTCATGAGATAATTCCTCCGCTTGAATTTCTTCTTCTGATTTCAAGTCAGTTTTTGTTACATGCGTACCATCTTCACTGAAATGAATTTTTCCTGTAAAATGCTGGTTAATCACTTCTTTAGCGACTTTTCCGTTTCTCAGCACAATTGTTCTTTGTGCCACTTCTGCAACTTCGGGGTCATGTGTGACAACAATTAAAGTTGTTCCTTCATCATGAAGCTTATGAAACAAATCAACTACAATTTCTTCATTGGCTTCATCTAGATTTCCGGTAGGCTCATCTGCTAAAATAATTTCCGGATAGTTAATTAAAGCCCTTGCCACACAAACTCTTTGCTGTTCACCGCCAGAAAGCTGACTTGGCAAATGCTTGGCTCTGTCCGCAAGTCCCACACGGTCAAGTGCTTCAAGAGCTTCTTTTTCGTCAGGAAGACTGTGATAATACTGTGCAAGCATGACATTTTCCACAGCGGTTAAATAATTTACCAGATGAAACTGCTGGAAAATCAAACCGATTTTATCCCTTCTGACAGTTGTTAAATTTTTCGCATTTTCTTTAGAAATATCCACTCCGTCAAGAAGTACAGCCCCTTTGCTTGGCTTATCCATACAGCCAATAATATTCATCATTGTACTTTTCCCAGAACCGGAAGGCCCCATAATGGAAACCCATTCCCCTTTTTCGACTTTCAGGCTGACGTTATCCAATGCATGTAATTCGCCGTAAATTTTATAGACATTTTTTAATTCCAGTAAACTCATGAAAATACACCTCTCTTATTCGCCTTTGAGTACTAAAGCAGGGTCAACATCTGTTGCACTCCGGATTGGCATTAAACTTGAAAGCCCTGTGACTAAAATTGAAACAAAAATTGTAATCGGTACAATCCAGAATTTAAATACAATTGAACTGCTGAATACATGAACGCTGACTTGCTGTGCAAAGACAAAACCCAGCACAGAACCTAATATTCCGCCAAATAGTCCTAACATCAAACTTTCTCCAAGAAATTCTGTAATGATACTGCTGTCAGAAGCCCCGATTGCTTTTCTCAAGCCGATTTCTTTTCTTCGTTCCGTTACGACCGCTGTCATTGTCGTTGCTACGCAAATCATTGTTAAAGCTAATACAACAATTGTTACCAGCAATACTAACGCCTGCAATTTTGTTAAAACAGTCGTTTCAGAAGCAGTGACACGTTTCACAAGCCTTGCATTCACAGCCGGAACAGTATCGCTGATTTTTTCAGCATAAGCAGATAATTCGTCAGAATTGGCTGAAATACTTAATTCTGCAACATCAATATGACCTTTTTTCTGTGTTAAATTTTCTAAATCTTCTAAGGAAAGATATACATAATCTTCTTCTGAACCGCCTGTGTCTAAAATGCCTGTAATTTGAAATTCCTGTATATTATCTGTAACAACTTCCTCACCTTTGGAAGCTTCTTCAGGTGTATAGCTGACTTCAATCATTTCGCCCTGTTTCAGTCTGAATGTATCTGCAATATTTGCACCAATTAAAATTTCTCCTTCTGAAGAAGGATATGTGCCTTCTACTTTCCAATAAGGACTTGTAGACTGTATGCCGGTTAAATCTGTTCCGGCAGCAACAACAGGGCTTTCATGAATCCGGACATTTTCATAACGAAACGGCGCAGCTCCGACAAGATTTTCAGGAATGATACAGGAAATTCCCTGCTGTACATCTTCAAGGAACATTTCTTCCTCTGCCGCCGTAAAAATTAAATTTGCTCCGTAATTCCGGAACTGTGCGCCCATCTGACGAGGAACATCATAGTAAATTGTAACTAGTCCAGAAAGTACAGTTGCCCCGATTGCAATGGAAAGTAAAGCAACTAACATTCTGGAACGGCGGCGCATTAAAGAAGCTGTAATCATACGGAAATACATTTGTCTTTTTTTCATAACAGAAGCTCCTTTCTTTAGTGACCGCCATGCAGTACTTCTGCCGGTCTGAGTCTTAACAACATTCTGATTGCTGGAATGCTTCCGGCAAGTGTTACCAAAATAACTAAAATTGCTGTAATTGGAATGACAACCGGACTCATGGAAATCGCTGACCCAAATACACTGTGTCCAATGATTTGTGCAAAACCAAATCCAGCGAAAAATCCAATAATTCCACCAAAAATTGCTGTAATGAAGATTTCTGTTAAAACAACTCCGGAAATTGCGCTGTTTTGTGCGCCAATGGCTTTCATTAAACCGATTTCACTGCTTCGTTCCATCACACTCGCCGTCACCAGATTGCAAATGCCTAAAGCTGCACCAATTAAGCTAAGTACTGTGATTAACAGCATTAAAAGCTGTGTTTTCTCTAAAATTGCCCCTTCTGAATCTGCTACCTGACGAACCGGAGAAGCAACAGAATCTGTAATAACTTCCTGAATCTGATAGCAAATAGAACTTGCATAAGCGGTACAATACCAGATTTCATATTGTGCAACAGTTAAAGAAGCTGGATTTTTTGCAGCTCTTTCTGCTAATTCATTATCTGGTGTTGTTAAAGCACTGACTTCAATACTATCAATACAGCCGTCCAAATCTGCTAAAGCCTGTGCCGTGTTTAAAGGGGTGAATAACTGGTCATCTTCTTCCCCACCGGCATCAAAGATACCAATGATTTGAAAATCTTTCTCACCAGCAGAGCCTTTCACATGAAGGGTGTCTCCTACTGAAACACCTGTTTTTTGTGCTAAAGCCGTTCCAATCATTGCAATATCTGTATTTTGATTCGATTGTTCATCCAGCCAGCTTCCGGCCTCCAGTTCCCACCAGCTTCGGAGACTTGCAATGCCAGCGTCCAGCTGTTCACCAGTAGGCAATTCCATATGATGGTGAAACCAGCTACCAACTACACGAATTTCAGAGCCATCATCCAACGTTCCAGAAACTGTTACAAATGGTGCATAATCCACGATATTAAATGCCCAGAAAATTGTTTTAATCTTGCCAAGTTCGTCTTCACGCAGATAAACACCAGCACTTTCGCCGCCTTCCACTTCATAAAGTTCGTTTAAAACAGAAGCTGCCTTTGGTACAACGGTAATATTCGCACCGTAAGTTTTTAATTCCTGATTGACTTTATCGCCCACGTCAAACATGACACTTAACATTGCAGCAGCAAGAGATGCGCCTAGTGCAATGGTAAAGGCAATCATCAGCATTTTTTTCCATTGTCTGAGCAATGCGCCTTTTATCATTCTGAAAAACATAAATTTTCGCCTCTCTTACTTGAATTCTTTTTCAAATTCGACAAGTCCGTCAACAGGTACTAAAATCTTACCATTTTCAATGGAATATGGGATAACAATCGGATTGCAACCGCCTTTAAAGCCGATAGTGTTAATATTCATCACAACATCGCAAAGATTGCAGACAACTTGACCGTCTTTTTCGTAGTAACCTGTTTCACCGCAAATGTCACAGGCATCCAAGCCGATACCATAAGAAGAAGAATTTGGCTTTTTAATGACAATAAAACGAATGGCAATATTATTTTCAGTTGTATAGGCGAATCTGTGCAGATGACCGTCTTCCACCTGTTCAAATGAAACACAGACATTTCCGTCAATGACAGGCGCATCTTCCACTGGAGAAAGTTCTACTTCTTTGTTTGCAGCGGCTTTTATGACAGTAATGTTTAATACAGACAATACCAGACATGCGCTGAAAAATCCTGCCCAGCGTCTTGTAACCAGCCATTTTTTACGAATTTTTCTATGTTCTGCGGGAGTTCTGTAAGGTTCATTGACATGCATACTTTTCATAAATAATATAATGGGAATCAATAATGTTATCAATAGTGTGCCGTATACAAACCAATTTTCATGATTGGAAGAAAATTGTGCAATCTTAAAAAAAGATACATCGCCAAATAATGTATGATTTTGAATCATATGTTTTGTCAGCATAATTCTCAGACACATTGTGATTTGTCTGAAAGCGTTGACGGTTAATGCGAAATTTAATATCAGCAGTGCTTGTTTATGCTCCAGACGCTGTAAGCCTTTCCCAGCGGAAAGCCCAGCAAGAAAAATTAACAGAAATCCAAATAAAATCCCAATGGATTTGAAAATAAATGCAGTTGATAATACAGATTTTTCAACTAATAAAATATTATAGGGATATGCACATACATCTGGAAGTGCATAAACTTCTGCAATCAGAATCATGATGCCGGATAAGATGGAAATAACCCATTCACTGATTTTTGTTATTTTCTGGTGCAATGCCGAAAAAATAAAAAATAACAGCAGTGTAATCAATGAAATCGTAAATAATCGTAATGTCCATACAGAAGTATCAATAAGTTTTGTGGTATTTTTCAGCCATGCCATCACACCAGCTCCTGCAAGCCCTGAAAGAAAAGCAATTGTTGTACAGACTGCACCTTTTTTTCCGCAGAATGCACTTGCATAGAACCATAACAGCCCTGTCAACAATGCCATAGATAACAGAGCTTCCGTTGTATCAACGAAATATTTCAGCACAGAATTTCCCTCCTGATTTTAAATTTTAAAAGATATAAGCAAACAATTGCTCCATGCAAAGCATAGAGCATTGTTTGTCTTGATATTACAGGTAAAAATTACCATTCCTGTGGGAGATATTCCCAGCCTTCATACGTAACAGTCAGATTACCGTCAGCAAAATACTTGTCGAAAGAACCGCCAGGGCCTGTTTCAGCATCGACATGCAGTAAATAGCCGTTTTCTTCAGGACTGTGAATTGTGAATTCCAGTGTGTAAGTGTCTGCATTCGGTAAAGCAATATTTGCACCGTAGTGCGGGCCATCAGATGCACTCATTTCCATGAATGTGCCTTCTGCTGCTACATTGCCGTCAGAACCAGTGATTTTATAATCTACTGTCAGATAAGGCACCCAGTCACCTACACCAAATCCAAGGTCATTCTGCAAAGCAGAAATATCTGCTTCCAGATGCATGTCAAAACCTTCAATGCTTTCATTACCGCCAGACATTGGAACAGGCTGGAAATATACAGCATTTACACTCAGGAAGCCAACTTCTTCACCTTCAAAAATCGGAATTTCTGTAAAGCCTGCTGCTTCATCGGGTGCAACAGCAGCATCACTCTTTACTTCTGCATCAGCTTCTTCCGCAGTAGTTACTTCTGCATCTGCTTCAGAAGAAGAATCTGCACTGGAAGAATCAGCAGCAGATGTTGCAGGTGTATCATTTACTTCCGCTGTGCTGGAAGAATCTGTATTTTCACCGCAAGCAACTAAAGATAATGCCATAGATGCAATCACTGCAATACCAATCAATTTCTTTGTCATAATAGATAACCTCCATCGATTAACAATAAATTTGAAAATTTTCTTTATATTACCTGAACTATCAGGAATGTAAAGCTTATACTTTGGAAACAGCTTTTTTGGCTTTGGACTTCGGAGAAAGTTCTTCTTCAAACTGTTCCTGTGATTCTGTTAAGAAGTGAATCCCTTCTGCAATGCCAATCAGTGCCGGAATGAATGACCAGCAACAAGCCGCATAAATTAACCCCTGTCCATATTTTCCAAGATAAAATTTATGCATACCCAATCCACCAAGTACAATGGCTAATATACCAGCTTCATTTTTATTTTTGGATTTCCATTTCTGCATGACAAAAATCATCAGTGTAATGAAAATTAAAATCATCTGCGGTACAAGCGTTTCAAAACATGGATAAATCCCCAATACATCTAAAACATTATTTGTCGGAATTAAAGTAGCAAGCCATGCTGGTGAAGTCATCGAAATGACATCACCTTCAATCAGCTCTTTCACGCCTGAACCTAAGAATGAAATCGACATCACAAACATTAAAATGCTCGTTCCAAGGAAGAACGGACGAATTGGAAGTTTCACACTTAAGAACCGAATCGCTAAAAAGACAAATATCAGTACAATACAGCCAACTCCAAAACCTGCCCATACCCAGCTGATACTGCTTTTATCAGCAAGCAGTGGCTGATAGAATAAAATCACTTCTGCGCCTTCACGGAAAACTGCTAAAAAGGCTGTGAATCCTAATGTAAATAAACTTCCCGTTTCAGCAGAAACTTTCACTTGTTCATCAATGTATTTTGTCCAAGCTTCTGATTCTGCCTTAGATACCATCCAGTTGCTGACATAAAATAATACCAATACTGCAATTAAAGCTGTAATGCCTTCTATAATTTCCTGATTTGCGCTGTTTGCCAGTTTCAGGAGATTTAAAAGCCAAGCACATACAAAGCTTGCAACAATTGCCAGCACACTGCCGGTATAAACGACTTTCAGCTTATCTTTATTGCCAGATTTGACAAGATAGGCAATAATTGCGCCTACAACCAGAATGGCTTCCAGCCCTTCACGGAGAATGATTCCGAAACATGCGAGAAATGTAACCATTCCCCCGCCACCGCCGCCAACGCTTACTGCATTTGCAGAAGTTGTGACAGGCTGTGTGGCTTCCTTCCCTTCATCAGGTTGAGCAGTTTCAACATTTTGCGCCTGTGTTTCAACTAATTCTGCATCAGAAGCCTGACCGGATTTGACTAAACCGCTTTCTCCAGTATCACTGACACCGTCCAGCTTATTTGCATCTGTATGTAGCATTTCACTCAATTTGCTTAGTTCAGTGAAAAACGCATCTTCTGTTCCACCATTTTTTGCAACGCTTTTACAGGAGCTGAATTGCAATTCCACTTCTGTTTTACGGCTTCCGGCAATATAGCCCATAGCAACACGTTCAAAGCCTGTTGTTTCATAATAGCCATAATAAGCATCATTCACCGCATCATAAGCACCGGAAGCGTCACCTTCCTGATACATTTCATCCGCAGCTATCAGCACTTTATCCATTGCAGCAGCGACATCGTTCCAAGTAGCAGAAGCTCCGCCAGATTCTTTATACAAATCCCAAGTTTTGCTATATGCACTTGCAGCTGATACAGGCAGTACCACTACCCAAATCATCAGGAAAATGATAGCTGTTATACCGCTGATAAGCCGTTTTTTCTGTAACGGCATGTATAAAACCTCCTCGCTCAATAGTAAGCTCTCACTAACTATTATTCTTAAAATAACCTGCTGCTTACTCATTTATCCGCATTATGAAAGCCGGAACATTCGCTCCGGCAGTCATAATTCGTCTGAAAAACTGAGCAAATACAGCAGATATATCTTACAGATATTATTCTAGCATATTTTTCAGCTGTTGTCAAGAAAAGAAACCAATTTGTAAACGTATTCGTTAGCTGAAACAAAAATAAATTTATTGCTGACAATATATTGTGAAAAAAGCCTATTTTCATGATATTTAATAATAAGCATATGCTAATTAAGTTACCCCATGCAACCTTATTCAAAATTCAAAAATATAAAAAACTGCCGTATCCGAAGATACAGCAGTTTTTCAAGTAGATGATTTATTCAGAGATTAAAATCCTGTACACGTACCAGAAAGCGTTGCACCTGTGATATTATTTTTACCATTTTTAGAGGTGCAGCTAATGATTTTTGCCTTTCCGAAAGTGACTTCATAGCCCAGAGCGGAAGGTTTACCCTTTAAAGGCCAGTTGTAATTATTTTTCTTATTACCGTCAGCAACACATTTTTCCATTGTTACGACACCGTTCTGATTGTTTCTGTCGAAGCCGGAAGCGTAATTACCTTTTGCAGTACAGCCTTTCAGAACGTGATTCAAGGGGTCAAGGTGTGCTTTTTCACCGGGGGTTTTATTATCCACACCGCCCATTTTGAAGCCATTGCCGTCACCATAAATGCCGTTGCAGTAGCCGTTGTAATTTGCCTGACAATTTACTAATGTTACTGCGCCGTGTGCAGCGTAGCAATCCCAGCCGTCATCGCTGTTATATTCTGCAATGCAGTTTTCGTAGTAATTGCCGACACCGGAGTGCAGTTTATTTGCATAGCCGTCTGCATTTTCGCCGGTAGCATCATAATTATGATTAGAGTTGCAGTTATAGAATTTATTATTAGAACCGCCGTTGCTTACTTGGAAGCCAGCATCATGGTTATAAGTGCAAGTAACATACTTGAATGTATTATTAGAACCTTCAATATAGATACCATTATCGGAAGCATTTTTAATTGTTACGTTTTGAACAGTACTGCCGTTTCCGTAGAAAGAAAGCCCTCTGCCGTTAGAACCAGATGTAGAAGAGAAATCAATTGTACCGTTATTTTTACCGGAAATATGGACACCAGCAGGCACTTTTACAGCACCGGATTTTACTGTACCATTGATAACAATTGTTGTACCAGCTTTTGCCTTACTGATAGCAGTCGCTAAAGAAGTACCACCATTTTTCACTTCAATAGTTGTTCCGCTTGTTGAAGAACTGCTGGAAGAACTACTGGAAGAACTGCTGGAACTGGAAGATTTAGAAGTAGATTCAAATTTGAACTGCTGACAAGCAAGGCCGTTATAAGTCCACTGGTTAATATTACCGCTGTTATCTTTTGACCAGCCGTAAACGTCTACAGCCTTTGTTTCGTTGCTGTTTTCAGTGAGCAGGCTGTAAACACCGGAAGCACTTTTCACAACTTTAAATTTCTGAGCAGTTGCCCCATTAGACTGCCAGATTCTGATATTTGCGCCGTCAGTATTATAGCCATTTTCGACATCAAGCATACGACCACTGCCGAGACCGCTCTGAAGTGTGATAACATTATTGCCAAGGTTTTTGACATACCATTTCTGATTATCTCCGCCAGTTCCCTGATACTGAATTACATTAGAACCGTTAGCATCTTTTTTTCCGGAAACGTCAAGATATTTCTGAGAGTTGACATTTTTGATATAATACCAGCCATCAGATAAATAGTTAGAAGCTGCGGAAGATGCAATGGACAGATTAGCAGAAACGCTTGTGGCTGCAACACATGCAGTAGCGAATACAGCTGCGACAGTTTTCTTAAAATTCTTCATAATGAATTCCCCCTGAATAATAAAATGTGAATAAATTGTGAATAAGTATTTTCTGTTTTCACTGTAATAAGTATATCACATTTAAAAGCGTTTGTCAATAGGTTTTGAAAAGAAAATTCGTGCTGTGCAAAAGATTTAGTTATATAATTTGTAAATTATACAGAAACTAAATTTTTAAAAATATATCGCTGTTTTTAAAGTGAAAAAAATACTTTTCAAATCCTCTTATTCATGATAAGTACCGTATTTGTTGAAAAAGTTTGTGCAAATTAAACATACTTTTTTGAGAAAATATCGTTTTCGATATAAAAAAACCGTCCGGAAACGCTCCGAACGGTTTTGACGATTCAATAAATTACTTTATTCTTTCATTCAGTTTATCAATAATCACTGGAAGTTCTGCATCAATTTTATCATTATCCAGCTGACATGTACCAGCATTGGCATGACCGCCACCCCCATAGGATAAGCATAATTCACCAATGTTAAATTTAGAATTTCGGTTAATAATGGATTTGCCAATCATGACAGCAGTATTTTGCTTCCGGAAGCCCCATGCGACATGCACAGAAAGTTCTGTTTCGGGGTGCATTGCATATATCATAAAGCGGTTGCCTGCATAAATGGTTTCTTCATTTCTGAGGTCAATTACAGCTACTTTTCCGTCAATTTTAGCAATACGATTCAGCTGTGCTTTAAAAAGCTCCTGCTGTTCAAAATATAAATCTACACGTTCTTTCACATCAGGCAATAAAAGAACTTCATCAATCGTATGGCTGACACAATAAGTAATCAGTTCCATCATCAATTCATAATTGGATATCCGGAAATTGTGAAATCTTCCCAAGCCTGTACGTGCATCCATGAGGAAATTCATCAAAACCCAGCCAGTAGGATGTAAAATTTCTTCTTCTGTGAAATCCGCACTGTCACCTTTATCGACTGCCCACATAATTTCGTCTGACACCTGTGTGAATACTTTTGCTCCGCCGTAGTAATCATAAACCACTCTTGCAGCGGATTTTGCATCGCCGTCAATGATATATTTTCCTTCATATTCTTCTTTTTTATTCCGAATCAGTTCACTTTCATGATGGTCAAATGCAAGCCCGACTCTTTTATCGAACGGCAAGTTAGTAGTAATATCATTTTCTGACAAATCAATTTTTCCGTCCTGCACATCTTTCGGATGTACAAATTTAATTTCATCAATCATATTCAGCTCTTTCAGCAGCATTGCACAGACAAGTCCGTCAAAATCGCTTCTGGTTACTAATCGTTTCATTTTTATCCTCCGTACTCAGATTATTGACACGCATCATTTGCGATTCATATTTTATTATATCACATTTTTTCTATTCTGTCAATAAACTCTTCATAAATTTTTCAGACCGTATACAAGTTGTCAAGCGTTTCTAGAATTGTAAAATTTTTATGAACACTGAAATTTTAACAAAACATAAACATCTTTATGTTATGCTAATAGCAAGGAGTGATGCTTATGTTTAAAATATTAGTTGTCGAGGACGAAAAAGATTTAAACCGTACTGTCTGTATGTATCTGAATAAAAATGGCTATGAAGCAGTTGGTTGTCTCAGTGCTGCGGAAGCTTATAACGAAATGTATGGGAATTTATTTGATTTAATTATTTCAGATATCATGATGCCTGAAATAGATGGTTTTGCATTTGTAGAAACCGTTCGGGAACTGAACAAAGAAATCCCTATTCTGTTCATGACAGCAAAGGACGATTTCGGCTCGAAACAAAGAGGTTACCGTCTTGGAATTGATGACTATCTTGTAAAACCGATACAGCTGGAAGAACTTCTGTTAAAAATCGGTGCATTACTGCGGCGTGCCAGAATTAACAGTGCAAAAAAATTAACAGTAGGTTCTTTCACAATGAATGCAGAAGAACGCACCGCCATATTGAACGGTGAAGAAATTCCTTTAACCGTACGTGAATTTAATTTGCTTTATAAATTGCTTTCTTATCCGAAAAAAACATTTACTCGTTCTGCGCTGATGGACGAATTCTGGGATATAGAAAGCACTTCCGGTTTGCGGACAGTAGACGTTTACATGAGAAAATTAAGAGAAAAATTTCAAAATTGCCATGATTTTGAAATTGTCACTGTTCATGGACTTGGGTACAAGGCGGTGTTGAAATGAATCATAAACGATTGCTGGGAGTATATAAATTCATTGTCTTTTTTTTGTTAATTGCATTTGTCGTGAGTTGTTCCTTTGTATTATTTTTACATTTTTTGCATTTTTCGACTGAAGAAATTCGGGCAGCTGCGCCGGTTACATTCGGGAATGTTTTAGTACTGACATTATTATTCTGGATTCTAGATACTGTCCGGACACACTTCTTTCAGGAAAAACCGATGCAAACTATTATTGAAGGCCTGCAAAAAATAACAAATGGCAATTTTAAAACAAGAATCAAGCCTGTTTTTTTAATTTCCGGCATGGCAGACTATAATGAAATCATCACTTACATCAATCAGATGGCGGAAGAACTTTCCGGCGTAGAAACGCTTCGCACAGATTTTGTTTCCAACGTATCCCACGAAATGAAAACTCCTCTTGCCGTTATGCAGAACTATGCAGAATTATTACAAGCGTCTGACATAACGGAACAAGAGCGTTTAGAATATGCTTCCGCCATTTCAGACGCTTCTAAAAAATTAACAGAACTAATCACAAATATCTTAAAATTAAATAAACTTGAAAATCAGCAAATTTATCCAGATGCAAAAATTTTCAATCTTTCTGAACAGCTTTGTGAATGTCTGCTTGATTTTGAAAGTACTTGGGAAAAGAAATCCATTGAAATTGAAACAGACCTTGAAGAAGAAATTTTTGTGAATGCAGATGCAGATTTATGGAGTTTAGTATGGCACAATCTGTTTTCTAATGCAATGAAATTCACGGAAGAAGGCGGAACAGTCCGTATTTCTCTCTGGAAAGAACAGAAATTTGCAGTTGTTTCTGTCAGTGATACCGGTTGTGGCATTGCCCCCGAAACCGGAAAGCATATTTTTGATAAATTCTATC
>JAZQIL010000075.1:0-63246 GCA_045541055.1 Oscillospiraceae bacterium
GACAATAGTAAAAATATGCGGTTTCACAGACAAAACATTCTGTGTGTAAAATTTTTAGTGTGAAGTTAAGTGTGCAAATGATTGACATAATGTCGCTATGGCTTGATTGACGAAATATTGCCATAGCGTGGATTGAAACAAGAAACTCTGTAAAAATCGCTTTTGTGTGCTGTAAGTCTGGCGAACCTGTACAGAGTTTTAAAAATTCTTCTGTGAGGGTTTTCTCATGGCAGGAATGCAGAATTTCATAAAAATACACAAGATACCTCCTGAATGTAATATATGCATTATCGTTTCACCATGACACGAAAGGACGGCAGAAAATACCGTCCTTTTCTTTTGGTTAAGATGCTGCTTTTTCCGCCTGCATTGCCTCACGGCGTTTGTTGCGGACTTTGGCAATTAAAATTTTATTATTTCTTCTGTCATAATCATAAAGCATGATAATAATGACAATTCCAATGGCCAGCAAAACGACTCCAAATGTGAAATATGGCGGTAAATAAGTCATTGTAATGGTATGTTCCCCAGCTTCCACGGGGACGTAAATCATGGCTTTCAGGCATTGCTGTGCATTGACATTCTGTACTTTGCCGTCTGCATCTGTAATCTGCACTTTTTTGCCGTCTACTTTCACAACCCAGCCTTCTTCATAAGGAATGGAAGTGAATAAAATCTGACCTTCTTTTGCATTGACTGTGCCTTTGATATGTGTTGCATCAAATTTTTCAAGATTCATTTGCTGTGTTTTCAGCGTGTCAATGTCATTCTGGAAAACGTCCTCGTTGAAATAGTAGAAATACGGTGCTTTAATAATCGTTGCATTCTGGTCATTGTCAACTGTCACACGGAGAGCAACTTTTGTCCCCGGTTCGTAAACGCCTAAATCTAAAATACAATAGTTTTTCGTTTCAAAATATCTGCCGAAAGAACGGAAATTATAATTATTGATAGAAGCGTCCCATGTGCCAAGCCAAAGATTAACAGCCTGTTCATTTTCCGTTTTCAGGTAAGCGTAAATTCTTTTATTTTCGTCTACGGTAAAGCGGTAATCTACAGTTGGGTCACCAGATTCCATTTTCGTGTAAGTCGCCTGACCGTTATAATCAGAAACAGTAACTGCACCAAGTACTGTTTCAACATTGGAAACAGGGGTATAATATTCCGTTACACTGGCAATTTGACCAGCTTCATCAAACTGTGTTCCGCCTGTCATCGTGCTTAACAAAACATTTTGACTGTTAAACGGATTATCATTTCCAAGATGGTCAATTCTTAACAAGTCATCATCAACAAGATAGCAAATCCCTAATGCATTTGGATTTTCATAAATGCTGATGGTTTTGTTTTTAGGAGTGCCGTCTGTATTTTTATCGTCATAATCTTCATAGTCATAATCTGCGACTTTCTGATAAGACGGGTGCAGTAAAGGTCTTGTCTGCACTTCCTGCCTGTCAAGGACGTACTTAATCCCAAGCAGTGAGTCTGCTAATTCCGTTGTACCGTCATATCTGGAATAGTAGCTTCTCATGTTATAGCCCATTGTTTCAATGAAATTTAAAGTCTGTGCATTCATGACAGAACTGGAATGTGTTAAGCCTTTCAAACCAAATGCCATATTATCATTGACACAGCGTGTAAAAGTCTTTTCAGAACGGTACAGACCGTTGTCTAATTCTTCCATTTTTTTGGTTGCTGCACGACCGGATTGTACAAATGTCCTGTAAGACGCTCTTGTAGAATAAGCTACTTCTTTGTCTACTGCGTGCATTGTTTCAACTGTATTGAAAATCAATTCACCGGAAACAATGCATAATAACATAACCGGCATGAAAAATTTTGAATTTTTCTGAATCATTCCATACAGCATGAAAAGATATACAGCAGATAACCCGATAGAAAGCCAGACAGATTTCATTTCGTCTATGCTTTCATAGCCCTGCGTGTTGATAAACAGACATACAGCTAATATTCCAAAGAATACCCCTCCGAAATGACTGATATCCAGTGCTTCCAGTTTGTTGAAAGCAGTCGCTGCCATCGACAGCAATATAAACGATACAATGAAAGAATACCGGAAAGGCAACCAGTTCGGCACTTGTCCGCCGTGCCACCACATGTCTAAAGGCTTAATATACATGCTGAAAAACATCACAAATAACAAAAATCCATAGCCTAATTTATGCTTCATTGTAATTTTCTTGTTTAAGAAAAATAACGGCAGTAATACCACTGTTAAAATACCACAGTAAATTTCCGGACTGCCCTGCACATTCACAGAATCATACTGACATGTCAATAACTGCCGGAATAAAATGATAGGGTCAAACTGCGTCCGGAAACTGTAGTCAGGGTCTGTGAAATCAAATTTTCCTAATGCCAATGCTTTATATACCGGTAAAATCATAAATGCAGAACACATTAAAGCAACTAATGTCGAAAACCCAAATGTCATGCAGGAAGAAACATAATCTTTAAATTTCCGGTTCTTCTGCTCCGTTCCGAAAAATAAATAGTAAATAAAATAAATCGCTGTGAAAATGCCAATCATATACCCAATATAGAAATTCGCTACAAACATGATTGCTATTGGTATAATATAATTGATTTTTCTTCCGTCATCAATTAAATATTCCACCCCTAACGCTATCAAAGGCAGAAATACTAATCCGTCCAGCCACATCGGGTCAATTGTCTGAATGACCATATATGCCATTAAAGAATATAATACCCCGAAAATTAACGCCGGTAAAGGCTGTAATTTTTTGCTGTTTCTTACATAAATGTGAAATGTCAGGCTTGCTGAACCGATTTTTGTTAAAATCATGATTAACAAACTCGTCAGCATCATCTTTTCAGGCAGAAGCATGACAATTAACGTGAACGGACTCGCTAAATAATACCCTATCACGCCCATATATCCGCCGGAAAGGTTTCTGCTCCAGTTGTAAAAGACGCTTCCGTCTCCCCAGAACGCATCTCGCAACGCTTCAAAATAATACACATACTGTGCATTAAAGTCCAATGCAAGCACAGACTCTTCCCCGAATGGATACAGTCCGAAAATTGCATAACAAATATACATCAGTATGACCGGAATGAAAAATGCCATCAGATAATAACGACTGCGAAACAGCCAGTCTGTCAGAATATTTCCTGAACTGCTTTTTTTATTCTGGGAAACGGTTCGGGAAGAAGGCACTTTCTCCGCTGTTGAATTTTCCATGATGTTCCTCCTTTTTGTAATCATTTTTGCAAATACACTGCAAAACCGCAGATGTAGTTATTATAGCATGATTTTGATGATTTTGCAAGGGGGAAAAGCAGTTTTCTGGCGCAAAAAGGCTGAAATCCGGCTGAAATCCGGAAAAATCGTGATTTTGCACAAAACAGAAAAGATTTCAATTTCAAATCAGGATAATTTTTTCAGGAAACCATTTGACAAATGTTTGTAATAAATAATACAAATACGATGCATTCATGTGCCGTTCCCCTTAAAACAGGGAGAGTTTTTTTAATTTTGTTGAAAATTCACATTTTTTCTATAGACAAATCTGATTTTCTGTGCTATAATAAAAGTACTAGTTTTAAATCTAAGGAGGATTTGTTATGAATCAGTCAAAAATCGTTACATTCGGCGGTATGGAATGCGTTCAGCTTCAATCCGGAGGCTATACGGCTATGATTGCCCCGAAAGTCGGCTCTAATGTCATTCGCCTGCATGATGATAAGAACGGAATCGAATTTTTCAGATTCAGTCCGGAAAATACGTTTGAAAGCCTGCTTGCTTCTTCTGAAACATGGGGTCTGCCAACACTTTACCTGCCAAACCGCTTCGCTGACGGCGTACTCAAAACTTCTGATGCGGTCTATCAGCTTCCTGTGAATGAAAAAGCTCCCTATCATAACCACATTCACGGCTTTTTGCAGAAAAGAGCGCATACTGTCACCGAATGCAAAACAGATGATAACTGCGCATGGTGCAGAACAGAATATCTTTATGATGAAAAAGATGAATTTTTCCAGTATCTGCCTGTGAAATTCAAAGCAGAATTTTTATTCACCCTCTCCGCAAACGGCTTAGAATATGAATTTAAATTAACCAACCTGTCAGAAAAACAAATGCCGGTTTCTGTCGCTACACATACGGCGATGAATTCCCCCTTCGTGGACGGCGCAAAACAGGAAGATGAAAGAATTTTTGCTCCTATCGGCAAACGCTGGATTTTAAACGAACGCTGTCTGCCTACAAAAGAATTTGTGGATTTAACCCCTCAAGATGAAGAATATAAAAACGGCACTCGCCGTCCGGTTCTCCAGAATATCGACAATGAAATGTATTTTGCAGAACACGGCAACTACAAAGGCGATGAACTTTATGGCTTCATTGCAGAAGATGTGAAATCCGGAAAGAAAATTTGCTGTGAAATCGGTGAAGAATATAAATTCTGGATTTTCTGGAATGATAAAGGCTTTAACGGCTATTTCTGCCCAGAGCCAATGTCTGCCATGATTGACGCACCAAATCTTGACATGCCCCATGCTGTCACCGGCTATAAAGAACTCGCTCCCAGCGAAAGCACAGCATTCCACCAGCATTTCTTCACGCTCCTGTAAAATTTCTTTGATAAATTTGGGGCAAAATGCACAAATAATCAGGAAGATTTTCAGCAGTCTGTTTCTGTAAAATTTACCGGAAAAGACTTGCTAATATTTTAAGAATATGTTATAATATTCATAAGTTCTGTTATCAGGAACATGAAAAATAATTATCATAAAAAAGGAGTTTTTCTTATGAAAAAATTCGGTCATTTCGATGATGTCAACAAAGAATACGTCATCACTTCCCCCAGAACGCCTTATCCGTGGATTAACTATCTTGGTACACAGGCATTTTTCTCTTTAATTTCCAATACTGCCGGCGGTTATCACTTCTATAAAGATGCTCGTCTCAGAAGAATTACACGTTATCGTTATAATAACGTTCCTGTAGATATGGGCGGACGTTATTTCTATATTAACGATAATGGTACAATCTGGTCTCCCGGCTGGTCTCCTGCGAAAACTGAACTGGATTCTTACGAATGCCGTCACGGTATGGGTTATACGATTATTACTGGTAAGAAAAATAATATTTCCGCTGAAGTGACTTTCTTCGTACCGCAGGACTATAACGGCGAAATTCAGCGTGTTATCCTCAAAAATGAAGGCGATACGGAAAAAACTTTCAAGCTGTTCTCCATGATTGAATGGTGTCTCTGGAACGCTCAGGACGATTCTACAAACTTCCAGAGAAACTTTAATACTGGTGAAGTGGAAGTAGAAGGCTCTACCATGTTCCATAAAACAGAATATAAAGAACGCAGAAATCATTTTGCTTTCTACACAGTTAATTCTGAAATTGACGGCTTTGACTGTGACCGTGAATCTTTCATGGGTCTGTATAACGGCTTTGAAAATCCGCAGGCTGTTGTCAATAACAAGTCTAATAACTCTGTTGCTGACGGCTGGTCTCCGATTGCTTCCCACAGCATTTCCGTTACTTTAAAGGCTGGCGAATCCAAAGAATTGATTTTCATTCTGGGCTATGTGGAAAATCCAAAAAATGAAAAATTCCTCTCTGACGGCAAGAGCCTCAACAAGTCCAGAGCTTATGAAATGATTCAGCAGTATAATACTACTGAAAAAGTAGAAGAAGGTCTTGCTGAACTTAAAAATATGTGGGACACCCTTCTTTCTAAATATACGGTTAATACACCTGATGACAAAATGAACAGAATGGTAAATATCTGGAATCAGTATCAGTGTATGGTAACTTTCAACATGAGCCGTTCTGCTTCTTATTTTGAATCCGGTATCGGCAGAGGTATGGGCTTCCGTGACTCCAATCAGGACTTATTAGGTTTCGTACATCAGATTCCTGACAGAGCAAGAGAAAGACTGATTGACTTAGCTTCCACACAGTTTGAAGACGGTGGCTGCTATCATCAGTATCAGCCTTTAACCAAAAAGGGCAATGACGAAATCGGCGGTGATTTCTCCGATGACCCGCTGTGGATGATTCTTTCCGTAGCTGCTTATATTAAAGAATCCGGCGATTATGGCATTCTTGACGAATTAGTTCCTTATGACAATGACGCTTCCAAGGCACAGCCAATGATGCACCACTTAAAGCAAAGCTTCTGGCATGTTGCTCAGAATGTAGGCCCTCACGGACTGCCGTTGGCTATGAGAGCAGACTGGAACGACTGTATTAACCTTTCCTGCTGGAGCGAAGAACCAGGCGAATCCTTCCAGACTTCCACTTCTCCGAAATACGGCGCAGATAAATATTCCAAAATTGCAGAATCTCTCATGGTAGCTGGTTTATTCACTTACGCTGGCCCTGCTTATGTGGAACTTTGCAAATATAAGGGCGATGAAGAAGGCGCAAAGGCTGCTCAGGAAGCTCTTGACAAGATGAAGGAAAATATCATGAAATACGGCTGGGACGGTGAATGGTTCTTAAGAGCTTATGACGATACCGGCGCAAAAATGGGCTCTAAAGAATGCGAAGAAGGTAAAATCTTCATTGAACCGCAGGGATTCATGGTCATGTCTGAAGTCGGCAAGGAACAGGGCGCAGATATTAAAGCTTTGAATTCTATTGACAAGTATCTTAATACAGAACATGGTCTTGTTCTGAATAACCCTGCTTTCACAAAGTACTATGTTCAGTACGGTGAAATCTCTACTTATCCGGCAGGCTATAAGGAAAATGCTGGTATCTTCTGCCATAACAATGCTTGGATTATCTGTGCAGAAGCATATGCCGGCAGAGGTGACAAGGCATTTGAATATTATTCCAAAATTGCACCTGCTTACAGAGAAGAAAAATATTCCGACCTGCACAGAACTGAACCTTACGTTTACGCTCAAATGATTGCCGGCAAAGATGCTTCCCGTCACGGCGAAGCAAAAAACAGCTGGCTGACTGGTACAGCAGCTTGGAATTTTGTAGCAGTTTCTCAGTATATCTTAGGAATTATGCCCGACTGGAACGGTTTGAAAGTTGACCCCTCTATCCCGAAGGCTTGGGACGGCTTCACTGCAACCCGTCAGTTCCGTGGTGCTACTTACAACATCACTGTGAAGAATCCAAATCACGTTTCTAAGGGTGTTGTTTCCATGACCGTAGACGGCAACGCTGTAGACGGCAATGTCATTCCTGCACAGTCTGAAGGCGTTCACGAAGTCGTTGTAACTCTTGGCTAATGCTTTCATAAATCAAAATAATACAATCCCTGTTCCGGTTTCAGAACAGGGATTTTTTTCGGAAATCTTGTAAAATCCTCTTGACAAACTAAATTTTATGCATTATAATTAAACTACAGTGCTTTTACAGCAAAAAGCGTTAAAACTTTAAATCAAAAAAGAAAAGAGAGGGTTTACATGATTAAATGGCTTATTCTGGTGCTGTATCTGTGTATGATGGTAGGCATTGGCATTTACTGCAACCGGAAAACAAAAAGCGTCAGTGACTTTGTCCTTGGCGGAAGAAGTATTGGTCCATGGTTTTCAGCATTTGCATTTGGAACGTCTTATTTTTCCGCAGTTGTGTTTATCGGCTACGCTGGGCAGTTTGGCTGGAAATATGGCATTTCGGCTTCATGGATTGGATTAGGAAACGCTTTAATCGGTTCTTTGCTGGCATGGGTGATTCTTGGCAGAAGAACAAGAACCATGACAAAATTTTTAGACTGTGCGACCATGCCGGAATTTTTTGAAAAGCGGTATCAAAGCAAATCATTGAAAATTGCTTCGTCTTTGATAGTATTTTTATTTTTAATTCCCTATACAGCATCTGTTTATAACGGTTTATCCAGACTGTTTGAATCTTCCTTAGGGATTCCTTATATTTACTGCATTATCATTATGGCAGTATTCACAGCAATTTATGTCATTGCAGGGGGATTTCATGCCACGGCTTTAAACGACTTTGTGCAAGGCATTATCATGCTGATTGGAATTCTTGCAGTCGTTGCAACGATTGTGAATTATCAGGGCGGTTTCGGCACTGCAATGCAGAATCTCGGCAAAATTCAGGACGATGCCGGCAATACGCAGACTTTAAATTCTGTTTTTGGCCCTCATCCGGCTGACTTAATGGGTGTAGTCATTTTAACTTCTTTAGGCACATGGGGACTGCCTCAGATGATTCAGAAATTTTATTCTATTTCTGACGATTCTGCTATTAAAAGAGGCAGTATTATTTCCACAGTTTTCGCAGTTATCGTATCTGGTGGCTGTTATTTCTTAGGCGGATTCGGCAGACTGTTTGCTACAACAGATGCTTCTGACACAAGCAAAGTTTTAATTAACGTCATTAACGGCAAACTTGAATATGATGCCATTGTTCCGGCAATGCTGGAAACGGCTTTACCTGAATTTTTAATTGGCTTAATTGTTGTATTAGTATTATCTGCTTCCATGTCCACGCTTTCTTCACTGGTATTAACTTCCAGCTCTACTTTAACACTGGACCTAATCAAACCGGCAATGAAAGGCAAAATGGACGAGAAAAAACAAGTGCTTTTCATCAGAATTTTCATTGCAGTATTCCTGTTGATTTCCGTCATTATGGCAGCGAATAAAAATGCTTATATCACTACTTTAATGAGTATTTCATGGGGTGCGCTGTCCGGTTCATTCTTAGCACCGTTCATGCTTGGCTTATTCTCTAAAAAAATTACGCCTGCCGGTGTCTGGGCATGTTTTGGATTTGCAGTTGTTTTCACACTGACACATACTGCATTATTCCTGCTGGGCTGGTTCCCTGAACTGACAAAAGCAGCTGCTAGTCTGCCGTTACCGTTTACAATTACCTCACCTTTAAATGCAGGTGCATTCTGCATGATATTCTCTTTAATCCTTTGTCCGCTTGTCAGCAAGTTCACACAAGTGAAAGATGAAAAAGAAGTTGACAGAATTTTTACATGTTACGGCAAAAAGGCAGAATCTGAAATCGGTCAGGAGGCACTTTCTTGAATTATATCGATTTTCACGTTCATGCTTTTGCAGACAAAATCGCTCAGAGAACTTTGAAAGCTTTAAGTGAAACTGCTCAGGAAGAGCCTTTCACAAACGGAACACTTTCCGACACGGAACAGCATATGCAGGCTTGGGGAATTGACGGCTATGTACTGCTTTCCATTGCTACCAAACCTTCACAGCATTTGGTCTGCAATCACTGGGCGGCTTCCTGCAAGTCAGAACATATTTTTCCCTTTGGGAGTGTTCACCCTGCCGGAGAAGATGTTTTTGAAGAACTGGAGCGCATTAAAGCCTTAGGGCTTTACGGGATTAAACTGCACCCTGATTATCAGGATTTCTTTGCAGATGAGGAAAGGCTTTTCCCTATTTACCGGAAATGCGGAGAATTAGGCTTACCAGTTCTGCTTCATGCAGGTGTTGACCCGATTTCCCCGAACTGTGTTCACTGCACACCCGAAGCCGCTGCAAAAGCTTTAGATTCTGCACCGGATACTACTTTCATACTGGCGCATTTAGGCGGAAATCAGCTTTGGCATCAGGTAGAATCCGTCTTAGCCGGAAATTTCGGAAATGTTTATTTTGATACAGCAGTTCTTGCAAGTCACATGCATGATGATGCATTATTTTACAAAATCATGGAAAAACATGGTTTTGATAAAATTCTGTTTGCAAGCGACTGTCCTTGGGACGACCCGAAACTTACCGTTCAGAAAATTAAAGCTTTTGGTCTGACGCCTCAGCAGGAACATGCAATATTTGTCGGAAATGCTGAAAAATTACTGCGATTAAACTAAAATAACTCGGAGGCGAAAACCTCCGAGCATTTTTTAAGCCTTATTTTTTTGATAAATTAAAGATAAGCCTTTTAATAATAAATCATCATCTAAAATAATATTTTTCTTACATAACGGGATTACTAAACCGGAAAGCCCCCCTGTTGCAATCACAGTACAAGTTTCTCCAAGTTCTTCCTCAATGCGTGAAATCATGCCGTCTAAAGAAGAAGCCGTTGCATACATAATACCAGATTTCATGCAGTCAACCGTATTTGAGCCAATGACTTTTTTCGGGGCTTCAAAGCTGATTTTCGGAAGCTGGGAAGTTTTATCTGCAAGTGCATTCATGGAAACCGCCATTCCGGTCATAATGACTCCGCCAATGTATTGTTTTTTAGCGTTAATTACGGAAAGTGTGGTTGCCGTTCCCATATCAATAATAATTTGCGGAACAGGATATTCATCTAAACCAGCAACAGCATCTACAACTAAGTCAGCACCTAACTGCGCCGGATTGTCAATGACAATATTTAACCCTGTTTTAATGCCTGCGCCGACGACCATCGGTTTTTTTCCGGTATATTTTATTACGGCTTCTTTTAAAGTCGCTGTCACAGACGGCACAACAGAAGAAATAATTGCATCGTCAATTAAATTTTTATCAATATCATGCATTTCCAAAGCCATTTTAATTCCGGAAACGTACTCCAAAGCGGTCGCACTTTGATTTGTAGAAAGTCTTTCCCGAAATAAAATCTGGTTTTTCTCATCAAAACAGCCTAACACAATATTTGTATTGCCGACATCAATTGCTAACAGCATAAATTTGCACCTCTAATTAAAGTATTTTTTCAGCGTGTCTGGTAACGTGACAGCCCACATTCACTGCAACCGGTAAGCCTGCAATGTGGGTTGCGCCTTCTTCAATATTGACGTATAAAGCCGTCACTGTTCCGCCGAATCCTTGCGCACCTATGCCAAGCTTGTTAATTTTTTCAAGCATTTTCTGTTCCAGTTCCGCATATAAAGGCTTCGGATTTCTGACAGAAGCATCACGGCAAAGTGCTTTTTTCGCTAAAAATGCGCATTCTTCAAAATTTCCGCCAATGCCGACACCAACTACAACAGGCGGACAGGGATTGCTTCCGGCTTTTGCAATGCAATCTGTAACGAAATTGACAATATCTTCCTGTGAAACGGCTGGAGTCATCATTTTCAGCTGAGACATGTTTTCACTGCCGAACCCTTTCGGACAGACAGTAATTTTCACATTTTCGCCCTCAACAAGTTCTAAATGCAAAACAGCAGGTGTATTATTGTTTGTGTTCACTCTTTCGAGCGGGTCGCCTACGACAGAAAGCCTTAAATAGCCTTCTGTATAGCCCTTTGCAACACCCTGATTTACGGCTTCCCGAAGCGTTCCCCCTACAAGATGTACTTCCTGCCCAAGTTCAATGAAAACAACAGTCATTCCGGTATCCTGACAGATAGGAAGATTTTCTTCTCTGGCTGCCTGTAAATTTGCAATTAAATCGTCAAATACTGCTTTGCTGACAGGAGATTTTTCTTCCTGAGCGCAGGCTTTTATTTTTTCCTCTAAATGACAGGGTAAAATTTTATTCGCCTGAATGCATAATTCTGCAACAGTATCGATAATTTCCTGAATGTGAATTTCTCTCATGTGTCAAACCTCCATTATTTTCCCGTTTATCATAACCAGTTCAGGAGAATTCATAATATCTAACGGGTCATCTTGAAACAGTACCAAATCTGCATCTAATCCCACTTGAATTCTGCCGATTTTATCTGAAACGCCTAAAATGTCAGCCGCTTCGGAAGTAATCGCTCTAAGTGCGGCTTCTCTTGGGAGACCGCCTTTCACAGCTAGAGCCGCAGACAATGGCAAATATTGAATCGGTACTTCCGGGTGGTCTGTGCAAATCGCAATATGCACACCTTTTTCGTAAAGCTTCGCAGCATTGGAGATTTCAAGCTTGCTCATTTCAGGCTTTCCCCTGTCGCAGATAACAGGGCCTACAATCATGGACAAGCCCCATTCTCCAAATAAATCCGCTGCTACATGTGCGCCCGTTCCGTGAATAATGACAAAATCTAAGCCAAATTCTTTTGCAATTCTCACCGCTGTGCAAATGTCATCTGCTCTGTGACAGTGGAAATGTGCTTTCACATCGCCCTCCAGAAGCGGAAGCAATGCTTCACATTTTGCATCATATTCGGGGGGTTCTTCTTCGTCAGGGTGTTCTTCAAAACGCTGTAATCTTTCAGAGTAAAGCTTTGCTTTTTGAAGGCCTTCACGGATTAAAGCAGCCGTTGCCATACGAGTGTAAGGCATTTCATCACGGTCACTGTAAACAGATTTCGGATTTTCACCAAGTGCAAATTTGATTCCACAAGGCTGAATCATCATTTCATCGACACACCGTCCGAATGTTTTCATTAAAAGCATTTCTCCTCCGCAGGCATTCGCACTTCCGGGGGAAACCAGAACGGAAGTAATGCCGTTTTGCAAAGCTTCCTGAAAACATCTGTCATAAGCGTTAATGCCGTCAATCGCTCTTAACTGCGGTGTGAAAGGGTCAGAAATTTCGTTGCAGTCATCTCCTTCAAAATTGATACCGTCTTCAATAATGCCTAAATGTGTATGTGCATCAATAAACCCCGGTAAAAGCTGTCCGCCGTGTGCGTCAATATCGCCTTCTGAAACAGTATCCGGCTTTCCCTGCTCTACAGCAGTAATTTTTCCGTTTTGAATTTCCACATAGCCGTAAAAATGCATATCTTCGGTCATAGAATAGACTTCTGCATTATAAATTAACATAATAAAATTATCTCTCCTTGCATTCAATGCCTAAAGTAATTAAAATTTCGCTGACCGCCGCAGTGGGGCTGTGAGAAGCATCGATTTGATAATCTGCATGTTGCTGATAAATCACAGCACGTTTTTGATATAATTCTTCCAGTTGCTGACGGGAATTTTTTTTGACGATAGGGCGGTCGGAATCTGCAATTCTATAGTAACAAGTCCGGAACGGCACGTCCAGCAGGACAACAACGCCATGTTCACGGGCAATTTGTGCATTCACTTCACGGAGCATTGCACCGCCTCCGCAGGCAATGACACCCTCCTGACCGGAAAGCTCTTTTACTGCCTGTGTTTCAAGGTCTCGGAAATGCGGTTCTCCGAACTGTTCAAAAATTTCAGGAATGCGCAGACCTGCCTTTTGTTCAATATAGTTATCCATATCAATGAAATTGCAGTTTAATTTCTGGGCTAATTTTTCGCCGATGGTAGATTTTCCGCACCCCATGAAACCACATAAAAAAATTGTCATAGTAAATGCTCCTTTTTAATGGGGAATAATCTGTTGATTTCCTGATTCATTTCAGAAATTAAATTTTCAATATCTTCACGCTGGAATTTGGAATTGTACCAGATTTCATGCGCTCTGACGGCCTGCCAGACAAGCATTGCAGAACCGCCGACAGCAGTTTTTCCGAAACTTCTTGCTTTCTTCATCAAAAGCGTTTCTGTCGGGTTGTAAATCACATCAAAGACAGCACTGCATTTCTGAATTAACGAATCTTTTACAGGGCAGTTTTGTATATTAGGGAACATGCCAACAGGAGACGCATTCATAATTAAATCAAAGGCTTCTTCCAGCTGGCTGGCATCTGCAAGACGAATTTTTGCAGATGGCTTTAAAGCGTGAATTTCTTCTGAAAGTGCAGTTGCTTTTTCCTGATTTGGTTCAGAAATAGTTAATTCTGCTCCACGAATGACGGCTTCAATTGCCATCATACGGCCGACACCGCCACACCCAATGAGTAAAATTTTCCCATTTAAAGAGGGAACGCTTCTTGTAAAGCCTTCGCAGTCGGTATTATAGCCAATGCTCCAAGCTGTTCCGTTTGCCACGCAGTTGACAGAATGGTATAATTCTGCACTTTTGTCAAGTTTATCCAGAAACGGGATAATTTTGGTTTTATACGGAATTGTAATATTAAAGCCTTTTAAATTTTTCAGTTCTGTCATGTGTTGTTCCAGTGTTTCCGGCGGAATTTCAGTTAATGTATAATCTGCTTCTTTTCCGGAAAGCCGGAACAATCTTTCATGAATCCAAGGGGACATGGAATGTCCTAAAGGATAGCCTATTAAAGTATAATTTTCTTTCATTATGCAGTCGCTCCATTCAAGTGAAATAATCACTTATTATTCTAGCATATTTCAACGGAAAAAACAAGTATTTTGACAGGAATTTTAAATCATGTAAGAAAAATAAATCAGGCATTCCATCGGAAGCAGTGCCAGAATAATGGCACACAGCATTTTAGCATGATGTTTCTTTTCAGAATTCAGTACAGCGACAAATTCCCGTATAAAAGCGTTAATCCAGAAATAAGTTTTTGTTTTTGCGCCGATGCCTTCCATAGGAATTTTCATACTTTGCGCCAGACAGCCGGCACGGAATACATGATAATTTGTTGTAGAAAAGGCAATTTTAGCATGTTTCTTTTGTTTTCTGATAAGTCTGTAAGAAAATTTAAGATTTTGTTCTGTATTGGCTGACTGATTTTCGACAAGAATCTGTTCTTCCGGAATGCCGATGGATATCAGGTAATTGTGAATGGCTTCTGCTTCGGGGATAATTTCGTCATTGCCCTTACCGCCGGAAGGGACGAAAATCAAATCTTTTCCGGTTGCTTTTTTCTGCATCTGAGCGAATGTAACTGCCCTGTCAGTTCGGGACTGCAATAATTTTGTCAGTTTGCCGTCTTTGGTAATCTGACAGCCCAGAATCAAGATATAATCCTGATTGAATGCCGGAACATGTTTTGCAGCTTTTACACCTAAAATAACTGTTCCTAACAGGATACACTCTAAATAAGCTGTGAACACTGCAATAATATCTTCCAATGTATTTTCAATTAAAAACAGCACACTGTTTTGATTATGCACATTCACCCCCAAAGAATCCAAAAGCGGATACACAAAAAATGGCGCAAGTGTTCCTGCACAAATGGAAAAACCTAATAACAGCCCTAACATATTATGAAATTTTATGCCTTCCCGTTTCATTAAAATTAAATTGCTGATGCTGATAATCACAGAAATCAACATGGCAAACGGTAACAGCCAGATAGAAAACGTTCTTCCCCAAAGTGTAATTTGTTCCAGACTTGCCACAATAGAATTGTTTTCTTCATGGAATCCAAACCAGATAATGCCTAATAACTGCTGTATTAACACAAATGTCAGAAAAATCATGACCCCTGTCAATAAAATATTTGTGTAAAGATACATGCTTTTCTTTAAATTGCTTTGATACTTCCGCCGTGCCATCAGCAGTGCCGTCAGCAAAATCAATACTGCTGACACGGAAAACATAATATCTCCCCTGCATTTTCCAAAATAATAATCTATTGTCATTATCCCCGAAATATGTACATAAAGTACTTTTTCAGCTAATATAGTATCCTGTTCCCTGACCGTGACCAGAGTATTTCCTGTCTGCACACCGTGAAAATCTAATGTCAATGTCTGATTTTTCACCTGCTGACTGATACATTCCACAATCGTTTCATCATATTCTACAGTGACATGTTCAGGGTCATGTACTTCCATTTCCAATGTACAGTTTTTCCCGAAAATGAAAATACTTAAAAAAGAAATCCCTGTCAGTGCTATCATTAACAGCAACAGCCAGAGTAAGTTAGAAGTTTTGTTCTGACGTTTCATAATAAAATCCTTTCTGTATTTTCTGATTCTATTTTAGCACAGTTACTGTTTTTTGTCAACAGGCATACTCCGGACATTCTCTGCATAAAATGCTGTAACAGTGAAATCAAGGAGGTTTGTCATTTCTATGGAACTGCGAACAAGTCAAACTGTCATTCCAGCCGTGGAAACCGGTACAACTGCTGTACAGGAACAGGGAATTGAACTGGATTATGTCCTTCCGGATTACTACCCCGATGTCTGCAAACTGATGAAATGTTTCGTTACTCCGTCCATTGTCAGCGAATCCGTCAGCGAAAACAGATTATCTTATGAACTTTCCGCTGAAATCAGAATTTTATATTGCAGTGAAAACAGCCATGTTCTGCAATGCGTCACACAGACACTGCATTTTTCCAGAACTGCGGAACTTCCGGCAGGTGAAATTATCATGACCGAAATTCAGCCTGTCGTGGATTATGTCAATTGCCGTGCTGTCAGCAGAAGACGGCTTGACGTGCGTGGTGCAGTCACGATTAAAATTAAAACTTATCAGATGCACCAGCAGGAAGCACTTTCCGACATTTCAGGCAGAAATATGCAATTGCAGAAAATGCCGGTTCAATATCAGGCAAAACATTTGCATACTGTCAATCATGTAATTCTTTCAGAAGAACTTGAGCTTGGCAGTCAGAAACCGCCTTTGCTTCAAGTCGTCCGCTGTGAAGCCGTTCCTGTTGACCAAAGTCATAAATTTATATCCGGTAAACTTGTCGCACAAGGCAATTTGCAGATTCAAATTCTCTATGCCTGCGAAAAAGAAAATGACGGCAGTTTAGAGCCGATGGCATTCCGGATTCCGTACAGTCAGGTCATTGAACTTGACGGCGTGGAAGAACAAGACCAGTGTACTGTTTTATGTTCCGTTGCTTCCTGTGATTTAAAACCTGTCACTGATGAAAACGGTGATATTCGCCTGCTCCGCTGTGAAGCAGAATTAAAACTTTCCTGCTCTGCCGTCCGCATGGCTTCTGAATCCCTTGTCAGTGATGCCTTTTCCACCGAACACCCCTGTAAAGTTCAGAAAATGAAACTTTTCACCAGCAGTGCGCCCGTCCCTTTCTCTGAAATGAAACTTTGCAGTACGAAATTAACTTGTGAGGACTGTGAACTGGATTGTGTCTATGACGCTTGGTGTGAAGTCCGGAATATGACAACTGCTGTTGAAAATGCTGAAATTTGTATCAGCGGTATGTTAAACAATTATATTTTAGTCAGAGAAAATTCCGGAATGCCTCGCCTGCTTGAAAAAGAAGAACCTTTTGAACACCGTTTCACAATGCAGAATCTTTCTCCCTCGGATAAAATACGGACAAGAGCTTTCACTGAAAACTGTTCCTACACCCTTTCCGGAGCGTCAGAAGTTTCCCTCAAAACAGAATTAAGAATGGAAGGTTCTCTCACGCACTGCACCGAAACAGAAGTGCTTTCCGGTATAGAAGTGCAGGAAGAAGAACACTTTCAGGAACATTATGCTTTAAAGCTTTACTTTGGCAAGGCACAGGAAAGCGTCTGGGAAATTGCAAAACGCTGTCATACCAGTGCAGAAGCGATTTTAGAAGAAAATGACCTCACTCAGGAACAGCTCACTGAAAATGCAATGCTGTTAATTCCAATTATCAGTTAAATACAGGAGGGGTATCATGCAAGATATTTACAGCGACATTGCACAGCGTACCGGCGGAGACATTTATATTGGAGTCGTAGGCCCTGTCCGGACTGGAAAATCTACTTTAATTAAAAGATTTATGGAAACACTTGTCATTCCCAATATTGAAAGCGATTACAAAAAAGAACGTGCTGTTGATGAACTGCCTCAGTCCGCCGCCGGTAAAACAATCATGACCACTGAACCGAAATTCATTCCCGAAGAAGCAGTAACAATTCATTTACCGGACGGCGCACAATTCCGCACCAGAATGATTGACTGTGTCGGCTATATTGTGCCAAGTGCATTAGGCTATATTGAAAACGAAATGCCCCGAATGGTTATGACACCTTGGTTTCCTGAAGAAGTGCCTTTCAACATGGCGGCTGAAATCGGTACGCAGAAAGTCATTACAGAACATGCTACCATTGGACTTGTCGTCACCACAGACGGCAGTATTTCAGACATTCCCAGAAACGAATACGCTGAATGTGAAGAACGAGTGATTAAAGAATTGCAGGAACTAGGCAAGCCTTTTATCGTTTTGCTCAACTGTGTTGACCCTGACACCGAAGAAGCGAAAAATTTAGCTTCTCAAATGCAGGAAACTTATCATACTACGGTTATTCCTGTCAGCTGTACACAATTGCAGGAACAGGACATTCAAAAAATTTTAACTGCATTATTATACGCTTTCCCCGTGAAAGAAGTTAATTTTGCTATGCCGAACTGGATTTCCATACTTGAAAAGGGTCACCCTGTCAAGCAGGAAGTGTTTCAGGCTATCCGTCAGTCAGCACAGAATTTAATCACTGTCAAAGATGCTGTCAGACTGGCAAAGCCGATTTGTTCCTGTCAGTATATTCTTCATGCGGAAAGTACCAATATTGACCTTGGAAGCGGTGCAGTCACGATTTCAGTCACGCTTGACCATTCATTATTTTTCCAGATTTTAAGCGAATCAACTGGGCTGGAAATTCAGGACGAAGCCAATTTATTGGAAACGCTCAGAGAACTTTGCGAAATTAAAAAATCTTATGCCCGTTTAGAACCGGCTTTGAAAGAAGTCGAAGCAACTGGTTATGGCATTGTTATGCCAACGCTGGAAGAATTAAGCCTTGAAGAACCCGAAATTATTAAACAGGGCGGTAAATACGGCGTTCGCTTAAAAGCTTCTGCTCCGTCCATTCACATGATGAAAGCCGGCATTAACACAACTGTCAGCCCAATTGTCGGCTCTGAAAAACAAAGTGAAGAATTAGTGATGTACTTACTGCAAGGCTTTGAAGAAGACCCTGCTAAAATCTGGAGTTCCAACATTTTCGGGAAGTCCCTGCATGAACTTGTCAATGAAGGTCTGCATAATAAATTATTTAAAATGCCTGTGGAAGCCCGTATGAAACTACAGGAAACGCTTGAAAGAGTCATCAATGAAGGCTGTTCCGGTTTAATTTGCTTTATCTTGTAAAAAGTCAGCACAGTGACAAAAATCACTGTGCTGTTATTTTATTTTTCTTCTTTTGAATTCTGCATTTCGTCTAAAATTTTCGCATACTGTGCATCTTCTGCCTTGATATCAGCGTTGACAATTTCCTGATGTTCTTCAGGGGTCATCTGATTTTTGCGAATGATTTTAATTAAGAAAATTATAATGACAATACCAAGCAGAACACTTACTGAAATGACAATAATTTGCTGTACATCAACAAAGCCGTGCTGTTTGAAACCTTCAATTTTGACTGGAACAGGGTTTCCCTCTTCGTCTGTGTCACCGCTGTCAGTGTAGCCAAAGGCATAATCTCCGATTTTTTTACAATTTTTCGGAACAGTAATTTCTTTCAGGGAAGGGCAGGCATAAAACGCATAATTGCCCACACCTTTGAGCGATTCCGGAAGATGTACTTCTACAAGCCCTGTACAGTCGGCAAAAGCATTTTCATAAAGCAGTTCCACACCCTCCGGCAAATATAAATGCGTTAAGCCGGAACAGTATTCAAATGCGCCTGCTCCAATATATTGTAATCCGCTCGGAAATGTAATATCCGTCAAATTCACTGCTGAAAAAAATGCTGCATCATAAATTAAAGTAACACTTTCCGGAATTAAAAATTCTTTTTCCGGTTTTCCGCAGGGATAAGCGTAAAGCGTTTTCATATCGTCCATGTAAAGTACGCCGTCTTTCACCTGATAAGTGGGATTGCCTTCTTCAACTTGATATTCTGCCAGACTGGAACACCCCATAAACATTAAAGCCCCTAATTTTTCCACTTGTTTCGGGACGGTGAATTCTGTAATATTCACACAGTTAAAATAAACGGCTGAACCTAATTCTGTCACAGTAGAAGGCAATTCCGGATTCATGACCCCATAACAGAATGCAAAAGCATAATCTTCAATTTTTTTCAGTCCCTCCGGAAGTGCTGGCGGATTTAAAATATTACAGTTGTAAAACGCTGAAAGTCCGATACTTTCCAAAGATTTTGGAAAATTGATTTCTTCCAGCTGAATGCATTCAAAACATATTCCCTCCGGAAATGTTTTTATTTTATCCGGAAAATGTAATTTTTTGAGTTTTGTACATGAGCCGAATGCATATTCTCCGATTTCTTCGACAGAATCAGGAATGGTGAATTCTGTAAGAGAAGAACACCCTTGAAACGCATAACTGCCGATTTTGCGGACATATTTTCCAAATTTCACATGTTCCAGCTTATTGCACCCGTAAAAAGCAGCATCATAAATTTCAACCACTTTCCGGCCGTTGGACTCGTCCGGAAGATTCACAGCAAGCATTGTCGTGTCACAGGCATATAATGCTACGCCTCCGTCTACATAAGCATAAGTGAAAGAACCGTCAGAATATGTTTTCACATCTGCTTCTGTCGTTTGCTGAGGGGCTTCTTCTGCCAAAACCTGTAAAGGCACACAACATAACATCATTAAACATGCAACGCATAAAAAACAAAATTTTTTCAGCTTCAAGCAGATTCCCTCCTGTTTTTAAGCAGTTTCACAATGGCAATGCTTAAAATAATAATAATAACAACAAATACAGCAATTAAAATATAATAAATTGTATTTGTCTGCACATATTCGTAATGAATATGATTGGTTGCGGCATATCGCCATGCAGTAGAATTCCGGTAAACATGAAGTGTCATATTTTCCTGTACATAATATTCATTTTTTTCTTCATTGTAAGCATAGCCCATACAGTTAATATTCACAGTTTCAAGGCTTTTCGGCACAAGCAGTTCCGTCAGGGAAGTGCAGTGACAAATTGCATATTCTCCTATTTTTTTAAGCCCTTCCGGAAGTATCAGCTGTTTCAGATTCGTGCAGGAATAAAAACAGCGGTCTCCAATTGCTGTCACCGTGGAAGGCAGGGCTACTCGCTCCAAATCTCTGCAATACCCAAATGCTGAACCATCTAATTCCACAACACCTTCCGGAATTGTCACTTCTTTCAAAGAAACACACCAGCAAAATGCATCTGCTCCAATGATTTTCACATGTTTTAAATCAATCTGCTGTAAATTCTGCGCCCCGATAAAAGCCCAGTCAGCAATTTCCTGACAGGAATCCAGCACAGCATAAGTGTTGTCTGGCTTTGATTCAGGATATTTTATCAGCGTGTTACCGGCTTTATTATATAAAACACCGTCCGGCGACTGATAAGCAGGATTTTTTTCACTGACTGCAAAAGCTGTGACTGCTTCTGTGGCATCAAAGGCGAATTCTCCAATTGTTGTCACAAATTCTGAAATTTCTATTTCTTCAAGTGCTGAACAGCCGTAAAAGGCATATGCACCAATTTCAGTAATGGAATCCGGAATTGTTACGGACTTTAAAGAAACACAGTCCGCAAAACAGTTTTCTCCAAGGCTGGTAATTGCATGACCATCAATTTCAGAAGGAATTTCCGCTGTTTCAACAGAAGTGTCATGACAGGAAATTTCCGCCGTTCCGTCAGGCTTTAAAGTATAGCTGAAAATATCATTTTCTGCAAATGCCGTTACCGGAACAATTTGTAAAACTATCAGGACAGACATAAAAATAAAACATATTTTTTTTAAAAATTGCATAATCCCCCTCCTGTCAGTTTAATTCATGGCTTTTCTGATAGCGTTTCTGCATGATGAGCAAAATCACAACGCCAATGATAACAAGTGCTATTACACCAACGATAATATAAATAAATATAATGCTTTGTGTGACACCGCCTGTGCATTTCACATCGAATTTGTAAGCGTATTCAAACGCTTTCGTTCCGTTTTCCGCATCAAGCACAAAATCCGGCAACTGCTGAGGCGTTTCATTTTCATCAGAGTAAAACCCAAATGCATAATCTCCAATCTGTGTCACGTTTGAAGAAACAGAAATTTTCGTCAGGGACGGACAGTTGAAAAAAGCATTGTTGTTAATCGTATTCACGTTTTCAGGAATGGAAATTTCTTTCAGGCTGATGCAGTTGTAAAAACACCCCGACCCGATTACTTCAAGACTTTCCGGAAGTGTCACGCTTTCCAAAGCAGTGCAGTCCCCAAATACTGCCCCCGTCAATGTGGTAATGCCTTCCGGTATCGTCATAGACTTTAAAGCCGTGCAGTAATAAAATGCATCTTCTCCGATTTCAGAAACAGCATTCAAATCAATCTGTTCAAGACTGGTATTCGCCATAAATGCATAACTTTCCAGCTTTGTACAGGAGTCCGGCACAGTGTAGGAAGTGCCTGCTTTTGCACTTGGATAAAGCAACAGTTCTGAACCGTCCGCTGTAAATAAAATGCCGTCCTCATCTTTATACTGCTGATTGCCCTTTTCCACATGAACCGCTTCCAATGCATTGCACCCTTCAAAGGTAAAGCCTTCAATTTCCGTCACGGTTGCCGGAACAGTCACTTCTTTCAGCTTGGAACAGCCGTAAAATGTCTGAAAACCGAATTTTTCCAGCTTTTTAGGAATGTTAATTTCTTCCAGACCGGAACATAAATAAAATGCATAGTCTTCCAGTACTGTAATTGTTTCCGGAAGTGTTACTTTTTTAAGATTCGGATTATCTTTAAAGCAGTCCAGCTCCACCATGTTAATCACATGACCGTCAATTTCAGAAGGAATCACGGCTTCTGTTACGGTATTGTCTGTACAGGTGACGGAAATTGTACCGTCACCGTAATCGTGATAGGTCCAAAGCCCGTCCGCAGAAGTTCCGTTCTGTGAAACTATCACATCTTCCGCATTCGCCGGAATACAGGAAATCAAACAGATTCCGGCAAGAATTCCACTCAAATATGTTAAAAATTTTCTCATGTTTCATCGTCCTGCTGTTTCTTTTTTTTCGGCTTCTTGGCTGAAAGAATGATGAAAGTCAAAGCTAATACCACAGCAATGCCCCCGACTGTTGCAAGCAGAATTTTCACGAAATTATTTTGCAGTTCTGCACTGACAGGCGTTTTCCAGTCTGCATCTGTCATTTCTTCCGGTGTGAAATCTGTGACCAGTTCAGTAATAATTTCACCGTCAGCATTGGTTTCTGTAATGAACTGTTGTGTTTCTGTTTCGTGCGGGGCTTCTGTCTGTTCTTCAGTAGGTGTCACTGCAACGAAATTGAAATGATTTTCATAATCATATTCAGGGTCGGAAGCAGAAGCATATTCTTCCGCAGCAGAACCCGTTTCTCCATAAATGGTAAAACCGCTTACAGTATGCTGATTTTCATCATAGCCAAATGCACAATAATCAATTTCTGTCACAGTTGCCGGAATGGTGACACTTGTCATTCCCGTTCCGCAGAATGCCAGCTGTCCGATATAACGCAGACTGTCCGGAAAATGGATTTCCGTTAAAGACGTACATGCTCCGAATGCACCGCCGTTAATTTGCTCAATGCCGTTATTTAATGTCACATCATGCAGATTGCTGCAATAAGCAAAAGCATGTTCATCAATCGACTGGGAAGAAATGTTTACCTGCTCCAGAGAAGAATAAGCAAATGCATAACTGTCAATATACTGCACTTTAGCAGGAATGGTAATATTTTTTAAATTTTTGGCATAGCTGAAACAGCTGGGAGAAATTTCATCAACAGTGTCCGGTATTGTGTAAGTATCTCCAGCCTTTGCAGCAGGATAAGCAACTAAATATTTCCCTTCATCTGCCACTAAAACACCGCTGTCAATTTCTTTCAAATAAGGATTGCCTTCAGCAACATGAATTGTTTGCAGACTTTCACAACCGAAAAATACAGCATTTCCCATATCAAACACATTTGCCGGAATGGTCACACTGGTGATTTTCTTCGCATTCGCAAAAGCCATGTTTTCAATATAGCCTACAGGGTAGCCGTCAAGATGTTCCGGAATAATGACTTCTCCTTCATAAGTGTCTTTGGCTTTGAATTCTTGAATTTCAGCATTTCCGGCAGTATTGACGGTGTAAGTATATAAATCTTCCACTCTGGGAGCTTGTGTTTCAGAGGGCTGTTCCGGCTGAGGTTCTTCTGCAAATGCCGGCAAGGGGATTGCTGCCGTCATCAGAACGGCAGCAAGAAGCAATACTAATTTTTTCATAAATAACTTCCTTATTCTACAGTAACGGATTTTGCAAGATTTCTGGGTTTATCCACATCTGTTCCCTTCAGCACCGCAGTGTAATAAGCGATTAACTGGAGCGGAACAACTGCAAGCATCGGCATCAGTAAATCTTCATAATCCGGCAGACCAAACTTGAAATCAGCAGCATCTTTATCAGGCTGATATGCTTCACGGCTGACAAGAACCACTTTTGCCCCTCTTGCCTTGACTTCTTTAATATTGCTGATGGTTTTGTCAAATAAATTTTTCTGTGTTGCCACGGCAATAACAGGCATGTTGTCTGTAATTAAAGAAATTGTTCCGTGTTTCAGCTCGCCAGCTGCATAGGATTCTGAATGAATGTAGGAAATTTCTTTCAGTTTTAAAGAACCTTCCATGCTTAATGCGTAATCCAGCCCACGGCCGATATAAAGCAGACTGTCTGCTGTAATCAGTTCGGAAGCAATTAACTGTGTCATTTCTTTATGTTCCAGAATTTCAGCAATTTTATCCGGTGTGCCTTCCAGCAAAGCTGTTAAACGTCTGCATTCTGTTTCATCAATCTGGCCGTTTGCAAGCGCAAGCTCAAAAGCAAATAAATACATGACTGCAATCTGTACCATGTAAGCCTTTGTAGAAGCAACAGCAATTTCAGGTCCTGCATGAGTGTAAATTAACATATCTGCTTCTCTGGCAATGGAACTGCCTTTCACGTTTACAATGGCAAGCGTTTTCGCTCCAAGCCGTTTAGAAAGTTTCAATGCTTCCAGACTGTCCGCTGTTTCACCGGACTGTGAAATAATAATTACTAAATCGCCCTTTGAAACAAGCGGTTCACGATAACGGAATTCAGAAGCAATATCTACATTCACCGGAATTCTGGCAAGTTTTTCAATGACATATTTTCCAACGATTCCGGCGTGCATGGCTGTACCACATGCCACAATGTGAATTTTATTAAATTCCATCAGTTTTTCCGGTGTAATACCGCATTCTTCCAGATTCGGCATACCGTTTTCAATTCTTGGCTTAATAGTTTTTTTAATTGCTTCGGGCTGTTCGTGAATTTCTTTGAGCATGTAATGTTCATAACCGCCTTTTTCGGCTTCGCTGATGTCCCAGTCAGCAGTTTTGAGTTCTTTTTCAATTTTCTGATAGTGCAGGTCATATACTTTTGCACCCTGCTTGCTGAGAACGGCAATTTCTCCCTGTTCCAGCAGATAATAATTTTTCGTATACTGTAAAATCGCTGTCACATCAGAAGCAATGAAGCATTCTTCTTTTCCGACACCGACAATTAAAGGGCTTTCTTTCCGGAGTGCAAATACTCTGTCCGGAAAATCGGCAAATATGACACCTAATGCATAAGAACCTTCCAAGTCTTTTAAAGTCTTGACAATGGCTTCCACAGGGTTTCCGTGATTGTGTTCATAGTAATAATCCAGTAACTGTGCAATGACTTCTGTATCTGTATCGCTTTCAAAAGTTCTGCCTTCTGCAAGTAAAAATTCTTTTAATTTTTTATAGTTTTCAATAATGCCGTTATGCACAAGCGTAACATTTCCACCGCCGTGAGGGTGAGAATTCCGGTCAGAAGGTTCTCCGTGAGTTGCCCAGCGTGTATGCCCGATACCAGCATGACCGGAAGGCGTTCCTTCTTTGTCCATTTTCGCCTGCAAGTCGGCAAGTCTGCCTTTCGATTTAGCGACTTTAATCATTTCATTTTCAAAAACAGCAATTCCAGCAGAGTCATACCCTCTGTATTCAAGTTTGGAAAGACCGTTCATTAACACTTCAGTTGCATTTCGTTTTCCAACGTAGCCAACGATTCCACACATAGTAGAAAAATCTCCTCTCTGAAATAACATATATTTTATATTATAGCATATTGAACTTGAAATTGCAAGCTATTTCAAGGCATTTTCAGAAAATTTACATGAACATGTCAAAAAAGTCTCCTGCCGAGATGACAGGAGACTGAAAATTTACTGAACAGGTGTATTGTAAGTGGTTAATACTTCATCAATGACAGGTGCAACGCTTTCCCGAAGCACTGCCCATGAAGGAGCTTGTGCAGGATAAAGCAGAATTGCATCAGAAAGATTATTCATGACACCTCTGGTTTCATAAGTATAATTGCCTTCACCGTACATGGTGCTTCCCATGCCATAGCCGAAATCAAATACTGTAACAGTATCTTGCTTATAAGATTGAATTGCATCATACTGTTCATCTGTTAAGTAACTGAGCGTTAAGCCGGAAGCAGACGTTTCCGGAACAATGGCTTTCTGCTTTGCAGCGGTCTGATAAGTCGGTTCTGTTTCTGCAAGGCGTTCACAGTAAATATATTTTGCAACAGCATTGCCTTTTGTGGAATTTTTCACAAGCATTTTAGCAGCATAGTTTCCGGTAAGGTAATACTGGTCAGCATAGGGAGATTTCGGAAACGGCACTGCCATTAAATCAGCATCAGGATTCACTGCATTCGACTGTCCAAGCGACCAGTCAGACATTGCATAGAATAAAATGTTATGCGATTCCGGAAAATGATTGTACCAGCCCTCTGCATAAAGATTTTTATTTTTAATGTCAGAAAGAAGATTTGCAGCGGATTCAAGAGAAGAATCAGAAATATTGTTTGTAAACTGACTGCCGTCAAAGTTAATGACTGTTTTACCAGTGGACTGCATTAATGCCTGACCAAACCAGCCACAAATTCCATAACGGTCACTTCCGCCCTGAACAAATTTCTGCATCATGCTCATGAAAGCATCCCAGTCCCATTTGCCCTGCTGGTAAAGTTCGTAAGGGTCATTCAAGCCGTTTTCTTCGCACATCTGCCGGCTGTAAGTGATTAACAGCGGGTCGGAAACAGTGTATGGCACAACATAATGCTTTCCGTTATAAGCGAATTTGTCAATTGCTTCCCGCATACCGTCCCAGATGGGGTCATCTAAATCAAGATAGTCATCTAAAGGCTCATACTGATTTTTACAAACACCGTTCGGCACAGCGTCCCATTCATATGGGAACATGTCCACAGGTTCACCGCCCAGAATTCTGGAAGCAAGTACATCAAATTTATTATCTGCTGTACATTCAATCCATGTAATTTTTCCGCCAAACTGGTCTTCAAAAAGCGTTAATGCAACAGAACGCTCCTGATTGCCGGCAGGGTTAATATCATAATTTGCAAGCCAGTAAATTTCCTCTCCTTCCGGCGGAGGGGGTGCTTCTGTTGTTTCCACAGGTGTGATGTCAGGTTCTTGAATGACAATACTGTCTTGGTCAATATTTTTTTTACACGCTGTTGCAGAGAAAAGCAGACAAACGCTAAAAATTCCGGCAAAAATTCGGAAATAGTTTTTCATAGCCTTCACTTTCTTTCTAAAAAGGATAAATTTTGATAATCAATATTATTATACATGTTTTTTAAAGAAATGTCAATAGCTTAGAAAAATTTCAGGTTTCTTCCGTTCCGAAATACCGGATACACAGCATAGTCAGGTCATCAAACTGCGGTGCATCGGCCACAAATAAATCTACATTTTTCCGGACATTGCTGAGAATCTGTTCCGGTACAGCAGAACCGTCCTGATTTAAAGCATCTATCATTCTGTCTGTTCCGTAAAGTTCATTCTGTGCATTGGTGGCTTCCGGTACACCGTCTGTGTAAACAAATAATGTATCTCCCTTTTCAAGCTGGAATTCATATTGTTTATAAGGGATTCCGGACATTGCCCCGACCATCATGCCGTGCTTGTCTTTAAACAGTTCAAATTTACCGTCTTTTTTCCGGATAGCAGGGTATTCGTGACCGCCGTTGACAGCAACAATTTTTCCGGTGGAAATTTCCAGAATGCCAAGCCATACTGTGACAAACATGCCCTCTGCATTGCTTTCGTAAAGCTGGTTATTGACAGTTTCCAGAATTTCTTTCGGAGAATTGGAAATCATGGACTGATTTTTCAGCAATGTTTTGGAAATGACCATGAATAAAGCTGCCGGCACACCTTTTCCGGAAACGTCACCAATCACTAATGCTAAATGATTGTCATCAATCAGGAAAAAGTCGTATAAATCTCCGCCGACTTCTTTTGCAGGGGTCATGGAAGCGAAAATTTCAAATTCTTTTCTGTCCGGAAATGCTGGAAATTTGCATGGGAGCATATCCGCCTGAATCTGCGTTGCAACGGAAAGTTCTGCACCGATTCTTTCTTTTTCGGCTGTAATTTTTGTAATTTTATCAATATATTCGTTGATGTCAATTTCCATTTTGAGGATTGCTTCACTCAGGAACTGAATTTCGTCTTTTGTTTTGATAGTATCCAGTTTCTGTGAAATCAAATGCTTTTCTTTGAATTCTTCTGCTTCCTGTGCAACCAGATTGATGGGAGAAACAATTGTTTTTGTTACAATAATTACCAGAACCGGCAGAAGAAGCAGAATGACAAGAATAGATGAACCACCAGCAAGAATTATCAGTAAATTCATTTCTGCATAAGTAGCGTTTTCAATATCTTCTGTTTTAATAAATCCAATCAGTTTATCTTCTGAAACAATGGGCAGAAATGTACAAAGGCAGTTATCTTTAAAAGCAATGCCTGTTACACCGTTATCGTAATAATTTTGAATACTTTTGTAAACGCTTGCAATTTCCGGTCGGCGTGTACCGAACGGAATATGATGGCTTTCTTCTTTATGACCGTCTATTGCATAAATCAAAGGCATCCATTCATCATCATTTGCTTTTTGTTTGGAATAATTCTGGAATTCTTCTTCATTTAATGCACAAAGAGAAATATTGGTCATGTCAGTTTTGGCACATAAATTATTCAGCATTTCTTGCAGATGCTGATATCTCTGACTTTCCTGAAGTTCCTGCACTTCCTGTGCTGTGGCTTCACCGGCATCAAATTTTTTTGCAAGTTCCAGATATTCTTTCATTTCTTCTTCTGAAAAATAAGTCCTTGCAATATCTGAAGTGCTGTCATTAAACAGGGAGTTGATTGCCATTGCTTCTATATAAAACCAGCCGGCAGAAATGGCCAAAACGACAGCCATTGTGAAAAAAACAGTAAGCGTTATCAAAGCAATAATTTTTTTTCTTAATTTTCCTGCCTTTCGTTTTTGCTGTTTTTTATCTCGTTTAAAAGGTTTCACTAAACGTTCCCTTCTTTCAAAGTTTCTTATTTTTTATCATAAATGATTTTTATTTATTTGTCAAGTGTTTTAGAGAAATTATCTGAATTTATTTCTTTGGGAAACGGCTAAAGCGTCACAGCGTTCATTTTCGGGGTGACCGGCATGGCCTTTCACCCAGATGAATGTTACCTGATGAATTTCAAGAAGTCTGAGCAGTTCCTGCCATAAATCAGCATTTAAAGCTGGTTTGCCGTCTGATTTGACCCAGTTTTTTTTCTGCCAGCTGTAAACCCATTTTTTTGTAATGCTGTCAACCACATATTTGCTGTCCGTGGTAATGGTCACAGCACAAGGTTCTTTTAATTTTTGAAGCCCTTCAATTACCGCAGTCAGTTCCATGCGGTTATTTGTAGTATCAGGAGAACCGCCGGAAAATTCTTTTTCGTAACTGCCGTAGCGGAGAATTGTTCCCCAGCCTCCAGCCCCCGGATTTCCGGAACATGCACCATCTGTAAACATTTCAATTTGTTTCATAATAAGCCCTTTCTAAAACAGTACAGGGCAGAGAAAATTTTCTGCCCTGTACTTGCAATTTTATTTTGAATATGCTATAATTATTTAGAAATCAGGGCAAGTGTATCTCTTGCAATGAGCAATTCTTCATTTGTGGGGACAACCCAAACTTCTACTTTAGAATCAGACTGAGAAATTTTGCAAAGCTTGCCACGGACACCAGCATTTGCAACTGTATCAATCTTTATGCCGAAAATGTCCATATCTGTGCAAACTTCTTCACGGACATCAGGCGCATTTTCGCCGATACCGCCGGTAAATAATACAGCATCAAGGCCGTTCATAGCAGCAGCATAAGCACCGATATATTTTTTAATCTGGTAAACAAGCATATCTTTGGAAAGTTTTGCTCTCTTGTTGCCCTGTTCACATGCAGCGGAAACATCACGGTTATCAGAACCAACACCGGAAACACCTAAGAAACCGGATTTCTTATTCATGTAGTCAGACATTTCAGCAGGTGTGAAACCATGCTTTTCCATAACGAATGTCACAGCAGAAGGGTCAACACAGCCGGTTCTTGTTCCCATTAAAACACCGTCCAGAGGTGTGAAGCCCATGGAAGTATCTACAGATTTTCCGCCGTCTACTGCTGTAATGGAAGAACCGTTTCCAAGATGACAGGAAACAATTTTTAAATTTTTAATGTCTTTGCCCATTGCCTTGGCAAGCGCAGCAGAAACAAATCTGTGAGATGTGCCGTGGAAGCCGTATTTTCTGACATGTAAATTTTCATAATCTTCATAAGGCAGTCCAAACATGAATGCCTTTTCCGGCATGGTCTGGTGGAATGCGGTATCAAATACAACTGCCTGCGGTACAGAAGCCGGCATTACTTTTTTGCAGGCTCTTAAAGCTAATGCATGTGCATGATTGTGTACCGGTGCTAAATCACGAAGTTCATCAATTTTGTCAATAATTTCATCTGTAACTAAAGTTGTTTCAGAGAATACTTCTGCACCCTGTACAATTCTGTGACCAACAGCAGCAATTTCACTCATATCTTTAATGACAGCAGCATCACCTGTCGTCAGGACTTCTACCAGCTTCATGAAAGCTTCTGTATGAGTCGGAAATGCACAGTCTGCATCAAATGTTCTGCCGTCAGCGGTTTTATGGGAAACATGACCGTCAATTCCAATTCTGTCGCAGTTGCCCTTTGCAAGGACGCTTTCATCGTCCATGTTCAGAAGCTGATACTTTAAAGAAGAACTGCCTGCATTTACTACTAAAATTAACATAAAAAATTTTCCTTTCGATTTAAAATTTTAATAAGAAGATGCTGGAAAAAAGCATTCTACTAATCATTATATACTTTCTTTCAGAAAAAATCAAGTGTTTTTTTCAAAAATCCGGAAAGGGGGAATTGATTTGAAAACAGGGGCGATTATTTGCGAATATAATCCTTTGCATAACGGGCATATTTACCAGATACAGCAGACCAGAAATGCAGGGATTACGCATTTAACGGCAATTTTAAGCGATGATTTTGTACAGCGTGGAGATACGGCAGTTTTAAACAAATTCCAGAGGGCGGAACTTGCTTTAAAAGCCGGCATTGATTTGGTCATAGAACTGCCAATGCCTTACTCCTGCGCTTCTGCTGAATGCTACGCAAGAGGAGCGGTTCAGATGATAAACGCTTTGCAATGTATTCAAGTGCTTTCATTCGGCTGTTCCGGAGAACTGGAGAAATTACAGACATTAGCCGGAATTTTAACAAAATTAGAAAATGCTCCTGCTTTGCAGAAGTATTTAAAAGCTGGGAATTCTTATCCGTCAGCGGTATTTGCAGTCATTTCTGAAAATTATCCTGCATATCAGAATTTATTATCTGATTCTAATAATTTACTTGCACTGGAATATTTGAAAGCCATGCAAAAATTAAATGCTTCTGTTCAGCCCTTAGGCATACAGCGAAAAGGCGTTTTACATGACAGTCAGGAAGTTTCCGGCTGTTTCGCAAGCGCAAGCCTGATTAGAAAGAAATTGCAACTGCATGAAAGTTTTCAAGCTTTTGTTCCCGACTTCACAGAACAATTGCTTCATTCAGCCGATACAGCAAATTTTTCAAATTTAGAGCAGATTATATTATATCAAATCCGTATGCTGGAAGATTTTGAAAAATTTCCAGATGTTACCCCCGACTTAGCCGGAAGATTCCTGAAAGCCAGACAGGAAAACTCTTTGGAAAGCCTTTTGGAACATGTCAAATCTAAAAATTTCACTATGGCAAGAATTAAAAGAATTTTGCTTTACATGCTGACAGGCATTCAGAAACAGGATTTGCATACAGAAATTCCTTATGTCAGAATTTTAGGCTTTAACCGGAACGGCACGGAATTATTAAAACGAATTCGTCAGGAAAGCAAAATTCCTGTAGATACTTCCCTTGCAAAACTTAGAAAGACTTCTCCTCAGGCGGAACATTTCGCCCAGATACAAGAACGTTCTGCCAGTCTTTACGGTTTAGCCAAAAAATATTATTCCTCAGCGGAACAGGAATTCCGCTCAAAAATAAAACTTTATCATGAAGGAGAAATTTTATGTTAGACATCAAGAACATCACAGGCGCAATTTTGGACATGGACGGCACTTTAATTGATTCTATGGGAATCTGGCACGAAATTGACAAACGCTTTTTTGCTGAACATAATTTAGTCCCCCCTGAAGGAATTTCCAATCAAGTCAATAAAATGACCATGCAGGAATGGGCAAATTATTTCACAACAGAATTTGATATTGGCATGACCGGCGAACAGGTCATTCAAAGAATCGGGGAAATGTGCTATGAATACTATGCTGAAATTATCCCCTTAAAACCTTATGTAACAGAATTTTTAGATTTTTTGGACGATAATCACATTCCTTACGGCATTGCAACGGCAACTTACCGCAAATCCGCAGAAGCGGTTTTAAAACGTCTGGGCATACTGGACAGAATGCAGTTTGTTTTAACCGCAGAAGAAGTCCCTTCCAGCAAGAAAACACCTGAAATGTTCTTGAAATCTGCTGAACGCTTAAACAGTTTGCCGGAACAAACCCTTGTTGCAGAAGATTCCCTTCACTGCATTGAAACCGCTGTGAAAGGCGGTTTTCCCGTCATTGCCGTGCATGATGCGTCCGTTCCCCTGCACGAACAGCGAAAAATTCAGGAACTGGCTGACCTTTACGGACAAAACCTGCATGAAATCATTGAAAAACTCCGCTCTTAAAAAAGAACGGAGTTTTCAAATTATCTGGAACGTCTGCGGGATTTGTTCTTTCTGTCTGTAATGCGCTTAATATCGCCCATTTTTTCTTCACTGTTCTGTTTGAAGCGGTTCATCATATCTTCAAAGCTCATTTCAGTGTCTTGTTTTTGTGTTTTTTGCTCCCAGACTGCACCACGGTCACGAGTTTGTCTTTTGGGAGGCTTAGGCTTGTCTTCTCTGGGGAGAGCTTTTTTAATCGACATGCTTACTTTCCCCTGTTCGTTAATCTGAAGCACAATGACCTTGACTTCCTGCCCTTCTGTCAGAAAATCATGAATATCATTTACATATGTATTAGCGACTTCGGAAATATGCACCATGCCAGTGGCTGGCTTGTCATCTTCCTGAGCGACTTCTACAAATGCGCCGTAATTTGTAATGCTTTTGACCTTGCCGTCATAAATCTTTCCTGTTTCCAGCATTGTCGTGAAAATCCTCCTGTTTTTTTTTGATTATTTGTCTCTGGATGTATCGTAATAACGCCGTTCGTCCGGATAGGCATAATTTCCGGATTCTACAGCTAGCTTTTCCATATAGCGACCGATGTCATCGGAAGCAATCAATTCTGCAAGTTCTTCATTCTGAGCAGAAAGAACTTCAATATTTTCTTCAATCTGAGCGAGTTCCTTCTTTTTTTCCACAATAGAATTTTGTGCAGAGATGATGGAAACAGCACAAAAAACTGCAAACATCGCTAATGCAGCACGAATCAGCATTCTGAACAGGAACGGCTGTTTTGATTTTTTTCTGTCCGGCATAATTGACCTCCGCTTTATGAAATGCTTGTTATTTTATTATTATACACCTTAAAAGGGGGTAGTTGCAAGCGGTTTTTAAGAATTTTTTAACAATATGTTATTTTTTGGGATATTTCACAAAAAAAGCTTTTATTTTTCCACAAATCCGTGCAAAACGTTCCAGAAGATGCAGAATAAAATTTCCGACTGTGCCAATATACAGCAAAAATCCACTTAGCCAGCCAATGACCAGATACATTCGGAATATGCCTCCTGCAAAGGTGCTGACATAACAAAGCAGTAAAAAACTTGTCACCAGCAGAAAAAAAATATCTTCCAGCATTACTGTGAATGCATGATGCGGTACAATTCGCCGGAAAAGACGCAGAAAATCAAAAAATATCCCTGAGGGAATGCCTAACAGCACTGAACCGCCTAACAGCAGTAATTCTTCCTGTACGGTGCAGAATGTTTCCGGAATGAGTTTAGCTAACATCATCAGCGGAACAGCTTTCCAAGCATGGAAACAGGGGATTGCTTGTCTTTGTCGCCGTATTGCAGTGACCAGATATCCCCCTCTACAGATAAAGAGCCGTTTTCAATGCTGATAGCGTTAATATGCAGTTCTCTTCCGGTGATGGTTAATTCTCCCATTTTAGTATAGAGAATCATTTCTCTTTCATCGAAGCTGTCAATATCTGTAATACCGGAGATAGTTAAAGTCTTTCGGTTTTCGAGCGTGATGAGATGCACATCTCCGGAAGTATGTTCCAGTTCCTGCATAGCGGTTTCCCTCCTGTCATGAATTAGTATATTCTATGCAGGGGCTTGTCAGAAAAGAACTAAATGCAATAATCGTTTCCGTCCAGTCCGGAATTATGGTTTAAAATATCCTGTAAAGTAATGCTGTCAAGATATTCCTGCACGGCTTTATAAAGCCCTTCCCAGATGTAAAGCGTAGCACATTCTTCGGCACGGGGGCAGTCATTGACTTCATATTCCAGACAGGCAACAGGTGCAAGGCTTCCTTCCGTGGCTCTGAGGATTTCGCCGACTGTCAGCTGTTCTGGTGTTTTTCCCAGCATGTAACCGCCTTTGTTTCCACGGTTTGTTCTGAGAATGCTGTTTCGGTTGAGCATAGGCACAATTTGTTCCAGATATTTTTTTGAGATATTCTGCCGTTCAGCGACATCTTTCAAAGAAATATAGCCTTGTTCGTGATGCACTGCCAAATCAAGAAGCATTCGCAGGGCATATCTGCCTTTGGTTGAAATTTTCATAGAATTCTTCCTTTCTGTAATAAAATATTATATTTATTATTATAACATAGGTTTAGTATGTTTTTCAAGAGAAAAATTAGAAAATTTTTTAAATTATGAAAAACGGCTGAGAAAAATTTCCCAGCCGTTTTTGAATTATTCTGTAAAGTCTGTAATTAAGCCGACAATATATTTTAAAAGTGTCTGTGCTTCTCCGGCATCAGGCTTTCCGTTGCCGTTGAAGTCAATGGCTTTCAAGCCGTTTTCTGTGAGGGTTTCTTTGCCTAAGATAGCTTTATTGACTGTGATAACGTCTAAAATGTCAATTTCTCCGCTTTCGTCAGCGTCACCCTGTTTAAAGTCTCCTGTTTTCGATTCTGTGGGTGCAGAGCCAATCACTGCAAAATTTCTGCTGTATTTTTCAGCGTAAGCCTGAGCGGTAGAGCCTTCATAGCCGTAAATTGTGCCGTCAAATGTCAATACAGCCGGAACATTTTCTCTGTCGTAACTGTTATAGATAGAATCTAAATCACTTACAATTTCACATTCAGGATTTTCAAATGTGACAGTTTTTAAATCAGGGCAGGCAGCAAATGTTAAACCGCCAACTTTCTTCACTGACTTTGGAATTGTCACAGAAGTTAAGGCAGAACTGCAAAAAGCAAGTACTCCAATGTTTGTGACACTTTCCGGAATGGTGACTTCTTTTAAAAGGCAGCTGTTAAAAGCACCTGCCTGAATCATAGTCACAGAATCCGGAATGATATAAGAATCGCCTTCTTTTCCGCAGGGATAGCTAATCAATTCAGTTTTGTCCTTATTGAACAGTATACCGTTTTCACTGGAAAGACCTGTATTATTTTCTGAAACATGAATTTCTTTCAGATTGAAGCAATCTACAAAAGCACGTCCGGAAATATAATTATCCATTTTCTTATAAGCTGTAGCATAATTTATATATGTCGGGTATCTGTTTGCTGAAAATGCACTGCCATAAACATTTATAATTGTATCCGGAATGGTGACAGAAGTTAGATTTGGGCAATGATAAAATGCTGAGCTTTGAACAATTTTCACACCATCAGGGATAATATATTCTGTTCTTTCGCTTTTCGGCGGATAAAATATCAATTCTGTTTTATCTTTGCTGAATAAAATACCATCTTCACTTGCGTAAGCAGGATTGTTTTCAGAGACGTTAATAGAAGTTACAGCAGAATCTTTGAAAGCTCCGTTGCTAATACTTTTTACAGTATCTGGAATAGTAACATCTCCTGTACAAGCAGAAGCATTAAACAGAATCCCATTCACAACAACAAGAGGATTTTCTTCTTGTTTTGCTTTCAACCACGGAGTACCAGAAAAAGCACCACTATAAATACTTGTCACACTTTCTGGAATCGTAACCGAAACTAGATTAGAACAGTTAGCAAAACTGCCGATTTCTGTAACAGGCAAGCCCTCAATTTCTGACGGAATTACAATTTCTGTCACAGAGCTGTCTTTCGCACTAACAATAGAGATAGATTCTGTTGCCACTCCATCAATTTTGGAACTCCTCTTATTATAAACAAAAAGTTCTGCACTGTCTTCTGCATTCGCTGAAATGACCGCTGTTTCCTGTACCGGAAACATTGGCACAGCTCCGCAAACCATGCATAAAGCAGATACAACAGCAAGTATTTTTTTCATCTTCATAAAATTCCCTCCTGAAATTTCGTTTTCAACTTTCAACAGTGGAATTGTTGAAAGTTCAGTTTCAGTATAGCATATTTTTCAAAATTTGTCAACCAGAATTTTCATGCAATAATTTTACAGCCTGATTCACCAGAAATGCCCCTGTGACTAAGAGAATTTCAGCGACCGTCTGCCAAAGCCTTGAAATAAAAGAAATCGTTAATGCATATTCTTCTGGCATAATTAAGCAAAGCCCTGCTGTTAAAATGCCCTCACGCACGCCTAAACCGCTCGGCGCAAATAATGCCAATATCCCGATAATTGTCGATAATCCGTAAATTCCCCCGATATACAGCCACTGAGAAGCCGGCACAGGATAAACCGCTTTCACCAGTAAATAAAATCCTGCTCCTGCAATTAACCAGTTTAATATGAAAAATAAAACAGTTTTCAACATTTCCGGATAAGTCACCGGAATTTCCATTTCTTTTTTTGTGAATTTCCCAATTATCCCCAGAAAGAAATTTAAAATTTTCGGGTGAATGCAGATGAAAAATGCTGTCATAAGCAGAATCGTCCAGTATTTATATTTTTCAAGCAAATCATTCGGAAAGAAAAATAAGGAAATTAAAAATAAAAATCCTGCGCCTAACAGTGTACAGGCATTTTCTAACAAAAAACATACTGTAATTTTCTGGAGCGGTTTTTTTTGCCGTTCGTAAGGCGGAATTCTCGCTGCTAACATGAACACTTTCCCCGGAATGTATTTCCCCGGAATAGAATACAAATAAGCAATTTCGGCTTCATAATGAGAAATTTCACATTGATTTAATTTCGTGATGAAATGCCATAAACTCGCTAATGTCAGAATATAACAGAAATAAAATAAAAATGATAAAATTAAACTCCCTGTGTCAATATTCCATTCTATCTGCTGGATTGCTTCCCAGTTCTCCAGAAAATATTTCCCTAAAAAGAAAAGCACTAACAGAAAGAAAATAATCTTAACGCCTTGAATTAGCTTTTTTTTCATGAGATTTTATCCTTTTCAGCGGTTTCGGCTGGCATTCTGTCTTGCGCACCCGATATTGAATATCTTCTAAAAGCTTTCTGTTGGCGGCGATGGTGTCCCCTAACAAGCCGATTGTAATCGTCTGAAATCCCATCATAATTAAAATCGCTGTTAAAATTAAAGACTGTACATGCCCTTGACCGTCACCCATTGCCATGAAAATTAAAAATCTAATGCCAATCAATGCGCCAATCAAAATTAAAATTCCTCCAACAATACTGAAAAATGTTAAAGGCTTATACATCAGAAATGAACGTGTAATGACTGCGGCGGAACGTTTTATATATTTCCACATGCTGGAAAATAATCTGGAAGGTCTTGTTTCCGGATTTGTCCGAATGGGAACAGACAGCATGGCTATTTTATTATGTCCTGCCTGAATAATCGTTTCCAATGTGTAAGTGTATTCATTCACAACATTGATTCTTAAAGCGGCCTCTCTGGAATATGCTCTGAATCCGCTTGGCGCATCTGGAATTTCTGTACCGGAAGCCACTCTTACTACCCAGCTTCCTAAATGCTGAAATTTTTTCTTCTGCCATGAAAAGTGTTCAGTCTGGTCAATAGGTCTTTCTCCAATGACAATATCGGCTTTTTGTTGCAGAATCGGCTTGACAAGTTTTGCAATATCTGCACCGCAGTATTGATTATCCGCATCTGTATTGACAATAATATCTGCTCCCAAATGCAGACAAGCATCTATCCCAGCCATAAAACCTTTTGCAAGCCCTTTATTCTGCTTAAACGACACAATATGATGAAAGCCTAATGCACGGGCTTTTTTCACAGTATTATCCTGACTGCCGTCATTGATGATTAAATATTCAATTTCATCAATACCCTTAATATGACGAGGTAAACCCTTATAAGTAAGTGCAAGGGTCTTTTCCTCATTGTAGCACGGAATCTGAATGATTAACTTCAACTGATTCACTCCTTTTTTCAAAAGTAATTGACTGCACTGGTATGCCTAAAGTTCTGTTATCTTCCGGATTGATGGCGGAAGCATTCCATGTATCTGTTTGAAAACTGATAATATTCAAGCCGTCATTCAGGGAAGTTTCCGGAATATGGAATTTTAATTCCTGTGTCATGTTTTTGCTGGTGAATGTGACTGCTCCTGACGGAATGCCGTTGACAGACAGCTGAATTTTAAAACTGTTTTTCCCAGTGGCAGCAACCGGAATTTGATTGCCAAGCTTTAAATATAATGTATAATTTTCCGGTTTCAGCGTACAGCGCAGCGCAGAAACAGGATTCACTGTCCAGCAGAAATTTTCTTCCGGCTCGTCTATTCCGTAAAGTTTGTATTTCTGAATTTCTTCTGCTGTGTAAATTTCCTGATAATGCAAGTATTCATAAAGATAAATTGTTTCTGTTGTTTCGCTGAACTGCAAAGGCATGGAAGAAAATTCTCCTGAATTCATATCTTCTGAGCAATGCACCTGATTTTGATAAAGCAATTCATAATTTTCAGAAATTGGTTTCTGACTAAGGAAATAAATTTTTTCATAGTGTTCTGAAAGCGTTTTCATCTGAGCAGTGAAATCTTTTTCAACAGGGTAAACATGCGCTTTTGTCACAGCACGCACCGGAAGCCAGAGAGTCGGAAGGGTATCTGTTTCAATCACAACGCAGGAATGCGTTTCAATTTGTTCTGTAATGTCTTCTAAAACGCTCCATTCCATGCGGGTATCATCTTTATGATGCATTAAAAATCCTGAATACGGCAGGAAACAGCCAATACTCCCCACGGAAACTGCAAGGAAAATTTTCGGATTTGACTTGTCAAGCGCAGTGACTGCAAACAGCACGCCACATGCAATAAACGGTGTCAGATATCTTGCATAGTAATAATAAAATTCTATTTCAAATCTTAAAAATGCTGCATAAATTAAAACACAGTAAAAATAAGATACGAAAATCACTAATTTTGCTTCACTCTCTAAAAAAATTTTAGGACGTATGAAAATAACTGCTGTCCCCACAGGAAGCAGAAATAATCCGGCATTCAGTGCGAACCCTGAAATTGTCAGTGCTGTGATATGCTTTATTGTATCCAGTTTCACAAAACTTTGATATAAAATATAAATAAATGGCATTGCCGTTAAACAAATTAACAGCCATTGCATGAGTACTGCATTCTGTCGGTTTTCCAGAAATGTTTTTAAACTTTCTGTGTTTTTCTTTTTCCAGACAAGCAAAATGTAAATCATGCAAAGCAGGATTAAAATTCCGCTGATAATCAGAACTGCTTGTGTAATATTATACACATTCACGCCGTGACCAAATACAAAACGATAATTATTCATGGTGTAAAATGGCTGTATATGCCTCATGATTAAATAGCTTAACAAATATTCCAGCACTGAAAAAAATAACATTCCGGCAAAAATTTTTCTTTTCGTGAAAAAATACATTCCTGCATAAATGATTAACACATACGGCATTAAAGTATAAATTGATACATGATAACAGCTGAATATCATAATCGGTATGATGGAATAACCATAATGTTCCGGATATTCGCCGTTCGTCAGAAAATAAAGAAATAATACTATCAGTACTGCTAAAAATAATTCCGTTAAAGAGGACTTTCCAGCCCAGATGACAATAGGAGACAATGCCGTTACACTGCAAGCGATTACTTTGGAAAGCGGTTTTAAATGCAGATTGTCACAGACAAAACTTGTTAAAAACAGCAGTAACATGTAAAAAATTGTCTGTATATCTGCCATGTGCGCTATTCCAAATATTGCCCCCCACATTGCCAGTATTGCCGGATAAGTCGGTATTCCATGATAAATACCAGATACCGGACTGACTTCACGCTGATAAACCGTTTCCGGATAAGCTTCATCTGGAATGTCATAGCCAACAAGTTTATGATGCACTGCCGTTTCAAAATTCTCTTTTGCTTCGTCAGATTCTAAAAGATGATATTCTTCAAAATCCTGCTGACGGGCATCATATCCGTTTATAAAGTTAATCGCTTCACACTGATAAACACCTTCGTCCTGCCCCATGCCAAACAATTCATTTTTCTGGCTGATGAACGGCAGACCAATTAACACAATCACAAGAGGAATAACAAATACTTTCAGTTCCCGTTCCGGCTGAAATCCTTCTTTCAGTTTGTGAAACGGCACTTTCTCACTTGTCAGAACTGCCGTTAAAAAAATAACAGCATCTGTACAGCATGTTGCTGACATTCCCCTGTTTAACGTGTAAACATTCAGCAGAAACAACAGCATTGTACTGAATACATAAGAGCAAAAATACCAGCATACCCCTAATGTCAATATCTCCGCAAGATGCCGTTTATGAAATAAAATGCCTGCTGTCCCCAGACACAGCAAAATAGTGACACTCATCAAAATACTGCATATATTCATAAATTTTCCCCTTGCCGAGCTTCTATTCTTTCAAAGAATGCTTTGTATTTTTCGGTGATGACATTCCAGTCAAAATGCGCTAATACATAATTTCTGCCGTTTTCCCCCATGAAAGCAGAGGCTTCCTGATGATGCAGAAAATAATTTAAACAGCCTTCAAATTCAAAATAATCCTGAAAATATAAACCGCCGTTTGATTCCTGTACAAAATTTTTCGTCACAGCGCACTTGTCATGCACTAAAACAGGCCGGTGACATAACCAGCTTTCCATGATGACCAGAGAAAAACTTTCATTTTTAGAAGGCTGGCATAATAATTCCGCTGCACCGTAAGCATTATATTTATCTTGTATTTCCACAAAGCCTAAATCAATCGTATCTTTTCTGGCACTTTCCGGAATGTGAATGTCTCCTCCTCCGATTAAAACCAGTTTTAAATCAGAAGGATTTCTTTTTTTAAATTCTCCGAAATAGTTTAACAGTGTATGCACATTTTTACCAGAATCTTTTCTTCCAGCGTAAAGAATAAATTTTTCCCTGATGTGAAATTTTTTCCGGAATTCGTCCGGATATGTTTTTAAATCCACGTCCATTCCGATGCCCATGACAATTTTTTCAATCTGGCTGGTGTTGTAAACTTTTTCCGTTAATTCCAGTTCAGGGCGGGCGTTAAATATCATGCCGGCAACTTGAGAGTATAAATCTTTATAAATTTGCATATACAGGTAAGCTTCATCATGAAAGCAGGGAATCATAACTGCTTTCTGAGGGCAGGCTTTCACGCCGTAGTAAGTCGTTCCGAACATGTACGGAATATAGACAAATGCAGTATATGCTTCCTGATTGGCGGAAATATAATCATATAAAGCCGGACTGTTAATCATTTCCCTGATGAAAATTTCTTCTTCCTGAGGGGTTGGCTGGATACGGTTCATCAGTTTTAAATTGACTTCATCAAAGGCTTTTGTATTTCGTTTCCGGACGGGGAATCGTTTCACAGGGATACCTTGAATGTATTCCAGTCCTTCCGGATAATAATTTTCGTTCCAGTCGCTGACGAATTCCCTGACACAAGTTGTTAAAATTTCAATTTCCAGTCCTGCCTGATGGAGGTGTCTGGTCACTTCTCTGGTTTCCATTTCCGCACCGCCGGGGATTTTTTCAGCGTACCAAGGAATCACAAAGGCAATTTTTTTCATTTTTGATTCTCCTGTAAAAATGTTTTCAGCTGGTCAGCAAATAAAGCTTTAATTTTTTCATACTGAAAATCTTGTAAGCGTTCATTTTGATTTGCAATGATTTTAGATTTCAAATCTGTATCTGTTAAAATTTTCTGCATTAAAAAAGCAATTTCAGCCGGATTTTTAGAATCTGTTAAAAATCCGCTTCCGCCTAATGTCCACGGAATCGCACAGCTGGCATAGGCTAAAACTGGTACTTGAAAATACATTGCTTCCACCAAAGGCACACAAAAACCTTCGTGTTCACTCATGCATAAAAATAAATCTGCAATATGATAATACGCTAAAATTTCAGAAAATTTAATATGCCCTGTAAAAATCACATCTTCAAGATGCAATGCGTTCACATAGTCCTGAAGCCGCTGGTAATATTTTTCCATACCGCCCCAGTTTCCTACGAAAATTAACCTTGCTTTTGAATTGAAATGGCTCTTGTAAAAGGCAAAGGCGGAAATGACATCTTCCTGTTTTTTATTCGGGGCGATTCTTCCGACAAAAATAATATTCTGGTAGCCGTCTCTGAACTGTTTTAAAATTTTCTCATCGGGTTTTTTCTCATAGTCGGAAAACGGAATTAAAATCGGTCTGACTGCAACCGGACAAGTAAAACCTGCTTTTCTTAAATCAGACTTGTTGAATTCTGAATCAGCAAAACAGAAATCTATTTTATCTGCTAAATGTTTCAAGCCGTCAAGACCGTACTGTGCATTTGCTTCCGCCTGCGCATTGTACCCGTGAAAAAATGCCGGCGGTGTAATATTATGATAAATCATGATTTTTTTGCAAGCATAATGTTCCAGCTGATAATTTAATTTTGAACCGGTGGACATGTGATATAAAATCACATCTTCCGGATTTAATTCGGGCATTCCTCCGCATAAGTCGGAAGCTGTTCCCTTTGGAAGTCGCTGGTCAACTGCTTCCGCATAAATCGAAGTTTCATAGCCGGATTCTTTTAAAGCGTTCTGCAAAGCGACTGTATCATTTCCGACAGCGTCCCCAAAGGCTAATGTCGGCAGAAATTGAATGATTCTCATAATTTCAGCCCTTTCAGTTCCTGATTTTCTTTTTGTAAAGCTTTTATCTGCGTTTTTAAAGCCTGAAGTTCCTGACGCTGACTTTCCTGTTTTGTTTCAAGGTCAGAAATTTTCTTCTGCTGTTCCTCAATGTAAAGATGCATTTGATGAATAGCATTTGCCGTGTGAAGGTTTAAAGCATTCTGTTCGGTCATGATGGGCATGATATAAAATTTTACTAATTTCCGAATGACTTTCTTAATGAAAACTACCAGAAAATTTCCTTCTAAAGGCTTGTAAGGTTCAATTTGATTCCGGATATTTAAATATTCCGCACTTTGCTGTAATGATGCAAGCTGAAAATTTGGTTCTGCGTGGCTGACTTCCTGCTGAAACGGGATTTCTTCAAAAGACAGCATAGTACTGTTCAAGCCTTTTTCTTTAATTTCAGCACGGATTTGTTTCATAATTTCCTCTGTATTGATATTCTGCATAAATGCTCCTTTCAGGAAGTGAATGTTTCATACTGTAATTTATCAATGAAAATAGAGTTAATGCCTGTGAAAGCATATTCTATATAATTTTGAGAATTCAGATAATGAAAAAGTTCTTGATTCTTGATACCGGCAGTAAGCTTTTTAGAATAGGGTATCATTTCAATGATAATAAATAAAGGTCTGTATAAATCGAAATTCATACTTTGGAGAATCGGCATTTCCAGCCCTTCAATATCTAAATTTAAAATAACAGGGGCTTTTTTGTCAAAATAGCGTGTAATAATGTCATTATAGCAAATGGTTTCAATCTGAATGGACTGTTCCAGTTTTGCCTCCGGATTGGCTTCTAAAATATCTGAAATATCGCCGATTTTAGACAGACCGTCTAAATTTAAAATATGAAAAGTCACGGTTTCACCGGACTTGGCAGTGACAGCCTGATTTAACACAATGTCACCGGAACGCTGGGTTTTCAGTGCAGGAATTAAAAGCGGATTTGCTTCTAACAAGACACCCCTTGCACCCCGTTCGTAAAAGAAATAGGTATTGCTCATTGCAACAGGCTGATTCGCCCCTAAATCTAAATAATTACAGTTTTCAAACGGTATGCCCAGCATAGCACAGGCATACATTAAAATTGCATCTTCTCCGGCTTGGGAATATGTTTTTTTATTAAATAACTGAAACTGGTTTTGCTGAAAAGAAGTTTGAAGCAATTCAATTTTATGTGCTAATTCAAGTGTGGTCATATCATCACTTTGCAAACGTTTTTCAGTTTCAGAGCGGTAATGTTCCAGACAGTCAAGCCGTTTTTCTGCTTGGCGGTCACGTTCATCAGCATTCTGCATGACTGTTTGAAACGTAAGCTGTATCTGATTCAGCTGTTGTGTCAAGTTTTGATTTTGCTGTTTCAGTTCAGAAATTTGCTGGTGCATCTGTTCGGAAACGCTTTTTATTTCAAGGCGTTCTGCTTCATTGCGGGCGTAAAGGTCACGAAGCAGAAAACGTAATATTTTCGTGTATAGCTTCAAATGATTCACCTCCATGAAAATTCAGATTTCAAACGGCAGACCCCTATGTCATAATGGCTGGAAGATACCGCAAAGGAAAGCACTTTTCTAATATCATCTAAGATAATGCCGTCATGGGAATGCACTGCAATGTCTAAAAAATATTTCGCCGGAAGCAAACTGTTTTGTACAATGATTTCAAGTTTGCCGTGTGGCTGAATGGGAATGCATTCACCGGTTTCAATTAAAATATTCGTTCCGTAGCAGTGCAGACCGTCTTCCCTGAAAATGCCATAACCAAAATTGCCTTTTAAATCCGGTTCAGAAGAAGTGTATTCTAAAATAATTTTGATTTTCTCCTCCGTGTCAAAAATAAATTGCTTTTGATTTTCCAGATTGCAAAGCATTGCATTGGTAAAGCGCACTGCACCTGTACCCATGCGGACAGCGGATTTTTCACAGAAAGCCGGAAGGGCTTCCGGTGCAGGAGGTTTCTGTGTTTCCTGATGATGCTGTTTTTCAAGCTGTTGATTGCGTTTTTGTTCCATGCTTTGCAGATAATGGTCATGGACAGTTTTTGGAATGCCGGAATCTTTAATTAAGCCGTCCTCAATCCAGTAAGACGTTTCACAAATCTGTTCAATCTGGTCAAGTGCATGGGAAACAATGACAATAGTAGTGCCATGTGCTTTAATTTCTCTGAGCTTGTCAAAACATTTCTTTTGAAAGTTCGCATCTCCCACGGCTAAAATTTCATCAATCAGCAAAATATTTGCATCTACGTTAATTGCTACGGAAAAGGCTAATCTCATATACATTCCGGAAGAATACGTTCTGACAGGATTGTCAATAAATTCTTCTAATTCTGAAAATTCGATAATTTCCTGTAGACGCTGGTCAATTTCTTTTTTCGTAAGCCCGAAAATAGAAGCATTTGTATAAATGTTTTCTCTTCCGGTCATGTCAGGGTGAAAGCCTGCACCTAATTCAATTAAACTGGAAACTCTGCCGGACATTTCAATTGTACCTTCATCAGGGTATAAAATTTTTGTCAGCAGTTTTAAAGTCGTGCTTTTGCCACAGCCGTTATGACCTACCAAGCCAATTGCTTCGCCTTTTTTGACGTGAAAGCTGATACCTTTTAAAACCCATCTGTCCTCATAATGATTTCGATTCCGGAATAAAATTCTGTCTTTGAGGTCATTGCCCTTGTCGTAAAAGATTTTAAATTTTTTCCTGACATTGCGGACTTCAATCGCATTTTCTGGATTCAGCATATTATAATACCTCCGCAAATTTTTTTTTCAGTCTGGAGAAAACAAGTTCTCCCAGAATTAAACTGATAATGCCAAATACAAATGCTGCTGCTAAAGTCGATAAATCCGGAATTTTCGCATAATACAGCACATCACGGTAAGCGACAATTACAGAAGTCATCGGATTCAAGTAAAACAGTTTCTGAATTTTTTCGTTAGAAATCATGTCCAGCGGATACAGCACAGGCGTTAAATATATCCATGCCATTGTCACAATGCTTAAAATATGTTCCATGTCCCTGAAAAATACAGTCACCGCTGAAAAAAATAATGCCAGCCCTAAAGACATCATATATTCTGCAAGCATAATAAAAGGCAGACACAAAACAGCTAAAAGATTTAATTGAATACCCGAAAGTATTACCACTGCAAAAATAATCACAAATGTCAGAAGCATATTCACAAAACAGCTTGTGACATAAGAAATGGGAATTACTTCACGGGGAAAGTAAATTTTTGTAACTAAATTTTTTGCCGCCATAATCGAATTCGCTCCGCCCTGCAAGCTGGAAGAAAAAAATATCCAAGGGATTAACGCAACAAATAAATGCAGATAATATTTTTCAATCGGGCTGGGTAGAATGAAACTGAATGCAATTGTATAAATAATTAACTGGAATAATGGATTGATAAATGTCCATAAAAAGCCTAATACACTGCCTTTGTATCTTCCTCTGAGGTCTTTCCGCACAAGACTGAAAATCATTTCACGATAATGATATAATTCTTTGATGAGCTTCACAAAATTAACTCCCTTATAAAAAATAACAACAGTTTTATTATACCCCGAATATTGCGTAAAGTCAAGACAATACAGAATTTTTGTCAAATACAACAGAAAAAAGCACCGGAAGAACCGAGTGCTTTTCTCTGTTTAATTAAAAATAGGAAGAAAACAAAATGTTAGAAAAATTTTCTGAATTAGTTTTTACCAAGCAGCCATTCATACATGCCTTCATACTGTCTTGCAGAAGTATTCCAGCTCCAGTCCTGCTGCATTCCACGGCGAATCATATCGTCCCAGTTGTTGCGGTAATTGAAAAATACGGATTTCGCATAGTTGACAGAACCTAAGAACGCTTCTGACCAGAATTCCTTGAAAGTAAAGCCTGTACCAGTCAATTCAAATTCGTTGTAAGGCTGTACAGTATCTTTCAGACCGCCGGTTTCACGAACTAACGGAATAGAACCGTAACGCAGAGCAATTAACTGTGTCAGTCCGCAGGGTTCAAATCTTGAAGGTACTAACATCATATCCGCAGCCGCATAAAGTTTATGTGCCAGTTCATCATTATAGCAGATATTGGCTGAAACATTTCCGGGGTAACGCCCTGCAAAATAACGGAATGCATTTTCATATGCCGGTTCACCTGTGCCAATTAACACAAACTGTGTATTGTCATCTAAGAATCTGCCTTCAAAGACATCACTTAAAAGATTTAAGCCTTTCTGGTCAGTCAGTCTGGAAATTAAGCCAATCAGCATTTTTCTGCCGTCCTGTTCAAGCCCTAATTCTTCCTGAAGTTTGCGTTTGTTTTCAGCTTTTCCGGTAATCACGTCATTGACATCATAATTATAGAAAATCTTCTTGTCATTTTTGGGGTCAAAAATACTGTAATCAATGCCGTTGACAATGCCTCGGAGCGACATCTGACGGGAAGAAAGTAAACCGTCCAGCTGTTCACCATATTCAGCAGTTTTAATTTCTTCTGCATACGTTTCACTGACAGTTGTAATATAATCCGCATAGACTAAACCGCCCTTGAGCATATTTGCATCTTTATGAAATTCGAGCTTGTCCGGTGTGAACATGTAATCCGGCAGCTGTGTATTGTGCTGGAATGCGTCAATATCCCAGACACCTTGGAATTTCAGGTTGTGAATGGTCATAATGCTCTTGACACCCTGATAGAACGGGTGCGTTGCAAAGGTCGAATGCAACAGCACAGGAATTAACCCTGTCTGCCAGTCGTGACAGTGAATAATATCCGGATGGAAACCAATTACCGGCATCATTGCCAGCACAGCTTTACAGAAAAATGTAAAACGTTCAATATCCCATCTCAGGTCACTGCTGTAAGGTGTTTCGCCGTTGAAATAATACTCGTTATCTACATAATAGTATTTAATGCCGTGATATTCATATTCCATAATGCCGACATGTTCCTGACGGCCTGCATAATCCATAAAGAAATGGTGGCGATAATGAAAGAAATTTCTGTATCTGCCCGGAATACAAGTATAATACGGAATAATCACACGCACATCAAAGCGTTCTTTGTTCAGATTTTTCGGCAGTGCGCCGACAACATCTGCTAATCCGCCAGTTTTTACAAACGGTACGCATTCAGAGGCTGCAAAAAGAATATTCGTCAAGGGAAATCCCTCCTTAAGTAGTTTATTATAATTCTATTATACTCTTTTTTTTGAAACTAGTCAAGGGATTTTTCACATTTTTTTAGATTCTTTGTGTAAATAGACAAAAAACTGTATAAAATAAGGATTTTCGTATTTGGCAGGAAGCACAGCATAAGGAAGTTTTTTGAATTTTTGGCTAAAAATGAGTGATGAAAATAAAAAAATCTTGTGTTAAACATAGAAAATCTTATTTTTTCATTGACGAATGGGCTGATATCTTGTATAATAAATCCATAAGCCAATAATAATTTCTGCGGTCAATGCGTGAATTTTCCGCTTGCTGCAACTGAAGAAAAGAAAGGTGAAAAGGCAATGACTTATCATGAACTCGTAGAAAAGGTTAGAACTGCATTAGTTGTCAAGGCAGACGCTTCTAAGATTGAAGAGCATATCGCTGTACAGGTAAATGTAACCGGCGAAGCAGAAGGCGCATTCTATATTGAAATCAAAGACGGCGCACTTTGTGTAGAACCCTTCACTTACAATGACCGTGACTTTCTGCTGACTGGTGACGGTGCAGACGTTCTCGCAGTTGCACAGGGCAAGAAAACTCTCGAAGCAGCTGTCACAGAAGGCATTCTCGCTCACGAAGGCGACTGGGACAAAACACTGGTTCTGAGCAATATTATCCCTGCTGCCAAAAAAACCAGAAAAAAAGCCGTTAAAGAAGAAGTAAAGCCTGAAGAACCTGCTGAAGGTCAGCTTGCTTTTGCAGAAGAAACTCCTGTTGTGGAAGAAGCTCCTGTTGAAAAAAAGACAAAATCCACCAGAAAAACAAAAGAAACTTCCAAAACAAAAACTGGTGAAAAAACAACTACTAAGAAAACCAGAAAAACAACAGAAACTACTAAAAAGTAATTTTCGTTCTGATATTATAAGATACAGTATAAGAAAGGCATTTCTTCCAAAAAAAGAAATGCCTTTTTGAATGCTGAAAAAATAAAGAAGTGAAAAAGACACAGCATAGCCATGCCTTTTTCAGCAAAAAATAAGAGAAAGAGGTTAGAAATCATTTTCCATTTCCATTATACCAGAATTTTCAGCCATTTACAAGTATTTTTTGAAAAATAAATTTTTTCGTATACATGCACAAAAAATAGAATCATTTTTTAGCAGATTCACCAAAAACATGGCGGAAACCAGAAAAATTGATTTTGATACTTGCATTTTTTCCGGAAATGTGTTATAATAGGCTACAGAGTTCGTTTGAAAGACGTTTTTCGGAATATAGGTGTGCGGGCCCTGTGCAATGATTTGCCGTGAACCATGTCAGGCAGGGAACTGAGCAGCATTAAGCGGATTATCTCATGTGCCGCAGCAAGCCTGCACACCTATGTTCCGAATTTTTTTGAGATTCTGAAAGAAAGGGGTTTGTTGCATGTATCAGGCTTTATACCGGAAGTGGAGACCGCTCACTTTTGCAGATGTGCTTTCACAGCCACAGGTTACAACGACTTTACAGAATCAGCTGAAATCCGGAACAACGGCTCATGCATACCTGTTTACTGGTTCAAGAGGAACTGGAAAAACAACTTGTGCAAGAATTTTAGCAAAAGCTGTCAACTGTCAGCATCTTACTCCAGATGGGAATCCGTGCTTGACTTGCGAAATCTGTCAGGCCGCTGAACAGGGCGTTTTATCGGATTTGGTCGAAATTGACGCTGCTTCCAATAACAGCGTGGAAGATGTGCGTGATTTGCGTGACGCTGCTGTGTATACTCCTGAAAAAGGAAAATTCAGAATTTATATCATTGATGAAGTGCATATGCTTTCTACAAGCGCATTCAATGCATTGCTTAAAATTATGGAAGAACCGCCCCCTTATATGAAATTTATTTTAGCCACTACGGAAATTCATAAAGTGCCGGCAACAATTATTTCCAGATGTCAAAGATATGATTTCCGGAGAATTCAGCAACAGGATTTAGTTTCCAGACTGCTGTATATTGCAGAACAGGAACATATTGCAATAGAGCCTTCCGCTGCGGAACTGATGGCAAGACTTTCAGACGGCGGTATGCGTGATGCAATTTCTTTGCTGGACAGGTGCGCCGCTTATGGGGAAACCATTACAGCACAGATAACTGCGGAAGCTGCCGGTGCTGCCGGAAGAGAATATTTAACCCAGATTCTGGAAGCCGTTCAGCAGAAAGATATTTCCAGCATTCTGAACAAGATTTCTGAACTTTACGAAGTTTCCAAAGATTTGCAAAGACTTTGTGAAGAACTGATTCTCATGCAGAGAGATGTCATGTTGTTAAAGGCTTCCGGTGAAACAAGCTTACTGCACTGTATGCCCGATGAAATCCCTGCTTTGCAAAAGCTTGCTTCTGAACAGGATATGCCGTTTATTATGCAAGTTTTAAATCAGCTTCAAGCATGTCGGGAACGTATGGGCAGAGCCGTGAACCAGCGTGTTGAACTGGAAATGACTTTCATTAAAATTTGTTCCGGTGTGCAGGTGCAAAATCAGATTGCTTCTGTCAATTCCGAAGAACTTCAAATGTTGACACAGCGCATTGCACAGCTTGAACAGCACCAGCCAGCCCAAGAAACGCACCCTCTTACTAAGCCCCATTCTTCCCCAGAACCTGAACCAAAACCAGAAGTTGATATGAAAAATCTCAAAATGGCTGACTTCCAGCCTCTTCCTCAATGGAATGAAATTCTGGAAGCCTGCGGGAAATTAAATCCTGCTGTACTTGGCACATTAGCCGGTTCTAAAGCCGTTTCCTATGCAAATATTTTACTCATCACTGCTGAAAATCCGTTCTTCCTGACCATGTTCAAAGAAAAGGAAAATGCAAAGGCATTAAGTGATGCGGTATTTCAAATTATGGGGAAACGCTTTGTGATTCGTGCAAAATGTTCTGCCGAAGCCGTCAAGCCCAGACCTGTGGAAGAAATGATTGAAAGAGCTAAAAACAGCGGTGTCCCAACCACTGTTATATAAAAAGAATTTTATTTAAATTTATTATCAAAAGGAGAAATTCAAATTATGAGAGCAAGAGTACCAAAGGGCGCAGGAAATAACGCTCAGAACATGAACCAGATGATTCGTCAGGCACAGAAAATGCAAGACCAGATTACCGAATTGCAGGACGATATCGAAGCTCGTGACTTCACTGCTACCGCAGGCGGCGGCGCAGTAGAGCTGGTTATGACTGGTAAAAAAACTATCAAGTCTTTAACTATCAAGAAAGAAGCAGTTGACCCCGAAGATGTTGAAATGCTTCAGGATTTAATCATCAGCGCAGTCAATGAAGCCGTTGCTCAGATTGAACAGACCACAGAAGACGAAATGAGCAAAATTACTGGCGGTGTATCTCTGCCCGGTTTATTCTAATAATGGCCAGTCATGATGCATTACCGCTCGTCATTCTGACAGAACAGTTTGCAAAACTGCCGGGTATCGGAAAAAAATCCGCTGCCCGGCTTGCTTATCATGTCATGTCTATGCCGTCAGCGGAAGTAGAAACTTTTGCACAGGCTTTACTGAATGCCCGTCAGACAGTTCATTTCTGTCAGTGCTGTGAAAATTTAACTGACCAGAAGCTATGCCCCATCTGTGCAGACGACTCCAGAGACAGTTCTGTTATCTGTGTCGTAGAAACCCCGAAAGATATTTCCGCCTTTGAACGAACCGGCGAATATAAAGGCGTTTATCACGTTCTTCACGGGTTAATTTCGCCGTTAAAAAATATTTTGCCGGACGATTTAAAAATTCGTTCTCTTGTCGCAAGAGTACAGCAAGGCGGAATTCAAGAAGTCATTATGGCAACAAATCCCACTGTGGAAGGCGATGCAACAGCAGCATACATTTCACAGCTGTTGAAACCATTAGGGGTGAAAGTGTCTCGTTTAGCATTTGGCTTACCAGTGGGCGGTATGCTGGAATATGCAGACGAAATTACACTTTACAGGGCATTGGAAAACAGAAATACGATGTAATTCTATCATAAATTTATATAATCTCTACGGAGTGAAACGTTTAACTTTCGCTCCGTATTTTTTATTGTGTTCATAATTTAGTAAAATTAGCTGAAATTTTGAAAAAAATTTCTACAGAAAAAATCCAGAAAATTCATAAAATTCATAAATTGTTCACAAATTCAGAATTCATTTGTGGTATAATAGAAATTGTAAAAACATAGTGAACATTTTTTGTCCTCACTGTGTACGAGTTTTGTATGTTATTTTATTTTCGTTGATAAGCAAATGAAGAAAGGAAGAAAATGTATGATTTCAAGAATTATGACAAACCGTATGAAAGCTGCTGCAATTGCCGCAGTAATGTGCATTTCAGCAACCTCTTTTGCACTGCCGTCCATTGTGGAAACGGCTTCTTTAACTGTTTCTGCCGCTGCTGTAAAAGTAGGCACTGTATTGGAATCTTCTAATGATACAGATGTAGAAGATGATTACACCTACCACGGCTATATTGCTGACCTTGCAAAAAGTGGTGTCAACAGCATTACACTGACACTGAAACCAAACTATACCGGAAACTTTGCATGGGGCATGGGTATCGGTATCGCTGATTCTCCCTACTGGATGGAATATGACTCCAAGGATGGCTGGATAGATTCTTCTAAAGTTAAGAAAGTAAATTCTTCTGAAGTCGCTGTTACCAAAGATAAAGAATTTACAATTACTGTAGATACTTCTGATTTGGAATTGTCCTATAATCCTTCTACAACCGAATATCCCGGAAAATTCGATTTCAGAGCTTACTACACTGGTGAAGATGCTGGTACAGTAACGATTGTTTCCGCAGAAGCCAATGCAAAAGTAACCCCGACTGAAGAATCTACTGAAGCAACAACTGAAAAAGAAACAAAAGATACTGAAAAAGATACTGAAGATACCAAAACAACTGAAACAGATTCAGAAGAAGCAACTGATGATACCAAAACAACCGAAAAAACTGAACCTACGGAAGAAGTCACAGAAGTAACCCCTTCTGATGCTATCGCTGTTTTAACAGATGATACAAAGTCAGAAGACAGAACCAATGTATTTGTCGGAAAAGTAATCGATTATGCAGAATCCGGTATTAAAACAATCACATTCGTACTGGATACCGGCGATTATTCCGGCGAAATCGCTTACGGTTTCGGTATCAGCATTAAAGATAAGCCTTACTGGATGGAACTGGACGGCGCAAAATTCGTTGATACCAAGGACGGCACTGTAGATGCTGCCGGCGGAAAAGCTGCTGCTTCCAACGGTGAATGCGTTATCGTAATTGACGTTTCCAAGATTGATGTCAAGTATACTGACCCCTATTCTGACGGCTCATTTGAACTCAGAAATTATTACAGTGACGGAAACGAAATTACTCTTAAAGCAATCGAAATTAACAGCGATAAAGAACCGACTACACTTGACCCCACAGAAGAAACAGAAGATGAACATTCCCTTGCTGAAAAGAGCGGTCAGACGCAAAATCCGAAAAATGGTTCTTGGTCTTTCAAAGACAATGAAGACGGTACAGGTACAATGACTGCTGTTTTAGGTCGTCAGGTGGAATTTGAAACACCTCTCACCCTTACACAGGGCTATGATGAAGAATATTATGCAAAAGAAGATAAAAGCCCCACAGAAGGTGTTGACCCCCTCAACAGCCATAAATTTAATTATTCCGATTTCGGTCTTGTCGGTGTCGGTGCAAAGGGTAATGTCGTTGTAGAATCCATTATGGCTACTATCCAGAGCAAACAGCCTGTGAAAAACTTCATGTACGGCGGCGGTCTGAACGTTGAAAATCAGTCTCCTGCTGATACAGAATCTGCTAAGGCTGCAAAGGGTGTTGCTACAACAAAAGATGCCGGCTACTGGTATAATGACATGGGTCAGGATAAAATTGCTGAATTTGAAGAAGCTGGTGTAGAATTTGGTCTTACTCCCAGATATGGCTACTTCCTGTCTTCCGAAGATAATCAGCTTGGTGAATACTTCAATGTATTCTGGGACGTGCCGGAAGCTGTGAAGCCTTATGAAACTGCTGGTGCAATCTCTTTCCAGTACTGGTACGGCGTGGAAGATGCAGAAGAATATACTGAAATTCCAGAAGTTGAGCTGACAGGCGGTGTGATTACTTACACAGAAACACAGACTTTCAAGTATACAGACCATAAGTCCACAAAGCTGAACAAGAAAGTCACTGAAGGCGAAATGTCCGGCGAAATCAGCTTTAAGAAAGACCTCGGTCTTGAAGAAGGTCAGGACGTAAAGGCAGTTGTATTCACTGTTTCTGCGGATACTGATTTAGATAAGCTTGTTTACGGTGTCGGTGCTTCTGTTGGTGAAGACTGGCAGCAGTGGGCTGGCGAAAATGATAAGTGGAATTATGTTGTAACGAATACCGCTTCCGGTGATATTGAAATTGCTTGGATGCCTCCGGCAAGCGTTAACCTGAACGAAGAAGGAAATATTCAGTTCGGTTACTGGTACGGCGGTAAAGACGGTAAAGAATTAAGTTCTATTACGCTCAAATCTGTTGACGTATACTACAAGCAGAAAGCCCTTGCAGAACTCTGGGGCGATGCAAACTGTGACGGTACAGTAGATATTCTGGACGTTGTCTTATTAAACCGTACTATTCTCGGTAAAGATACTGTTACAGAACAGGGTCTTGCTAATGCTGACTTGAATATGAATGAAGTGCCGGATATTATTGACTCACAGAACATTCTGAAACTGATTGTAAAGTTACTCACTCAGGAAGACTGCCCGCTGAAATAATTTCAGAAAGTAATAAAAAGCCCCTGCTGAAGAAGCAGGGGCTTTATTATGTTTCCGGACTGGAAGCTGATTTCAAATAGCGTGAATTTTTACGGCGTTTCTTTTCTTCATACATAGCATGGTCAGCAATTGTCACCAGCTGGAAAAGATTTGTTCCTTTTTCAGGGACGGCGATATGATAGCCTAAACTTGCAGCCAATGTGTAAGAGAATTTTTTTCTCTGGTTAAGCTGTTCCAGCAGGGAGCGGATTTTTTCAGAGAGCATTTGCGCTTGAATTTCGGAATAATCCGCAGCAAAGACGATAAATTCATCACCGCCGAAACGACAGCAGACTTCATGGTTACAGCAAGCTTGTGTCAGCACATCTGCCATACAGCAAATCGCATTGTCACCGGCCTTATGTCCGAACGTATCGTTAATATATTTCAGTCCGTCCATATCCAGAAACATCAGCATAACAGGTTTCTTTAAGCGGATACACTCCTGAAACTGGTGCTGTGTGCTGATGCGGAAGCCATTCCGGTTATTGATATTTGCAAGCGTATCGACTGTATATAATTTATTTAATTTCTGCGTGGTGCGGTTGAGTGAAATAATTTTCCGGACGCTTTCAAGAGAATTGCTGATATTGGTAATGAAATTATGAAATAATTTGCTTGTTACGGGAAATTCACAATCTTTCATAATGCAGTAGCCCATTGTTCTTTCACCGATATGCAGGGGCATAAAATAGTAACAGCCACGTTCATTTTCTTCGCTGAACAGGTCAGGAAGCATTTGAGAAGCAGGGAAATCCTGCATATCAAAAAATCTTCCGTTCCGGTATGCCAGCGGTACAAGAATCATTTCTCCATAGCCTTGAATGATATAATGGTCAGGGGAAAGAATATGCATTAAATAATTTTCTTCTGTCTCATCGGTCATAATGCCTTGTTTCCAGCTGTCACACAGACAAAGATAAAATTCTTTGCATTGGATTTCCTGTATAAAGGGCTTTAATTTTTCGGTGTAATTTTCAAGGCTGTCACATTCTGTTAAGGCAGAAGCCATTCGGCTGACCAGCGAAATATCTACAGCAAATGACTCCATCACTGTGAAATTGCGCTTTTTAAATTCGTCAGTACTCATCAAAGGCGTTGAATGACAGCCACAGCTTTGAGAGAAACAGCATTCTGTTTCCATAATTTCATTTCGCTGTTGTGCGATGCCTTGAATGTGATTCATAATTTTCAGGCAGGCAAGCTGGCCAACCCGTTCAAGCGGACGTTTGACAGAAGTTAAAGCCGGTGCATAATTACGGGCATTGTAAATATAATCAAATCCCGAAACAGCAACATCTTCCGGCACACGAATGCCATGTGCTGTTAAAGAATTCATCACACCGATTGCCATACTATCATTTGCGCAGACAATCGCCTGAGGCGGTGCAGCCTGTAAAAATTTCTGTACTGCATATGCGCCGTCACGAGATACAAAATTTCCGTGATAAATGCGTTCTTCTTCTACGGGAATGCCGTAGCGGAATAATACATCTCGGTAAGCTTTAAGTCTCTGGCGACTGTCGACATTATCAGAAGGGCCTGAAACATAATTGATTCTGGTATAGCCGTGATGCAGAATAAAATGTTCTACAATATCCTGCATGGCTTTTTCATTGTCAATACAAATTGTATACAGTTCCGGAACGTCTTTATCAATACAGACCACAGGCACATCTACCGTTCTGACACGTTCAAGAACAGCTTCTGCATGAATGGGATTCTGAATTGTATTTATCAGCAGAATGACACCGTCAAACTGCTGAAAATCTGCAAGCGAGAAGATATTATATTCTCCGGTATCATGTCCGGCATTATCACCAATATTTCCGAACGCTACAAAATGTTCCAGCGTAATGCCATTGGCAAAGGCAAACTGCCGGATACCACTCAAAATGCCGCTTTGATATTCTTCATCAATTGTGGAAACCAGAACGGCAATGTGAATATGATTTTTCATAATATATTTTCCCTCCGGCATGATGTACTTTGTGTATTAAATGGCATGACCGCAGTTATCACAGAATGCCTGTCCGGCGATGGTAATTTTTTTACCGCAGTAAGGGCAGAACTGTGAATTATCCTGCTGTACATTTTCCGTCACGACTTCCGGTTCAGCAGGTACAGCTGTCTGATACTGAGGTACTAATTTCTGACCGCACACAGAACAAAAAGCAGTTCCCTGTGAATACGTATTGCCACAGCCCATACAGACCATTAAAGAAGATACCGGCTGTTCTTTGGCTTCAAATGTTTCCTGACTGTCCGGCACGGGAACAAGTTCGGGTTCTCTGGCACGAATCACTTTAATAGATTCCTGTAATTCTGCAATTCTCTGTTCTGATTTTATGATTGCCTCTACCATCGGGCGGAATGCTTCATCTGGCTCATCTTTGCAGATGTCATAATATAACTTTCCGATTGCATTCAAATTTTCCTGAATGTTTCTGTTTTCCGCAGTAATCTGGCTCATCAGCTTGCTGGCATCTGTAGAATTTTTTAAATTTTGTGAAACAGTTCTTCCGGCATTTGTCAGATTTGCGCCGAGTGTATCAAAAAAACCCATGATTAAAACCTCCTGAAATAAAAAATCATCTGTTTTTAGTATAGCATAATTTTGATAAAATTGCAATAGATATTATGAAAAAATTCAGCGTTCTGCAAGAGTAATATAAGGTCTGGGGTCAATAATTGCCTTATAAGCAGGACGGATAATTTTATTGGAGTTAATCAGTTCTTCAATGCGGTGTGCTGACCAGCCGGAAATTCTTGCAATGGCGAAAATTGGTGTAAATAATTCCTCTGGCAGACCCAGCATTCTGTAAACAAATCCGCTGTAAAAGTCCACATTTGCACAAACGCCTTTATAAATTTTTCTTTCAGAAGCAATGACTTCAGAAGCTAAACGCTCTACTCTGTCATATAATTCAAATTCTTTTTCACGGTTCTTTTCTACAGAAAGTTTTTGTACAAAGCCTTTGAATACTCTTGCTCTGGGGTCGGAAATAGAGTAAACAGCATGACCCATGCCGTAAATTAAACCGGAATGGTCAAAGCCTTCTTTATGCAGAAGGGAACGCAGATATTCTCTTAAAGCGTCTTCATCTTCCCAGTCTTTGACATGGTTCATTAAATCATCAAACATCTGGCATACTTTAATATTTGCGCCGCCGTGTTTTGGACCTTTCAAAGAGCCTAAAGCCGCTGCAATTGCAGAGTAAGTATCCGTTCCGGAAGAAGAGACAACATGCACTGTAAATGTAGAGTTATTACCGCCGCCGTGTTCTGCATGAAGGACTAATGCCATATCTAACAGTTTCGCTTCCAGAGGTGTAAACTGACAATCTTCCCGAAGCATGTATAAAATATTTTCTGCAAGAGATAATTTTTTATCCGGCTGACGAATAATTAAACTTTGCCCTGCTTTGAAATGATATGCCTGATAGCCGTATACAGAAATTAACGGAAACAGGCTAATCAAAGATAAACACTGTCTTAACACGTTCGGAATGGAAATATCATTTGCCTTGCTGTCGTAAGAATATAATGCAAGTACACATTTTGCAAGTGTATTCATCATGTTGTCACTGGGGGCTTTCATAATCACGTCTCTTGTGAAAATTGCCGGAAGATTACGCATTTCCGCAAGCAGTGCCGTAAAGTCTGCAAGTTCCTGTTTTGTGGGGAGCTGTCCGAATAATAACAAATAAGTCGTTTCTTCAAAGCCAAGGCGGTTATCGGCAATAAAGCCGGCTACTAAATCTTCCACATCAATTCCCCTGTAGTATAACTTTCCGTCACAGGGAACACTGACCCCATTTTCCATTTTAGAAGCGACAACATTACCAATGTTAGTTAAACCAGCGAGAACACCTTTTCCGTTTAAATCTCTTAAGCCTCTTTTGACATCATATTTTGTATATAATTCCGGATTGATAGGGAATTCCTGTTTACAAGTTTCAGCGAGCTGGTCAATCAAAGGACAAGCTGTCTTTGCATAATCATAACGAGCCATAATGTTAATTCCTTTCTTGCTGTATAAATTTTTTGTTGAAATATATAATTTTAATTATACCACATTTTATGAAGAAAGTCAACAAAAACGCAAAAAAAGTTTTTATAAATTTATGCATTTTACCTCTTTACAAATTAGTAAATTTGTGCTATAATAATATTTGTTGAGTGCGAGGTGTGGCTCAGTTTGGTAGAGCACTACGTTCGGGACGTAGGGGCCGCAGGTTCGAATCCTGTCACCTCGACCATATCACAAAAGACCGTATGTAGCTGAAAAAGCCTATATACGGTTTCTTTTTTGCATTTTCAGGGCAGTTGCAAGTGCGAAAATCACCCCTGAAACTGCACCCGTGCAACTCAAAAATCAATGATTGTTGCACGAATTGTTGCACGGAAATCCATACAGAAAAACGAAATTTGCGGTATGTGAAGCTGATATTTTACAGAACAGAGAGTGGCTGCTGAAAACAGAGCAGTCACTTTCTTTTTCAGGCGGCTGATGGATAATCAGATAAATTTTTTTGTATATCTTGACAAATTATCAGAAATATGGTATAATAAAATTGGTAAGAAATATTTTTAAAAATTTGAAAAAGGGGTTGACAGGGTTGACAAAATCTGATATACTTACGACAGACAGACAGACAGACAGACAGACAGACAGACAGACAGACAGACAATAACTCTGTCCTTTTGTGGTGCCCTGATTATCAATAAAATAAGAATTTAAGCCATTTGTGCAGTGCTTTCTATTCGTGAAGTGCTGTTCAGATGGCTTTTATATTTTTAAAAAAGGAGAATTTTTATGTTTGATTTTTTATTCGATGACATTGGTGCGAAAATCAAAAACTGGGCAAAAGGGATTTTTATTTTAGAAGCACTTGCCTGTGTAATTGCCGGGATTATACTTATAAAAACAAGCAAATTATTAGCTTTTTTGCTGATTCTGCTTGCGGTTCCTGTTGGTTGGGTCAGCAGCTGTATTCTCTATGCGTTAGGGGATATCTGTGAAAATCTCCAATTAATTGCTCAGAATAGCTATGCTATTTCTGAAACAAGTAAGGAAATTTCTAAATCTGCAAAAGAGGAGAATTCACAGCCTGTTGCAGTACAAAAAAAATCTGACGAACTGCCGGATTTATAAGAAAGTGAGGAAATGTCATGAGCCGATATCAGCAAGTCTATAAACTGCCGTCCGGTTTGTATGCTGAAAACTGTCCCATTATCATTGAAGCAGGTGCATTGCTGAAAGATACAGAAGAAAATAGGGTTCTTGTACAGCTGAAATTGCGGAATATTTCAGAAGATACTGTGATTTCCTGTAAAATTGCTGTAAGAGCATTTGAAACCAATGGCACAGAAACAGAGGGAGAGCCGTCTTTCTCTTATCTGGATATTCATGTTTCTCCGGATGGAGAATTCGGAACAAAAACCCCGGTTTATCTTCCTGACAGCAATGCCAGAAAATTCGTTCCGTTTGTGATGGAGATTGTGTTCAGCAATGGTACTGTCTGGAAAAGTCAGAATCACATCTGGAAAGCCATTCCGGAACATCAGAAATTGATTTCTGTCTTACCCGACTCTGAAATTCGGAAACAGTACAGCGTTGAGGTGAATTCCAACTGTGAGAATGTTCCGGAACAAAAAGAGGGACTGTTTCTCTGTACCTGCGGTGCGGTCAATCTTCTGAATGCAGAAAAATGCTGCCGCTGTCACAGAAGTTATGCGTTTCTGCGTTCTGCTTTGAATATTGAGGAATTAACTAAGAAAAAAGAGAGCCGTCTGCAAAAAGAAGCTGAACAGCGTGAAGCTGTCAAGATTGCTGAAGCCAAACGTCTTGCTGAAGAAGAACAGCATAGAGAAGAAGAAATAAAACGCCGTGCAGAAGAACGTATTCGTAGCCAAGAAGAAGCAGAGAGAAAAAAGAAAAAAATAATGAAAAAAATATTTATTCCTGTTTCAGTCATTCTTGTACTTTTCATAGCTTGGAAAATTTCATTTCCATATATTGTATATCATTGGGGGATGGACGACTATGAACAGGGAGATATTTATTCAGCAGTTAATCGCTTTAACTATCTGGTCGAACAGCATCCAAAGAATGAAAAGTATAGAGAAATGTTTAAAAAAACAGTAAAGTTAGAAATACCAATGGAGTATGACGATTGGTTGAGTATAAACGAGAATCGTCTCAGTGACAATAGAATTGATGATTCTTGGGCAAGTCCTGATGAGTTTCAAAGTTATTTTAAGTTTACAATAGAAGATGCTGAAAAAGCAGATATTGATTTTTATGAAACAATCTATGAACTTGCAGTACAGGCATATGATAATAAGGAATACTCAAAAGCTGCTGCTACTTTTAGGTCATTGGGTGATTATAAAGATTCTGCTGATTATCTGGACAAAAAAGAGCTGCTCTTCATTAATGGAGAAGGCGATATCGTCACCTTTGGTAAATATGACTGGTATATTATAAATAAATCGCGTGAATGCACAAGCTGGGCTAACATTTATGATACCATGATACTGCTCTGTAAAGATGTGATTTGTGAGAAGCCTTATCATGAAGAATTAGCAGATGTTGCATGGGAAAACTGTACATTAAGGACTTGGCTGAATGATTCTTTTTATAATGAATTCAGTGAAGACGAAAAAGCAATGATAGTAAAAACTACTTGCAGTAATGTCAAAAATAATAATGTCGAAAATAGTACGGAAGATTACATTTATCTTCTAAGTGATAGTGAGGCAGCATACTGGCTTCCAGAAGACTTTAAAAATGATATACTTCTATGTCAGCAAGACTGGTGGCTGCGTTCACACGGTGAAGAGGAACAGACAGCCGATTTTATTAATATAGACTATATCGAAGAGGGAACGCCTTATTGGCATGGTACAGTAACACAGGAAAAGGGTGTCCGCCCTGCTATGAAGATAAAATTTAATTAAGAAATGGAGAAATAGAAAATGACTAATTCTACATGGTCAAAAGAAAAAGAAGAATATGTAAACAAACTTTGTCGCAACTGCAAAAAAATATGGTTTTTCAGTTTAGGTTCAGAGGGGCATGGAACATTACGTTGGGATACTGAAAATAATCAGGAGTATGACCTTATTATGGGTTATAACGTACATCATGATTTTTATGTGGTGCTGAAAGCAGAAAATCACAGGGAGCAAAAAAACATTAAAATGAAAAAAGCATTAGAAAATGTTGATGTTAAGTGCTTAAGAGAGATTGAAATCACTGAACAGAAATCTCCTGCTTATGGTACAGAAAAAGTGGCGATAATATCCTACATTAAACTTGAGGATTTCTGTAAAAATCTTTTAAAATGGTTAAAAAAATTAGAATAACTGTAGAATTTCTGTTATAGGTCATGTTTTTCTTTCCAGTCGGCAATCAATTGGTGCATGAATGCAAGCAGTTTTTTCTCCTGTTGCTGATATAAGTCTGTGAAAGTTTTGTCAATCGGCTTGTTTTCGTCCATATACTCCACCAGAAGTTCATCAACAGGAGCATAAAATGAATCTGCCTTGTCATTGAATTTCTGCATAGTTTCGGAATCATTATGGACGGCATTTTTCAAAAAGTTCCGTTTCGTGCGGATATATCCTTTGAATGCCTTACGCTCATGCACATATGTCTGATTTTCATAGGCATGACGTTTCGATTTGGCACAGGCTGACTTGCATTCTGATTTTTCACAGCATGGAGAACTTTCCGTTCCGAGATAGTGCTTATTGCAGTACGGACACCGGAGAACACTCACGCCCAGACGTTTCACGGCATAGCTGAAATCCAGATAAAAATTCAGAAGTGAATCGTCAGCGATATTCCAGACCTGATTGAGATTCTCGCCTCGAATAATAATCAGGTTACTTGTCCGGCGAATCAGATGCGTGTCTTTCTTGGTATTGAAATCGAAATTCCATTCATCATTGACAGCGTTCCGGATTTCGCTTAGAATTTCGGTTAGACTGTCTTTCTGCTGTTGTGTGTAGTG
>JAZQIL010000076.1:0-31833 GCA_045541055.1 Oscillospiraceae bacterium
TGATAAAATAATAAAAATAGCAGAAATTTTTACATAATATATGGGAGGAGGTATTTTAAATCAATGGAGAAAGATTTCAGTATATGCAGTAAGGCATATTATCAGTTTTTTCATGCGATAAATGGATATTATAAAACACCGGAACAATTGAGCAAAGTGATTTCCAAAAGAATAATTCCGTTGGCAGATGAAATGCATTTAGGCTATTTGGGAGTTTATTTAGATGCACCTTCCAATTCTCTTGCACCACAGGGAAAACATATAAAAGATGATATTTACCGTGGAGATTATAATATCAAAGAAATCTGGAATATTGAGTTTTTAACACCAGAAGAAGGACTTTGTATTTTAAGCGTTGCACCAGTCAGAAATTATCACTGGAATGCAGAAGAAAAGAAACAGCTGTATTTTTTCTTGGAATGTATATTTTTGCGTATGAGCCGTTGCCGTATGGGAAATCTGCTTTCCAGAGTTGGCATAAATGATTTTCTGACCAGTGCGCTGAATGCTCGTGGAATTACAATCTATGGTACAGAACTTTACGAAAAAGGCGAGCTTGTGAAATATGATGCATTGTTCCTGAATTTAAAAAATTTCAAATATATTAACCGGAGTGTGGGACAGAAAAAAGGAGATGAAATTTTAATTAAATACTGTCATACACTGCAAGGCTTTCAGCTTCCAGGGGAAGTAGTTTCCAGACCCGGAGGAGATAATTTCTTTGCACTCGTTCGAAAGGAACGGACACAATTATTTTTGAAATTCCTTCAGGAAGTTCCTATTACAATTCCTTATGAAAATAGTCAGAAAACATATCGTATTTCTGCAAATATTGGAATTTACCGTATTTTAGAGCATGACAATATCGGAACGGCTATGGATTTTGCAACAGTTGCTTTGAATGAAGTAAAACATTCCGGAAAGGGCATAGACCAGATTTGGTATGCACCTTACATGCTTGAAAAAATTATGCATGACAAACAGATTTCACAGCTGTTTTCAAAATCATTGATGGACGGAGAATTCTGGGTATATTATCAGCCGAAAGTTTTGCTGGAAACGCAGACATTATGCGGTGGTGAGGCTTTAGTCCGCTGGTATCATGAGGGAAAGCTTGTACCGCCAATGGATTTTATACCAGTTTTGGAGCGTGAGGGGACTGTCTGCAATCTGGACTTTTATGTATTTGAAAGAGTCTGTGCTGACTTGCGCCGCTGGATAGATATGGGAGTTGAACCTGTCCGAATTTCTGTGAATTTTTCACAGCAGCATTTGAAAAATCCTCGTCTTGCAGATAAAATTCTGGATATCATGCAGAAATATGAAATCGAAAGCCGGTATATTGAAATTGAATTAACAGAAATGTCCGGTGCAAAAGACCATGATACAATGCTTACATTTTTACAGAAAATGCGTGACTATGGAATTTACACATCTATTGACGACTTTGGGACAGGCTACTCTTCTTTGAATATGCTCCGTGAATTTCACATGGATGTCATTAAACTGGATAAATCCTTTGTAGATAAAATTGCTTTCACAGATGCAGATTCTGCCAGTGACCGGATTGTCATTCAGAATATTGTACATATGGTGCGAGATTTACAGCTTGAAATCATTTCAGAAGGTGTGGAAACCAAAGAACAGGCAGAATTTTTAAAAAAGATTCAATGTCATATGGCACAAGGCTTTTTATATGACAGACCGCTTCCGCATGATGAATTTGAAAAACGTTTGATAGGAAACAGAATTTATCATGTGTAAATTTAATTATATAAAGGAGAAATTTTTATGAACATCAGAAAAACAATTGCTGTTAAGATTTCTGCTGTTCTGCTGGGTGCAGTGTTTGCCATGCAGACACTGCCTGTTTTTGCAGAAAGTTCCGAAATCGCTCACGATGCGTCAAGAGATGTGCAAACGGAAGGTGTCGGCAATCCGTTCAATTATGGAGAACGTTTCACACCGGCAGACGCTTCTACACAGGAAATCCGAGCATTAAACCATGCAATGAGCGTTCAGCAGGTGAAGTATGCACTTTACAAGGAAATTGATGAACATTGGGATTTAATTTCTGTTCGGTTAGGGCAGGACGACAGAGAAAAAGTTTATGCATTATTTTTAGGCATTGGAACAAGAGAATCTACACTTGGCGGAAATGGGGACGGTGCAGACATTGAAACAGCGCAGGCGGAGGGGTTTGGAGTTAGTTCAGCCCATGCTTATGGAACATTGCAGACGGCTGTCACAGCGTTCGCCGATGCTGACCCGAAATTCATGAAAGAAGAAGACGTTCCCGAAATGTATCAGTATTCTTTAACAGAATCGAATTTTTATGATGCTATTATTTCTGACCACATGGGAATCAGAAAAATTATGCATTTTGTGCATGTCGGCATGACAGAAGACGGTTTAACAGGCTATCAGGTAGTCAGAGGCGCATTGAAAGGCTTTAATACAGGCTGGTCAAATTATACCGGAGATGATGACGGTTATTACAAAAATTATCCAGATGAAATTATTTCACTTGCCAGATGGTATTATGAAGAAGGGCATTTGTATGACAATGCCTTTACATGGACAAATGACGAGCGTGTGAATGCCTATCGTCAGGGTAATGTCTGGGAATGGTGGGGAGACGGCCAGCCAAGCCTTGATGAAATTCAAACAACAGAAGCAAATCCTGAAATTTTGCTTGGTGATGTGAATCTTGACGGGATACGCTCTATTGCAGATGTAGTGTTAATGCAAAAATACCTTGCCGGAAAAGAAAAGTTTTCTACAGAACAGTATGCTGTTTCCGACATGAATCAGGATAATTCCACAAATATTTATGATTATATTCTCCTGAAACGGGAATTATTAAAATAAGCCATTTACGAAAGGAAGCAAGCCATGAAACGAAACGAAATTGAGAAAAAATATCAATGGGATTTATCAACAATTTATCCTGATGAAACTGCTTGGGAACAGGCATTTCATGAAACGGAAAAATCTCTTTCTGTTTTTGAATCGCTTGAAAAGACAATGCTCCATTCAGCGGAAGATTTATATCAGACAGTTAAGCAGATTACAGAAATCGGCGAACAGGTCAACCGTGTCTATGTCTATGCGCATCTGAGCTATTCAGAAAATACTGCAAATTCAAAAGCAACAAATTTTATGGGACAGGCACAGAATCTTTTAACAGCCTATTCCGAAGCAACAGCTTTTTTTGATACGGATTTGCTGACATTAAAGCCGGAACAGCTGGAAGAATTTTTAAATCAGCATGATGGCTTGAAAGAATATGAAATTTTATTAAGAAATGCATATCGTTATCAGCCTTATACCCTTTCCAAGCCGGAAGAAAAAATATTAGCTGCTTTCCATAAAGAACGGGAAACCGCTTCCAACACATATGAAACGTTCACTTCTGCGGATTTAAAATTTGGAACGATTCTGGACGAAGAAGGTAATACAGTAGAATTAACAGATACAAATTATGCAGTATATTTGCGTTCTTCTGACAGATTAGTCAGAAAACAGGCATTCCGGACATTATACAAGGCTTATGAAGCGTATGAAAATACATTTGCTTCTTTGTATGCCGGTCAGCTGGAAGCGGAAAAAGCAATTGCAAAGGTCAGAAATTTTGATTCTGCTTTACAGATGTCATTATTCAATGATGATGTGACACCAGAAATTTACGAAAATATTATTCACAGCATTTCAGGACATTTAGATGTATTATTCCGTTATTATCGTCTGAAAAAGAAAGTGCTTGGACTGAAAGAAATGCATATTTATGACATCTATCTTCCAATGTTAGCAGATTTTCAGAAAAAATACACTTACGAAGAAGCTGTGGAAGAAGTCTTGAATGCAGTTTCCATTTTCGGCGAGGAGTATGTCACTATTTTACGGCAGGGCTATGCAGACGGCTGGGTAGATGTTTATCCGAATGACGGCAAGGCTGGTGGTGCATTTTCAGGTGGGTGTGCTACAACGAACCCATTTATTCTGCTGAACTTTCAGGGAACAGAAGAAGATGTTTCCACTTTAGCGCATGAATCAGGCCATTCCATGCACAGCTACTTCACAAGAAAGAACAATCCGTTACAGTATGCAGATTATACCATTTTTGTAGCAGAAGTGCCTTCTACAGTAAATGAACTGGTATTAGCTTACTACAGATTGGAACATTCTGAAAGCCGTGAAGAAAAGCTTGCAATTTTAAATCATTTGTTAGAGCTTTACAAAGGCACGATTTACAGACAAATCATGTTTGCAGAGTTTGAAAAAATAACACATGAACTTTCTGAAAAAGGCGAAACATTAACAGCAGAATTGCTTCGCAAAGAATATTATGCTTTGAATGAAAAATATTTCGGCGGTGAAATTGTGTTAGATGAGGAAATTGCTTTAGAATGGGCAAGAGTACCGCATTTCTATTATAATTTCTATGTTTATAAATATGCAATTGGTTTGACAGCAGCAAGCCATATTGTCAAGAGAATCCGGAATCATGAACCAAATGCTTTAGAAGATTACTTTGCATTTTTAAAACTCGGCACGAAAAAAAATCCTGTAGAATCTTTGAAAGTGGCTGGTGTAGACATGACTAAGACAGAAGCCTTTGACAGTGCAGTAGAATTATTCAATCAGATACTGGACGATTTTGAAAAGCTTTACAATGAAGCATAAGACAAAAATCACAGCAGGTGTTTAATCTGCTGTGATTTTTCACATAATTAAATTTCAGTAGTTTTATGATGCTGTTTTTTCATTTCATACATTCTGGTATCACTTTCATGAATGAAACTGTCAATGTCAGTTATTTTTCCAGTATTTTCTGCAATGCCAATACTGATTGTAATAGCTAAACCTTCAGAAGCAAAAGTATTTTGAATCATTTCTTCCAGCCGGATACAATGTTCTTTGATAGAAGTTTTATCAATATTTTCTATAATAACAGCAAATTCATCACCGCCGAGCCTTGCAGAAACTGCATCAGGAAATAAAGTACGGACAATCTGAGCCGTTTTGATTAAAATTTCATCACCTTTGGCATGACCAAAATTATCATTAACAACTTTGAAATTGTCTAAATCCATGTAAAGCAAAGTCAGTGATTTCGTGACATTTTCAGTAAGAAAATGATAGAAATATCTTCTGTTATACATACCAGTTAATATATCTGTATTCGCTGCCTGAATGATAGAATGTTCATAAGCTCTTTGATAAGTAATATCCTGCATTATCAGAAAATAGCCTGAAATATTGTCAAAATAATCATGAATTTCCTGTTCTCGGATAATATAATATTTCAGTTCTCCATTGATTTCAATTTTAAATTCTTGAGTTTTAGAATGGTCCTTTGTGTTGACTGTGCCGGAATTGACAGGGGTAAGCGTTTTTTCTTTCCAAGCGTGATAATCAAACACTTCAGCAGTTTCTTGTGAATTTCCGGAGACTTCTTCAAAAGCATTATTCATTCTGACAACTTTCCAGTCTGAGGAAAAAATCACCATAGGAAAAGGAAGATTTTCAACAAGAATGGAAAGTTCAATTCCCATATTGCTAAAATTCGTGACATCATGTCCGACACCGACTGTTCCGAAAACATTATGATACATATCATAAATGGGTGTTTTATAAGTTGTGAATTGCTTCATTCCTTCATGGGTTTTGACAGGTTCATCACAAATATAAGCTTTACCGGTACGGATAGCAATTTCTTCTGATTCTGCACAGGCAAATTCAGCGTTTCCCTTTGCAGGTCTTGGGACATCCCAGATATCGAAATGGTCTTTTCCGTGAATTTTTTCTTTTGGTTTATGCACGATTTCTGTAAACATATCATTCACGAGCATATGAATGCCGTCAATACGTTTATACCAAAGCATATCCGGAAGAAGATTGATAGTAGTTAAAAGCGTATGCTGATAAAACCATGCATCAAATTCATTTTTAAGATTTTTGACCAGAATCAGAAAGCGTTTTTTAACAATATTTGCACTTTCACCAGCTGGCCACAGGGCTTCCAGTTTGTTAAGATATCTTCCAGCATCACTAGTAGGGCCACAATAGACAATGCGCAGATTTTTTTTATGCATTGCAGCAGCAGAACGAAGCAAGGAAATTTTATCAGTAATGAATACTGTTGTAATATTTTCTGTAATATTGTTTTTATTTTCTGCAAAAGAAAGAAATTTTGTCTGTACTCTTTCCGGCATTTCAGTTTCACAAACGGCTTTTTCCACCGCTTTATCATACAGGCCTAAAAAAACCTGTAATGGAAAATCAATCATATTTTGTCCTCATTTCTTCACAGGTGTGATACAATCACTATTATTATAAAACAAGATTGATGTATAAATCTACCTGAATTTTTTAAAAAAATATGAATTTTTTCAAAGCAATTTTGTTTTCCATTGGAAAGATACTGTCCCTTGATAAGAATTTTTTTCAATTTCGGGGAAAACAGTAGTCATACCAGCCTTTGTCTGACATTTTGCAGTTTTTCCGTTCAGCAAAGCAGTAACTTGTTTATCTGTGAGGGAAGTGCCGTAAACTTTATCAATTTTCATTCCGCATTTGCCGGAGCAGTACCAGCCGTAAGCACCTTTACAAACAGTTTTTTTACAGTGAGGACAGGAAAATTCTTTTTTTTCAGAAGTTTTCGATTTAATGGATTTAGAAGGAGCAAGATATTTTTGATATTTCGCAGTATAGTCGACAGGATTTTCAGTATGAAGATGCAGGAAGAAATCAGCATATTTTTTCATTTCAGAATCTGAAAAATCAGAAAGATGCATTGTTTCATGTAATTGTCGGATATAATTTACAAGCTTGTCTGATTTCAAAACTTGTTTTTTGATAGATTCCGGAGCAGTATTTAAGCGCAGAACACTTTTTTCATTAGTAAAGACCACAAGCGGAACACAGCGTTTTTTTAATTCAGGCCGGAGATGACAAAGCATATCTGAATGTCGGCGATTTTGTTCTGTAGGGTCAGAAATGCCCTGTTTTGAGCCGTCTGGTCGTATGAGAAGAAACTGACCGTTTTTATCAATGCGCACATCTGAAGCATAATTTTTACATTCTATGACGAGCAAAAGCTTTCTTGTAATAACTAAAAAATCAATCTGAGCAGTTAAATTTCCTTGTTTTAAGTAAATATCATTCAAAATATACATTGGCATATAGCTGTTGCGCAGTGTAAATTTCACTTGATTTTCACCGTAGTCACCAGCTTTTATGTTTTGTATGTCCTGTTGAATCTGTTCTTTCACCTCAGAAGGAAGGCGTTTTTTCAAGAGTGCCTGAAGCTTAGGCAGTTCCTTAGAAGGCTGTTTTTCCTTATGCATGACGGGCGAATCCAGTTTTTTGGTTGCAAAAAGATGATTAAAGAAACCCATATGTCAACCCTTTCTGATTTATGACAACAACTGCCGGAACAAAAAATTCCGGCAGAAGCAATTATTTCTGATTATCTTTGTAATATAACAGACAGTGACAATACCCTTCAAAAGAGGGGTCAGCAATCTGTTCACGAAATTCTTTGCACATACATTTTGTATCGGGAGTACGTTCAAGACGGCACGGACAATAACCGCCGGATTGTTTCAGCCCTTCACGAATCATATTCACAATCTGTTTATCTTCATTTAATCTGACCATTTTCAGGAAACTCCATGTTTCTTAAAAATTTCCTTAATCTGTCCTGCATTGCGGAGACCAGTCACACGTTCAGCAGGCTGTCCGTTCTGAAAGAGAATCATGGTAGGAATTGCAGAAATACCAAATTTCATTGCTAATTCACGGCACTCATCTACATTGACTTTACCAATCCGGAGTGCAGGATTTTCTTCATCAAGCTGATGAAGAATTTCGCCTTGCATCATGCAAGGTCCACACCAAGTCGCCCAAAAATCTACAAGAATTGGTGTGCTTTCCTGAATAGCTTCCTGAAAATTATTCTGATTTAACGTCTGAATCATAATAAAAACTCCTTTCTTTGATTAGTGTTTGCAGAAGTTTGAATACTTATTCAAGCATCCCCAGCATCAGCATTTTCTTCTGCAAATTGAGGTGTAAAGCTGTTGCCTGTACCGGAAATAGTGAAACCTACTTCAATTTTTTTCCATTCTTCAAAGGCTGCATCAAAACCTGTCTGCTCGAAAATTTTTCCGGAATACTGTTTCAGAATGTCCATTGCATCGCCGTCTTCATCATAAAGAGGGCCATCTTCTGTACGGGATTCTGCCGGAGGTGTTGTAAATTCCGGTGAATAAAGATTTGCAACTGTATCATCTTTATCAGCAAGTGTGACATTTTTCGAGTCAAATTCTAATTCCTGACCGTCCACCTTGACAGAGGTAATAGTAATAATAGAATTAGGATAAATTTTTTCGCCATTTGGAATTACGACAGAAAGCAGTGCAAGACCTTTAACAGGATAGTCCTGTGTGACATCATTTGTCATTGCATAGCGGAAACCGTTTGTATCTGCATTCACACTGACAACATAGTAGCCGTCCCCTTGAATATCTGCAATACCGGCATCATAGGAAAGTACATAGCCAGTACCCTCGCTTTTTCCCCAATACTGCACCATCCAGTCAGAATTTGCAACAGCAAGATAGGCTTGACCATCTTCCGCAGTATAAGAATTTTCAAAGTTTAGTTCTGCTTCAATTGGAACAGCGGGTGGTTCAGTTGATTTTTCTGTAGTATCTTCCTGAATTATTTCAGTCATTTCCTGTGTTTCAGCAGGAACGGTATTTATTTGTGCAGTATCTGTCTGAGTGCAGGCAGAAAATGCTGTGCAGCAAAGCAGGGCAAAAACAGCGATAATATATTTTTTAGCAGAATTATTGATTATCTTCTTCATTCTTCTCTTCTTCCCCTAGTTCATTTAAATTATCCTCAGGAAGGATATTGTCTCCATCTTCGGAGAGCGTATTGTTCGCATCTGAAATACCAGATACAGTAAATTTCACTTCAACAGTTTTCCAAGTTCTGAAATCTGCTGGATTGATAATCACTGGAGCATATTCACTTGCATTTTCAGAATCAGCAAGTAAACCTTCTTCTGAGCGTGCATCTTCCGGAAGCGACTCCACCCATGTATTATAGATATTAGAACGCAGTTCAATATCATCATCTGAATTGGTGTAACTTTTTGCAGTGAGCGGAATTTCAGCACCATCTACGGAAATACTGTCAATTGTAATTACGGCATCTGGAAACAATGTATTCCCGTCTTTAATCATAACCGCTGCAAACTGTAAGCCTTGCGGAGTGATAGAATCATCGTCCGCTTTTCCAGTGGTATCATAACGAAAACCTTTTGTATCAGTTGTCACGCTGACAGTATAAGAGCCGTTTCCTTTGATATCTGCCACACCTGCATTATAAGTCAGCATAGTATGTTCAATATCATCATTCACGCCCATATATTGAATCCAGTTTTGTTCTTCACAGATGGCAAGAAATGCCTGTCCGGACTGGGCAGCAACACTTGGTTCAAAATCGACAATAGTTTCTGCATTCATATCACCATTGGCAGCAACCGGAGAAGTTTCAGGAGCTTCCAGGATGATTTCAGAGCTGGAATTTGCTTCTTTTGAAGGAATACTGCTGTTATTTTCTGATTTAGAACAAGCAGTGAATGTTGTTCCAGCAAGCAGAATTGCTGTCAGGCAGACGAGAAATGGTTTGCTGTTCATTGTGAAATCCTCTTTTCATAAATTTTAAAATTCTTAATTCGACATAATTTAATGATACACGATTTTTTTAAAAAGTGCAATATACGGAACGAACAAATTTAGAAAACACATTGGCTTTAAAACTGTAACAATTGATAAATTCCGGAATTATGCAGAATCTTCAAGTTCACAGAGTTCTGTAAAACAAAGTTCTGATTGACTTTTTGCCTGTTCCATTTCGGCGCAGACTTGCTGCATTTTCTGATAATCAGAACAGATTTCAGGGAGAGAGAGCTGTTCTTCGAGTTCTGAAATTTTGAGTTCCAAAGATTCAATTTGTTTTTCCAGTTCTTTGATACGGTTTCGGCGAGCAGCGTCTGCACTTCGCTGAGCTTTGGTTCTATGGAAGTTTGCAGCAGCTGTTTGTTTAAGCTGTTTTGCTTTTTCTAGCTGTTGTGCCTGTGCAGCTGCCTGAGCTTCGGCTTTCAGTTTTGCTTTTTCTTCAAGATATTTTTCAAAGCCGTAAGGGTGAAATACAGCTCCTTCTGGAGTAAGTTCTAACAACTGAGTGGCAAGGCGTTTCAGAAAATATCTGTCATGAGAAACGAATAAAAGCGTTCCGGTATAAGCATCTAGAGCTTCTTCAAGAACTTCTTTCATAGGTAAATCAAGATGATTGGTTGGTTCGTCCAGAAGCATGACATTTGCATGTTCCAGCATTAACAGAGCGAAACAAACTCTGGCACGTTCACCACCACTCAAAGCAGAAACTGGTTTAAAAACGTCTTCACCAGTAATACGCACCTGACCAAGAAGATTTCTGATTTCACCGTCAAGCATTGCCGGAAATCTGTCATGTAATTCATCTATCACGGTATTATGCGGATTTAAATTAGTGCTTTCCTGGTCGAAATAGGCAGTTTTAACATTTTTATTAAATTTCATAATACCGTCATGTGGAAGAATGTTTAAAATTTCTTTCAGCAGAGTAGACTTTCCGATACCATTTACGCCAATGATACCAAGCTTTTCGCCACGTCTGACGGAAAATGCAACATGATCAAGCAATTTTTTCCGGCTGAGACCTTCGCCAACGGAAATATCCGCATTTTTCACTTCAAGCACATCTTGAGGGGGTTCTGTTTCGTAAGTGAAATTTAAGCCTGCACGTTTTTGAGCAGTGACAGGTTTTTCGATACGTTCCATTTTATCCAGCTGTTTCTGACGGCTTTTTGCACTTTTAGAAGTAGAAGCTCTGGCCATATTACGGGCAACATAATCTTCAAGTTTTGCAATTTCTTTCTGCTGGAGTTCATATTCTTTTGCCTGACGCTCAACAGCAGCGGCTTTCAAAATCGTATAATCTGAATAATTGCCTTTAAATCTGGTTAATCTGCCCCGTTCAATTTCGCAGATGCTGGTGCAAAGTTTGTCCAGAAAATAGCGGTCATGCGAAACAATCAGCAATGCACTTCTGCTGGACTGGAGATATTCTTCCAGCCATTGAATTGTTTCAAAATCCAAATGATTAGTAGGTTCATCTAGAATTAACAGGTTAGGAGATTCCAATAATAATTTGCAAAGTGCTAATCTGGTTTTTTCGCCACCGCTGAATCCTGAAACAGTTCTGTGAAATTCCTCTTGCGTGAATCCCATACCAAACAGGACAGTTTTAATTTTGACATCAATTTCATAACCGCCATTGAGTTGAAACCAAGCGGATAATTTATCATATTCTTCCAAGATGTCGGGGTTATGGTCAGTCAGCTGCTGTTCCAGAGTCTGAATTTTTTTCTGTGTTGCAAGCAGTTCGGAAAAGACGTTCTGCATTTCCTCCCAGACGGTTAATTCTGAATTTAAAGCAGCTGACTGCGCCAGATAGCCGATTGAAGTTTTAGAAGCCTGAATAATCTGACCATCTTCTTCCTGTTCATGGTCAGGAAGTATCTGACCAAGCAGAATTTTTAACAAAGTAGATTTTCCACAGCCATTTGCACCAATCAGCCCGATACGGTCATTATCTTCAATTTGTAAATCAATATCTGACAGTAATTTGACACCGTTATAAATTTTATTTATTTTTACTGCTTTAAGCAGCATAGTATCACCTTTGATTCGTTATTTTTCTGATTTTTTCCGGAGCATTTCCTGAAACAGGTCTTTTAATTTTTTCTTGCCTTCTGGTGTTTCGAGGTCTTCCTGTTTCATTTCGCCCTTGTAAATCATTTCAAGCAGTTTAATATAAGCTTCACCGAGAGCAGTGGTCAGCAATCCGGCAGTTGCTCCGGAAATTGTTCCGCCGACAGCAGTACCTACTCCAGGAATCAGCTTTAAAAGGCTGGAAGCAATTGTTCTGCCTAAGATGGTCGCACCGCCTGCCCCTATTGTAGAAGAGACAAAACAGGTTAAAAGGCTTTTGCTGATATTCAAACCGAATATTGCAGTAATGCTTGCAAGCATTGTGACTTGTGTCGGGACAAGCATAGCAGCGTCTGCAAACGGAACTGGCGCAAAGCCTTCACCAAAAGCGGCGGCGACTGAAGCGGCAACGATTGCCTGCGCCCTCTTTTTTTTTGCATCAAGAGAAGCTTTCTGCACATTTTGGAGCGTATCCTGCAAATCATCTGGCAGAATCTGCGCCATGAGTTCAATTAAATTTTCCAGACCGTAAGCCTTTACTGTATAATCTTCGTCAAGTTCCATATCCTGTGCTAAAACAGGAACGACTTTGCTGATATGAAAATTTTCAGCTTCTACGAGTTTTTGCATTTCAAGAGCTTTTTTCTTAGGGCAGCCCTGTGTTAAAATAATAAAAATCGGTACTTTTGTAAGTTTATTTTCTTCTGTGAATTGTCTGAGCCAATTTTCTTCAAAACTGTCAAATGTTCGGTTAGAACCGACATTGATACAGTACCAGATACAATGAATCGCTTTATTCACATCTTTGGAAGCTGCACCGTCACGAATGAGTTTTAAAACTTCTTCTTTTGTCTTATCCTGCTGTTCTTTGCTGAGTTCAAAACCGGGTGTATCGTAGATTGTTAAAGGAAAGTCGTGTTTTTCATAACATCTGATTTCTTGTGTAACAGGTCTGCCAATGCCGGTTTCTGCTAAATTTTCACGAAAGACGGAATTGATTAAAGTACTTTTCCCGACACCGGATTTCCCTAAAATAATAATATTTAATTTTTTAAGATTTTTAATCTTGTGATTGATTTCCTGCAAGCATTTGACAGCGAGCTGTTCTGGATAATATTCCATAATTACACATCCTTTTTATTTGTATAGAGCATACGGTAAATAGCAGTTGCGCCTTTATCAATCAGTACTGGAAGCACTAAAAAAGATACTACAGTCAGTACGAGACTGCCGGCAACATAAAATATTTTTTCATTTTCTTTCATAAACTAATCTCCAATCCTACTGGACAATGGTCACTACCCATAATGTCAGGATAAATTTCAGCGTTAGTAATTTTATCGGCAATTCGGTTTGAAACCAGAAAATAGTCAATTCTCCAACCGACATTTCTGCTTCTGGCCTGACGCATATAAGACCACCATGTATAAGCGTCTTTCTGATTCGGGTGTAAATATCGAAATGTATCTGTGAAGCCGGCATTCAACAATTCAGAAAATTTTCCACGTTCTTCATAAGTAAAACCTGCATTGCCGATATTAGATTTTGGATTTTTGAGGTCAATTTCCTGATGGGCAACATTCATATCACCGCAGATAATTAAAGGCTTTTTCTTATCCAGTGAAAGCATGAAATTCCGGAAATCATCTTCCCATTCCATACGATAGCCAAGCCGTGTCAATTCTCTTTGAGCGTTTGGGACGTAGATATTCACTAAGATAAATTTTGCATATTCTGCAATAATAGTACGTCCTTCATCAGTATGAACGCCATAATTGAAAGTAATTTTTTCCGGAGTCTGTTTTGTGAATAAAGCCGTTCCGGAATAGCCTTTTTTGACAGCACTGTTGAAATATTGTTCATAGCCATCAAATTTTGTCGTGACTTGTTCAGGCTGCATTTTCGTTTCCTGAATGCAAAACATATCTGCATCAAGGGCTTTGAAGTGTTCTTCAAAACCCTTTGCAAGATTCGCCCGAAATCCGTTGACATTCCATGAAATCAATTTCATAGGGCAATTTTCGCCTCTTTCTGATTATTCGTCTAAATAAGAATTATCTGATTCAATTATAATTGTATTGGCACAAACAGAAACTAGTAAAAGCAGATTGTCATTTTTATCCGTGACACGAATGTAATTATCCAGTTCCTGAATTTGAACATTTTCAAAATGCCGGAAAAATCGGCGGTTCATATCTCTGTCATAGAAGCTGACAGTGTAATTTCCCATTGTGTCACCTCTCAGGATTCCAGAAAGACTTTGAACGCTCTGTAAGCTGCCCAGACATCTGTTTTGGCAACTAATTCGTAAGGAGCATGCATGGAAAGAACCGGAACACCAATATCAATTGTATCAATATTCAGATTAGCGATATAAGCAGCAACTGTACCGCCTCCGCCAAGGTCAACTCTGCCAAGTTCTCCGGTTTGCCAGATGACATTGCCTTCATCAAGAATATTTCTGACTTCTCCCATAAATTCAGCAGAAGCATCAGAAGTACCAGATTTTCCTCTTGCACCGGTGAATTTCGTAACACAAACACCGTGATTTAAATAAGCACAGTTGTTTTTTTCAAGAACTTCTGGGAAAGTAGGGTCAAATCCTGCATTGACATCAGCAGAAAGGCATTTAGAAGCACTCATGACAGCTCTGCCATTCGCACCAAAGCATTCTGCTAAATCATAGAGAAAATATTTCAAATAAGAAGATTTCAAGCCGGTATTGCCATCGCTTCCAGTTTCTTCCTTATCTGTTAAAATGACAACACCTGTATGTTTCGGTGCAGAAACAGCTAAAGAAGCCCTGAATGCAGGATAAGAACAAACTTTGTCATCGTGACCGTAAGCACCAATTAAACTTCTGTCAAAGCCAACATCTTTTGCAGGATAAGCGGGAACAGCTTCCAGTTCAGCAGATAAGAAATCTTCTTCTGTAATCTGGTATTTTTCGTTAAGAAGTTTCATTAAAGCAAGCTTGACAAGTTCGTTACCCTTATCGGATTTAAACGGCATAGAACCAATGACAATATTTAATTCTTCACCTTTAATAATTTGAGGAGCAGTTCTTCTCATTTGGTCATCAGCGAGGTGGGGGAGAAGGTCAGTAATATAAAATACAGGGTCGCCTTCTTCCTCACCGATACGAACAGTTAATTTTGAACCGTCTTTTCTGACAATCACGCCATGCAGAGAAAGCGGTACAGTTGTCCATTGATATTTTTTAATTCCGCCATAGTAATGTGTTTTGAAATAGCCGATTTCCTGACTTTCATAAAGCGGGTGCTGTTTCATGTCAAGACGAGGGGAATCAATATGCGCTGCGCAAAGACGAACGCCTTTTCTGATATCTTCCGTGCCGATAACTGCCATAATGACAGCTTTTCCACGGTTATTCAGATAAACTTTATCACCGACCTGAAGCTTCATGCCAGCTTCAAATGGCTTGTATCCTTGCTTTTCCAGTTCTGTAATGACAAAGCTGTTAATTTCTCGTTCTGTTTTAGCAGAATTCATAAATGCTTTATATTCTTCACAGAATTTGTCACAGTCTTTCATTTCTGCATCTGACATTCTTTGAGCAGCGTGTTTACTTTGTGCAAACAGCTGGTCTTTGAGGGTCTGTACTTCATTTTTTTCTTTTTTAGGCATAATAAAACACTTCTTTCTAAATATATAAATTATTTAATTAGATAAATAAATTTTAACTTTATCAGCAACTTCACCGGACAATTCTGAAAGCTGTCCCAGATTGCCATTATTATGAATCACATAGTCAGAATGCTGAATGAAAAATTCTTCATCTAACTGAGCATTCATGCGTTCGGAAGCAGCTTCTTCCGTCATATTGTCTCTGACCATAATTCTTGAACGGCGAAGTTCAGGATTGGCCACAACTGAAATAATCATATCACAAAAGTCAGAAGCACGGCTTTCAAATAAAGTCGGCGCATCTAATAAAATAAAATGACATTCCTGTTTCGCAAACTGGTTAATTTTTTGAAAAATGGCTTCTGTAATAAATGGATAGCAGATACTGTTTAAACTTTCCAGTTTTCGCTTGTCTGTAAAGACAATTTTAGCTAAAGCCTTTCTGTTGAGGGAGTTGTCGGGATTTCTGACAGAATCGCCGAAATAGTCAAATACTTCATTTAAGCAGGAGCTACCGGTCTCCATTACTTCATGGGAAATTTTATCCGCATCAATGAGCATAAAGCCATGTTCCACGAAAATTTTAGAGACAGTACTTTTTCCTGCACCAGTCTGCCCAGTCAGTCCAACTACAATCGTATGTTCTGTCATAAGCGAATCACCTCAAATCCGGCGGCTCTCATCAGCCTGTTATAGACGGATAAGTCTGCGCCTGACTGTTCCGGCATACGAACATAAACAATTTCGGCTTGCAGTTCGTCCAGCTGTCGGAAACGGAAAAATAAATCATGTGCCTGCTGAAAACCGTTATCTCCATAATGCAGGCAGGGAATTCCCTGAATATCAGGGTCAGAATCAAATAAAAGACAGTAAGTATTTGCTGTTTGATTCTGTTTGACATAATTGGAAAAGCTTTGAAAATCTGGTGCATCAACAGGAAGAATTTTCGCTTTTGGAGAGTAATGCTTGTATTTCATTCCCGGAGAGGAAACTTTTGTGTCAGGAGCAATTTGTTCAAAGACAGCTTTGTCAACATAAACGGATTTGGCAAAGGGGATTAAATCTTCTTTGGAAACAAGACCGGGTCTTAAAATATGAATTGTTTGAGCATCATCAAAGCAAATCACAGTCGATTCCACACCGCCTTTGCATTGACCGCCATCAAGGACAGCGGAAATTCTGCCGTTCATATCCTGCATAACGTGTTGTGCCGTTGTCGGGCTGGGAAGTCCGGAGCGGTTGGCAGAGGGTGCAGCAATCGGACAGCCGGAAAGTGAAATTAAAGCCTGCGCTGCCGGATGTGCCGGAATACGAACGCCTACTGTTTCAAGCCCTCCTGATGTGACATAAGGAATATCAGGACGCTTCGGAAAAATCATTGTCAAAGGCCCTGCCCAAAATGTTTCTGCTAGCTTTAAAGCAATAGAAGGGATTTCTGCTGCAATACTTTCGAGCATATCCAAATTAGAAATATGCACAATTAAAGGATTGTCTGCCGGTCTGCCTTTTGCTTGAAAAATTGCTCTGACAGAAGCTTCATTTCTGGCGTCTGCACCAAGACCATAAACGGTTTCTGTTGGAAAGGCGACTAATTCCCCCTGACGAATGAGCTGTGCAGCAATTTGTAAATCTTCTGAAGTATTTTTTAATAATTTTGTATTCATGAATTTTGCCCCGCTAATTTTGCTGCCTGGTCTGCTGTGGCGAGTGCATCAAAAACTTCATCCAAATCGCCGTTGAGAATGCTTTCCAGACGGTAGAGAGTTAAATTGATTCTATGGTCTGTCATACGTCCCTGAGGATAATTGTAAGTGCGGATACGTTCTGACCTGTCACCAGTACCGACTTGCATTTTCCGTTCAGAAGCAATTTTATCATTTTGTTCCTGCTGTTTGATTTCAAACAATCTGGCACGGAGGACTTTCATTGCTTTATCTTTATTTTTATGCTGACTGCGTTCATCCTGACATTCCACAACTAAACCGCTGGGAAGGTGAGTAATTCTGACTGCAGATTCTGTTTTGTTAATATGCTGACCGCCTGCACCGCTGGAACGAAAGACATCAATTTTCAAGTCAGTCGGATTGATTTCAAGTTCTACTTCATCTGCTTCAGGAAGCACAGCGACTGTAACAGTAGAAGTATGAATTCTTCCTTGTGATTCTGTTTCAGGGACACGCTGTACACGGTGAACACCGCTTTCGTATTTTAATCTGGAATAAGCAGCATCACCTGTAATAGAGAAGCTGATTTCTTTAAAGCCGCCTAATTCAGTTGGGCTTGCGTTTAAAATTTCGAGTTTCCAGCGGTGTGCTTCAGCATACATGCTGTACATTCGGAAAAGTGAATTTGCAAACAGAGAAGCTTCTTCACCGCCTGCACCGCCACGGATTTCAATAATGACGTTTTTATCATCATTAGGGTCTTTAGGCAGGAGCAGAATTTTAAGCTCCTGTTCAAGTTGTTCGAGCTGGAAGCGAGCCTCTTCAAGCTGTGCCTGTGCCATTTCTTTTAATTCTGCATCCTGACCGGATTCATTTAAAAGAGATTTTGCTTCATTGAAATCTTTTTCAGCATTTTGATAAGAACGAAACGTTTCAATAATTGGTGTGAGATTTTTATATTCTTTCATAAGAGAAGCATAATTTGCATGGTCTGCAACGACAGCAGGGTCAGAAAGTTGTTCGCTCATAAGCTGATATTTTTCTGTCATAGTGAGTAATTTTTCAAACATGCTGTTCACCATCCTGATGAGTTACTTGCCGGATATATTTTTGAATTTTAAGGCGGGGGACAAGAAATTCTCTTCCACAGTTCATGCACCGAAGGCGGAAGTCCATACCAGTCCGCAGCACCAACATTTCTTTTGCACCGCATGGATGTTGTTTTTTCATCAGCAGTATGTCATTGACACGAATGTCCATTCTGTAAAATTCTCCTTTTCTTTCTCTGAATCATTTCTGAAATATTACTCTTCTTATTATACCGCATTTTTTTGAAAAAGGCAATATTTAGAGTACATAGTTTTTCGGATTTGTGCAATCATAATAAAAATAACAGCATGTTCCTGTACAGGTTGCTGTATTTTAAAAAATTTTCAAAGCAGGAGAGAATATTTTATGAAACTTTGCAGAATAAAAAGTGAATTTGCTTCAGAAGAGCTGGCTGAACTTGCAGCCGGAAGAATCCGGAGGAGTTTAAAACATGTTCGCAGTTTGAGAATCAGAAAACTTGGAAAGGGACTGCCTTCTATGAGCGGAAAAGAACGGTTCACAATGCTGCCGGCAAATCTTAGAATGGAAAACTATGCAACAGATGTGTTAATTTCAGAACTGAGTGATTCTTCTTTACCAGAGCATTGGTACAGGAAAACAGCAGAATTGACAGTAGTGTGTGATATTGCAGAATCTGCCAGTGTTTCGGCAATTATGCAGAGCCTTGGTGCAATGCAGATTCGTCCTGTCTGATTTTTCTCTATTTTGTTACCGGATTTTGATAAATATGACAATTTATACTCTTGACAAATCTTCAAAAATATGATAGCATGTAATAGATGAAAATCTGCCGGATGTCCGAAAGTCATCTGCTGTAGTCGGAATTTGAACTAGTTCTATTCCAATACAATCCGGCATATACTACAGCAGGACTTTTCCTAAAAATAACAATCGGAGGTCGAAAACATGTATCAGAAACATTTTTGTCCGGAAGGCGCACTTCTGGACACACTGGAGAACCAGAATGCTATTTCTAGTCCGCAGGGACTCTTACAGGCACAGCTGACCGGAAAAATTCTGGAAGCCAGAGTTGCTACTTGTGACAGCAATCATAATATGTGGGTAAATCTGCCCTGTATGCGTGGCATGATTCCCCGTGAAGAGGGGGCTGTTGGTATTGCAGAAGGGGAACTTCGTGACATTGCTTTAATTGCAAGAGTCGGAAAACCAGTCTGCTTCAAAGTGCTTCGTATTGAGACAGATGAAAACGGGGAAGAATTTGCACTTCTTTCCAGAAGAGCTGTACAGGAGCAGTGCATGGCACAGTTTTTAAGCCAGCTGAATCCAGGGGATATTATTGATGCGAAAGTCACACATTTAGAGCCGTTTGGAGCATTTGTAGACATTGGTTCAGGGGTTGCTTCCATGGTGCCGATTGATGCAATTTCTGTTTCCAGAATTGCGCATCCTTCTGACAGATTTGTAGTTGGTCAGAATATTCGTGTCATTATCAAAGGCAGACAAGATAAGCGGATTATGCTTTCTCATAAGGAACTGCTTGGCACATGGGAAGAGAATGCAGCATTATTCCATGTAGGAGAAACAACTTGTGGCATTGTGCGTTCTGTAGAAAAATACGGTGTCTTTATTGAACTGATGCCAAATCTGGCAGGTCTTGCAGAACTGCGTCAGCCTGTAGAAGTTGGCCAGCATACAAGTGTATACATTAAAGCCTTAATCCCTGAAAAACTTAAAGTGAAGCTGATTCTGGTAGATGTATGCGAAAACAGCGCAAAACCTGAACCGTTACGTTATTTCTATCATGAAAATCATATTGACCACTGGGTTTATACGCCGGAAGGTGCGGGAAAATTCATTGATACTGTATTTGACGGCAACCTGACAGGTATTCTTTAATTTGATTTTTATCCGGTTCTTTGATAAAGAGCCGGATTTTTTATAATTGCTTGACTTTTTTTTAAGTTTGTTATATAATAAAATTATGTATTTCTCAGAAAGAATAGTATAACAAATAATTGGTATTTCTCAAGAAAGGCGGAATTTTATGACAGAATTACAAATTTTAAAAAATGCTAAGGCTTGCCTGGAACTTCTTGCAAAAGGAATTGACCCCTTAACCAAACAGCCTGTCCCTGAAAATGATGTGGTCAGAAAACAGGGAATTATTCAATATTTGAATTTTGTTGCTGAACATCTGCAAAAGAATATTCAAAAAGAACAGGAAAAAGAAAAAAATACTTTTGTCAGGTTTTATATTTCTCCGGAAAGAGCAGCTTCCTTTCAGGCAGAAAATGAACCGGTTACAATTACAAAAATTGCTAAAAAAATAAATGAAGGCTTTGCACCGGATGAAAATGGTTTTATTCCAAATGCTGCTTTGTCTTACTGGCTTGAAAGTAAAGGTCTGCTTCTTCGTCAGCTCAAAGAAGATGGCAGTTTCCGCCGGATAGCTTCTGACAAAGCGGTTGATTATGGTATCACAAATATTTATGCTAAAAACGGAAACCATAAAAGTGTAATTTACAATACACAGGCGCAGCAATGGATTTTGGATTCCATAGAAGAAATTTCAGAATTTTGCATTCAGAACAAAGACCTTTTCCCTCAGGCAGAAAAATTCACACCTCCGGCAGAATCATGATGAAATCTAAATATAAAGGCATTATTTTTATTATCTGTTCAGCGTTCTGTTTTGCGTTTATGAATGCATTTGTACGGCTTTCGGGGGAATTGCCGTCTGTTCAGAAAAGTTTTTTCAGGAATTTTGTAGCACTTTTAATAGCAGGTGTGGCTTGCTGGAAAGACAGAGAAAATTTAACTGTTCCAAAAGACGGCTGGGGCTGGCTGGTACTAAGGGCAAGCTTTGGAACGGCAGGTATTTTATGCAATTTCTATGCAATAGACCATTTAGTATTATCCGATGCATCTATGTTGAATAAAATGTCACCATTTTTTACGATTTTGTTTTCATGGATATTATTAAAAGAAAAATTAAAGCCAGTACAGGGAATTGCAGTCCTGACAGCCTTTCTTGGAAGCCTTTTGATTATTAAGCCATCATTGGACTTTACAGATTTTAAAGCGTCTCTGATTGGCTTGCTGGGAGGAATTTCAGCAGGAGCAGCTTATTCTATAGTGAGAATTCTGGGTCAAAAAGGTGTCAATAAAAATTTTATCGTATTATTTTTTTCAGGATTTTCTTGTCTGGTGACAATGCCATTTTTAATATTTGACTTTCACCCCATGACACTGAAACAGGTTTTGATGTTAATTGGAGCAGGAATCGCTGCAGCAGGAGGACAATTTTCCATTACATCAGCATATTGCTATGCACCAGCAAAAGAAATTTCTGTTTATGACTATTCGCAGATTATTTTTGCAACTTCACTGGGATATTTATTTTTCAGAGAAATTCCGGATAAATATAGTTTTATCGGCTATGGTGTTATTATTTTCGCAGCAATTGCAATGTTCTGGTATAATAATTATTATTCTGTAAAAAAGCAGTCTGAGCAATAATACTCAGACTGCTGAATTTTTAGCTATTTTTCTTTTTTGCAGCGATATCGTTGAGGGCTTCTTTTCTGGAAAGGTTAATTCTGCCTTGCTTATCGATTTCGATGACTTTGACAACAATTTCGTCACCAATCTGCACAACGTCTTCCACGTTTTCGACACGGCGGTTTTCAAGCTGAGAAATATGCACTAAACCGTCTTTTCCGGGAGCAATTTCAACAAATGCGCCGAAATTCATGATTCTAACGACTTTGCCCTTATAAATTGCACCAACTTCGGGGTCATTGGCAATCGTTTCAACAATCTGAATTGCTTTCTTTGCATTAGCCATATCCAAACCGCTGACAAATACATTACCGTCTTCACTGATGTCAATTTTTACATCACATTCAGTGCAGATTTTCTGGATAACTTTACCGCCCTGACCAATCACTTCACGAATTTTATCAACCGGAACTTTAGTCTGAAGCATTTTAGGCGCATAAGCACCAACTTCTGCACGAGGTTCAGGAATAGCTTTCAGCATGATTTCATCTAAAATATAAAGTCTTGCTTTTCTGGTTTTTTCAAAAGCCTGTTCAATAATAGCAGGTGTTAAACCGTCTACTTTGATATCAACCTGAATTGCAGTGATACCTTTGTGTGTACCACCGACTTTAAAGTCCATATCGCCAAAAAAGTCTTCCAGACCCTGAATATCAACCATTGTCATAAAGTCGTCACTATCAGGAAGTGTAATTAAACCGCAGGAAATACCAGCAACAGGAGCTTTAATCGGAACGCCAGCATCCATCAAAGCAAGAGTAGAACCACAAATAGAACCTTGCGAAGTAGAGCCGTTAGAACTTAACACTTCTGAAACAAGTCTCATAGAATATGGGAATTCTTCTACAGAAGGCAGAACCGGAACAAGAGCTTTTTCAGCGAGTGCGCCGTGACCGATTTCACGTCTGCCAGGACCTCTGGAAGGTTTTGTTTCGCCGACAGAGTAAGACGGGAAATTGTATTGGTGCATATATCTCTTAGAAGTTTCTTCATCAAGCCCGTCAATTTTCTGTGCTTCGCTGATAGGGCCTAAGGTTGCAACAGTCATAACCTGTGTCTGACCTCTGGTGAAAAGTCCAGAACCATGTACTCTGGGCAGAACACCCACTTCAGCAGCTAACGGACGAATTTCATCAATGCCTCTGCCGTCAACACGCTTACCATTGTAGAGCCAGTTACGAACGATTTTTTTCTGTAATTTATAAATGCATTCGTCCATTTTTGCAGCAACGCCATCACCGAACTGTTCAGCAAACTTTTCATCAAAAGCTTCATGCACTTCATCAATAATCGGTTGCATACGTTCATCACGAATATTTTTATCATTCGTATCAAGAGCAACTTTAACCTTTTCACCAACAAGAGCTTCTACAGCATCAAACACATCATGCGGAATTTCCTGAGATTCAAATTCAAATTTTGGCTTGCCGATTTCTTTCTGTACATCAGCAATGAAAGCTACTAATTTTTTAATTTCTTCATGACCGGTTAAAATAGCATTCAGCATAGTTTTATCATCGACTTCATTTGCACCTGCTTCAATCATAACGATTTTAGAAGCACTGCCTGCAACAGTCAGATTCAGGTCATTATGTTCTCTCTGTTCTTTTGTAGGATTAAGAACGATTTCACCATCAATCAAGCCGACACTGATACCAGCAATAGGGCCATTCCACGGAATATCAGAAATGGAAATTGCAATAGAAGTTGCAATCATACCAGTAATTTCCGGAGAACAATCAGGGTCAACAGAAAGTACAGTCATGACAACAGAAACATCATTTCTCATATCTTTCGGGAAAAGAGGTCTGATAGGTCTGTCTACCATACGGGAAGTCAAAATTGCTTTTTCAGAAGGTTTTCCTTCACGCTTTGTGAAAGAACCCGGAATTTTTCCGACAGCATACAATCTTTCCTCATAATCTACAGAGAGCGGAAAGAAGTCAACACCTTCACGGGGTTTCGGGCTTGCAGTAACGTTTGCCATTACAACTGTATCACCATAGTGCACCCAGCAAGAGCCGTTTGATAATGCACAGGTTTTACCAGTTTCCACTTTGAGGGGTCTGCCAGCATAAGTCGTTTCAAAAGTTCTGTAATTCTCAAACATAAAAAATCCTCGCTTTTCCAGCATAATAGTTAGTGAATGTCAGACAGCGTTTTTAGCAAAAAACCCTGCTCCGGATGCGTTCCGGAGTACGGCAAGATGCTAATAATCCGCTGCTGACAACATGCACAGAAAGGCAGACGGTAAAAAACCGCTGCCTTCTGTATGAGTTTCTTACTTACGGATACCAAGTTTTGCAATAATTGCACGATATCTTTCGATGTCGTTCTTCTTGAGATAAGCAAGAAGATTTCTTCTGCGACCAATCATCTTAAGCATACCTCTTCTGGAATGATGGTCATTTTTGTGAACTTTCAGATGTTCTGTCAGGTCGTTGATACGGCGAGTCAGGATAGCAATCTGGACTTCAGGAGAGCCTGTATCGGTAGCATGATTGCGGTTTGCTTCGATAACAGCTGTTTTTTCTTCTTTACGCAGCATGATAAATTTCACCCCTTTATAATCAAATAATTCTCCGTGAACGCAGAAAAGGGAAGGCGAATTTCCCAGATATGGGCGAAGCCCCTGAACCGGGTACACGGAACAATTAGTATTATAACATATTTTTTTTGATTTGTAAAGTCTTTTTTTAAAATTTTTAAAAAAAATTTTGCAATAAAAAACACTGACAGGTACCTGCCAGTGAAAGTAAGCATATTTAAGAAATGATTTTGCCTTTTTTCTTAGTTTTTGAGGGAGAGCCGGAAGGTTCAGAAGCTTTTCCTTCGGAGGGAGTTTCTTTTCCGCCCATATCTTCAAAGAGGTTTTCGCCTTCCGTCTGGGTATAAGCAAGCTCAGGGTTGACTTCTCCACGCTGTTCATAATAGGGGTTAATCACATATTTCTGAATGACCGGATAGCAATTGAATACAATCATGAATGCAACAAAGCCTGTAGGAAGAAATAACCAAATGACGGCCATAATATAAGGAAATAAATATGTCAGCAGTGCAAATCCGCCCATAATCAGCACCGTCAGAAAAAGTGTCAACGTATTTTTTTTGAGTGCAATGAAACTTAATGCAAGGGAATTTTTTAAAATGCTTGTCATTTTCAAATCTGTGGAAACAATCATTAAATAAGCATAAAAGCTCATTAGTGTGACAACAATTGCAATACTTAATGTCAGAATAAATAATATATAATAAAAGCTTTCTCCGCCAGTGCCTTCTTCCCGAATCTGAGCAATGATTTTCGGATAAACGTAAAAACTGCTTCCCACAGAAACTGCTATTAAAAGATTCAAAATTCCTAAGGGGCAGGCTTGTTTAAAACAGCTCCGAAATGTCCGAAAAAAATCAGAAAGCATAAATGTAGGCTTTTCAATTGAAAAATCCCTCAGCAGCTTTGTACACCCTGCAATGACAGAGCCAAAACATCCTGCAAACAACAGTACCAGTGCGCCAGCAATAAGTAAAGCAATATTTGTATAGTCCTGTATGCAATAATAAATCACAACCACTGCCAAAAGCAGCGGCAGAAATGCTGCCGCCATCAGCATATTGATTTCAATAATTTTCCAAAATTTCCGGAATGTCAGTTCCCAATAACGGAAAAATGGTTTCTTCTGAGGTGCATCTTTGGCAATACCAGCACCTGTTTTTTCATAATTTCCGAATAAGCTCATAAATTTCGGCATCATCCTTTCAGGAGAATTTCACTAACAAAAAGTTTTGCAATAATCCAAATATCAGCATAAAAATAAATAATACAACAAACCGGATAATATACAATTTCACAGAAACAGCATCGTCCTGAATGGTTTCACAAAGCAATCCTGTAATTTGCATTGAAAAGCGCAGAGCTTCTCTTACTCCCAGTATCATCAGAAATGAAGTAATATATGCATATGGCATGATGAGCAACAGCCCTGTAAAAGAAAAATTTTCAGTATAAAATTGTTTTAATACTACTCCTAATGCTGCTCCTCTTAAAAATAATATTAACGGGACGACAGAAAGCCCTGTTGCAGATAATCCAAGTGCTGCTGTTACTGCCAGCCAGAACATCGGCGCAGCAATACAATAAAATTTCTGTTCCGTCAGTATGCCGATACCTTGTCGGAAAGTTGCATTGCTCCAGACAGACCATTCAGGCCAAAGAACAGACAATACACTTCCAGCCGCTGTTCCAAGCAGAAGAATTGAAAATAATAATATAATCTGTATATTTGTCTTTTGAATCCATTTCAAGTGCCTCACTCCTGTACTTTGATAGTACAGTCTATGAGCCTGTCCGGTATTTTATGCAGTTATTTAGAAAGTTCGTAAGCTCGTTTTGTGCAGGCAGTGCAGGCTTTGTCAACCGTTTCTTCCAGTTTTCCCTGATAGAGTTCATCTAAACCGGCAAGCGTTGTACCTCCGGGAGAAGAAACCATTTTAATCAGTTCTTCCACTGAATAGCCTGAATCTGTCAACATTTTCGCAGAGCCAATTAAGCTTTGCGCAAATAACGGAAGCGCAACTTCCTGTGCAATGCCTTCCTTCTGAGCATAGTCAATAAATGCTTTCGCAAACAGATAAATAAATGCAGGACTGCTGCCGTTAATTGCAATAATTTCTTTCATTTTATTTTCAGGAAGCTGTGCGGAAATGCCACAGGCATTAAAAATACTGCATACAGTGTGAAATTCTTCTTCTGTAGTAGGTTCAGCCTTAGCTAAAGCAGATGCACCGACACCAAGCAATAAAGGTGTATTTGGCATAACTAAAATCACTTTCGCATTTGCAAGCGTTTTGCTGCGGATATATTCAGCTGTAATGCCGGCAGCAATGGAAACAAATACAGTTTCTTCTGTCGTGCCGTCTTTAATTTGGTCAAGTACCTGTTCAAACATCTGAGGCTTGACTGCTAAGAAAATATATTTACAGTTCTGCATCACTTCTAACCCAGAAGCACAGGCAGTCACACCGGATAATTTCTGTAATTTTTCAGAATCAGGGTCAAAAGCAGAAACTTCCATATTCTGAGAAAGGTCACTGTTCAAAATGCCTTTCATAATGGCAGAACCCATATTTCCTGCACCAATAAAGCCAATTTTTATTTTTTGATTCATAATAATCATCCTTTCGTAAAAAAACACTGCTTTTATTATACAACAGAACGCATAAAAAAGCAAGTGTTTTTTTGTGAAAAATTTTTAGAGACTGACGGAGCTGTTTCTGAATGCTCTTTTATAAGCCATTAGCATGACAGGAAGAATAAAAAATAATAACGGAATATCTGCTGCTAATTCCAAAAGATTTTTCAATAATCTTGTATAAATCGCTGCACTAAAAGCCTGTTTTGGAATGAAGCCATAATGCATATTCAGCCAAGTGTTCAGGCATAAGTTAATGATTCCAACATCCAGCAATCTTGCAATTACGGCACGAATCATTAAAGAAATTGTTTCATTCTGTCCGAACAAAAGAAAATTATCCTGCTTTCTGTAAAGGCAGATTCCATAAATCAAGCCTTGTAATCCTGCAACCAGTGTATACATTGGCAGAAATCCGCCGTCCGGATTCGCTAAATAGCCTACAATATCGCAGAGCAAGCCTGCTGTAAATCCCATCACTGGGCCTGTCAGCATTCCAATCACTGCAATGGCTAAAAATGCAAAATTGATTTTTGTAAATGTCAAGTTAATCGTAAATTTTTCAATAATCATCGAGATGGCAATAAACATGCCCGTTACTGTTAAAGCTCTAATCTCTTTAAATTCTGAATAAGATTTCTGAAACATTATAAAATTACCTCCTCTTCCGCATGTCATGACAACACATAAGAAAAAGAGGTATTTCTATCTGATTTTCATGTAATGCCATACGAAGCGGGATGCGAAGTCTGTACCGCAAGGATAACCCTTTTCGTCTGGCTGACAACTCCCCGTTCAGCCGGCACTTAACGCACAGACTTCTACTCTGTGTATGTGAAACTTAAAATCAATACGCTGTTGCTTCCAGAATATCGTATCTCTGGTCAATGAACGGTTTTTTCATAGCAAGACCTTCCTGAAGGTCGATATCATAAACTTTACCAGCTTTCAGACCAACAATTCTGTTACCAATGCCTTGTTCAAGCAGTTCTACAGCATGGTAGCCCATTTCAGTAGCAACGATTCTGTCACGGAGTGTAGGAGAACCACCTCTCTGAACATGGCCAAGAATAGTTGCTCTGGATTCTACGCCAGTCATTTCCTGAATTTCTCTTGCAATATTTTCGGTTTGGCCGACACCTTCAGAAACGACTAAAATAAAATGATGTTTACCACCTTTTTCGCTCATAGTTCTGGTCATATTTTTAGCAATTTCATTCAGGTCATAAGGACGTTCAAGTGTGATAGCGGCTTCTGCACCGACAGCCATTGCAACATTGACAGCGATAAAGCCTGCACGTCTACCCATCACTTCTACAACGGAGCATCTGTCATGAGACTGTGTTGTATCACGGAGCTTGTCAATCATTTCCATAGCAGTATTCATAGCTGTATCATAACCGATTGTATATTCTGTACACTGAATATCATTATCAATTGTACCGGGAATGCCAATGCAAGGGATACCTACGCTGGAAAGGTCGCCAGCACCTCTGAAAGAGCCGTCACCACCGATGACAACCAAACCTTCAAGGCCGATTTCTTCACAGACTTCCTTGCCTTTGAGAACGCCTTCCATATTGCGAAATTCGGGGCATCTTGCAGTATACAGGCAAGTACCGCCTCTCTGAATGATACCGGAAACAGTTCTTGCAGTCATGTCTACGAATTCATGATTCAGCAGACCAACATATCCTCTCTGGATACCAATCACTTCCATGCCTTTGCTGAGGGCTGTACGTGCAACAGCTCTGACAGCTGCATTCATGCCGGGAGCGTCTCCGCCGCTAGTCAAAACACCGATTTTTTTCATAATTTTTCTTCTCCATTCTGCATACGCAAAAAATTCAATAATTATTTTTACACTTTTATTTTACTATATTTCCGTGATTCTGTCAAGTCTTTTTTCCAATTCTTTGACAGAAAATAAACAAATCATGATTTTATACCAGAAATACAGCCAATTTTTTCAGGATTGATAAATTTTTTCAATGCCTGATAGGAAGATTCTGACACAGAAAGTGTTAATTTTTGTTTAGGATAAGCATAATTTCTAGTATCCATAAAATAAAGAATTAAACTCGAATTGCCTTTGAACTGCTCACAAATTGCCGGAAGCTGCCGAAGCATTTGCAAATCCTGAGAGGTATGCGTTACTTTCAGACAAAGCTGCATTTGATTCAGCATAGCAGAGAAATTTTCCTGAGGGAAAACTTGTTCTGCGATAAGACTGCGCTTTTGATTTTTTTCTGAAATTTTTCCTGTGAAAAACAGGATTTCACCATTTTGTAAATAATTTCGGACAGAAGCGTATACTTCTGGAAATAATACTACATCTGTCTGACCGGAACTATCCTCTAATTTTAAAAAGCACATTTCAGCATTTTGTTTTGTGCGAAATTTTTTACAGGACTGCACCATGCAAAGCAATTTGACAGTTTGATTTGCCGGAAGTGTTTCCAATGCACTGATATTTTGACAGTGCAGGAGATTTCTGAGCCATGTAAAAGTATCTAACGGATAACCTGAAAAATAGAATCCTGTTGCCTGTTTTTCCATCTGTAATTTTTCAAGAACAGAAAATTCTTCCATAGGTGGAATTTTAAAATCATTTTGTACTTCAGTTTCTCCAAACAAACTCATTTGACCATCAATGACAGTTTGATTTTGAAAACTGTCAGAAGTCAGCATTTGTTCGTAATAAGTCAGCATTTGTTTTCGGTTGCAGTCCAGTGAATCCAATGCACCAGCTTGAATGATACTTTCAAGCGTTTTTTTGTAAAGACCATGTGTGGACATTCTTTCACAAAAATCTGAAAAGCTTAGAAATTTACCATTTTTACGACGTTCTGAAAGCATTTTATCAATTAAGCCACGGCCTAAGCCTTTGACAGCAAGCAGTCCGAAATATAATTTTTGATTCTGATAAACAAAATTCCATTCACTGATATTGACATCTGGCGGACAGATAACAAGCCCTGTATTTTTACATTCTTCAAGATAAGGTGCAAGCCGTTCATTCCCTGAAATCACACTTGTCATGAGTGAAGCCATATATTCACCGAAATAATGCGTTTTTAAATAAGCGGTTTGATAAGCAATTCTTGCATAAGCAGCCGCATGAGATTTATTAAAAGCATATTCTGCAAAGCGTTCCATACGGGAGAAAATTTCAACAGCAATCTGTTCAGAAATGTTATTTTTTAATGCGCCATGAATGAAATTTTCTTTTTCTTTACGCATAATTTCTGGCTTTTTTTTGGACATAGCACGGCGGACATTATCTGCTTCTGCATAGGAATAGCCGGCTAATTTCTGACAAATCTGCATGACTTGTTCCTGATAAAGCAAACAGCCGTAAGTTGGCTCTAAAATTTCTTTCAGTGCAGGGTGTGCATAGTGTATACGTTCAGGGTGCTGTCTGTTTTTAAGATAATCTGGTATAGAAGGCATAGCACCAGGGCGATAGATTGCAAGAGCCGTCATAATATCCTGTATTGAACGAGGTTTCATTTTTTTCAGGAAGCTCTTCATACCCTCACTTTCCAGCTGAAAGACTCCGGAAGTTCTGCCTTCTGAGATAAGCTGACAAGTTGGTACATCATTAAGCGGAATATTCCGGATAGAAAAACCTGAAACCTGTTTCCGGACAGATTTTTCCGCATTTTGAATTATTGTTAAATTCCGCAGTCCTAAAAAATCCATTTTCAATAATCCAAGTTCTTCCAAGACGGGTGCAGGATACTGTGTGACAAGTGTATTTTCATTTCTGAATACAGGAACATAATCAGAAACAGGCTTTTCCGTAATAACAATTCCGGCAGCATGAATGGTGGTATGTCTGGGAAGTCGTTCAATCTGAGATGCCATGTCCAAAAGATGCTGTGCCTGTATTTCCTGATGATAAAGCTGAGATAATTCAGAATTTTGCTGTAAAGTTTGTGAAATCGACAGAGAACTGTCCAGTTTGCTAATTATTTTTTCAGTCAAATCAGGAGAAATTTTTAAAATTCTTGCAGTATCCCGTACAACAGCCTTTGCTTTTAGAGTATCGAATGCAACAATTTCAGCAGTATGTGTCTGACCATAACGGCGAATGACATAATCTTTGACTTTAGAACGGCCTTCCATGCAGAAATCAATATCAATATCAGGCATACTTTGACGACCGGCATTTAAAAACCGTTCAAACAAAAGATTTTCAGCAATGGGGTCAATTTCAGTAATATTTAAACAGTAAGCACAAAGGCTTCCGGCAGCTGAACCTCTGCCAGCTCCAACAGGAATTTCTTGATTTTTCGCATATCTGACAAAATCCTGTACAATTAGGAAATAATCTGTAAAGCCCATTTGTCGGATAACATTTAATTCATTAGAAAGTCGGTCTCTGACTTTCTGAGAAGGATTTTGGCCATAATGCTGATACATGCCTTGTTCACAGAGTTTTTTTAAATAAGCAAAGTTATCAGTAACACCTTCCTGTGTAAAATGTGGTAATTTCAATTCATGAAACGTAAAATCCAAATGACAGCGGTCAGCAATTTTTTTAGTATTAAGAATGGCTTCCGGCAGGTCAGAGAACAGATTTTGCATTTCCTGTGCAGACTTTAAATAATACTCTGCATTCGGAAGCGCATTTCCGGAATGTGTTAATTCTTCCGGAGTTTGATTCGTGCGAATGCAAGTTAAAAGTTTTTGAGCAGGAGCATCGGAGCGATTCAGATAATAAACTTGATTTGTTGCCACTAAGGGAATTTTTGTTTCTTTTGAAATAGCAATTGAAATTGGATTTTTTAAATTTTCGTCCTGTAATCCGTGACGATAGATTTCAAGAAAATAATTTTCAGTTCCAAATAAATTTTGAAAATA
>JAZQIL010000077.1:0-8932 GCA_045541055.1 Oscillospiraceae bacterium
CCCCAACGACCGCCACCACTTGATTGTGGATGAGCCTGCGGCAGAGGTTGTTAGACGCATTTTCCGACTGACTGCGGAAGGCATCGGGTACAACAAGATCGCAAAAATCTTCCGTGCGGAAAAGGTACTGAACCCCATCGCTTACTTCAATCAGCACAATCCCGATTACTTTAAGTCCGATTACTGGCGAAAAGAATTCGACTGGCACGTCACCTCCGTCCGTGTGATTCTGAACAATGAGGTCTACCTCGGCAAGCTGGTGTACGCCAAGCAGAGAGCGAAGTCCATGAAAAGCAAGCAGGTGGTGAAGTGTCCGAGGGAGGATTGGATTGTGGTGGAACACTGCCATGAACCGATCATTTCGCAGGAATTGTGGGACACGGTTCACAAAATTATGAATGCCAAGCACCGCCCTGCCAAGACGGGCGAAGTACAGATGTTCGCAGGATTGCTGTACTGTGCGGACTGCGGTCATGCCCTCACCTACTCGCAGAAGAAACGCAAGGACGGCACTTATCACGGGGCATACTCCTGCTGGATGTACAAGACACACGGCAAGGAATACTGTGCATCCCACTACATCCGCTACGATACGGTGTATGACCTTGTGCTGATTGACCTGCGAAGTGTGCTTTGGAATTATCGTCACAACAAGAAGCAGTTCAAGGCATTTCTGGAGAGGAAATTCCAGACGGATTCCGCAAAAGAAGCGAAGAAACTGCAAGCTGAATATGAGAAGAAGCAGAGCCGTATCGAGGAGATTGACCGCATTCTGTGTAAGCTGTACGAGGACAGCGTGCTGGGAAGAATCCCCGAAAGCCGCTATGAAGCGATGTCGGCACAGTATGAATCCGAGCAGAGGGAAATCAAGGAAGCACTCCCCGACCTGCGGCAGCGGATCGAACAGCTGAAAGCGGAGAGCGATGCAACGGACAAATTTGTGAACCTCATTAAGAAGTACACGGTCATCGACCGGCTGGATGCCGCCATTCTGAATGAGCTGATTGACAAAATCGTGGTGCATCACAAGGAAGTGGCGGATGACGGCAGAGTTTTTCAGCAGGTTGAGATTTACTATCGCTTTATCGGCAAATTGGAACAAGCCGCAGAATCGGAGAAAGCGGCGTAGAATCTGGGTGAATGCCCTGTTTTTTAAAACGAATGAAACGTCGCTTTATAGACAACGCATGGTCGCAGGTTCGAATCCTGTCACAAGCTCCAACAAAAAACGCTAAGGATAGACATTCTTAGCGTTTTTCTTTGTATCTTTGTGAATCAGAAGTGACTTCATTCATAGGAGAGGTTCTATTTCAGATCACCATCCTGCTTAACAGCGTGTAAGCTTGCAAAAGAGAGAAAATATCAATTTCATGGTTCATTTGCACATTGCACAGCTTTCTGTTTTCTGTTATACTAATAAGTGGCATGACGGAAGTAAAAAAAATGGATGTAGAAAATGGCTGTCTGTAGTTAAGAAGCGACCTGATCAAAACAAGAAAGGAGCATAGGCGCACTCTGTCCGGAAAGGGACGGAGTGCTTTGTGCTATACATAGGATTCCTACTGTGCGGCATTCTCTCTTTTCACCTGCTTCCGATATTCTGTCGGGGAAAGTGCAAGCTTGGAGCTGAACTGCCGGATAAAATGACTTGTGTTGAGATAACCACACTCTTCTGCCACATTGGAAACGGGAATGCTTGTATTCTCCAAAAGCCACTTGGCACGTTCGAGCCTTGCGGTGATGATATCTTCCTTGCAGCTTTTTCCGAACATTTCTTTATAAAGTCGCTGAAAATGGCTTCGGCTGATGCCCATGGAACGGGTAATGCCATCGAGCGTCCATTCTTTCTGCGGCTCTGCATAAATTGCTTCCCGTACTGCATGAAAGCTTTCCTTATAGAGAAATGTTCCCGACTGCATGGAGATCATTTTTCCACGAATTTCTGCACACATACTGCTGATGATATTGTCAATATGGAAAATATCCGCTGGATACAGTGCGTGCTGTATCACGATGATATGCTCCGTCCGGATGTCAACCGCTCCTCGATAGGCGTCACTGACCTGCTGTGCAAGATGCTGCGCAAACGAATGTTCCGTCATATCCTCGCTCTTCTGATCGGGTATCATGGCAATGGTGTTTTCTTCAATGCTTGCAAGGATTATGCTGCTGTTTTTCAGACGTACAGCGTTCACGATCGCATTGGTGGGCGGGACCGTGTGATGTGTTTTCTCATTGTCCATATGAGAAAACATGACAAGCTTCCATTCGTTTCCGCCGTTTTCAGCCATCATCCCCGTGAGCCTGCTGATAAATCCACGCTTGTTGTAAATACCCAGCACCGGTGCATATTCGGAAAGCGATTCGATCTTTTTGTTGACATGTGCCTTGTAAAGCTTCTTCTGTACCGTGTGCAGTCCGGTGCATACGGCATCGCACCAGTTCAGATAGAAATCATCCAGCACGATGTCCGCTGCCTGCTGATAAGTAAAGCATAGATACCCGAAAATCTGCCCCTTGTAGTGCAGGGACGTTGCGGCGATCAGTCTGGGTTCATGCGGAATCCGGAGGGACGGGAGGATCTCAGCGGCGGCAAACGGTTTCATCTTTTCCGGTTCATCGTCCTGCCCGACACCAATGCCAAGAATCATCCGATCCGGAAAACCGCCCTTTCTGTAGATGGACGGATTGTTCAGATTCCTGCACCAGTCCTCACAAAGACACAATTCTGTGCAGATGCCCTGTGGTATCATGTAGCAGCAACCCATGACATGCCCCATAACATCATACAAATCATTGCTTTCCGCCATGCGGCGAATCATCTGACTGTGCGTGCTGGTGCGTCGCTGCTCATACGTTTCCACCAGATTTGCAGCATATGCCCTGATATCCGAACGTGCCGGATCACGCCGCAGCATTCCCTGTTCCGCACAGCCGCAGCTTTCCCCAAGGACGAGCCACATCGGAATTGCCGGATCCTGCTGTGTATCCGTACCCATCTGCCGGAGCAGTGCATGAATTGCAAGCTGACCGTTCTGTTCCTCCTGACTGGAAACGGTGGTGATGGACACAGTCTCCGTCTGTGATGCAATACTGCCGTCACAGCCCGTAACCTTGATATCCTCAGGCACTGCGATCCCTTCCTCACGCAAAGAACGGCACAGAGCAATTGCCATAATATCACTGCCGCAGACGATTCCGTCCGGCTTTGCAAGGCTTCCATCTGCAATGGATTTCCCGATCTGTCGGGGAATATCACGCCAGTAATCCCCATAGAAAATACAGCTTTCGTCATAGGAAAGCCCTGCCGCATCCATCGCCTGTCGGAAACCGCCGATGCGTTCTTCGGATTTGTCATGTCCCCGATAACCGCCGATGCAGTACAGTGTTCGGCAGCCGTGTTCGTGGATCAGGTGTTCCGTTGTCAGGCGGAGCATATCGGATTCTGCGGCTGACACGACCGGAAAATAGGGCTGGTCATAGTTGATGATGACACAGGGCTTGCCGGCTTTGTGCAGACGTTCGATGATGCTTTTGCGAAGCACCTCACTGCAAAACAGATTTGCCTCCATGATGAACCCATCGAAATCGCCCGACAGGATCAGGTCATAAATATTGTTCTGCCCCCTGCAATACAGATCCTTCAGCTGGGAATCCGTATAATTGACCGCACCGGAAATCAGGAGCGTGTCATAGCCATGTGCCGCCGCTGTTCTGTGGATGCTGCTGACCAGAGCCACATCCAGATTGTCCATGATATGCGGTATGATCAGACCAATTCTACCTTTTGCGTGCATTGTATTCACCTCCGATTTTATGATATATCATCCTGCTTTTTTTGTCAAGTCCAAAGACAAGAAAAGCTCCGCACAGCTGCGAAGCTTTTCCGAAAGGAGTTTCACCGTTATGTCAGGAATGATTCTGCACGATGCGTTTCTTCATCATCACCAGATCGAATGCATTGAGGATACCATCCGCACACAGATCTCCTGCCGCAGCATCGGCAAGTACCGCATCGGGCTTTGCAAGCAGCCATTTCTGCATCAGAACAATATCTGCCATGCTGAATGTACCATCCGCATTCACATCACCCATGAGCGAACCCTCTTCGATTGTCAGGCTGTCAAGCAGTGTCCATCCCCATACACCCTCGATGGTGATGGTATTGCTGCCGGCATTGAGATTTGCAGAAATAACAGCTTCGGCAAACTGGTTTTCTCCCGTCTGCTCACAGCAGATCTGACCGGCGTTTTTGCCGTTCACAATGACATTCTGATACTTTCCGTTTTCGTCATAGGGCTGACTGTAGCGGATGCGGATTCTGTGACTGCCGGCATTTGCCGCCTGCACTGTGATGCTGACAGCATCGCCCTCATCCCTGAGATCCACTGCCTTGCCGCCGCTTGCACCGGTCAATGAAACAACTGCGGTCACATTCTCGCCTGTATCCGTGATGGTTCCCTTTTCCAGTTCATAGACACCGTCCTCCGGAATCACATCGCTGTCATTATCATTGCCGGTATCATCACCGCCGTCATCCCCTGTATTGCCCTGATAATGGTAAATATCCGGCAGTTCATCGAGTGTAAGGATATGTTCACTGTTATACACATGGTTGATATAGCTTACTGTATTGATGGCGTGGCTGTCGATGAAAGAGGTATGCCATGTCATGAACCAGAGCCAGTCAGCATTGTCCGCTGCCATCTTGTCCGGATCCGGAATCGGACCGTTTTCATGCAGACAGACGGGCTTCTGTGCGATCTGTGCCGTCCTCTGGTACATATTCACAAGGGAATCCGTATGATTGACATAGGTATCCGCACCGATGATGTCTACATACGCATCGCCCGGATACCAGCCACTGTTGACATCACCGCAGTAGCCAAGACTCCAGATCAGATTGTCCAGCCCCCAGTAATTGGTATAGCGGTCATACATGATCTGCCAGAGCTTCTTGAAATTCTCCGGACCGCCCTTGCCCCACCAGAACCATTTGCCGTCAAACTCATGGAACGGTCTCCAGACAACAGGAACACCGGCTTCTTTCAGTTCGAGCAGTGCCTTTGCACCCTTGTCCATACCGGCAATCAGGTTATTGTATTCGTTCGTGCCGGGCGTGAGAGCCTTGCTCCAGTCCAGGTTGGTTTCCATGGATTCTGTGTGACTGCCTCTGAAATCACTGCCGCAGTGCCAGCAGATGGTGACGATGCCGCCCTGCTTGTACCAGGAGATCGCACGGCGGTTGCATCCTGCGAAATCATCGCCCATATAATCCAGACCCCTGACAGCCGGCAATCTTCCGCTTGCGTTCCGGATGATCTCAAATTCATAATCCTCACTACCCATCCATGTGGATTCCTGCTGACCGGAAAGGGTATAATTGCCGTAGGTATCACAAAGAAAGCTGTACAGGGACTGTGCCTGTGCGGACGCATTCGGATTGGAAAGCTTCGCAGAAACAGAAGTGCTCACAAGTGCCTCCTCCACGGTCAGGCTGTCAAGGATCGACCATCCCCATGATCCCTCAACAGTGACAGTATTGCTGCCTTTTTTGAGATTTGCAGAAACGCTGACTGTGCTGAACATACCATCATTGGTATAATCGCAGAGAATCTGTCCGGCATTTGCACCATTGACAATGACATTCTGGTACTTGCCGGCTTCATCGTAAGGCTGGCTGTAGCGGATGGTCAGGCGGTGGTTCCCGGCATTTTCCGCATCAACAGTCAAAGTGACCGCATCGCCGCCATCGCGCAGATCCACCGCTTTTCCGCCGGATGCATCGGAGAGCGAAACGACCTTTGTTTCGTTTTCGCCCGTGTCGGAAATCGTGCCGTTTTCAAATTCATACGCATTTGCGGCGGAAACGGATGCCATCGGCATACAGAGCATTGTATTGACAGCCAGTGCGGCAGCAAGCAGATTTGCAGATGTTTTTCGCATAGTCATAACCTCCTGAAAGTTGACGTTTTCGGTTTATCTGCTTCTATTATACTACATCTGCACACCGAATGGAATGATATTTCACACTTTTAAATTTACATTTTGCATCATCTTTGAACACAGATTGTTCATGATTACGAATGTCACACCGAATGGAGATGATAAATACAAGATCCTGCTGTCACTGTTGGTTTGTCGATGATTCGTTATATTAATCCCTTTCACTCTGATAGACAAAGTCTATCAGAGTTTAGCCGACGAAGTCGGATAGTCAGCCGCCCTCCAGTCTCCAATGACTATCTGACAGGCATTGACGAAGCAGCAGCACGGATGCAGCAAAGCAGCTTGTTCGGCGAACCCGATTCCTTCAGCTACCGCAATATCCGGAAAACGCCTTCGGATTTTGCACATCTCAAGGGCATAGAACTCAACCTCTCCCCATCCAAAGGAATCGAACTTGCCACTGATTTTCCTGTAACCGACGGCATTGCCGCCTGCATACTGCTGCTCACGATATTAACACTGGTCATGCGGGAAAAGGAACAGAATCAGCTTTTACTGTATCACACCACATTCCACGGACGTGGAAGGCTGGGACTTGCAAAGCTGTGTGCGTGTTTCACCATTGGAATTGCTGCGGCAGTGCTGTTGTATGTCTGCAATCTTCTGATCTGCGGCGGTATCTATGGACTGGGTGATCTGAGCCGACCGATATTCAACCACTATGAACGGAACCCGCAGCGGCAGACAGATCTACTGCGTGGTTTCTGACAAATATGGTAATTCCGTCAAATCCGATACTGTAACGCTTTCGATGGAATCACTGTATATTATGACACAACCCCAGTGCACAGAGGGTGTTGTTGACGAGGATGCTTCTTTTACCATCAAAGTAGCTGGCGGTACTGCTCCGTATTCCTATCAGTGGCAGTATTATGATACTGAACTGGCAGAGTATGGTTGGCAGAATATCACTGACGAGTATGCCGAGTACTATGGTGCTTATAAAGAAACACTTTATCTGACTCCGGTTACGGAATTCGATGTGAACGGTCGATGCTCTTACCGCTGTGTAGTAACTGATGCTAATGGTACCTGCGTGATCAGTGATGTTGTTCGCGTGACACGAAACTCATAAGGAACGGACAATATAGTCTAAACAGTAAATGCTGTTGCACAATAAACACAAAGAAACCCCAAGCTGTGGCTTGGGGTTTCTCTTATACGGTTTTAAAATTATTCCGAACATTCTCGTTTCACAAAAGAAGTTCAGCTTTTCAAATTGCTTATTGGTCCAATGTCAATAAAGCAGACAGAAAAAAGTTGAGAACTAAGTAACAAGATCTTCAGCAGCAATAGGCGGGAGCCCATTGTTATGAGAGTGTGGACGCATGGAATTATAGAAACCATGAATGTAGCGGAACAAAGCGTCTCGCAGCTCTGGTAATGAGCTATAGGAACGTCAATCCGTTTCCTCGTGCTTGAGATATCTGAAAAAACATTCCATCACAGCATTATCGTAAGGATAGCCTTTCGCAGAAAACGACTGGATCATATCATGCTGATCCAGATACTGCCGGAACCTCTTTGCCGTAAACTGACTGCCCCGATCCGTATGAAACATCACGCCGCAAGATCCAACACATTCTTTCGTGTGGGTTTTAGCCCCCTTGGGATAGAATATCTTAATGTCGTTTCCGTTATCAGCAGTTTCAATCTGTGCAATGATAGGTTCATTGCACTGAATGACGGTATTGACACAGCGAGGGACGGCAATGACATCATGCCCTTCAGGAACCTGCACCTCCCACTGGATTATGGAGAATGCACTCGTAGAACTGGTGCGTAACGATCTGGAGCAGTATGTAAAAGGATTGGAAGTAAGTGAAGAACAACTGCAATGGAACAGCACTTTTCGGGCACTTACCACTCGGTACATGCCTTTATTTTTTGACCGCCCTTATCATACAACACCGTGGAACGTCGTTGGCTTATAAGCCAAAAGCCCGATTTTCGGGCTTTACATATTGAAAATCAAGCATATATGTGGTATAATAATAAAAAGTCTTGGAGGGATTGTTATGAAACGAATACTATCTGCGGTTCTTCTTTCTCTGATGATGATGCTCAGCTCAGTACCGAATGTTTTTGCAGAAGCAAATTCGGAATACACGATAACAGACGAAATTCATGGAGTCAATGATTCTGTATTCTACATTGCAAGACCTGATGAAGCTTCACTGACTGTCATCAATGCGTCACAGTTCGGATTGTCCGCTGATGCGGAGGACAACACACAGGCAATGCGGAATGCCTTTGACTATTGCAGGCAGCATCCCAACACAAAGCTTGTGATTGATAAGGGTATCTATCATTTCAGTCCTGAGGAAGATATCTATCTGAATACACTGAAAAATACTTTGATTGATGCAAATAATTCTGAATTTATTTTCAGCACACCGCATTGTTTCAAAGTATATGCTTGCGATAATGTCGAAATCAGAAATATGATCGTTGACTGGAACTGGGATACACTCCGGCTTGGTTCTCTTGTAAAAATCGAAAATGAAAATGACGCAGAAAATACGCTTGAAATAGAATTCACTGAACTCGATGAAGTCAATGCGGATATCCCTCTTTTAAGCTTTATGCAGTATGATCCTGTCGATCTTGTGGCTGGTGTTCACGGAAGCTTTAAAATATACAGTCCCTTTGTAGATACAGAATGTATCAAAAATGTTGAAAAAGTGGAAGGCAGACCGAATGTGCTGAAGGTCACCCACAGTGGTGCATTGGATTATTTCCGTAATGATGAGATATATCTGCTCCGTCATTATGTTTACGGCGGACAGGTTTTTAATACAGTGGAAGAATCCTGTAACATCACATACAACAATATCAGCATCTACGGCGCCTGCGGTATGGGATATGTCTTTGCATACGGCTCAAATCACTATCAGATTATCAATTCGTATATCGGCTTACG
>JAZQIL010000078.1:0-50177 GCA_045541055.1 Oscillospiraceae bacterium
CGATCCGACTTACTTTCTGAAAAAATCGCTCTTGCAATAGCGATACGCTGCATTTGTCCTTCTGAAAGGCCAGTTCCACGTTCACCAAGAATTGTATCAATCCCATTTTCCAGCTCATTGATAAATTCATCTGCACAGGCAATTTTTAAAGCCTCTTGAATTCTTGCATCATCCTGCATACCTGATTTATCTGCAAAAGTAATCACTTCACGGATACTTCCGCTCATTAACTGATTACCCTGCGGAACATAAGCAAATAATTTATGCCATGCACCGTCTAAATCCTGTATTATTCCTTTTGTATCTATCACAGTCCTTCTTCCACTATCAGGCTTATATACACACATCAGAAGTTTTAATACAGTAGACTTTCCACATCCGCTTTGACCGGTAAAAGCTACATATTCGCCTTTTTTTACAGAAAGTGAAATATTATGCAGTACTACTGGCATAGCAGCTTTTGAAAGATTTTCAATTTTTTCAGCAGCAGGATAATATGTGAAATGGATATCCTGTAATGACAGTTCTGTAAAATCTTTCTGGTAAAATTCTTGAATTTCCTGTGAAGATTTTGGCGGATGAATACAATCATCTTCAAAAACTTCAATTTCCATTAAACGCTCTGCACTAGCAATCATTGCATAAAATTTTGGAAGATAACCAGTAATATTCGCAAACGGCGACTGAATCTGAGAAATCAGTTGTGTAATCGCAGTCAATGTACCGTAGCTGATGATTCCGGTTAGAATGCCATAGCCACAGTAGCATACCCCCAGCAAATACATTCCCTGCATTCCCGACTGAAAGCCAATATTACAAAGATTGGAAAAGTGATTTTTTCGCATTCTTGCTGCACGATGCTGCTGCATTTTCTTCCAAGCTTCCTGTTCTGTCTGCTGTTCGACAGCATAGGAACGAATCATCATCATACTTCCAAGATGTTCCTGTAAAAAAATACGAAGTGTTCCGTCTGTTTCCTGAATATGTTTGTGCAGACGTTTCAGCGTTTTCCGAAATGCATAAGTCATGAATAACAGCACAATGCCTACTGGAATCAAAATCGCTGCAAATCGTTTATCTAATGCAATAATCATCACCGCTGCACTAATCAGCTTTACAACCATTCCGGCAATTCCAGGCAAAATTTCTGTGAAATCATTGGCAACAACCATACAGTCATTTGTCAGACGATTCAGCCATTCACCAGAATGAATTGCATTGACTGCTGCAAAATCTTTATGAAGTATTTTATTTAATAAACGTGCTTTTAACTGATTCTCCAGCGTGGAACGGGATTGTTCTTCTAAAAAGCGAATCACTGCCCGAAGCAGAACTTGTCCCAGAACCAGCAATGCCGTCCAAAGTACATTCTGCCAGAACAGCGGTTGATTGCCATTTACTGCACTGTCCACAATGTTCCGGAGCAAAAGCGCATATAGTACGCCGGAAGCACCATGTAATCCCTGCACGAGCATGAGCGCACCAACATAGAGCTTTTTCGTTCCAGTTACGTCCCATAACCATTTCAATGCATTATGTTTCATGTTTTTTTCTCCATCGACGGCGAATTTTTTTTAATTTATTTCTGATACAAATCAAAATTGCCCGAATTGGGAAAAAATCACACCATACATGCACATACAGCAAATATTTTTTATCCGTCACCGGAATTGTTTTGCCATCTCTGACAATGCCAGTTAATATGCCGATAATATGCCGGTCGGTAATTCCATATTCTTTTTTCCAGCGGTTATCCCCGCAAATAACATAATCTTCCTGACGCACTTTTAAAATCCGATGCAAAACATATTGACCGCTGTCACGCCGGTATAAAGGAACATCATATTTTTTGAGTCTTCCATGAACAGGCTCAATCACTAATAAGTCCTTATCCTGACGAATCAGCGGCATCATACTGTCACCAACATTTGTATAAATCAGTTTGCCGTTTTTTGCAAGTACTTCTTCAAAAGTAGAGTTAATCATCAATTGCTCCGATATTTCTGAGCTGCTCTACAATTTTACGTACATCCCGTCTGGCGATTTCATCCGAAACTTCATATTTTTGGAGCATTTTTGCAACAATTTCATCTTCCGTAGTATCTGATGTGAGACAGTTGATAATAAAGCCTGCTGTACTGTTGCTTCTGACTAATCCGGAAAATTTGGTAGAACCGGTAGAAACAAGAAGCTTTTCTTCACCATCATCATGTGCAATAAATCCGCTGTTAATTTTCATAACCATTCATCCTTTCATTGTGTGATAAGCGAGCTTTGCTGCTGAAATATCCATATTGCATCCGAGCCGATACAGCTCCACTTTTTCAGCAAGCATGTCAATTAAAGTCAGCGTTTGCATCATCCGTACAGAATCCTGCGGACGGTAAACTTGCTGCAACAACATGGTATACGCTTCTGATTTTGTAATTCGCTCGATATGATTTTCTTCTGCACGAGTCAGAATGCAAATTGCTTTCAGCGGTGCAGACATGTTACAGCCTAGTCTGTGCTTGCCGTTGTAAGGCGTTCCAAACACTGTTACAGTTTCTCCGACTTGAATCAAAGGCTTATCATCATTGACCATGACAGCACGTTCACCAAGTAATTCCCTCCAAAGACGAGTATGTGTAGATTTTCCTGTACCTGACTTTGCAGTGAATAAAAATGCCTGCCCATCTACAGAAATCACAGAACCATGAAATACAAATGTATGATAATCAAGCATTTTTACAGCAATTTTGCGATATACTGCGGTTACTTCCAGTTCAGCATCTGAAAAGTTCGGCAATTTCAGACCTTCATACAGAAATTCCTGATTTGATTTCTGCCGTTCCAGCTCAATATCTTCCTGACTGATGATGACAGAAAATTCCGCTGGTTCTTTCGTCAGATAATCTTTGCAGTAATTATGAACATTCTCATAAAGAGAGCAGATTTCTATTACATGCTCTGCAATTTTATAATTTTTAATCAATCTTACACGCTCCCATAAAGCAAGAAATAAGCACCGCACCCGCTCTGGGCGCAGTGCTTATGTTCATTCAATGATGATTAAAGCTCATCGTCACCAGTCTTTTCATTAACGCTTGTGGTGATAACATCTTCTGCGTCAAATGCTACAATCTGGAGTTCTGCCTCTGTGTATTTCATTGGTTATTTCCTCCTTCCATCCTTATATTTTATCTATATTCAAGCATTATGCTGGAATATCAAGCTTGTTCATCGATAGCCGCCCAGAATGTACCATTGTACTGGTAAGCCTTCGGTTCACCGTATACAGTCAGTTCTGTATCACCAATTTCGTAGATGACATAGTTTCTAACAATCAGGTCTTTACCAGCAGGGGAAACCTTACCAGTGTAATTAGCAGTGAAGTTAGAAGTCTTCTTGCCTTCTACAAAGCCCTTGCCAAGAATCAAGCCTGTATTTGCTGTCGGATATAATGTGGTAGCATCTGTTACAGGATCAATAGTAGTCTTACTACCATCAGCAGCCCATGTCTTGCCGTCTGCCATCTTCAGAACACCCTTCTTATCTACAACAACACCAGCCTGTTTTACCTTAACAGTAGGAGCATCCTTTGCCTTGTTGCCGGTTGCTGCTGCCTGATAAGCTTCTGTTACTCTAGCCTGAACTTTTGCTAATGTGTCAGTTTCAGGAGCAAAGGAAACCTGTGCTTTATTAGTGTTGGTATCTACTTTATTAACACTCAAAGTATTAATACCAAGATTGATATTCTGCTTATCAGCGGTAGCAGTTGCTCCTGAGAGTGAAGTTTCACCCTTATTATTGAAGTAGTCAGATGCAGACTCGAAATACTGTGCCGTACCGTAAACAATCAGGCCGCCGCCTAAGTCGAGATAAGGTCTTACCCATACGCCTGTTACAGAGTCAACAGGAGTGATGTTTGCTGTGTATTCGTTGTCACCAGCGAGGTTCTTGTTACCCTTCTTATAGTGACCAACAATCAGCTTGCTGTTCTTACCAATTCTCAGCTTCTTATCAATATCAGTTTCGTTTGCCTTGAAGATACCATTCTTATCTACAACTACACCAAAGTCAGCAACTTCCAGAACAGTATCTCTGAAACCTTCATTGCTCAGGTCAGTGAATGTTGCATATGCGTAGTACTTGTTCAGCAGAACGTCATAACCAGCATTTACATACTTGCTAGCTTCCTTCTTCTGTGCATCTGTCATGTTGGAAACTCTGACAACATCACTTGTATTCTTGTAAGGCATATTTAAGTTGAGCTTTTCTTGTGCTTCATTCTGGATGTTGAGATATCTTGCATCACCGTAAGCAACAGTGCCGTCGCTCAGCAGTACATAAGGTCTTGCCCAGACACCAGTTTCAGCATCTACTACTCTAATGTTTGCGCTGTAAGTTACGCTGTTTGCATTTCTTACTTCGATTACCTTGCCAGTCTTTTCGTCAATTACTTCAATATCTTTCGTAGTGTAACCGCCAGTAGTGAAGCCGTTGTTGAGTACGAGCTGTTTTTCAGCAGCCGTTTTTTCACCCTTCGCATTTTGAGCTGTATAGCTCTCAGGTGCAGGAATCTTTCCTTCCTTTTCAATGATAACACCATACTGCTGGATTGTATTATCACCAATTGCAAGCTTGGAAGCATCCTTCTTGGTAATTTCTACGTGGATTCTGCCGTTGTCGAACAGAGTGGTCTTTGCTGTGTTCCACTGTAAGTTGAATGTAGAAGCAGTGTAAGTAGATTTTGCATTAACAATATGCCACTTAGCAGTTGCAGTACCTTCATAGTTCTGTGTCTGTGTATCAGTCAGACCAACTTCTACATCATATTCGCCAGTATTTACAGCAGAGAAGCTTTCTGTCAGTTTCAGCAGAGGTGTTGTTGTTGGGTTAGTTGGATCACTGTCATCTACTTCAATAAAGTTGAAACCAGTATCTGTATCCAGTGCAGTGATGCTGTTTGCATCAGGAGACTGAGTTGTGTTCTTCACATATTCTGCAGGAGCAATCAGAACAGTGACTGTGCTGTCAGAAAGTTTCTTTCTGGAAACAGTTACTTCATAAACTGTTTCAGTATCCAGAGCATAATCTTCGTTGGAAACTGTTCCGCTAAACTTCACATAGTAAGTACCAGCATTCAGTTTTTCTGTAACACCAGAAGTAGTATTATCATCAAATGCAGTTGCAAGTTCTTCTACAGGAATTCCATTACCATTATCAGCTGGGATATTTAAAGTAATTTGCGGATCAGTTGTTTTGTATCCAAGAGAAGCCTTTACTTCTGCAATATATGCGGTTGTATTAGCCGAGGTATTACCATATACTTCATACTTGCCAGTCTGAACATCTTTGTTACTTGCGTTCTTTTCATATATTGGCTGCATGAACTGTACGCTCAGGTCGCTGATTGTAACATCCTTAACAACCTTGTCGTTTGCATCCTTTAAGGTATAGTTATCTACTGTGAAATCCTTACCATATGTGAAAGCTAAAGTAGAAGCATCCGGTACAAGTGTCAGTTTGTAAGAAGTAACCGTTACAGTTACAGTAGATACGACTTTATCTTTATAAGTAACGTATACTGTATAATTGCCCTTTTCTGTCGGCAGACCAGATTCATAGGAGTCAAGTTCATCTTCTGCCTCACCTACACGGTTTGCACCACTAGCACCGGTTACATATTCAAATGTGAAGTCACTGCCTGTCAGAGCCTTTGCAGCATCATTCTTTGCAATTGCAGTAGCGATAGCATCGCCCAGCTTGTTAGTATCTTCCTGAGCAACAGTTGCAGTTGCGCTAGTTTCAAAATCAGGCTTAGAATCGTAGTCTACAACCTTCCACGGAATAACAATCGGTTCAGCAGATGCACTTCCGCCGTATTCAGGGTCAGTAATTGTAACAGAAACAGTATAGTCCTTGTTCTTAGAACCAGTTGTATAACCAGATACTGTGTATTTAGTGTCTGCCAAATCAGCTTCGTTCTTAGGAGTTACTACAGGAGTAATTTTGAACTGATAGCCGTTCTTTTCTACGATTTCCTTAGCTGCCTTGGAGAGCAGGATTTCAGCAGTCTTGCCCTTTTCGCACTGGATTTTGTAATAAGCTACAGCACTCGTACCTGTACCATCAACACCAAATTTAGAGTCAGTATTATCTTCGATAATGCTCTTTAAACCAACTTTGGTGACATTACCATTTGCATCTTTTTCATCAGTTAACACATCGATTGGTGTATTATCCTTATAAACGCTAACCTTCAAAGAGATATTATCAACAGTGATTGCACCCTTTGCATCAACAGTGAAAGTCTTTTCAAGAGTGTAAGTGCTGGTATTTGTACCTGTTGTAGTTACTTTATAAGTAATCTTATATTCACCGGATGTTGCGTTGTCAATCTTGATAAGACCAGCATCTTTACCACCAAGAGTAGCAGCACCACTAACAGCAATATTGGTTACACCAACAGGAGCACCATTAGTCCATACTTCTTTGCTATCTTTTGTAATTGTAACATTACCAGCAGAAATGAACTTATCACCAGCAGTCAGCTTGATAACAATGTCACGACCATATTCAAGGGATTCAGAACCAACGTCAACACCCTTATCGCCTTTTTCGAGGAAGTAGCCGCCAGCGTAATCAGCATCATAGGACTTTACAGCGATAGAAGCAGCTTCTGCGTTAGTAACAGACTGTCCGCTTGCTGTCAAAGTGGTCTTATCAGCAGTTGTCTTGTAGGTATAAGTTTCTGTCAGTTCTACGAACTTGAGAGTAACAGTTTGACCTTCAGCTGCCTTTGGCATTGTGAATGTACCAACAAACTTGCTCTTCGTAGTATCATAAGTAACACTAGCAGTCAGCAGCTGTGCGTTACTACCGTCATCAATGTAAAGTGCAAACGGTTCATTGTTTGTTACTGTGACAGGAGCACCAACGAAAAGCTGATTAGTACCACCACTAACACCATTTATACTAAATGTTTTATCTTCCTGAGTATTAGAAATATTATTTCCAACTAGATCTGCAGGAGCTGGAGTAGTAGTAACATCACCTACTTGGATATCTAAACTCTGCCATTTTGCATTATAAATATGTGGTGTTTGGCTCTCATCAGTAGTAGTACCCCTTGCAGTTTCACCCTTATTTCTGTCTTCTTCGCTCTTGTAGAAGTCAACAGTTGCATCCTGAGCAATAGTGCCAACAATGATAGGAGCACCAGCGATGTTCGGAACAGTAAAGTCATACTTATATGTTCCGTCATTGTTCTTTGTTTCCTTTGCGCTGAATCTTACGAGCAGGAAAGCATTATTGCCTACTTTAACGAATTCACTGTCAGTAGTGAAAGTTGTGTCAGTAGTTTCATAATTGTTAGCTTTCAGCACTTCATTCATAACAGTAGAAACAGGATAGTTCTTGCTGAAAGAAGCAGATGTATTTGTACTTGTATCAGCAGGTGTGAAAGTACCATACTTAGTTGTGTCTACTGTCAGAATGTCGATATAATTGCTTGTACTTGGGATAGCACCTGAAATATCAACCTGATACTCCTTGCTGGAAGCTCCAGTGAATGTTAATGTTTTGTTTTCCGTATCAACAGTGATAGCATCACCATCTGCAACGGTATGGCCCGTAACAGTAAGGCTGTAGTCAGTATTTACCTGAGTATAAAGATTAGCTATTGCTTGCACTGGTTTAGGATTACCAGTGTCAAAAGCAGTACCTGCTGTCACATCAATATCAGTATAGTATACACCATTATAAAGATAAGTTCCTGTAGATGTACTAATATCAAGGTAATTTTTTTTCTCATCAGTACTAAGAGCAGCATATACAGTGTTTGTTACTGTTTTACTTGATATTGTACCATTTTCACTTACCAGATACACTTTACTATCTGTTGATGGTGCTGTGGTATCCACTTTTTCACCAGGAACAGTTAAAGTTGTACCTAATTTAAATGTAGCAAGATCAGTAAATGTCTTACTGCTTGTAAGTGTCAGCGGAATTTTGCTGTTTACAGTAACAGCTGTGTTGCCGTTCATGTTTGCATTGCCATCGAAAGCAGCCAAAGTGGTTTCACTCCAAGTAGTACCACCATAATCTACAGAAGTAAGATAATCTTTTGCAACACCAAAGTTAAATGTAACTTTCTCTGTAGTTGCTGAAGCAGCTGCATTTGCAACAAGAGATGTCTGTATGAGGCCTCCAACGTTTGCCGGCACGTAAGCGGCTACAGTGAGCAGTGCGAGAGAACCAGCGAGAACTCTCTTAAAAGTATTCTTTTTCATTACTCGTTTCCTCCTTGTATAAATTTATTAAAGAGTAGTATTTCCGGAGATGTTCCGGCTTACATTCGTAATTTGACATCAGATAAATGTACCTTCCTCGAATGTACCTTCCTCAACAAACTATCTGTCATAGATATTAGAGTAACTGATATTTCAAATTACATGTTTATTATAACATGACTTACCCTGTTTGTCAAGACCTATTTTGAAAAAACTTTTATACTTTTTGGAGTTTATATATAAAAAATATACAATTTGCATAATGGATTGTGGAAAATACGTGCTTTATACTGCTTATTTTTTTAAAAATTCTCCATGAATTACCGAAAAATCTCCCTGATTGACAACACGCTCCGGATATGATACAATAGAATCAGAAGAAAATCTATTTTTTCTAAATTTCAAAACAGGAGTTAAAAATCATGACATTAAAAGAAATTCAGGTCGGACAGACAGTCCGCATTGCATCCGTAGGCGGTGACGGCGCACTCCGTCAGCATTTTCTGGACATGGGAATGATACCCGATACAGAAGTAACACTTATCAAATATGCCCCCATGGGTGACCCGATAGAGCTTAGACTACACGGCTATGAACTAAGCATTCGTCTGGCAGATGCCGAGCAGATTGAAGTCTGTCCCTTGACGGAAGAGAATAGCTCTTCACTTAAAAAAAGTACACGAAAGCAGACAGAACATCCCGGACTAGGAGAGGGGGGACGTTTTCACGCAAAGGGCGATGGAAACCCTCTTCCAGAAGGAACAGTGATGAAGTTCGCATTAGTTGGAAATCAGAACAGCGGAAAAACAACGCTGTTCAATCGCCTGACGGGTTCTAAGCAGCATGTAGGAAACTTTCCAGGGGTAACAGTAGACCGCAAGGACGGCATGATAAAGGGGCATCCTGACACGCTGATAACAGACTTACCGGGAATTTATTCCATGTCCCCTTACAGCAGTGAAGAAATTGTTTCCAGAAACTTTGTATTACAGGAAAAGCCACATGCGCTGATTAACATAGTAGATGTTACAAATATAGAGCGAAATCTATATTTAACCATGCAGCTATTAGAAATGGATATACCAATGGTAGTCGCTTTAAACATGATGGATGAGCTGACATCCAACGGCGGGGGAATAGACGTAAATTTAATGGAACAAATTTTAGGTGTGCCGGTCGTACCGATTTCAGCGGCCAAGAATGAAGGCATTGAAGAATTAGTGGAACATGCGATACACATAGCGCATTATCAAGAATGTCCAGTATATCAAGATTTTTGTAGTAAGACAGAACATGGCGGAGCAGTACACAGATGTATTCACAGCATTATACATTTAATTGAAGACCATGCAGAGCGTTCTAAGCTGCCGCTGAGATTTACAGCAGGGAAGGTGATTGAAGGGGACACTTTAGTAATGGAGCAGTTATCACTTGACCAGAATGAAAAAGAAACCATAGAGCATATTGTATTACAGATGGAGCATGAACGGAAGCTTGACCGGAGTGCAGCGATAGCAGACATGCGATTTTCATTTATACAGAGACTATGCAGCGAGACAGTCACGAAGGCGCAGGAGAGCAAAGAACACATCCGTAGCAGAAAGATAGATGCAGTTCTGACTGGAAAATATACTGCAATACCAATGTTTATTCTGATTATGGGATTAGTTTTCTGGCTGACATTCAATGTAATTGGTGCATGGCTGCAAGGCGTATTTGAAGGGTGTATTGATTTTTTAACAGAATCAGCAGATACAGCGTTAACGAATGCCGGAGCGAATGAAGCGATACACAGTTTAATAATTGACGGCATCTTTGCAGGAGTAGGGAGCGTATTGAGCTTTTTACCGATTATAGTGACATTATTTTTCTTTTTATCCATATTGGAAGATAGTGGATATATTGCAAGAGTAGCATTTTTCATGGACAAGCTGCTCAGGAAAATAGGTCTTTCAGGGCGGAGCATTGTACCCTTGCTGATAGGATTTGGCTGTTCTGTTCCTGCAGTCATGGCTACAAGAACGTTGCCGAGTGAACGTGACCGTAAAATGACTATTTTACTGACACCATTCATGAGCTGTACAGCGAAGCTGCCAATTTATGCTTTTTTTGTGAATACATTTTTCCCAGAGCAGAGCGGTTTAATCATGATAGGATTATATCTGTTAGGAATACTTGTAGGAATTTTAGCAGCATGTTTCTACAAAGGGACGATTTTCAAAGGAGAAGCTGTGCCATTTGTCATGGAACTGCCGAATTATCGTCTTCCTGGTGTACGAAACGTATCTCAGTTATTATGGGAAAAAGCAGAAGACTTTATTCAAAGGGCCTTTTCAGTGATTTTAATTGCGACAGTAGCGGTGTGGTTTTTACAGAGCTTTGACCTGCGGTTACATTTAGTAGAAGATGCTGAAAATAGTATTCTTGCAGCAATGGCAGGAATATTTGTACCGTTAATGAAACCGACTGGATTAGGAGACTGGAAAATATTAGTTGCTTTAGTGAGCGGATTCATGGCGAAAGAGAGTGTTGTTTCAACATTAGAAATTCTTTACAGTGATGGAGTAAACAATGCAATGACCTCCTTGACAGCAGCAGCATTATTAGTATTTTCTTTATTATACACCCCCTGTGTTGCAGCGATAGCTTCTGTAAAGCAGGAACTTGGAGGAAAATGGGCATTTGCGGTAGTGATATGGCAGTGTGTGGTTGCATGGCTGGGCGCATTGCTTGTTTACTTAATTGGAATGATGATAGGAGTGAACTAAAATATGCATATGATTGATGTTATTTTAATGATTTTAATCGGGGCGGTATTGATTGGAGCAATAGCTGTCTGCATCAGAAATAAAAAAAATGGGAAAAATTGCAGCTGTGGCTGTCAGCAGTGTAAAGGCTGTACAAATAAAAATAATAAAATATAATTTCATAAACTGAAACAGAATCTCTGCACTAAAATGTAGGGATTTTGTTTTTTATTTTAAACGCCTTCATTTTGTCCACCTAATCTGCAAAAAATCAGTTGTAATTTTCAACAATATTAAGTATAATATGTATAAATTATTAAGAAATCGTTTTTATTTTTTTAAATCGGAGGGTTATTTATGACATTTAAAAAGACAATCGCAGCTTTAACTTCTTTGTTGTGCTGTACAGGAACAATGGCATATTTTCCGACATTTCTCCAGCCTGTACATGCTCAGGAGGCAGTAAATAATGACTTTGAAATCAGCTATGGCGGATGGTATGGCAATGGAGATACAGTTGTTTTAACCGCTGAAAATGAAACTGGTTTCCAGAATTCAAGAGGTATGCTTGTTACTGGAAGAACTTCTGTTCAAGATGGTGCATCTTCTTCTAAGGGCTTTTATTTATACGGTGGTGTAGAATATCACTACTCTGTGAAAGTATTCAGCAAAACAGCTGAAACATTCCATCTTTCACTTCTTTGCATTGATGAAGAAACTGGTGAAGAAACTGTAAAAGAATTAGCTGTAAAAGCTTGTGAATCTGGTATATGGACAGAACTTTCTGCTGATGACACAGCTCCTGATGACAGCTATGAATTTAAACTGACCATTACAACGGACAGTACAAATGATTTCATGTTTGACGATTTCACAGTAACTTCTGAAGATGCTGACACTTTGACAGCAAAAGCTGCTGAAGCTGGTCTGAAAGATAAATTCGGAAACTATTTCAAAGTCGGCAATATCCTCAACGGCGGAACAGTGCAGAATTCTGCTATCACAGCGAATATCTTAAAAGACTGCAATTCTGTAGAATGTGAAAATGAAATGAAACCAGATGCTACTTTAAATAAAGCGCAATGTTCCGGTACAAATATCGGAGTTTCGCTGAACAGCGCAGCAGCGATTATGGATTTCTGCTCTCAGAACGGCATTTCTATGAGAGGTCATACTTTCGTATGGCACAGCCAGACACCGGGCTGGTTCTTTAAGACCGATTTTAATGACTATGGTCAGTGGGTTGATAAAAATACTATGGATGCCCGCATGGAAAGCTATATTAAAAACATGTTCGGCGCAATTAAAACACAGTATCCAAATCTTGATTTGTATGCTTATGACGTTTGTAACGAATGTGTATCTGACAATCAGCAGAGAACTGCAAACAATGGTGGTGCAAGAGAACCTGGCGATAATAACGTCGAAGGCGGTAAATCTGCATGGGTACAAGTTTACGGAGATAACAGCTTCGTAGAAAAGGCTTTCACTTATGCCAGAAAATATGCTCCTGCCGGATGCGATTTATATTATAATGACTATAACGAATATTGGGATCATAAGAGAGATACTATTTATAATATGTGTAAATCCCTCTATGACAAGGGCTTATTAGATGGTGTTGGTATGCAGTCTCATGTACCAGCTAACGCTACTGGATTTGCCGGAACAGATTCTTATATTGAAGCAATGTATAAGTATCTTTCTATCGGCTGTGATGTGCAGGTAACTGAATTAGATATTTCTCTCAACAGCGGAGAATATAGTCTGCAAGACCAAGCTACAAAGTATAAAGCTATTTTTCAGGCTGCTATAGACTGGAATACAAATCCGAAATCTGACGGCCGTGTAACAGCTGTCTGCATTTGGGGGCCTAATGATGCAAATTCCTGGCTGAAAACAGGCTCTGACGCTCTGTTATATGATAAGCAGAATAATCCTAAATTAGCTTACACTACTTTGATGGGTATGGAAGTAGATGGCAGCTCCACTGTAGAAGTCAAGCCGGTTGAACCAAATGAATATGGCTGGTACTTTGATGACGGATTCGAGGGCAGTACCTGCGACTGGTCTGGAAGAGGTGCTGCAAAAGTCAGCTCAAGCACAACTGCTTCTTTTGTTGGTAGTAATTCTCTCTTTGTAGAAGGCAGAACTGCTGCTTGGAACGGTGCAGCAAAGACACTCAGTCCGAAAGTATTTGTTCCCGGTAATGAATACAGCTTTAGTGCAATTGTTAATTACCTGACTGGTGATGCAATAGATATATTCTATCTGAAATTACAATATACCGATGCTTCCGGCAAAACACAGTATGATACGATTGCAGAAGCAACTGGTGTGAAAGGCAGCTGGGTACAGCTTGCAAATACCAATTATAAAATTCCTTCTGGTGCTTCTAACATGCAGCTTTATGTAGAAACTGCTGAAACAACAAATGATTTCTATGTAGATGAAGTCATTGGTGCAGTAGCTGGAACAAGTGTGAAAGGTCCTGATGCTGTAGAAATTCCTACAGAAACACCAGTTGTACAATCTGGTATTAACGGCGATGTAAATGGTGATGGTATCGTAAATATTTATGACCTTCTGCTTGCAAAACGTTTACTTCTTCAAGGCAATCCCGGAAAAACAGCAGATGTAGATAAAAACGGCAAATTGGAAGTCGTTGATATCGTTCAGATTCAGAAATTCTTACTTGGTAAAATTAAGAAATTTGAAGTTTCTAAAACTCCAGTGACAGCACAGCCTTCCGGCAAAACAATGAGCATGTCTGAATTTACTGCACTTTGTTCCGCTCAGGTAACAGAAATTGAGCCGAATGACTCTCATCAGGAAAAAGCTGGTGTACAGTACGGTACTGTTAAGAGTGGTACTTACTATTCCACAACCTGTAAGCGTGAAAAGCCTTATAATATTCTGCTTCCGGCCGGATACGATTCTTCTAAAAAGTACCCTGTACTTTATTGTATGCATGGTTACTGGGAAAATCAGAACAGAATGATTCTGGAAGGCAACAGCACAATGGCAACTCGTCAGATTATCGGCAATGCAATTGCTGCTGGTGAAGCGAAAGATATGATTGTCGTATTCCCATATATTTATTCCAGTGATACACAGGATGCTTGCTCCGGGATGGACGACTTCAATAATGCAGCATATGATAACTTCATCAATGACCTGACGAAAGACTTAATGCCACATATTGAATCTACTTACAGTGTTAAGACTGGCAGAGATAACACAGCAATTACTGGTTTCTCCATGGGAGGCAGAGAGGCTCTCCTGATTGGAATGCAGCGTTCTGACCTGTTTGGTTATGTAGGTGCGATTTGTCCTGCACCTGGTGTAACTGGTGCTTTCAACTGGGACAGCGGAAAAGAACCTTATCTGCTGATGATTACCGGCGGCAGCAATGATACTGTTGTATATGATAATCCAAAAACTTATCATGAAAACTTTGCAAAGAATAATGTACCACATATCTGGCACTATGTCAATGGCGGCTATCATGGAGATAATTCTATTCATGCACATCTCTACAATTATTGCAGATTTGTTTTCAAAGCGACAGAATAATTTCATTAACAAAATCCCTGCTTTCAATTTGAAGGCAGGGATAAATTTATATTACTTTTATTCTGGTATCAGGAGAAATTATCTTGAAAATTTCATTTATATTGATTTTTTTTGGCAATGAACGGTTCTGGAACACGAAATACAGGACGGGTATTGAAAATTTCTCCCAATACAGTAACCTCAGTTTTAAAAAAACAGAAAAATTTGTAGAACCTGTGAATGAAATGTATCTGAAAATTGTACTTGAAGAAGTAGAAATAGACGAAATGTGGAGCTTTTATCATGATAAGAAACATCAGAGACATTACCGAATCATTTTGAGTTTTGCGGAATCAGGTTATTTTAAAAGCATTTTTTTCAGAGCAACTAAATCATAGATATTGATAATATTATCCTGATTCATATCTGCATTTTTCCAGTTTGTGAGTTTACTGGATTTATGCAGATATTTTTGAAGCATTACTACATCAGCAGTATCTACTTTTCCATCAGCATTGACATCGCCACGAAGAACATCAGAAACTTCTGAAGAGGCTTTTAAAAGAACAGTATAATTTACACAGCCTGCACTCTGTCCATTTGTGCCGAGTGTAACAGTATCACCAGCAGAAATAGTCTTAGAGTAAACTTGGAATGTCACATCATTAGAGCTGACAGCAGTCAGATTTGTTTTTGTGTAGCCGTTGAGCCATTCAGGAGCAGTTGTCACACGGCTGTCCATCAGAACATAAACAGTTTCATTCATTCCAGCGGTAAAGCTTGCAAGTGCTGCATCTAAGTTTTTAGAATCACATGCAGTACGAACAGCAGCAGTATTTTTGAGTTCTTCCGGAAGTGAAGTAAATGTCACATCTCTGTCACCATAGACCAGACTTCCGGTTGTAATATTTTCATCAAGAGTCCAGTCAGCAGAATTTTCTGTATCATTTACCTGTAATTTTTTCACATAAGCGTTTCCATCCATTGCAGAAGCTTTCGCCATGACAGTGTAATTTACAAGATTATAAGAACCGCCGTTTGTACCAAGTGTAACAGTTTCACCTTTTTTGAACTGTTTTGTATAAAGATTGAATGTCACATCATTAGAAGTAACAGCAGTCAGATTTGTTTTTGTATAACTGCTGAGCCAAGCAGGAATTGTTTCCTGACGGGCATCCATTGCAACATAAAGTGTCAAATTCTGTCCGACAGTGAAAACAGCTAAATCTGCATCATAGTTTTTAGAATTACAAGCCGTCAGAATAGATTCTGTACCCTGTAGTTCTGTCGGAAGGCTAGTATAGGTAAAATCACGGTCGCCAAAAACGAAATCATTTGTGATAAGGCTGGCATCGATTTTCCAATTCAGGTAATTAGCAGTATCTTTCACAAGCAGATTTTGAATTAAGTTGCCATTTATAGGGTCGACTTTAATTTCTAATGTCCATTTCTGGTCATTGCTTCCGGAGCATTCCCATTGCACAGCATTTGCATCAGCATCTTTAGAGCTGGAAACAATACCAATACAGCTTTCATCATTTGTATTTTTGGTACAAATAGTGTAAGTGCCGTCTCCGTTATCTACAAACTTAAATAATTGTGCATCGTTTTGAGTATCTGTATAAACATGAATATTTGTGCCGTTTTCAGTTTTTCCATAGTCGAGGTCGAGCAGATAAGTTTTTCCGTCACCTGTTTCACTGTAGAGCCGATAGTAATCATTTCCAGCGTCTTCGAGCGTCCAGCCGTTCAGGCCGTCAGCTTTTTGAACGACATTATTATCAGCAGTATCTAACGTCAGATATAATCCGCTGTTGACGTTTTTAATTTTATATTTATGAGCAGTATCAATGACTGTGCCAGCTTTACCTTTACTGGTTACACCATTGGTATTGACAGTACATTTGGGGCGGGCTGGAATATCATAGCCAGTTCCTAAGAAAAAGCTTGTATGAGGAGGCTGGTTATAAGCTGTCTGCTGTGCGGAAACTTGTGTTCTATACTGAGGGTCATGCATTAAGCATTGAATTCTATAATCTGTATCATAATCTGTACAGTAGATTCTAATTGCATCACCGCTTGCTTTGCGGACGATAAGTTCTTCACGCCAGTCGCCGAAAATATCAGCAGAAAGGCAGGGTGTACCTTTTGTCGTATTGCAGGTGTAGAATCCGTCTGTTACAAGCAGATTTGTGATAGTCGTTTTTCCGGGGTTACCAGTCATTTTGCTGATAGTAGCAGGAGAATCTGTATAACCATCAAGAATTTCACGTTCTAAATCTCCGTCCCAGTAGGTCAGGAAGTTAATTGCAGGGCGGCGGCAGTCCAGTGTATTACCTTTTGTATCTTTAACAGGCATAGAGTTATCAGATTCTTTATTGCCCCAGAGTTCTGCGCCGGGGTTGCCAGCCCAGACATTATCTGCACAGCAGCGGCCGGTATCGCCTGCGCCATTGTTATGGAAGATAATTTTTTTCTGGTCACAGTCTACTAAAGTAACACCATAGCCGGATTTTTTTTCTTCATGGCAAATCCAAAGTTCTAATCCAGGATTAGTGGGGTCGAGGTCGCCTAAATGAAGTGCATCTCCGTGACCCTGTTTAGTGGAGTAGTAAAGTTTTCCATCATCATCGATAATAGCAGCTCCAGTAACAATTTCCTGTTTACCGTCTCCGTCCACGTCAGCAGCCATAGAGTTGTGATTTCCATCACCGTAGGCATTGCTTGAAGAATTGGAATTTCCGGAATCGTAATTCCACATCTTGACAAGCTTTTTATTTTCGACTTTATAAGCTGTTGCTGTCAGTCTGGTATAATAGCCACGTCCGGTGACAACGCAGGGATGTACACCATCCAAATAAGCAGTTGTTCCCCAGAAACGGTCTACACGTCCGCCGTAGCTGTCGCCCCAAGAACTAACTGTTCCTCTTGCTGGTTCATAATTGACTGTATCTAAAGCTGCACCAGTTGCACCATCAAAGAGTGTATAATATTCATTGCCACTCAGGACATAGCCGTTAGAATTGCGATAATCTTTAGAAGCATCACCGATAACTTTGCCGACACCGTCCACAGTGCCGTCAGCAGTTTTGCAAGTCATTTCCGCCTTGCCGTCAAGGTCAAAGTCTGCAACAAAGAACTGTGTATAATGCGCACCGGCACGGATATTCACACCTAAGTCGATTCTCCAGAGCTTTGTACCATCCAGTTTATAACAGTCGATATAGACTTTATCCGTTTTACCTTTTTGAGAGTTATCTTTTGAGTTATTCGGATCCCATTTTACGAACAGTTCATAAACGCCGTCACCGTCAACATCACCAACAGACATATCATTAGGCGTATAATTCGAACCAAGACGGTCAAGCTTAATATCATAGTAAGTATTATTTGATTTGAGTGTACAAACATCACTTGAAATCAGTTTTGTTCCGTCATAGCATTCAACTTTATAATTTGAATTTGCATTTCCGCTCTTATCGAGAAAGCAAGTTGCCCCATTTGCTTTTTCGGTACTAGTGTAAATCAGTGTATTATCACGGTAAAGCTTAAAAACAGCATTGTCCGGGTCAGAGGCTAGGAATCGCCAGCTGACAAGCATTCCAGAACCAGTTCCGACAGCATTGATACCTCTGTCAAGGTATTCTACCATAGGACTTGTTGCTGCTGCTGCTGGTACGGCAGGCAGAAAGGCTAACCCACTGCATAAAGAAAGGCACATTGAACCAGACAGCATGACTGCTGGTATTTTTTTATTTTTCATTGTAATTCCCCCATTTAGTTTATTGTTTTAATTAAAAAACGATTTATCTATATATAGGATAGCATATTACAATGTATTTGTCAATTGCAAAAATGATACAATTTATTGCAAAAATAATTCTCTGTAGTTTTTATTGCATAAAATATCCCTGCTTTCAGTCAGAAAGCAGGGATATGTCAGCTTATATTTGAATATGAATATTGCTTTTTCCTTCACGGTCTTTTTTAACGATAATCTGTTTATCGATTTTTGTTTTGAGTTCTGAGACGTGTGAGATAATACCGATAAGTCTGTCATCTTCTGAAAGGTCAGAAAGTGATTTCATAGCTTGGCGAAGAGAATGTTCGTCCAAAGAGCCAAAACCTTCATCTACAAACATGGAATCTAATTGAATTCCACCAGCAGAAGACTGAATTTCTTCAGACAAGCCAAGCGCAAGGGAAAGAGAAGCTTTAAAAGATTCACCGCCGGAAAGCGTTTTTACACTTCTGGTAGTGCCATTCCAATGGTCAGTCACATCGAGTTCAAGACCGTCATAACCTCCGCCGATTTTTTTCTCATTTCTCCTGTGAAGAGAATACTGCCCATCTGTCATAATGGAAAAGCGTTTATTTGCTCTTGCAATGATTTTATCAAAAAATGTTCTTTGAATATAGATTTCAAGGGGAATATTGCCATTAGCCGTATCTGCAAGGGGTTCTAACATGCGGTATTTTTTTTCTAGCTGAGCGAGTTCATCAGCGTTTTGTTTCCAGAACTTTTTCAAATTAAGATTGCTTAATTTTCTGACGGAAACAGCGGTTTGTTTCTGCATCAGCTGAGATTTCTGCTGTTCAGTCGATTCCTTATCTGTTTTGGCAGTAAGTTTATCAATTGGAGGATAATCGCCGACCTGTTTCAGAAGCTGTTGTTCCTGTCCCTGCAAGTTGCCGAATTCTTTTTCAGCCCGGCTGACTTCATTCTGCCTGAATGTAATATTTTTGTTGATTTCCTGATTACGAGAAGTAAGAGTTTCCATTTCAGAACGAATCATTTTTTGAGTTTCTTCAAGAGAAAGGCCGTCTTTTAGATGCTGTTGCAATTCCTTAGAACGGAGGTCAAACTGTCCGTTCAATGTGCTGAAACGATTTTCTGTTTCCTGTACAGATTGGCGCAGTTGTTCTAATTCGGAAGTTTTCTGTTCTGAAAGAAGATTCCATTTTTTGAGTGTATGTTGATTTTCTGCAAATTTTGTTAAATTTTTTTGATTTTTCTGTATTTGTAGTTTCAGTTGAGCAACAGCGGATTCTGTTTCAGATTTTTGCTGGCTGGCAATTCTGGAAGCCTGACCGAGCGAACAATGCAGGAGCATATCTGCATCTCTGGCAAGTAGTTTTTTCTGTTCCTGTACACGGGCGGAAAGTGTTCCGGCTTCACGGCTTTTCTGTTCTCTTAGCTGATTAGCAGAATCAGAATTTTTCTTTAATTTTTTCAGTTCTGTTTCTGTGACGGTAGTTTCTGAGCAAACAGCAGGGGAGGGGTGTGTTTTTGCACCGCAGACCGGACAGCATTCACCATCTTTCAGCTGTTTCGCTAAAATACCAGCCTGATTGGCTAAGAATGTCTTATAAGCGTTTTCATAAATTGTATTTGTTTTATCATACTGTTCTTGTGCTTTATCAAATGCCGACTGAGCATTTTCTAAACTATTCAGCAGTTCCTGATAATCAGCATAATTTTTCTGGAAATCCTGAATCTGTTTTAAAGCAGTTTCTTTTGTTTGGAGTTCAGATTCAAGTTTTGCTTTTAGTGCTTCACAATTGGAAAAGCTTTCTTGTTGTTGATTTAATAATTTTATATTATTCTGTAGTTTTGCAAGCTGTTCCTTAGAGGAAGCTTTTTTTGCAAGCAGTGCAGATTTTTGCTGTTCTGCCTGTTGCAGTTGTTGTTTCAAGTTCTGAAAATCCTGTAATAAATGCAAAGAATTTTTAAATTCCTGAATTTTCGCTTGATTTTGTTCAATTTCAGGCTTTTGAGATTCAGCATTCTGGAGAGTAGTTTTCGCTTCCTGACATTTCTGAGAAGAAATAGTAAGCTTTTGCTGTATTTGAGAAAGCCGCTGTTGAGCATCTGCAATTTCGAGCTGATGTTTTAATTCTTCTAAAAGCGTTTCCGTTTTCTGAATTTCCTGCTGCATCAGCTGTTCCTGCTGGGTGTCATACTGTTCAAGTTCTTCCAGCAAAAGCAAAATTTCATTTTCTTGAAGTTCCTGATTCAAAAGTGCATTTTTTTTCTGACAGAAATCATCTGTTTCAGGAAATTGAATTTGACTGGAGCGTTCCTGCATTTTTTCAGAAGCATTTGTATACTGTCTTTTTACGGTGTTAAATTCTTCTTTCAGACGTTTCTGGAGAGTTTCAAAATTATGCGTTTTGAAAAGTGTCCGCAAAATCGGCTTTCTGTCTGTAGAATTTGCCATTAAGAGCTTTGAAAAATCGCCCTGTGCAATCATTGCAATTTGAGTGAATTGTTTTTTATCCAGACCGATAATTTCTTTAATATAAGCATCTGCTTCTTTCTCAATGATTTTTTCGTCAAATTCAAGCTGAACGGAAGCTTTTTCAGAAGTTGTTCCGATACCGTTTTTTTTCGCACGTTCATAAGCTGGAGAACGCTGGATAGTATAGATTTTCCCTTTATAAGAAAAAGTTAATTTGACATAAGTTTTCACATCAGGAGGGGCATATTGAGAACGAAGCATTTTAGTCATTCTGAATTCTCCACTTGGAGAGCCGTAAAGCGCATAGGCGATAGCATCGAAGATAGTAGTTTTTCCTGCGCCAGTGTCTCCGGTAATAAGATAAAGTCCCTTTGTTCCAAGCTGTTCAAGATTCAAAACTGTTTTTTCAGCGTAAGGTCCAAAAGCAGACATTTCAAGCGTTAAAGGTCTCATCAGTTATTCCTCCATATTTCAGTTATCATATTATTTACAAATTCTGATTGTTCTGCTGTCAGGCCGTTTCCGTTCATTTGCGTGTAAAATTCTGAAAATAATTCCAAAGGTGTTTTCTGTTCAATATTTTGAATATTTTGTAAATCACCAACAGTTGTTTCATGCTGATTTTCATAATCTAAAGTCATTAAATTTGGAAACTTTCTGCGAAGGCGATTAACAGCATCTGGAATCATTTCTTCATCGGTGAGCATAATACGAGTATAATTATCTGATTTTTCCATCCGTATCAATTCATCAAACTTTCCTGTGATTTCCTGCATATCAATTTTAGGTGTCAAAGGAATTGTTTTGATTTCCGGAAGTGCATCTTTTTCACCAAGCTGTACAATCGTAACGGATTTATGATGATGCACTTCTGAGAACGAATATTTCAAAGGTGTTCCGCAGTAACGAATACGAGGATTTCCTCCGACATTCTGAGGGCTATGCAAATGCCCCAAAGCTGTATAATCAAACACAGAAAATACATTTGCATCAATATTTTCCAGACCGCCAACATAAATTTCTTCCGAATCACACTGCTCCGCACCAGTAATAAACTGATGTGCAATCAGCACATTCCGGACAGAAGTATCTACCTGCATTGCTTCTACTGCTGCCGTTGCAGCATCTGTATAACTGTTGATTTTTTTCTCTTTAAAAATATTCCGGACGGTAAACGGCTTAATAAACGGAAGCATATAAAATCGTACTTCTCCGAATTTGTCTTTTAAAGTAATGGGCTGTATTTTTCCATCATATACCGGAGAAAGATAAATTTGACGATATTTCATAATTTGTGCGCCAAAGGCAACTCTTTCAGGGGAATCATGATTTCCGCTGATAATCAATACAGGCAAATTCTGTTCTGCTAATCTGCTCAAAAAATTATCAAATATTGAAACTGCTTCAGCCGATGGAATACTTTTATCGTAAACATCTCCTGCAATGATGATACAATCAGGCTGTTCATTTTCTGCAATTTCAAGTATTTGATTTAAAATATATTTCTGGTCTTCCAGTAAGGAAAACTGATTTAATCTTTTCCCAAGATGTAAGTCAGAAAGATGTATCATTTTCATGAAAATACCTCCATAGTATGTTTTAAACTAATTATACTACATTTTTATAAAAATGTCAATCTTTTTTATGCAAAAAATTACAAAAACATGTTGACAATTCCCTGAAAATGTGCTATAATATTACTATCTAAAAAATATACAAAGGGGAATTTTTTATGAAAAAATACAAAAAAATTGCTGCTGGACTGTGTGCGTTTGCACTTTGTTTCAGTCTCAATGCTGTTCCGGTCAGCGCATTGGAACTGAATCCGGTCGAATCTGTTCAGGCACAGGCAGATACGTTGAAAACTCGTGATGTCTGGTGCGCAAACGAAGATGTCAACAGATGGGAATCAGAACATTTTCAATTTATCTGGGGCAAAAATGGTGCAGATTCTGCTAAAATTACGGAAGCCTTTTTACAGGAAAATGCAAAGAACTTAGAAGCTTGCTGGGATGTTTACATGAATGACCTGAAAATGGAAGCTCCGACACAGTCTGTAAATTTAGCTCTTCGTGACGGAAATCAATACAAAGTAAATTTCTATATTTCCGGTACAGGTTTAAGTCCATTTGCAGATGACTGGGCTTATATGGGCTATGATAATCAGGGCTATGCATTTATGTTCTGCTGTGTGGGGGCAATGCAGAACAGTCCTAATCCTTCATGGGTGCTTCCTCACGAATTCGGGCATGTTGTCACTGCACATCAGCTCGGCTGGAATGAAAATAAATATGTGCAGTCTTGGTGGGAAGCCATTGCAAACTGGTACAGAGAACAATTCTTATATTCTGATTACTATAGTCAATGGGTAACTGACCCTGCATCTGGTACAGATTACTTTGAAACGTATATGAAAAATCTTTGCTTCACACCGATTCTGGGCAGAGATAATTATGCATCATGGGCATTTTTACAGTATTTAACAGATAATCCTGATAATTTAGACGGCTATGGCAAGGACTTTATGAAAACACTCATGCAGAATGGTCAGCCTGATGAATACCCTTACAAGGAAATTGACCGTTTAGCGAATGCGGATATTAAGGAAACTTTAGGGAAATATGCTGCCCGTTTAGCGACTCTGGATTTTAATCAGCAGGAAAAATATCAGGCTCGTCAGGCACAGCTTTTAAATTCCGGTGAATGGAACTGGGGAGAAATTTACACTCTCTTGGAAAAATCTACTGAAAATAATAATTATTATACCGTTCCTACTGAACGTGCGCCTCAACAGTTCGGTATCAATATTATTCCGCTGAAAGCTAATAGCGGTTCATGGGAGAATGGTGCTGATATTTCAGCAACTCTGGAGGGATTGACTGATGTACAGGGAGCTGATTGGAGAGCTTGTTTAGTCGTCCAGAAATCTGACGGCTCAACAGTTTATTCTGATTTATTCAAGGCTGGTGAAACGGCAAGTATTAACGCAGGTGTTGCTGATGCTGTATTTCTCGTTGTGACAGCTACTCCCGATTCTGACACTTGGCAGGAAAACGGTGTGCCGTGGGCTTACGGTGAAGGCGAATTTGATGAAAATCATCGCCCGTTCTTAGGAAAGACAAGATATCCCTATGCAGTAACCATTCAAGGCGCAGAAATCCAGCAGACTGCTAATAATACAGGCATGTCACAAGGTCATTATCATAGCAATGGCGGTGGCTTTGTCGCTGAAACAGCTCGTGTAGATGATTCTGTTTATGTCGGTAAAAATGCTAAAGTTTTAGGCTATGCCACTGTGACAGGTAATGCACAAATTAAAGATTATGCTACTGTAACCGGTTCTGCTAAAGTTTCAGGAAATGCAGTTATTTCCGGTCATGCTGTAATTGCTGAAAATGCTACTGTCAAAGATAATGCCATTGTTTCTGATTCTGCCGGAGTAATGGGAAATTCTATCGTTTCTGATAATGCAAGAGTGCTGGAAAGCGGTCTTGTCTTTAATAATTACAATGTTTCCGGAAATGCTACTGTAAAAGGTGTTTCTTACGGATTAGCAAAGGGTTCAGCAACTGGTCAGGCAATTACAGACGGTGATTATTATGACGATTCCAGCAGAGCTTTACAGGCTGGTGCAGTTTACGGCTGGGCAAGTCCTGATGCTTATGCAAATTCCAGACCTTACAATGACGGTCAGTTTGCAGGCTTGGAATTTGATACAGACAGTTCTAAAATCGCAAAAGATAATTATATTTCCACTTACGGAGTAGCTGTAAATGCTCCTGTATGGGAAGAAACACGCACCAGCGGAAAAGGTGTTTTAACCTTTAACGGCAAAGACCAGTATTTGCTTGCTGACAGCTCTTATGCAAATTTCCATGATGTGGATTATCAGACAGCATTTTTAATGCGTGATGAAGGCACTAATTATATCATGAATTTCTATGACCGTGAAAAAACAAAAGGCATGTTCTTAGGTACTTCTGGTAAAGACCTTGTTTTCATGATGCAGAACAGCGAAACTTCTCAAGTATTGATTGCTGAAAATGCTGTGGAAGCTGGTAAATGGTATACCGTCAGTGTTGTACTTTCCGGCGATGAAGGAAAATTGGTTCTGAACGGCGAAACTGTGGCAACAAGCAAAATCACATTTGACCCTGTAGATATGATTTCTGATGATACGATTTACGAAATCGGCAGAATGAATGGTTCTCTTGACTTCTTCCGTGTGAACTTTAAAGAAGTCGCTGAACCGGAATATTACTACACAGAATCCGAAAAAATTGCAGAACCGATTCCGACTGAACCGCAGTCTGACCCCTATATCACAGGGGATGTCAATTATGACGGCATTATCAATATTTATGATTTGGTTAAGCTAAAAAAGAATATCCTGAATGGTGTTGCTTTAGACTATCAAACAGCTTCTTCCGACATTAACAAAGACGGTCAGATTTCTGTTTCAGATATTATTATTTTACAGAAATTCTTACTCGGCAAATCCAAGACTTTAAAATAATACAGTGTGCAACTAAGTAGGTAATAAGGCAAGATTTTTCAGTATTATTCAGTAGAATTTCCACTTGAATATGGCGGAATTCAAGTGTTTTCGTTCCATTCTTTGCCATCCGCACAGGAATATAATCAATATACCGGCGGAGGAACAGAAGAACAATATATGAATCTGCTCGCTGATGCGATGGAGCCTTATCTCAGAGCAAGCGGAATTGCTTTCACGAGAAATGACCCCAATAAAACTGCGGCTGGTGCAATTGCAGATTCTAATTCTGCCTATTACGATGCTCATATAGCATTACATTCCAATGCTTCACCGGAAAGTTTAAGCGGACAGCTCAGGGGGATTGATATTTATTTTTCCCCCTACAGCATGTCCAGCGAACGGCTTGCCATTACAATTGCAAATAATTTAAAAAGCATTTATCTAATTCCTTCCAAAGTAACCGCTCGGCCGACTACCACGCTTGGCGAAGTTAATAAAACAAATGCGGTGGCAGTTTTATGTGAATTAGGCTATCATGACAATGAAGAAGATGCTAACTGGATTCGGAGCAGTTTAGATGCAATTGCTTCCAATATTACAGAATCTTTATGCGATTATTTTGGAATACCATTTATCATGCCCACACAGGTTGTAAAAGGTGTTGTTGTTACAGACGGCTCAGGCTTGAATTTAAGAAGCTATCCCAGTATTAACGGTGCAAGAATTACCTCTATTCCAAATGGGGAAGCAGTTACTGTTTACGGTTCTGCAAATAACTGGTATGTCGTTACTTGGAAAAATTACACCGGCTATGTATTATCTGATTTTATCGTTATCGGCTGAAATAAAAAAATCGGTTTCCAATCTGGAAGCCGATTTTTATTATTCATGTTAAGTAACTATCGAGTTCTTTAAGTTTATTATAAATATTAAAATCTTCAAGGACTTGATAATATTCATAATAGTTTCCTTGAAACGTTTCAATATATAAATATTTTGTGTATTTGTAAAAGTCAGGAACTTGTTTAGCTACATAGTCGCTTCCAGAGTTTGCATAACGGCTTGCATAATATGATGGTGTTATATCGAATTTTTCTTTTACATAGTCCAAGATAGCATTATAGATGCCTTCATCTGCTTCCTTAAGTTCAAAGGCACTTCCATACCAAGAAATACCATATCTTTTAATGGTAGATAATTTTATTCTGTCATCACCAAATATGATAAATAAAGGACGTTCCATTAAAATCATCTTCTTCCGTACAAATATAAAAGAGTGCGGATAAGAGGACTTGAACCTCCACCGAGTTGCCCCGACTAGCACCTGAAGCTAGCGCGTCTGCCAATTCCGCCATATCCGCATTGATGAAAATATTAAATTTTTGGATGAGTGCGGATAAGAGGACTTGAACCTCCACCGAGTTGCCCCGACTAGCACCTGAAGCTAGCGCGTCTGCCAATTCCGCCATATCCGCATTTTATTTTTTGCTTTCGCACTCAACGATATATATTATAACACACTTCTTTTCATTTGTCAAGTCTTTTTTTAAAAAAATTAAAAAATATTTTTTCTCAAAAGGGTAGTAAAATATTTCAAAATATGTTATAATAAAAATTATGCTATGAAAATCAGAAAGGATGGGAAGAATTTATGATTTATCTGGATAATGCCGCAACCACAAAACCGGCAGAATCTGTTATTAAAAAAGCAGAAGAATGCATGAGAGAATATTTCGGAAATCCTTCTTCTTTGCATAAGCTGGGATTAGATGCAGAATTGCATATGAATCAGGCCAGAAAGTGTATTGCTGATTCTATCGGTGCAGAACCGGAAATGATTTTATTTACTTCCGGTGCGACAGAAAGTAGTAACTTAGCTTTAAGAGGCTGTGCTTCTGTATATGGCAGAAGAAATAAAAAAAGAATTATTACTTCTGCTGTGGAACATGCTTCTGTACGGAATACAATAGATTATCTGGAACAGCAGGGCTTTGAAGTGATTCGGGTTTTGCCAAATGCACAAGGAAGATTTCAGGCAGAGGATTTTTTAAAGGCAGTCAATGAAAATACTTTTCTTATCAGTATGATGCTTGTGGAAAATGAAACCGGAAGAATTTTGCCGGTACAGGAAGTATTTAGACGAGTCAGAAAAAAATATAAAGATATTATTTTACATTGTGATGCTGTTCAAGCATATATGAAACTGCCTGTAAAACTGAAAGAATTACAAGCAGATTTAATTTCATTCAGTGCGCATAAAATTCATGGCATTAAAGGAACAGGTGCATTGTATATTAGAAAAGGTATCCGTCTCACGCCCTTAGTGACTGGAGGAGAACAGGAAAAATCAATTCGTTCTGGTACAGAAGCTGTACCTTCTATTGCAGGTTTTGGAGAAGCCGTTAGAATTTTGCAGGACAGCATTTCAGAACGTCTTGCACAGGCGCAGACCAAAAAAGAATATTTACTGCATTTATTATCTGAAATGCCGGATATTATTCTTAACAGTGATACAGATAAAAATTATAGCTCGCCCTATATTATCAATTTTTCTGTAAAAGGCGTTCGCTCAGAAACAATGCTCCATTATCTGGAACAAAGAGAAATTTATGTTTCAAGCGGTTCAGCCTGCTCCAAAGGTGCAAAAAGCGGTGTGCTTTCTGCTTACAAAATTCCAGATGCACTGGCAGACTGTGCCATTCGTGTCAGCTTTTCAGAAGAAACTACAACAGAAGAATTATATCAATTCACACAGGTGGTTGCAGAAGGACAGAAAAATTTAATTCATAAAAAATGACAGGAGCTGAATATTTTTGAAAGAAATTGATAATGGAAAATTTTTCGATTGGGGAAAAACTTCTCAGGATTATGCGAAATACAGAGATATTTATCCTCAAATTTTTTATCAGAAACTGCTTGATTATCATATTGGCTTGACAGGTCAGAAAGTGCTTGATTTAGGAACAGGAACGGGTGTTCTCCCCAGAAATATGTACCAATACGGCGCAAAATGGACAGGAATTGACATTTCAGAAAATCAGATTCAACAAGCGAAATTATTAGCCAGTCAGCAAAATATGCAGATAGCATTTCAGGCTGTACCTGCTGAACAAGCTGATTTTCCAGCGCAGTCTTTTGATGCTGTCACAGCTTGTCAATGCTTCTGGTATTTCAAGCCTGAAACACTCATGCCAGTATTAAAAAATATCCTGAAACCAGAAGGAAAACTTTGCATTTTACAAATGAACTGGCTTCCCTTTGAAGATGAAATTGCACAGGCAAGCGAAAATTTAGTATTAAAATACAACCCTGACTGGACAGGAGCAGGAGAAACAAGACACCCAGTTTATTTGTCTGAAACCGTTTTGCAGTATGCAAAGCTAATTGTACATGAGGAATTCTCTGTAGAAATTCCCTTCACTCGTGAAACATGGCACGGCAGAATGAAGGCTTGCAGGGGAGTAGGGGCTTCGCTTTCATGCGAAAAGCTTTCCGCATGGGAACAGGAACATACACACTTATTACAGAAAATTGCACCTGAAAATTTTACAGTTCTGCATGAAATTGCTATTGCAGAATTACACATGAAAGGATAATCTGTTATGAAAGAAGTAATTTTAGTAAAATTCGGCGAAATGGCTTTAAAAGGTCAGAATAAATCCAGCTTTGAGGATATTTTATTGAAAAATATTAAATTCCGCCTGAAACCTGTCGGAAAATTTCAATACAGTTCTGCTCAGTCTACTATCTATATTCAACCGGAAGAAGATGGCATTGATTTAGATGAAGTCATTGAAAGATTACAGAAAGTATTCGGCATTGCTGCCATTTGCAGAGCTTGCATCTGTGAAAAAGATTTTTCAGACATTCAAGCCAAAACATTGGAATACTTGAAAGAAACCCTTCAAGATGCCAAAAGCTTTAAAGTCGAAGCCAAAAGAGCTGATAAAAAATTCCCCATGAAATCCCCTGAAATTTGTATGGAACTCGGTGGAACAATCTGTGATGCATTCCCTGATATTTCCGTAGACGTTCACAATCCGGAAGTAACTGTAATTGTAGAAATCCGTGATACAAACGCTTACATTCATGCAGGCCGAATTAAAGGTGCAGGCGGCCTCCCTGTCGGCAGCAGCGGAAAAGCTTTGCTGTTATTGTCTGGTGGTATCGACAGCCCTGTAGCAGGCTATATGATGGCGAAACGTGGCATTCATATTTCAGCCATTCACTTTGTCAGCCCTCCTTATACTTCTGACCGTGCCAGACTGAAGGTAGAACAGCTTTGTCAGAAATTAACCCCTTACTGCGGAGATATCCATTTCTATTGTGTTCCGTTTACCAAAATTCAGGAAGAACTCAAAAGAAAATGCCCTGAAGAATATTTTACCATTTTAATGCGCCGTCTGATGATGCTCATTGCTCAGAAAATCGCTGAAAAAGAAGAAGCATTAGCTTTAATCACAGGCGAAAGTGTTGGTCAGGTCGCAAGCCAGACACTGCAAGCAATGGTTTGCACAGATGCTGTTTGCAAATGCCCTGTTTTCCGCCCTTTAATCGGCATGGATAAAACAGAAATTATTGAAATCTCAAGAAAAATTGATACATTCGATATTTCTGTACAGCCTTATGAAGACTGCTGTACAGTATTCACACCACGTCACCCTAAAATCCGCCCTCAGCTTGAAGCAGTCGAAAAAGCACAGAATCAAGCTGATTTTACAGAGATGATTGCAGAAGCTGTGGAAAATACTGAACTGCAAGTTTTCCGTCATGCAGATGCTTGACAATTCTCCGTTCCTGTGCTATACTAATTAAGTAAATAAATTTAACAGGTGGTGTATGCATGGCTGACGAAGAACAATATCCGTCCGGAGAAACCAAAACTGCTCCTGTCAAAAAAAGACGGCGAAGAAAACGGCGTTCATTATTCAAACGCATAGCAGATTTGTTTCCTCAGCGAGGTGACGGTATTTTTGAAGTGCTTAGAAAATTAACATTTCTAGCCTCTTCTGCCGTATTTGTTGTATGTCTTTTCCTCATAGGAAAATATTTTTGGGAAAATCACGAAAATGCGAAAGTGACAACTGAAACACAGGAAATTCACGACAAAGTACCTGAACCTCCTCACGAAGAAAAAAAGAAACAGGCCGTAGAAGAACGCTATGAAATGCTTGCAAGTGCCAAAAACTTGCTCGCAGAAAATAAAGATGTTGTCGGTTATATCAGTATTCCGGATGAACCAAGAATTGCTTATCCCGTTTTACAGCGAAAAAACCCAGAAGACGGCAACCTGTACTATCTTGACAAAAATATTCATCTGGAATATGCAAGAGCCGGTTCTATTTTCTTGGATTACAGAAATTCTTTTGATGAAATGACGGAAAATACTGACGAAAACGGCAATCCGGACGGAACATACAGAAGAACCTCCAAAAATTCAGACAATTTAATTATTTACGGACATAATATGCACGATTATTCTATGTTCGGCGCATTAAAATATTATACCAATGACGAAACATATTATGATGCACACCCGATTATAGAATTAGAATCAAATTATATGAAATATCAATACAAGATATTTGCTATGATTATCGTAGATGTGGAAGATGAATCAGAAACACAGTTTGAATACTGGAATTCTATTGATTTTGAAAATGAACAGCAATTTTATGATTATGTGAATGAAATTAAACGGCGTACTATCCGATTAACGGATGTAGATGTGAAATATGGTGACCACCTTTTAACATTGTCTACTTGCAACAGTACATTCAGTGACGGGCGATTAGTTGTATTTGGCCGTTTGCTCCGTGATAAGGAAAACTTAATGGAAGGATGCACCAGTGTCCCCAATCCTAATATAAAATGGTCAAACAGCTATTACAAATGGCACAGAAATACGTATGACCCTGATGCTGAATTCGTCCCCTACGGTTAATTATAGGAAAGAAGGAAGATTTTATGATGAAGAAAAAGAAAAAAATATTAACAGGTGTTCTGTGTACAGCATTCCTGACCGCTTTTACCGGAACAGCCGTTCTGTTGAATCATGCCAGCGCAGAAGTCGCTGATGCACCTGTACAGGCAGTTTCTTCAGAGGGCAAAGTTTCCAGTCAGAATGTCAATCTTCAGCTTGTCAGCGGAACATTTGGCACGCCAAACGGTGAAAGCGGTATGGCAAAATCTATGCGCCAGTATAATGGCGATTCTATGGGATGGATTAAAATTGAAGGCACAAAAGTAGATAACCCTATTGTACAGTGTGAAGATAATGAATTCTATCTTTCTGTCGGCTTTAATCATCAGCCTTACCGTGCAGGTACTGTATTTATGGACTATCGTAATAAATTCGGCTTTGACCAGAATACATGGTCAGATAATGTCATTCTGTATGGCCATAACATGGCGAATAATGAAATGTTCGGCTCTTTAAGAAGATACCGTCAGGATTTAGAATATTATAAATCCAATCAGTTTATTGAACTGTACTCTAATTTTGAACATGCCACTTATGTGATTTGTGCATTGCCGATTACTTACGGCGGAGCAGATGCGGACTGGCGTTACTGGGATATGGAAGAATTCCCCACAGAAGAAGAATTTAATACTTACATGCAGTATGCAAAAGCCCAGAGCGTTACAGAAATTACAAATGTAGACGTGAAATATGGTGATAAGCTTTTAACACTTTCTACCTGCTATTCTGATGAAGACAATTCCAGATTTCTCGTCATTGCAAGAAAGCTCAGAGACGGTGAAACAGCTGCAACATTCCAGAAATCTTAATCATGAAAGGAAATGCAGACATGTCTGTTCAATATCAGAAAATTCTTGCATGTTTGTGTTCAGTTATCCTGACCGGAGGACAATATTGTCTTCCGGTTATTGCTGAAACAGGCGAAAATTTAAGCTCTGTGGAAATCATTCATGCTGATAAACAGGAAAAAAAATTACTGCAAGAATACGGAGATTTTTCTTTAGTTTCCTACCAGACTGTTGAAAATTCAGAAAATACAGAAGCAGTTTTAATTTCTGATGCCAGCAGGGAAGACATTGTCGTTTCAGACAGTCCTGTTCTTTCTGCTGTAGATGTGGAAACCGTTCCGGCTGGAACATTTGCATTCACCACTTACGGCTGGGGTCACTGTGTCGGATTAAGTCAGAATGGGGCGAATTTTTATGCTATTTACGGTGGCTGGAATTATCAGGATATTTTATTTCACTATTATCCGGGAACTGTTCTCAAAAATACCGGAACAGCAGAAACAGAAATGATTACTGTACAAGGTGTTCCCGGAAATACGCTCCAGCAAGTGGCTGAAATTGTCAACAGAGAAGTAGGTCCTTCTTTTCACACAGAAGCCATTAAAGCACAGGCAGTTGCTGTTTATAGCTATATCAAATATTATAATAATGATTCCCATGATTTAAAAGGCAAGCCAGACCCTGCGCAAAATATCATAGATGCCTGTGCAGAAGTACTTGGTGAAGCCTTATATTATCAAGATGAAGTTGCAATGACCATGTTTGGTGCATCATGCGGAGATTTAACAGCAGACAGCAATGATATCTTCTCTATGAATTTACCCTATCTCAGAAGCGTTTCGAGTGATTATGATGCTCAATATGACCCTCATTATGGAGATGTGAAATATTTCACGACAGAAGAAGTCAGAACGATTATTGAAAATGCTTATCACATTACCCTTTCTGACAATCCGGAAAACTGGATTCAAATCGTAGAAGGAAACGGCGGTTATGCCAGAGAAGTGATTGTAGATAATCAATTAACGGTGCGTGGTGATGCCTTCCGCTATCAGTTTGAATTAAAATCTCCTAAATTCACTTATGTCTATTCTGCTCCTGAACAAGCTCCCCAAGAAGCAGAACTTGCTGAACCAGCAGAACTTCTTCCAGAAGAAATTTCCTGAAATACTTGACTTTTCAGAAAAATTATTGTATGATAGTATCATGAACAGTAACTAGATGTTCATGATATTTTTTTATTGAAAAGGGGAACATGTATGAAAAAAACTCGTCTTACATCTGGTCTTATGACCGCTGCCATGCTGTGTGCAGTATTGCCTGCTGTGCCTGTGAATGCTGCTGAAACAGAACTTGTCAACGATACGTTTGAAGAAAGCTTCGGCACTTGGAAAGCCAGAACCTCCGGAAGTACAGAATTAACACTTTCTGATAAATATGCACATTCCGGAAAACAGTCTCTTTCCGTCACAGGCAGAACTGTTAGCTGGAATGGTGCAGGAGCTTCCATGATTGGCACAATGTATGCCGGAAATCAGTACTCTTTCAGTGTTGCTGTGCTTTACGATGACGAACAGGTCGGCGGTCAGAATCAGCAGTTTAATCTGCAATGCCTTTACACAGATGCGAATGGTAAGGAAAATTATAAATACATCAGCAGTGTAAACGCAAAAGTCAATGAATGGGGTATCATTAACGGGACTTACACTGTTCCGGAAGATGCCAAAAATATTGTTGTCTACGTGGAAGCAGCTACTTTAAGTGATTTCTATATGGACGATTTCACTGTTAAAGGCGAAAAAATTGAAAAACAAGCCGGTAATGACGGCTTTTCTGACGATTTCGATGACGGAACAGTTATGGACTGGCAGGGAAGAGGTTCACAGACAAAACTGGAAGTTTCTGATAAATATGCTCACAGCGGAACATATTCTCTTTATACAGACGGCCGTCAACAGCTTTGGAACGGTGCAACTTGTAATAAAGCCTTAGTTCTTGAAGCAGGCGGTTATTACAAATTTGGTTGCTATGTCTTGTATGACGGTGAAAATTATACAGATACACAAAAATTTTCCATCAATCTGCAATATGACCTCAACGGTAAGGAAAATTATTACACGATTTACACCGAAACCGCCAATAAAGGTGAATGGACTTATATCGGCACAGAATGCACTATTCCGGAAGGTGCTTCTAATATGTACGTTTATGTGCAGACTGCTTATAAACCAGATGCCAGTGTCACAGAACAGGATTTAATGGGCTTCTATCTTGATGATGTGACCGGAGAACGCCTGCCAGACCCTGCTATTCAGAAAGACCTTGCTTCCTTGAAAGATATTTATGCAGATGATTTCAAAATTGGCTGTGCTGTTGCAAGTGCTGAATTCACACAGGGCGCAACAAAAGATTTAATTTTAAAGCATTACAACAGCGTTACCATCGGAAACGAATTAAAACCTGAAGCTGTTCTTGATCAGAGTGCAACACTTGCCTATATGGAAGCAAATGGTGGTGACCAGACCAATCCGCAAATTTCTTTAAAACAAGCTGCTACAATGCTCAAATTCTGTGAGGAAAACAATTTAGATTTAAGAGGACATGTGTTAGTATGGCACAGCCAGACCCCTGATTGGTTCTTTAAAGAAAATTATGACGCTTCTGCTGATTTTGTATCTCCTGAAATTATGGACAAGCGCATGGAAAATTATATTAAAAACGTCATGAATGCGCTTCAAACACAATATCCTAAATTAAATGTCTATTCATGGGACGTTGTGAATGAAGCTGCTTCTGATTCCGGTACAATCCGAAATGCTGGTGCTTACTCTCAAAATGATGGCTCTTCCGGCTGGGTCAGCGTTTACGGCGACCAGAGCTATATTAAAAAAGCTTTCACATATGCCAGAAAATACGCTCCGAAAGGCTGTAAGCTTTTCTACAATGATTACAACGAATACAGCGAAAATAAATTAAAGTATATTCAGTCAGACATTCTCAAAGATTTAATTGATGCCAAACTGATTGACGGTATGGGAATGCAGTCTCATATTGGTATGAGTTCTCCTTCTATTGCACAGTATGAAGCTGCTTTAAGAAGCTATGCAGATTTAGGACTTGAAATTCAAATCACAGAATTAGATGTTGCATTACGCTCCAATTCTGATGAAGATTTGCTTGCTTTAGCGGAAAGATACCGTCAGTGCTTTGAAATGTATGAGAAAGTAAAGGCTGACGGTGTGAATCTGTCTGCTGTTGTACTTTGGGGCATTACAGACTCTACAAGCTGGATAGGCGGTTATCCGCTTCTGTTTGATAAAGATTATCAGGCAAAAGCTGCTTATTACGCTGTTGCAGATACTTCCGCAGAAGTCCAGACCATTAAAACCGCAAGAGCTTATCTTTGCAACGGTTCAAAATCCGGCTTAAAACTTGCGGAAGATGCTCAGGCAGAAAATCAAATTGGCACAGCCGGAACATTTAAAGCATTAGTCAATCAGCAGGAAGAATTAGTTTTAAACATTTACACTCAGAAAGCCGGCACTGCTGAAATTATTATCAACGGAAAAACTAAAAAGATTGATGTTTCTGCTGGTGTAACCATGTATACAGAAAAAATTGCTGGTATTAAGGCAGGGGATACTGTCCGTTTTGATATTTCTCTGAACGGAGAAAACTGGAATTCTCTGGACAAACTTTCCGAATCCGCAAGCGGAAAACTTCTGATTGCAGAAATTCCAGCCATTGCAGAAGCTGTTCAGGGTACACCCAAAATTGACGGAGAAATTGACGATATCTGGAAAACAGCTAAAACAATTCAGATGGATAATTATTCTATGGGAAATGGTGCAACTGGTACAGCAAAAATTTTATGGGATAAGAAAAATATTTACGTCCTCGCAGAAGTCAAAGACCCCGTTTTAAGCAAGGCAAGCAATAATAGCTATGAACAGGATACAGTTGAAATCTTCTTAGACGAAAATAATCATAAATCTACTGCTTATGAAGCAGATGACATTCAGGTCAGAACAAATTTTGACAATGAAAAAACAGTTACAGACGGACTTTCTACAGACAGATTCACTTCTGCAACAGCAAAAACAACTGACGGTTATCTGATAGAATTTGCAATTCCATCTACTTTAGGAGGTTTTCAGGCAAATCAGATTGTCGGCTTTGATGCACAAGTGAATGATGACGGTACAGGTGACGGAAAACGTACTTCCATTGCCAACTGGTATGACCTTTCCGGAATGGGCTATACAGATGTATCTGGTTTAGGGCTTTTAAAACTCACAGGAGAAGCTGGTACAGATTCCACTTTGCTCGGCGATGTGGATTTGAGCGGAGAAATTGATATTTTAGATGTCATTTCGCTGAATAAGTCTGTTCTTGGTAAAGAAGTGCTGAATACCCAGCAGCAGAAAAACGCAGATGTCAATTACAATGGTGTTCCTGATTCTCTCGATTCGCTGATGATTTTAAAATATATTGTCGGCATGATAACAGAATTTTAAGGCATAACATAAAAACTTCCGCTCATACAAGAACGGAAGTTTTTTATTTGATAAATTAAGTGCTTTGCTTTACAGTAGCCAGATGTGAGGGCATATGTCCAATAATACCTTTTTTTAATGTTTCATCATAGCAGAAATAAATACGAATCAGTACTTGTGAGCGGATACCATATCGAAGATGCAAATTCATCAGATATTTTTTTCCGTCATAAGTAGCCGTATATTCTTCTTTATGCAGTTTCAGAGCTTCCTTTCCGCAGCTGCCGGCCTCCCAGTGATATCGCTCTGCATAAAGCTGTAATTCTTCCTGAGAAATATCCCCGTTTCGGTAAAGGACATAGGCATTCAGATATACAATCCCGTCACAAAGAATTTCAGTCTGCAATGCACCGGCATATTTATGCAAAGCGGATTTTGCTTTAGAGGTGACAATCAGCTGACCGGAAAAATATTTCTCAATCCATTCGCAGATTTTCTCTTTGTCTGTAGGGAATAAAGCTGCTATTTCAAGCATATTCCGGAAAAATTGTTCTCGTTTGACAGCATTTTGCAAAAGAAGTTTTTGTTCCTGATTTTGTGTCTGGAGTGCTTCACAATAGATTTTCAGACCGGATAATTCATCTTCTTTCTGCTGTAATTTTTTTTCAATCATGCGGAAATGTTCTGCCTGCATCTGACTTTCTGTGTGCTGTTGCAGACATTCTCGCAATTTCCGTTTTAATTCGACATTTTCCTCACGATAAATAGTGCATTGTTCCTCCGCAGAGGAAGCTGCTTTTCGTTTATCATGCAGTTCTTTCAGACGGGCATCAGAATAAAATAAAACATTTTCAAACTGATATGCATGACGTTTTGGCATTTGTTTTACAGAAGCATTCAGTTTCCAATAAAATGCATCTATATTTTCCTGATACTGTGCATAAGAATAATGTTCCGGCTCTGTATCACAGACAATAATTTCTCCGTCATGGAGTGTTATTCCAAATTTATTCTGTATCTGAGAGAAAAGCTTTTTTTCAACATAGCATACAATTGCAAAGCCCAGCACACTGGAGGCAAGTTTTTGATAAGGAAATTCAGGCAGTTTTACACGTTCCGGAATATTCGGTGCAGGAACAGCCTGTTTCTTTTTAGGTTCTTTTTTCTTTTCTTCCAAAAAGGCTTTTTCTTTTTTGTGGTCATTGTTCAAAGGCATATTTGATACAGAAAGCTGCATTTCTTTTTGAGACGGCAAAGGCGGAGAAAGTGAAAATATGCCTTTCATCTGAAACGAAGAAGCAGAAAGAAGATTTTTTGCAGATTGTAGTATTTGTTCCTGATTTTTATCTTCATAACCGCTTTCTGCAACAAAAATCAATGGAATATCCACTGTTTCATGAGAAAGCAGGGCATCCAGATAATTAAGGCTGTTTCTGGAATTGAGCATAAGCGGACTGCCATCTAGCCGGAATCCGTGATAATGAAATTCCATATCTTTTCGGGAAGCGATTGCTTTAACAACATAGGGACGAAACACTTCACAAGGAGCTGTGCAGTTTGCAAGGTCGGAGCAGATTGTCCGGATTCCGGTTTCCACACAATAATTCTGTTTTCGGAATGAAAATTCTGTCCGGAATGTTCTGCCGTGAACAGGTGGACGTTCTTTTGCTGTGCCGATATTTGCGCCCATATCTGTTTCTGAAAGCTGAAATGACCAGATACCTTCTTTTTCAAGATAAGCAACTTCAATGTTAATTCCAATATGCAGGCTGAATGAATGTAAGGCCGTTTCTGAAAATGTGGCATATTCTTCAGGTTCAGGAAAATTTAACTCTTCCGGAAGAACAGAAAACTGTTTTAACCTTGACCGAAGCCATTTCATAGTTTCAAGAATACAAATTTTAAAAATATCATTTACAGACAGCGTTTCAGAAACAGTCTGTACATGCAGCTGATAAGTTGGAAAACTTTTTATCGGCTGTAATTTTGTAGTTTCATATTGCAAATTCATCACCTCATTTAGAATAAAACAAAATTTCCGGAGAATTTGAAATGAAATCTCCGGAATTTTTTAGTACAATCAAAGTGTTCCGCCATAATCTTTTATTAGTTCTGTGTGTTTCAGCAGATGCATATCTTCTTCAGAAATCACAAACTCTACATCAGTATTTGCTTTCATATGTGCAGGATTTTCTGTTTTTGGGAGTGTAATCATTCCAAGCTGAATCGTATATCGGATACAAAGCTGTGCAATAGAAACTTGATATTTTTTAGCCATGAAAGCAATTTTAGGATTTTTTAAAGCTTCTCCATGAGCAATAGGGGAGTAGGCTTCCATGACAATATCCCGTTTCTGGCAGTAATCTATTAAATCAAGAGGAGTATTTGTAATATGGCAAAGCACCTGATTGACCATAGGTTTCACATCAGTAGTTTCCCAGATATTTTCAATATCCTGCTGTAAGAAGTTGGAAACACCAATTGCACGGAGTTTTCCGGCATGGTAAGCATCTGTCAAAGCTCTCCATGCTTCTCTGTTGCCTTCCAGAAAGCGGTCATCTGTTTTGTTGAATACCGCCCATGGCTGAGGGCTGTGAATAATCATCATGTCAATATAATCCAGCTTCATTTTTTTCAAACTTTCGTCAATGCCTTCCGCAGCGGAGCGGTAATCTTTCTGTTCAGCAGCGACTTTTGAAGTAATGAAAATCTCGTCACGAGCGATTCCGCTTGTACGTACACCTTCACCAACACCAACTTCATTTTCGTAAGCCTGTGCAGTATCAATGTGCCGATACCCTAAAGAAAGTGCATTTTTGACAGCAGAAGCTGCATTGCTGTCATCAATCATCCATGTACCGAGTGCAAGCTGAGGAATCTGGACACCATTAGATAATTTCATAATTTGTTGAAACATGTGAAATACCTCCTGTAGTTACTTTTTTTTATTATAGCATGTTTTCTGTAATTTGTCAAGAAAAAGTTTATTTTTTGTGATTTTTGTAATAACTGATTAAATTTCCTTTCTGTAAACTACTGAAGAAAAATTTGATTTTGTATAAAAATGATACATTTCCTATTGACAAAGTCTTTTGAATCGTTTATAATAAAAAAAGAATATTATGTTAATCTATAAGGAAGGTGTCATTATGAGTTTAAAAAAAATAGCCAGAGCTGTGACGGCATTGTCTGCCTGTGCTGCGTTATCAAGTTCGTTGTGTCTGTCCAGTGTGAGTGCTGCGGTAATTGATACAGAACATCAGAATAATTATGATAACTTTGCTGAAGCTCTGCAATTAGCACTTTGTTTCTATGATGCGAATAAGTGCGGTGATGAAGTCGGTGAAGATGATTATTATACATGGCGTGATGACTGCCATGTCAAAGATGGTCAGATTCCTTTGCAGGAAATGAAATCACTTGATGGCGGTGACAAAAAGGCGGAAGAAGATTCCGGTAAGGGTGACGGCGGTCTTTCCGCTCAGAAAGGTCTTTATGAAGGCACAAATATGAGTGAAGAGTTCATTGAAGCAAACCGGCAGTATCTTGACCCTGACGGTGACGGAATGCTTGACTTGACAGGAGGCTGGCATGATGCCGGTGACCATGTCAAATTTGGGCTTCCCGGTGCATATTCTGCTTCCACTGTTGGCTGGGGCTATTATGAGTTTCGTGAAGATTATGCGGAAATGGGACTTCAGAAACATGTGGAAGATGAACTCCGCTGGATTAACGATTATTTTCTGAAAGCCACTTTTCTTGATGATGACGGAAAAGTAGTCGGCTACTGCTATCAGGTCGGCGAAGGAAATAATGATCATAACTATTGGTGTGCGCCTGAACTGCAAGTAGATGATACAATTGTAGCTACTTCTTCCTGTGCAGTGAAAAGACCTGCTTATTTCGCAACAACTGAAACACCTGCTTCTGACCAGTGCGCCGGTGCAGCTGCTTCTTTAGCCATTAACTACTTGAATTTCAAAGATACTGATTCTGACTATGCAGAAAAATGTTTGCAATATGCAAAGGCTCTTTATGATTTCGCTGTTGAAACGCATACTGAAGTGGACGACCGTGAACAGGGAACACCCAAAGCAACCAGCTTAGGCTATGACGGCGGATTTTATCCTTCCAGCTATGACTATGATGAATTGGCATGGGCGGCTGTATGGCTTTACTATTGTACAGAAAATTATGATTATATTAACGATATTATTGCAGTTGATGAATCCGTTACAAATGGAAAAGGCAGTCATCCTTATACAGGCTATATGAAACGTATTATTTCAGATACAGGACAGTGCTGGCAAAATATCTGGGTACACTGCTGGGATACCGTCTGGGGCGGTGTATTTGCAAAGCTTGCACCTGTGACAAATCTTTCAAGAGACTGGTACATTTTCCGGTATAATTTGGAATTCTGGTCAGGCTGTGCAGCTACTATTGATGATTCTGCTTTTGGCTATGAACCAGTTCACAGTCATAAATTATTCGGTTTAGACGATACACTCTGGAATACATCCATTGACCCCAAAGAAATTATCGATTTACCAGACAGCAAGACAAGCGGAGACTTTATTGCAAAATCTCCCAATGGCTGGGCGGTCGTTTCAGAATACGGTTCAGCACGTTATAATACAGCAGCTGGTTTATGTGCTTGTGTTTATGCAAAGTCTACTGGTGATGAAACATTTCTCCCATGGGCAAAGCGTCAGATGGAATATATTTTAGGAGATAATCCCATGGGCTATGCGTATGAAGTTGGCTATGAATACAGCTATGCAAGCCAGCCCCATCACAGAGCCGCACACTGTTCAGCAACACAATCTCAGGAACTGCCCGTTGGGGAAGAACATATTCTTTATGGTGCTTTAGTCGGTGGCCCTGATTTGAAAGACTATCACCATGATGAAACCAAAGACTATATTTACAATGAAGTAACAGATGACTATAATGCCGGCTTCTGCGGAGATTTAGCAGGATTATATCATTATTACGGTGCAAAGGGCAAGGAACTCGAAAAACAAAATTATATTATTCCTGACTGGGATATGTCTCAGCCAAAAGAAGGCGGTACTTGTGAAAGTCACCCTGAAATTTTCGTCACTGCTGCCAAAAATCAGGAAACAGATGCTGGTTTACAGGTGAAAGTTGTAATTCATAACAGAACTACAAATCCGCCAAGATTTATGGATGACCTTTCCTGCCGTTATTACTTCAATATTCAGGAATTGCTGGATATTGGAGAAGATGCTTCTTTCGTGGAATGCTGTGTAGACTATGATGCAGAAGATGCTATGACTTCCGGTAAAAGCCATGCTGTGATTTCCGAACCTGTCAAGTATGATGACAATGGTACTTATTACGTTGAAATTAAATGGGAAAATTGCAGATTCTATGGTAGCCGTGTATTCCAGTTCCGTTTGATTAACACAATGAATCCGGAAACTTATACAACTACATGGGATTCTTCCAATGACTACAGCTATGAAGATTTAATTTCTTTTGAAGATGATAACGATGCAGCTGTATTAACTGATAAAATTACAGTTTATGTAGATGGAAATCTTGTCGGTGGTGTAGAACCGGACGGCACTGCTGCGGAATCCTCTTCTTCTAAAGTATTGTACGGTGATGTCGACTGCAACGGCGAAGTAGATATTTTAGATGTCATTCATTTGAATAAAAATCTCATGGGTAAAGTAACCCTTTCTAAACAGGGTGAACTGAATGCAGATGTCAACACTAATGGTAAAGTTGAATCTACAGATGGTATGAATATTTTGAAAGCAATTGTAAATTTAATTACACTCCCTGTAAAATAAAACTCTAAACAGCAAGGCGATTCTAAAAAAGCCTTGCTGTTTTTTGTTATTGAAAAAATTGATAACAGGCTATAAAAAAGAAAGGCTTGACAAATAGCAAAAATTATGTTATGATATTTACATACCAAACAGATAGAAATACAAGGAGGAAAAATTATGCTGTTGAAAAGACTCCGTTCTGTACTGCTTGGCCGTGACCGAATGTGTTGCTGTTCTTAAAAATAAGAGTAAGAGTACAGAAATCAAATCATTTTAAAATAAATTTCAGGGCGAAAGCCTATATTACATATAGGAGGAATCTCTCATGTCAGAAAAGAAACTTCATTTTGAAACACTTCAGCTCCATGTTGGTCAGGAACAGGCTGACCCTGTAACTGATGCAAGAGCTGTACCAATTTATGCAACTACTTCTTATGTATTTCATAATGCGCAACATGCCGCTGACAGATTTGCTTTAAAAGATGCTGGCAACATTTACGGCAGATTAACCAATTCCACACAAGACGTGTTTGAAAAGCGCATTGCTGCTTTGGAAGGCGGTACAGCTGCACTTGGTTTAGCTTCCGGCGCAGCGGCAATTAACTATACAATTCAGGCCTTAGCGAAAGCTGGTGAAAATATTGTTGCTTCTAAAACCATTTACGGCGGTACTTACAATTTGTTAGCACATACGCTTCCGCTTTATGGGATTGAAACGACTTTTGTTGACCCTGAAGATGAAACTGCTTTTGCAAAGGCGATTAACAACAAAACAAAAGCTGTTTTTATTGAAACGCTCGGCAATCCAAATTCCAATGCAATTGATATTGAAAAAATTGCTGAAATTGCTCATGAACATGGCATTCCGTTAGTGATTGACAATACATTTGCAACACCCTATCTGGTGCGCCCCATTGAATACGGTGCAGATATTGTAATACATTCCGCTACGAAATTCATTGGCGGTCATGGTACAGCCATTGGTGGTGTGATTGTAGACAGTGGTCATTTCGACTGGAAAAAATCAGGAAATTATCCTTGGATTTCTAAGCCGAATCCTAGTTATCATGGTGTCAGCTTTACAGAAGCTGCCGGTGCAGCAGCCTTTGTCACATATATCAGAGCAATTCTGTTAAGAGATACTGGAGCAGCAATTTCTCCGTTTCATGCGTTCATTTTCCTGCAAGGTTTGGAAACACTTTCTTTAAGAGTAGAACGCCATGTGGAAAATGCTTTAAAAATTGTAGATTATTTAGCAAAACACCCCAAAGTGGAAGCAGTTCACCATCCTTCACAGGAATCTGAACCAAGTCATAAAATTTATCAGAAATATTTCCCCAACGGCGGAGGAAGCATTTTTACTTTTGATATAAAAGGCACGGAAAAAGATGCTAAAAACTTTATTGACCATCTGCCAATTTTCAGCTTGCTGGCAAATGTTGCAGATGTGAAATCTCTTGTTATTCATCCGGCTTCTACCACACATGCACAGCTTTCTGAATTGGAATTGCTGGAACAGGGGATTCGTCCCACAACCATTCGGCTTTCTATCGGAACAGAACATATAGACGATTTAATTGATGCGCTGGATACTGCTTTTCAAGCCATTCAATAAATGTCATAATAGCCTCCCTAATAAAAACAGCTCTCTTTCTGGAGGGCTGTTTTTATCTTCTGGAAATCTATTGCATTTTCTCGTAATTTATGCTATACTGTAATTAAAAGCATATGTTAGGAGGGAATTATTATGAAAGAAAAAGTTTTAAAATTTTGCAAGGCACAGCCTGTTTTTATAATTGCTTTTGCAGTTGCACTGCTGACAGTATGTATCATTCCGCCAGATGCGGGGTATTTGGAATACTGCAATAAAACTGTTTTAATTCAGTTATTTTCGCTGATGGCGGCAGTTGCAGGTTTAAGAAGTGTTGGCATATTTGAAAAAATGACAGATTTTTTGCTGACAAAAGCTGGTACGGTACGAAGATTAGGACTATTATTTATTTTAATTTGTTTTTTTTCAGCGATGTTGGTAACAAATGATGTTGCATTATTGACATTTGTACCGCTCACACTGCTGACCTTTCAGAAAATTCACGATGAAAAAAGTCGTATTCTGACAATTATTTTTGAAACCGTTGCCGCAAATATGGGAAGTATTATGACTCCTGTCGGCAATCCGCAGAATTTATATCTTTATGATACGTATCATTTAACCGCAGGTATTTTTTTAAAGACAATGCTTCCGACCGGAATATTAAGTTTGCTTTGTTTAATATTGCTGACGTTTTTACTGCCTGAAACGCCTTGTCATGCTGAACAGAATCAAAAAATAACAATTCCTGTGAAAACGGCTTCTGCTTATGGAATCTTATTTTTTATTTGTCTGCTGACTGTATTCAGAATCATACCAGACTGGAGCTGTTTTATCATTACTGTTTGCACAGTATTGATTTTTGATAAAAAGCTTTTATTAAACGTAGATTATGCTTTATTAGCAACATTTGTATGTTTTTTTGTATTTGTGGGGAATATTGCAAGAATAGAAGCTGTTCAGCAATTTTTCCAGAGTATTTTAAAGGGAAGAGAGTTAATGATTTCTGCTTTTCTTTCTCAGATTATCAGTAATGTTCCGGCTGCTGTCATGCTGTCCGGCTTCACAGAAAACGGAACAGAGCTTTTGCTTGGCGTAAATCTTGGTGGTCTGGGAACGTTAATTGCTTCATTAGGCAGTTTAATTTCCTATCAGATTTACCGAAAAGCGGAAAATGCAAATTCCGGAAAATATTTATTATTATTTTCAGCAGTGAATTTCAGTATGCTGACGGTTATGCTTTTGTTTAATTTTTTGATAAGATAAGGGGAGAATATTATGAATGAATTTATGCAAGTTGCTGTCGAAGAAGCAAGAAAAGGCATTTCAGCTGGTCATGGAGGGCCGTTTGGGTGTGTCATTGTCAAAGATGGTATTATCATCGGAAAAGGGCATAATCAGGTTGTACAGAAAAAAGACCCGACTTGCCACGGAGAAATGGAAGCAATCCGTGATGCATGTCAGGCTTTGGAAACATTTGATTTAACCGGCTGTGAACTGTATACAACTGCTGAACCTTGTCCCATGTGTTTCGGAGCGATATTATGGGCGAATATTAAAAAAGTTTATTATGGCTGTAATATTTCCGATACAGAACAGATTGGTTTCAGAGATAAAGTATTTTATACAGCTTCTCGAAACATACTTGAAGAAACTGACCGCTTGGAATGCCTTCAAGTATTTCAGGAATATTTGCAACTGAAAAATAAAAAAAAGTATTAAGTTTCTGGAATGATTAAGTCATAAGTCTCTAAATCAGAATAATCCCACCACTCTCCCCAGTAGCCAGAAAAACCATGCTTTTCCATAATGTTTTCTAAAAATTTAGAATGCTCCGCTGCTGTTTCTGAAACGTCACTGTAATCCCTGTCCGCTAAAGAGGAGAATTCATCAAAAGCAGATGGAAGTTCTACTTCTGAGCCATCTTTGTATACAATGCCAATATCAATTGTATTTCCTTTGCTGTGGCTTGTAATGCGTCCGTTTCTGGGGTCAGCAACGTAAGTAGGGTCTGGGTAGACTTCCCACAGCTTATATTGTGCTTCCACAGAACGATAGGCATCCCAGAGAATCATACGAAATCCATTTTCTTTCAGTTCTTCCTGTACTTTGCAAAGTTTTTTGACAGTGCCGTAACATAAATAGGCTTCTGCATCATCATAAATCACTGTATTTGTGAAATTATTTTCAGTAGCATATCTTAAATCAATAACTGCATCCGGAATATAATCCAGTATGCGGACAAGTTCGCCGTCAGGCGGAATTCTGCTTGTTTCCGTTTCTGATTCTGTTTCCGGTGCAGTTGTTTCTGTTTCTGTGAAAGTTTCTTCAGGAATTGTTTCTGTTATTACCGGCGCAGTAGCTGAAATTGTTTCTATTAAAATAGTTTCTTCCTGCTGACTGGAATCTTCCTTTTCTGCACAGGCACTTAAAAAAGAAACGGATAATATCATGCTGAATAATAATTTTCTAGTCATTGTATTGCTCCTTGGATTAAGTGTTTTTCACTTCAATTTCGGAAATACAGGTATCACTGTATTTGTTGCCGGAATAAGTGCTTAAAATTTTAATTTCAATAGAATCGGCTGAAATTGTATTGTCTAGCCGGACTGTACAAGGCTGTTGGCTGTAGTCGCCGTTTAATGTTGTCTGAATTGCAGTACCGTCTGAAAATGAAATAATACAATCTTTGACACGGCTGTTTTTATTGAATAAGCTTTCACTTGTACAAAGCCCGTTGTAAATCACAATCTGATTGAATTGTTGCGCAGAATCAGCATAAAGTGTAATGTATTCGCCTTCGCCTTGGCCTTCAGCTCCTTCACACCAGCATGTTGTTAAATCACCGTCAACGGCTTTAAATGCCTGATAAGTATATGTTGTATGGTCTGCATTGACTGGAGGCAGAACACTGCTTGAAGTAGCAGATGTAAATTTCGGAACAGTTTTTATTTCAGGGACTTCTTTTACAGGTGCTGGAATTTCTTCATGGGTCACAAAGTCGTTACTGTTATCATCTTGTTTAGCAGATGTGTTATTTTGTGGTGAAAGATAGGGAACAGCTTTTTCATTCTGCGGGACATTATCTACCTGATAAGAAGGAATTTTTATGCCTTCGGGTGCGGTGGTTTGTATCAATTCTGTTGTTTCTTCAGCAGGGGAAGGCTTTTCCAGCAGGATAGTTTCAGAATCAGTCTGTAATACAGTTTCAGAATTGGCAAGCTGAGTGCCTGCCTGTTCGCTTTCTATTGAAACATTTTTTCTTAAAATAAAAATAACAAATATTGTAGCAACTGCTAAGAATAACACGCAAAAAATAAACCAAATCAGCAGTGTATAATTTTTCTTTGGCTTTACTTCCTGATATACTGGATAATTGACGAGCTTTTGATTTTTGCTAATAGCACAGCCACATTCTATACAAAATTTTGCATCTGCATCTGAAATTTTTGTACCGCAATTTTTACAATACATTGATAAAACCTCCTGTTTGTATTGAGTGTAATGAGAAACTTCTGTTATTATGATACACTTTTTTCAGAAATTTGTCAAGCAGAAAAGAGCATATATAATATACGCTCTTTTCTGCTTTTATTAAAATTTTTGTGCTGTGAAACGGCGTTTCCGATAGACTGCAAAGAAAATCACTGCAAAAATGATGAGAAAGCCTGCTGTCAGTGCTGGTGCAGTTTTTTCAAATACAGTTCTGCGAATGAAAGGGATTTGCATCAGTGCCGGAATTTTTCCAAGAAGTGAAAACGGATGTGCTGTGTAATAATGTACTGCATTTACTGCGCCTTTGGTATCGTAAGAAAATTTATCTTGTAAAAAGATTTGTACTATGCCGGTAATCAGTTCTGCATTCAGTTCCGGTTTGAGTGAAGCAAAATCCGTTAATGCAGTTAAGCTTAATTTTTCAGGAATTACTAAATGTTCTGCATCATTTTGCTGGCCTTCCAAAGTAGAAGCTAAACTGCCGTCCAGCTGCTTTCTGACGCTTTCCGCACGATAATGTAAATACTCCTGCATTGCTTCTGCCCCTTGGTCAAACCGCTCCGTTTCATAAAAGGTTAAACCTTGAGTAACATAGGGGCGAATATTTTCATATGTTTGTGTGTACAGTTTTGCATATTTTCCATTTTCAAAGCATTCTTTTAAAAGCTGGTCATAATACTGATGATATTGTTCCATTGTTTCCGGACTGGAAAATAAGGCATTTAAAATTGGTCTGTCCTGCATGTCAATACTGTAAACAGGGGTATCAATCGGATAGTTAATCATGTTTGTATTGATATCCATAGCAGAACCTGTTTCCGGAATCGCATTAAAACTGCTTCCTTCAAGGATACTTGAAACTGCTGTTTCATAAGTGAATGAACCAAATGCTAAATTATAATCCCATGGTATCATAGATAATATGCCATTTTGCTCATACAGATAAAAATTATGCACAAACAAGCTTGTGTAACTGTCATAATTATTTACAAAACTGTGTACAGCGAAATATTTTAATAATGCTTCTGTATCTAATACTGTTTGAGGCTGTTCCGAATGATTCAATGTTTCAATCGATTGCATCAGGCGAAGTTTGTCTTCTGATTTCGGTTTAAATACGGCAGTGTTCCATAAATCAGCATAATCTTCTTCTTTGTCACCGACATACTGTAAAGCCGCTGTTGCTGTTTGTTCTGGTGTAAATACACTTTTCAGCATTGTTCCTAAAATGTCCGCACGGTCTCCAGCTCCGGAAGAATGATAATAAGAACCGTCCATAATCTGCTCAATATTCCAAAGGGCTGAACCTTCACTATATTTCAGCATTCCGCTTGTGTCAAGCGTTTTCATAGAAAAGCTGTCCGGTTTGTAAAGCTGTCCTTTCGCTTCGCCGTAATTTCGGTAACAAAATGCATCTTCCACTGCTTCTACTGCTAAGTATAAGCCAAAATCCTGTCCATTCACCTGCATCACCGTATAGCTGGAAAGCGGTACAGCAACGCCCATATCCTGCATTAAATGATATGCTATGAAATCTTTCATACAGCTGGGGTCTTGCCCTAAATTGTTTAAACAAAGTTTATCCAGCCCGTAATATGTCACTGTGGGGTCATTATGGTCAAATTCAATTTTAAAACTGAAATGTGTACTGCCTTGTTCGCTGATGGAGGAAAGAGAAGAATTTCCTTTCGGACGGATTGCCACATTCTGAATTAAATCTCCATCAATTTCCACATCACAAGTAACATATTTTTCTTCTGTAGCGTGTGTAGTCATTTCTCTCCAGTTTTCAGAACTGATATGTAAATTTACTGTATGTACAGTGTCAATGTCAAACAGTTTTCCTTCCTGAGCGTAATCATCAGAGAGAACAGCCGACTCTGTAACTGTTGTTTCTGCATATGTTTTATTTTTGGGGAACTGACTTGCCGGAATCAGCAAGGCAGATACTGCCAGCAGTGTGCCAACAAACCCTGCAAATTGTTTTCTGTTCTGAGATTTCATAAAAAATTCCTCCTATTTCAGAAATTTGTTTTCCTTATCTGGTAACAACTCTATCATACAGGAGGAATGTTTTTAAAATATTTTTGAAATGTTTAAGATTTGTTAAATTTCTTTTTCAAGTTCTTCACTTAAACGAAAAATTTCCGGTGCAAGCTGTTTCCGGCGGATTTGTGTAATTTTCCTGAAAGCAGGAAGTGCTGAGGTCATAATACTTAATCCAAGAATGCCGATACAAAGACCTGTGATAAAAAAGATTGTTTTTAAAATCAGTGCTAAACCTGTCCCAAGTATAAGTGTTCCAAATACACCAATGCCGACAGCTGTTAATGTACCTGGTAATTCTGCTTGTTTATCAAGGCGTTTTAATTCAGCAAGTTTGTCAGACGGCTTGACAGGGGATTCATATTTTTTGCGGATAGCCTCTATTTCAGCTCGTTCCTTTGCGGAGTAGGTATAATTAAATTTTTCATTCATTGCTCTGCACCTCCCGCAGTAATTTGACTGTAAATGTACTGCCGTGATGAAGTTCACTTTGTACGGAAATTTCAGCATTTGTAATATCAATGATTCGTTTTACAAGGGCAAGCCCTAAGCCGTTCCCATGTACTGCATGAGAAGTATCTAAGTCGGAGGCCAAGCGGTCTTAGGAAGACAAAATATCTCTCCAACTCCTTGGCTCACAGAACGACATGGCTACG
>JAZQIL010000079.1:0-4990 GCA_045541055.1 Oscillospiraceae bacterium
TACAACTGATGGGTTCAGGCTTTCTCCTGAATGTCATCTACGGTTTGCATAACTTTATTTTCAGCAGTTTGATACTGATTTGCTTAGAAATATAGCCGAAAATATGCATGTCATCTTTTTTAGTAGAAAAAGATATTCTTACAAGCCGACTCCAATTTTCTATGGTAGAGGCAAGCGTTTCCTTGGTGTGGAACTGGAAATTGACAGAGGCGGAAAAGATACTTACAATGCTCAGGAATTACTTGACATAGCCAATACTGTTGATGAACAGCGGCTTTACATCAAAACGGACAGCAGCCTTGATGAAGGTCTGGAGCTTGTCACTCATCCAATGACTTTGGATTATCATCTCAATGAATTCAACTGGGAGGACATTCTCAGAACGGCTGTAAATATGGGCTATCGCTCTCATCAGACTTCAACATGTGGTTTGCATATTCATGTGAATCGTGATGCTTTCGGAGACGATGAAGATGAACAGGAAGAAGTCATTTCCAGAATTCTGTATTTTGTGGAACACCACTGGCTGGAGCTGGTGAAATTTTCCAGAAGAACAGAAAACGCATTGAATCGCTGGGCAGCTCGTTTCGGATATGAAACAACTCCTCAGAAAGTGCTGGATAAAGCCAAAAGCTGCTATGGCAGATATTATGCTGTCAATCTCTGTAATCACAATACAATCGAATTCCGGCTGTTCCGTGGTACGCTGAAACTGAATACTCTGCTTGCGACTTTACAAATGGTGGACAGAATTTGCAGCCTTGCCATCAATCACGATGATGACGATTTGCAGACACTTTCCTGGTCTGAATTTGTCAGCCATATTGAAGCACCTGAATTGATTCAGTACCTGAAAGAGAGACGGCTTTATGTTAACGAAGAAACTAATGATGAGGAGGATATTTAACCATGTGTGCATTATTCGGATTTTTAGACTGCGGAAAGAAAATTCCGCTGAAAGCTTTACAGAAATTGATTCAGGCACTTGCTAACGCCTCAGAAGTCAGAGGCGACCACGCAAGCGGCATTTCCTACATGAAAAACAACCAGCTGACGATTTACAAACGTCCTAAGCCTGCCCATAAGATGAAATTCAAACTGCCGAATCATACCTGTGCTGTGATGGGACATGTTCGTTTCACAACGCAGGGAAGCCAGGAATTCAATCAGAATAACCATCCGTTCAGAGGTCATGCAGATATGGATTTTGCCTTTGCTCACAATGGTGTACTGCACAATGATATGCAGCTCCGCAAAGAAAAGCAGCTTCCGGCTACTGACATTGAAACAGATTCCTATGTTGCTGTACAGCTGATTGAAGTCCAAAAAGTTCTTAATTTCGATACTCTTAAAAATATGGCAAAAGATGTCAAAGGCAGCTTCACTTTCACAATTCTGGACGAAACAAATGCTCTCTGGTTCGTAAAAGGCAGTTCTCCGCTGTATCTCATCTACTTTCCTGAACTGAAACTTTATACCTACTCTTCAACTCCCAGCATTATGAAAACTGCATTGAAACATACCCCTTTGAGATGGATGCACTATGAAGTCATTGACGCAGAAGATGGCGACATTCTCAGAATTTCTCATGACGGAAAAATTGCCCGTGAAGTCTTTCGTATTCTGCCGGCATTCAATTCCAGATTTAACAGCTCACATTATCACTATTCACTCAGTGATATTTCCGGCTATGATTATTACGACAGCAAAACAGCGGAAGAACTTGACAAGCTGAATGATTCTGAATATGCTGACCTGCTCGACCTCTGCGGATATTTTGGTGTATCAGAAATGGAAATTCTTCGCCTCCGTCACATGGGCTATACTTACGAGGAAATTGAAGAGTATCTTTTCTCTGAAGATGATGATTTCTATGACTTCTGTGGAGAAATCTGATAAAAAACGGACGTAATAAAATAAAACCCACTTAACTATTCTATAAAGAAATAGAAAGGTGGGTTTCGTATGAACGAAAACAAATTACCGGAATTTAAAAATAATGATGAATTACCATTGACCATGAATGCACGGGATGTAGCAGGATATTTGAATATCTCGCTGTCCTGTGCATATCAGGTCATGAATTCCAGAAATTTTCCGGTGCTTAAAATTGGAAAAAGACGTATTGTCACAAAAGAACATTTTCTGGAATGGATTCAGAATGCAAGCGGTGAAATTCTTTAATTTTTTGGAGGTGCTGTTATGGCTAAAAAAGGAAACAATGAAGGCTCAATCCGCAGACGTTCCAACGGTACATGGGAAGGACGTTACACAGACGGCGTAAACGCAGAGGGCAGGCAGATTCAGCGTTCCGTCTATGGCAAAACAAAGAAGGAAGTCGCTGACAAACTTCATGCGATTTTCTTTCAGAAACAGCAGGGGATTTATGTTACCCCGACAAAAGTTTCAGTGAAAGACTGGCTGGAAGAATGGCTTCACAATTATGCACATATCAATGTGAGACCGTCCACTTATATCAGCTATGAGGGCTATATCTATAATCATATTTGTCCGATGATTGGCGATTTACCGGTTCAGAAACTGACACCGCCTATTGTTCAGAATTTTTACAATGACAGATTTCTGAATGGCAGGACTGACGGCAAAGGCGGACTGAGTTCCAAAGCACTCAGAAATATGCACAACATGTTTCATCAGGCAATGGAACAGGCAAAAATCAACGGATTGATTATGCAGAATCCCACTGACAATGTGATGATTCCGAAATCACAGAAAAAGGAAATGAGCGTGCTTTCAGTGCAGGAACAGATGCGTTTGTTAAGTGTGGTTCATCTGCACAGACTTGGATTCGCTATTAAATTTGATTTAGCTACAGGATTAAGAATCGGTGAACTCTGTGCTTTAAAATGGAATGACCTGAACTATCAGAAAAAGACTGTTAAAATCAGCAGAACCTTACAGCGTATCAAGACAAATCAGCTGGAACGTGAGGAACTGGACGGCTCGGAAAATATGACAATGGTTGTGGAAGGTGATGTGAAGACAAGCAGCGGTTTCCGTGAGATTCCGATTCCTGATAAAATCTGGATGGAATTATTGCAGCATCAACAAAAACAGAATCAGGAATATATGTCTCTTGAAGTTCCGATTCTGCCGGATGGATATATCTTCGCTATGCCGTTTGGTACATGTGTCGAATCAAGTACTATGCGTGATGCTTTGAATTATCTTCTTGCTGTGGCTGAAATTGAACACGCAAATTTTCATAGTCTTCGTCATACATTTGCTACCCGTGCCATTGAAGCTGGAATGCCTGTTAAAACTTTAAGCGATATTTTAGGGCATTCTCAGGTGCAAATCACAATGGACTTATACTGTCACAGTTCCATTGACCATATGCGTGACAGCATGAATGCTTTAATGGGAATGTTCTGATACTGTACGGAGCTGTTCAGTCAGCTCCGTAAATTTTTCTTTTTTGAAAATTCTGTACTCTTTCTTAAAATTTTTTCTGAAGAATTGAAAGTGAGCGTTATCAATTTGGAGTGATGGCATATAATAAAATTTAATAAGTGAGTTTGGGTAAGGTTAAGCAGAGCAGGGCAAGAGAGGAAAGTTAGCATTCTTTTTTTCTTTTTTGAAAATTCTGTACTCTTTTTTTAAAAAATATCCTGAACTTGGTCTCAGACATATGATATGAGAAATTTCCAGAACAAAAATTTTCAAAAGGAGTACAATTTTTTCAGAATTTTAATTTTTTGACTTTATCTGTAAGCTGGGAAGTGAACCTGATGCCTGTTTCCCTGATACAGATATTTGTTTTTGTTATAGAAAATTGAGTAGCTATTTTGACAAAATCACATCATTTTTGATAAGAATTGTTTTTAAATCCATCAGTGTTTTTACTTTTCCAATCAATGTGTGACAGCCATTTTCAGTTGTATCAATATGATAATTTATCATTTTTTTGAATGAGACAAATATTCCGAGAAAGTCTGAATTCCTGTTAATTGTTCTATCTCCTGTTCGTTCCAAAAGGCATTGCACCAGCGATAGTATATATCTTTCCGCTTCTTGAAAATACGGAAAGGCTCTGCTGTATTATCATAAATATGCAGAATATCACATATTTCTACAAGCTGAGGAAGCAGCAGCAATGCCCGTTCATAGCGTTTCAGAATCTTTTCTTTTGGGACATCATGACCGCCAAGTGCCACTCTTGCACTGACTCTGGCAACATTGATAAACGGGTCAGATGTGAGAACATAGATTCCACGAACAAAATAACCTTCCTCTTTGGCACGTTTGAGCAGCAGAAGATTTCTGTCTGTAGAAAGTACCGTTTCAAAAGTGAAATCGGCATGTTCAGAAATTGCCTGATTTCTAAGCTGTTCTGCTTTTTGAGCTGCTTCAAGGTCAGTGCAGAGTGTGGAACGTTTAATATCATCGGCATTGATATATCTTCCCGCAGTTTTTGCCATTCTGGTGATAGTAGATTTACCACTTCCATTAGGACCGGCAAACACAATGACCTCTGGTTTCAAAATTTTATTCTCTGACATATTCAATTCTCCCGTCAGGATATTCAAGATAAGCCTGTTTTTTTTCTGCATCATACTTTGCAGAGGGTAAGCCCTTGATTTTTCTGATTTCATCATCAATACGAATAGAGGCTTTAAAGCGTTCTGTCAGTTCTTCATCTGATAAACCGCAAGTATAATCAAGTTCATTTGCTTCCATAAATATCATCCTTTCTGTTCAAAATATATCCTACTATGTTTATTATACACCTTATTTTCAAAAAAGTCAACCGGCTGATTTGATGAAATTCGCTGTAATCAAATTTAATCTGACTTGAATCAGATTAAATTTGATTACAGCGAATCACATTGTTCTTAGATGAGGTGTTATGATACTTGTAAGACCAATTGTTTTATATGTGAGCAATTAAAATCCTTATTTAGAACCATATATTCCAGCAATATTTAAACATTCAGATAATGCAATCAAATCAGATAAAAGCAGAGAA
>JAZQIL010000080.1:0-17898 GCA_045541055.1 Oscillospiraceae bacterium
ATGTCTGCATTGTTGGCTGTAAGGTTTATCCGCAGGGATATACGGCAGTCATGGAACAGCTGAATCACATGACCGGAGTGAATATGCTTGCTGACATTGGCAACGGTACAATGAATATCATGTACATCAATAACCGCAAGCCTGTTGAAAGCAAGTGCTGGACGGAGAAACTTGGCGTGGAGCAGTGTGTTATCAGAATCAAGAATGCAGTCATGGATAAGTTTGGAACGGCTCTGGATGATACCCATATCAAGAGCATCATCATGACAGGAAAAGCCGATATTTCGGAAAAATATCTGGAGGTTATCCGTCCGGTTATCGGCGGTTACTGCAAGGATGTATTTGATTCTCTCCGCAAATATGACTACAATCCGGATATGATGAGACTGTACATTGTCGGCGGTGGAAGCAGACTGATTCAGAATTTCGGCACTTACGAAGCTGACAGGGTAACACTCAACACGGATGTTTGTGCGACTGCCAAAGGCTATGAAAATTTTGCTTTCAGGCAGATTGAGAGGGAAAATCATGCGTGAACTGAAAAGCACCTGTCTGCGGTTCAATCTGGATAAGCCTGAATATCGTCAGGCATGGGAAATCTTGCAGAAGTCGGAAAAATCTTACAGTCAGACTGTTGCCAAAGCTTTGATTGAATATGAGGAACGGCACAGTCGTCTTGCGGATGACCCATATTTTGAAACCCGTGAGCGTGAGGACAGATTTGTGGAGCAGATTGTTTCGGCAGTGGAGCAGTCACTTGAAAAGGCTCTGCCGAATTTTATGACCGCTTGTCTGATGAACATGGTTCAGCCTTACAGCGTTACTCCGCAGAACATTCCGACATTTCCTGAACCGTCCGAATCTGAAAAAGTTCCTGATGAAGTCATTGACTGGGATTTTCTCGGCGGATAATATCGGAAATGCAGTCATAAGACTATCAGAATCGAAAATTTTCACTATCACAAATTCTCCGCAAAGATGAAGTATATCATCTGTGGAGAAATACGGAAGCTGTGCAATAGCAATTGTGACAGCATACCGCAGAATTTCGTGTCCATCCCTTGCAGACGTTCGCAAAAAATGTGCGATAGACTGTCCGGACGGGATAGGCAGGTAGTACCGTTGTATAGACAACAACGGTCTACCTGCTCAGGACACATTCCCGAGACCTTTGAATTGAAAGCCGTCAGTTGACGGAGAAAGGAAAACTATGCGAAGCAGAAAAAGAAACCATCAGATTTGTCTACGTTTGACCGATGAAGAATTTGCACTTTGGAATCAGAAGTGTATCGAAAGCGGATTGTCACAGACTGATTTTCTGGTGAAGTGTCTGAAAGACAGTACTATAAAAATTTATCAGATTGAGGAATCGCTCAGACCGATGATGAAAGAACTTCGGTATATCGGCAGTAACATCAATCAGCTGGCATATTTCTCGAATATTGGACAGGAGGAAAAAGTCAGAACCGAAATTGAGAATATCCGCAGAAATCACGGCAGACTGACAGAAGAAATTTCGGACTTCCTGAAAAATCCGAAATTCACAGTGAAGAATCATGTTCGGTAATGTCAATGTCGATTACAAGCCGTGCAAGACTGTGAAGCAACTGACAAGAGCCTGTAATTATATTCTGGGGCGAAATCCGGAGCAGATTCAGCAGGGAGTTGTCAAAACAGCGAGTAATTTGTATTTTGCATTTGACGGCAATCGGGACAATTTCGCTGAGGATATTCTGCTGACAAGGCGATTGTTCGGAAAGCCATGCAACAGAAAAAATAATCTTGCCTACAAAATGTCGATTTCATTTCATCCTGATGACAATGAACATCTGACCTATGAACAGGCATTTCAGATTGCGAAAGAGTTCGCTGAAAAGTATTTTCATAGCAGGGGATTTGATGTGCTGTTTGCAGTTCACACCGATACCGAGCATATCCATGCACACTTCATCATCGGAAACTGCAATCGTGACACAGGAAAAGCATTCCGCAGAAATCAGCGTGATTTGTATGAGATGTCTGAATTTTTCGGTCAGCAGTGCGAAAAGCATGGTCTGACATATTCCGTTCGTGAAACATTTTACAGTGAAAATCCCTGTCAGCAGAAAGAAAAATTCGGAGAAATCCAGATGGAGAAAAAAGGCAAAGAATCATTCAAATCAGAGTTGAGAGAAGTCATTGAAATTGAGTGCGCTGACACGAAAAATCAAACTCTGGAAGATGTGGTTAATGCTTTGATGAAACATTATAATGTGGAGTGCCGTGTTCGTGGAAATACGATTTCCTATCGGCATCCGCAGTACAAAAATAAAAGCGGGCAGCTTGTTTCCGTTCGTGGGAGCAAGCTGGGCGAAAAATACACAGTAAAGGGGATAGAATATGAGCTTGCCAAGAAACGCGGACAGGAGCTTGCAGGATTTGCAGAACGAAATGACGAATCTTGCCTATATGAAAGCGGCGAAAGCCGAAGAAGCCAGACAAGACAAAGAAGTGGCGATTCTGCTCACAACGGTGCAGAAAATGTGCGTGATTCAGCAGAACTTTATGCAGAATATGCTGACAAAGTTCGACGAACTGAACGAGAAGCAGCTGAAACTTCTGAACGTGCAAAACGAGTACGCCGAAAGCGTTCAGAAATCGGTATATAACACAGTTTACAGCATTTACGGCTCGTTCCGTGAGGAACAGAAACAGTCATTCAAGGAGATTCAGAAATATCTTTCCAGCGATACAGACGAAATGATTAAGAAAATCAATCGTGCCGCCAATGGTGCGAAAAAATCTGCTGAATATGCGAACCGAACCGCTGACAGAATCAAATCAATCGAAAACTGGAAAGAAATGCTATTTTATTTTTCTCCAGTAGTGGTCATTGTGGATGTAATTATCCGGCTGATTATTTACGCTTGTGGCTGAGTTTCTGCTCAACTGCAAATAATAGCTGTTCTGTTTGCAGGGTATCATGCGTGGAAGTTTCAATGCTGTCATAGATTGAAAGAGACTTTTCCAGTTCTGCTTTGCAGTCTTTGAACTTGTCACAATGATAATACAGCCAGCCGAGATTATGGTGCATATTCGCTTCAAATTCTAAGCCACAGCTATCCGCCAGAGCAAGTGCCTTTTGTGCCAGCGGAATTGCCTCAGAATATTTCTTTTGAGTAACACCTGTACAGGCACACTGAATCCAGTACATTTTCGCTATGTGTTGATTTTCTTTTTCAGAAAGCTGACTAATTAAATTTTCATAAAGTCTGCCGAGGATTTTCATTTCTCCAAACATTTCACACTGTTCAAAATAGCTGAATGCTTCTTCAATGAAAAGTAAGTAGCCGTTCAAATCATCATACTGAATATGACTGCAAATCGAAATCAGAATATCCGCAAGTTTCTGGTCGGGAACAGCTGTTCCGTGCTGAATGCAGATTTCATAGACTGATTTTAGAAAATTCTTGCAGTTATCCGTTGATGGCGATAAATCAGTAAAAATAATATCTCTGACCATTGGGTGAACAGACAGGATATTTTCTTCTGAAAGTTTCAGCAGACCGATTTCATCAAGGTCATGAACGGCATTCAGATTTTCCAGTTTGAGCCATTCTGCAAACTGCCGGACTTCCAGCCCTTCAACAGGAAGAAAATAACTGCACTGGAGAACATACTGCATAGCCGGATTCAGTTCAAACAGGCTGAACAACAGATGAATATGTCCATAATAGTCGTATTTCTGATAAATGTTATCTTTTTCGGACTGGATTTCGTCAGTCAGATTCGGATTGACTGCATTTTGCTCTAATTTTTCGAGAACAGCTTCCGGCTTGAAAATTCCGGTCTGCAAGAGCCGTGCGGAAAGTTCGACTGCATAGGTATGATAATGCACAATTTCGATAATTTTCGTAACCGTTTCGATATGATTCACCGTATCAGGAAAGAAATTTTCAGCGAGTTTCAGCAGAATTTCAATATCTGAAATTTCGGAGAGTTCAAAAATATGTGCCTGACTGAATGTGCATCGGGTAGTGAATAAAATCTGACAATTGAGTTTCAGAAGTTTTTTCAGATGTTTTTCTTTGCTGTTTGTGGTGTTGAAATTATCGAGGACAATCAGCGAATTTTCACCTAAAGACTGCAATTTCTGATAGTGTTCATGGAAAGCGTTTGATTTTGATTTTCCGGTCACTTCAAGCAGAGCGATTGTAGTTTCGATGTCATCACGATAAGTCAGATAAATAATATTCTCATAATCAGCAGAATATTTTTCAGCATAGGCTTTTGCAAATTCACTTTTGCCGATTCCGGCTATTCCATGAACGAAAACTTGATGATATGTCTGCAAATCTTCATGTAACTGTGACAGTTCAGAATCCCGACCGCAGAAATATTTACAGGGTTTCGGTGGTTTCCGGAATTGCCGGATATGCTCAAAATACAGCTGATTATCCGAAACGGCAGGGAGCGGCTTTTCTTTTGGCTGTTTCGGTTGATACATCGCATAATGAACGACTTTTGCAATAAAATATTCCGGATTTTCGGAACAGGACAGCAATTCATATCTCTTGTCGTTTTTCATATGTGAATCATCATGAACCAGATTGGAAAGCTGACTGACCGTTTCGGAAAAATCCACAAGCCACGGAATCACATAGTCTGCTACATCATACTGCAAATCAGAAAACCGCTTGACATAGAAATTTCTGACCTTGTTTGAGAGTGTTCGGGCATTGCTGAAATATCTGTTGGCAGTCGAAACATCAAATTCATCATTCTGCTTGTCAGTATAGGTGCAGAACAAAGCCGTGATAAATCCCACTTGTGAAGCAGGCTTATCCTGAAAAAGAATATCGTATGATTTATCAATATTATCGTACAAAATTTGAATGACCGATGAAAAATTACAGAACATGGAATCCCTCCGAAATTTGATATTTTTATTATAGCATATTTTTGGACTGATTTCAAGAGAAAGCGAGGAAATATGGAAGAAAATTTAACGGAATCCGCTGAAAAAGTCAGCGATGAAACAGATGAGAAAATTCTCAAAAAGAAACGTAAAGAAGAATTTCTAAAAAATTCGCCGGATTGGGTGATAGATTATAATTCTATCAATGAGGTAAAATTTTGCAATTACTTTGTTCAGAAAAATCCTATGATTTGTGTCGGAGGAAAATTATTCAATGTGGACGGCGAAATCGAAGCCGACAGAATCAATAACGAAATAAGCCGTGAAATCATAAAATACATGATGACAGGGATTTCCAAGAAAGTCAAGGCGATTTCAGACGCTCTGAAACTTTACTGCTACAGCGATGAACTGCCGCTGAGAGATGATGAAATTCACTTGCAGAACGGCACTCTGAAAACAGACGGCTCATTTACTCCGAAGAAATTTTTCTGCCGGAATCGGCTGAATGTCAGCTATCAGAAATTTGAAAATCAAGCTTATTATCCGGAGCATTTTCTGACATTTCTGATTGATTTGTTGGATATGAAAGACATTGAAACCTTGCAGGAATATTTAGGATATTGTCTGCTGCCGTCCACCAAAGGGCAGAAAATGATGTTCATCGTTGGAAATGGGGGAGAGGGCAAATCCAGAATAGGAGTAGTCTTGCAAGAGATTTTCGGAAAGAATATGCTGACGGGCAGTTTCCAGAGAATCGAAACAGACCGATTTTTCCGCTATAACTTACAAAATAAACTGCTCATGGTGGATGATGATATGCAGATGAATGCTCTTGCAAGCACAGGCTACATCAAGAATCTAATAACAGCAGAAACTCCAATTGATGTGGAAGCCAAAGGGGAGCAGTCAAAGTCAGCGAGAGTTTATGCAAGATTTCTCTGTTTCGGCAACGGTTCACCGAAAGCACTTTACGACAAGACAGACGGATTTGCAAGAAGAATGATTATTCTCACCACAAAGCCGAAATCACCGAACCGCATTGATGACCCATTCATAGCGGATAAATTTCTGGCTGAAAAAGAAAAGATATTCCGGTGGATGTTTGACGGACTGCAAAGGCTGATTCAGAACAACTTCCGGTTCACGATTTCGGACAAAACTCAAAATAATATTGCTGATGCACTCAACGATAACTGCAATATCATTGAATTTCTGAATGATTCAAATGTGATTGCATTTGCGAACGAAAAAGTGACAGGTGTCAATCTGTATGGTGTATATGTGCATTGGTGCAGTGAAAATGCCATGACTGCTTTGAAAAGAGATACCTTTATCAGCTGGCTGAAAAACAATCAAAAGAAATTTGGAATCACCTATGATATGAATGTGATTGATGAGCGTGGAAATCGAGTGAGAGGGTTCAAAGGAATCAAAACACTTATAAAATTAAGTGTAAATTAGGGTGTGTAGGTGTGTAAATGGCTTAAAATCAATCAATATTGATGTGTCATGAACTGTGTAAGAAATGTGTACAGAATATATTACGCACCCGATACGCACAGCATACACACGGATAAATTACGATATATAGGGAAATACACAGCTACACACCATTTTGGCAGCTTGCTTTTTATAGATAAGAAAGGGGTAAGAGCATGAGAAAAGAGAAAAGAATTGCTCTGTATAAGAAAATCTGGTGCAAAATCAGATATTGGCAAAGTTTAAGAGATGTGACCGATACAGAACTTGCGAATTATCTGCAAGTTTCGGAGCGTACTCTGCATGAGTATGACAAGAATGCCAAGAACATTACGCTTGAAAAAATCGACAGTTTCCTGTACATGAACGGCATGGAACTTGCTGACCTGATGGCACTCTGAAAAAGAAAAGTTTTGAAAAAAGTCTGGACAAATAGTGTGGAATGTGATATAATAATAAGCGTAGTCTGGTATCACTTTCCGCACTCGGAAAGGAAGATACACATGAAAGCAAAGAAACTCCCGTCAGGGAGCTACAGAATTCAAGTCGTTGCCGGATTCGATATAGCAGGGAAACGCATTGTGAAATCATTCACGGCTGATACAGAATGGGAAGCCATCAAAATGGCAGAAGATTTCAAGCGTACCCGTGAAGAAGCGACAAGTAAGAACATCACAGTTGTCAGGGCGATGGAATCTTACATTGACAGCAGAGTGAATGTCATTCAGAAAACGACAGTCAGAGGGTATCGTCAAATCGCAAAGCATTGTTTCAAGTGCATTCACGATACGAAGTTGACTTCTCTCCGGGCGATTGATATTCAGAGGGCGGTCAACATTGAGAGTGCAAGGGTCAGTCCGAAATACATCAAGAATGCCTATGGCTTTCTGAAATCCGTTCTGAAAATGTATGAAGTTGACATCAATTTGAATCATATTCAGCTGCCGAAACTGGAACAGCAGGAGAAAGTGCTTCCGGATTTTCAGACAGTCTTTCAGATTGTGAGAGGTACGGAAATTGAACTTCCCTGTCTGCTGAGTGCATGGCTCAGTCTGAGAGTGGGCGAAGTTGTCGGCTTGCAGTTTCAGGATGTCGATATGGAACAGCACACGCTGAAAATCAGACGTACGATTATCATGACTGATGATGGCTATGAAGTCCGTGAGGGTTGCAAGACAGAAAAGAGCAGAAGAAGTCTGAGCATTCCTGATTATCTTTTTCAGATGATTCAGGTGATACCGCATAAGGAAGAATCAGAGTTCATCGTGAAGCTGACACGCAAGGCAATCTATAGCAGATTCAAGCGTTTAATGCTGAAAAACGGCTATGATGTGACCTACCATGACCTCCGTCATTTGAATGCGTCCGTGATGCTCATGCTCGGTGTGCCTGATAAGTATGCTATGGAGCGTGGCGGTTGGTCTACAGACCACATTCTGAAATCGGTCTATCAGCAGACATTCACGGCAGAGCGTAAGAGAGTGGACAGCGTGATTGACGATTATTTCAATGGCATCATTCAGAACGGTCAGAGTGCTTAAAACAGTTCGATTTTTGAAAAATTGGCTGAGATTTCTTAAGGAATTTCAGCTGATTATCTGCTTGTAGATTGTGAATATGGTTTGACTAAAAATATCAGATTTGCAAAGAAAATGTAATAAATAAATTCCAATTCTGTTTTGTATTGCTGGGTAAATCAACCCTATAAAAATATTAATATATAAACATATTTTTAAGACAACACATTCTAGCAATACTTAACAGAATAAAGACATAAATAAGGCTGTTCTGTACAGAAAAACTCAATGGATTATGATAAAGATTGAATATACTGTACTGTTTGTGTGAGAATGCTTTTCTGAAGCTGAATATAATGTATCGCATTGATACATAGTTTATAAGTGTGTTCTTTTATTCTCTTGATACTATTCTTTTTTCTGTATTGGTTGATGCTTTTATGTGCTGTCTTGGAATTGTGTTCAAATTTACAGTATTATACTACTGCCTATTCTAACTTCCTTTTAGTGCATGAAGTATGTTTTCTTAAGTGTTTATAATAAGGGAAATTAGAATGAGTGACAGTATAAGCTATTACAGAATTCTGAAGCAGGATAAATAATACATAAAAATGATTTAAAGTTGATTTTTTGGGGAAATGTATTGCCTAAACGAATCATAAGTTAAGGAGATTAATATGGTGTTGGTGATAGTTGGAAAATGTGCATCTGGAAAGACAACATGTGCCAATTTTCTCAAGGAAACATATTGTTTTACAGTGTACGAGATAGGCGATTTTGTTAGAAAGCAATATTCACTTAATCAAGGTAAATATGACGATTTACTAAGATATGCTGATTCTATATATAAAAAAGGCATGTTGAGTCATTTTGTTCAATTAGCACTTAATGAATCAAAAAAACAACAAAGTGAGAACATGGCCTTTTCAGGTATTAGAACGATTGAAGAATTAAAACTAATTCGTAATGAATATCCCAATTTAATTTTAATAAACATTGTTTGTAATGATAAAAATCGAGAAAAAAGATATAAAAAAGAGTTAAAAGATTCAGTATTGTTGAGTGAAAGAACTTCTATAGAGAATCATTGGAATAAAGAAGGTTTTGGAAAATTAATAGATTATGAATTGAATAACAATTCTACTCAAGATGAATTCTATTCTTCAATTGAAAAGATGATTGCTAAGCTATTATTAGGAGGTATATGATGAAAAAAGGTTGGGATAAACAAACTTGGCTTTGTATAACATTAATTTTAATAGGTTTATTTTGTGTTGTAATAAGTTCAACAGGAGTATTTAAATTTAATCCTAAAAATGTTGTTTTAATCGCTTTAACTGATACTGGATTAAAGTCTCTTGGCTTTTCTTTTATATCAACAGCTTTGGTTACATTTTTGAAGTCAAAATCAGAAGACACAAATATTGAGGAAATTAATAAGCTGTTAATAGAAATAAAAAACAACCAATTTTCTGTAAATCAACGTATAAAAATTGGAAAACACTTAAAAGACGAATTTCCTTGTATGTTAAAAGAGTCAGTTACAGAATTAGATGGAATTATTAGAATTGATATTAAAGGAATGGAACTATATAACTTTTGGGAGGATCAGAAAGAAATCATACTTAATCAAATGAAGCGTTTTCATATTCGCTTATTAGTTCAGGATCCTTTTTCTGATAGTTTTGAAAAAATGGCAATAAATGAGGGCGTGAATCAACAAAAAATTACAAATAATATTGTTCATATGACTAAGGCAATTAACGAATTAACAAAAAATGGAACATTGAATGATACAGATAGAAAAGTGGAAGTTAGGTGGCTTTCATTTCCGGCATCGGTTACTATGACAAAAGTAAATAATCAAATGTATGTTAGAACAAGATTGATGAATTCAAACAATATGAATGACTTGCATTTTTTTGAAAAATATTATCAAGGTGATATGCCTTTTGATACTTTTTCTACATTGTTTGAAATGGAATGGCGTAATTATGAAGAAGAACCTTGCCTGGCTAAAAAACATTTGGAGGAGTACTGCATTGACACGGATTGAATGCTTTGGAAGAATAAACCTTGGTATAATAGATTTATCGAATAATCCTTATAGAATCGATGGTACTCATGGCTTTTATACTAATTTATCAATTGCGGATATTTTTGTTAACAAAGCATCTACGACATCAGTTTTAATTGATTCTGATTTTAAAGACCATTTCATTGATGTCATAAATGAATGCCTTGAATATTTAAAAAAAATGAATATATATAGTGGAGTGTGTGTGTCTATCGTATCAAAATATAATAGGCATATTGGATTAGGCAGTGGAACCCAAATTTCAATGTCAATTGTTGAAGCGTTTAATCTTGAATTTTCATTAAGAATGAGTATTCACGAAAAAGCTAAGATTGCTGGAAGTGGCGGAACAAGTGGTGTTGGAGTATATTGCTTTGAAAGAGGAGGGTATGTTCTTGATTCTGGAAGATTATTTCCGTATGAAAAAAATAGCATTGGTCCAAGTGAGAAATATAGATTTGATAAATTACCTACATTAATAAGTAGTTTTCCACTTCCCGAGTGGCAAATGTTTTTGTTAATTCCTAAAATTAATCAACCTATTGAAGGTGAGACCGAGAGATTATTATTTAAAAAGTATACACCAATCCCAGAATATGAAACAGATGAGATTTGTAAATGGATTTTGAAAGGCATAATGCCAGCAATAATTGAGCAGAATTTCGATTCATTCTGTTATTCTGTTGATAGAATTATGAATTTAGGTTTCCGTTTTAGAGAAATTAATCATTATGGAAATTTAATTATAAATAGAATTAGTGCTTTAAAGGGTTTAGGGGCAAGTGGTGTTGGAATGTCATCATTTGGACCTACAGTATTTGGCTTTATTGATTCTCAAGAAAAAAGATATAAATTATTTAGTAACGTAAAAAAAATATTTCCAGACGATGATTTTCATTTTACCACGCCAAGAAATGAAGGAGCTAAAATAGATTTTAATTGTGGTAATTAAAGCACTGTTTTCTCAAAATTCTATACGTCCTTGTGCAGAAAATAGTAAGTAAGAATAATATTGTTTCAATCACATATAGGTCTTTTCTCTACAGATGACAAAAAGTACTTGGAATCATGAAGAATCTGAATAAGCGTTCCATTGTATTTCACCGCAGAAAAGAAGTACGAAAAAGGCAACTGATGTGATGATGAATATGCTGAAAAATGCCCAGAAGATTGGTCATTATGCGAAATATATCCTGTTTGATAGCTGGTTCAGCAGTTCCAAAATCATCACACGAATCAAGAACGAATGTCATCTTGACACCATTGCACTCATCAAGAGAACTCCAAAAATCAACTATCTGTTTGAGGGCAAACTCAAACATATCAAGCAGATTTATGCTGCCTACAAAAAGTGCAGAGGATGTTCAAAATATCTGCTATCTGTCCTTGTGGAAATTGTTTCCACCAATGATAACGGCGAAACATTTAGTATTCCTGTCAGAACCATGTACGTCAGAAACCGTTCTAACAGCAAGGACTGGCTTGCTCTGATCTGCATCGTTATCGAACTTCCTGAGAAGATATCATCCAAACTTATGGCAAGTGCAGGGATATTGAAGCCTTTTTTATGCTTAAGCTAGAAAGTTGCCACAGTCTTTTTTATGATGCACATACTGCCTATGTTTCTATCGCTTTTGTCAGGTATATGCTAATTGCTGTGTAAATGCACATGGATGAGGACAGCAGACCAGGCGGTGAAGTTTTCTTTCAGTTATGCGATGAACTTCAGAATATCAGCTTTCAGAATTTACTTTCTATGCACTTACAATCTGTGATTGAAACAACCACAGAGAAATATTGCTCGACTGAAGAAATGACAGAGAAAGTTATGTCTGAGTTACTCTCTCGTTTTCTCTGCGGCTTTCCTGAGATGTCTAGCCCGTCTTGAATATTTTTGATGCTCTTTCCCATGATTTTAAGACACTTCTGATGGGTTCTTTTGTAGGAAGTATGGGTAACGTAAGATACAATGCGAACGTTAAGAGCATTATACTAAATAAAAGTGGACAATTCATGTACATAAACGGTACGAAGTATGTGATTTTAATGTCATTGTAATTCAAAAAATATAAAAAAGTACTGGACAAAATGAGTAGAATATGCTATAATAAACTTGTAGTCTGGTATCACTTTCCGCACTCGGAAAGGAAGATACACATGAAAGCAAAGAAACTCCCGTCAGGGAGCTACAGAGTTCAGGTTGTCGCAGGATTCGATACGGCAGGAAAACGCATTGTGAAATCATTCACAGCTGATACGGAATGGGAAGCTATCAAAATGGCAGAAGATTTTAAGCGTACCCGTGAAGAAGCGACAAGTAAGAACATCACAGTTGTCAGAGCGATGGAATCGTATATCGACAGCAGAGTGAATGTCATTCAGAAAACGACAGTCAGAGGGTATCGGCAGATTGCGAAACACTGTTTTAAGTGCATTCATGATACAAAGCTGACCTCTCTTAGAGCAATTGATATTCAGAGGGCAGTCAATATTGAGAGTGCAAGGGTCAGTCCGAAATACATTAAGAACGCATATGGTTTTCTGAAATCCGTTCTGAAAATGTATGAGGTTGACATTAATCTGAATCATATCCAATTGCCGAAACTGGAGCATCATGAGAAAACACTTCCGGATTTTGAAACAGTCTTTCAGATTGTGAGAGGGACGGAAATTGAACTGCCCTGTTTGTTGAGTGCTTGGCTCAGTCTGAGAGTTGGCGAAGTTGTCGGCTTGCAGTTTCAGGATGTTGACACGGAACAGCATACGCTGAAAGTCAAACGGACGATTATTCAGACCGATGACGGCTATGAAGTCCGTGAGGGTTGCAAGACAGAAAAGAGTACGAGAAGTCTGGGGATTCCTGATTATCTTTTTCAGATAATTCAGGCGATTCCGCACAAGACAGAAACGGACTTTATTGTGAAGCTGACACGCAAGGCAATTTACAGCAGATTCAAGCGTCTGATGCTGAAAAATGGCTATGATATTACCTACCATGACCTCCGTCATTTGAATGCGTCCGTGATGCTCATGCTCGGTGTGCCTGATAAGTATGCTATGGAGCGTGGCGGTTGGTCTACAGACCACATTCTGAAATCGGTCTATCAGCAAACATTTACGGCAGAGCGTAAGAGAGTGGACAGTGTGATTGATGATTATTTCAACAGCATTATTCAGCAGAATCAGAGTGCATAATACGCTGAATTGCAGAAAGAATCACACGATAAGTCACACGGAAGTTTTAAAACAGCGATATTTAGCGGATAATTCGTGATTGGAGTTAGGTTCAAATCTTGTCACTTGAATTTTATTGAGAAGAGTGTATATAGCAAAAAACGCTATATACAGTCGATTTTTTATGTTTCAGAAACGGTTGAAAGTGCGAAAATTACCCCTGAAACTGCACCCGTGCAACTCAAAAATCAATAATTGTTGCACGAATTGTTGCACGGAAATCCATACAGAAAAACGAAATTTGCGGTATATGAAGCTGGTATTTTACTGATTTTTCAGTCGGATAGTAATCCACCTGTCAAGTTTGATTTCTGAAAGGTTACAGGGAACTCTGTTTTTCAGGAATACCTGAAGTCCCAATGCAGAAAAAGCACGGTTCATATTTTCTATCAGAATCTGTGACCTGCGTTGATAGCCACATTGCTTAAGTAATGTGCGAAATTTTATACGATAACTGGAAGCAGAATACAGCAGAAAAAGTTTTATCACCTTGAAATAAGAATATAAACAGTCTGAATCTTCTTTTTCAGGACGCTGTGAGGTCATTTCCTGCATGAGTTTCTGAATTTCCATGAATTCACTGTCATTTAATTCACAGTATGAAATACATTGTCTTACTTTTGTACGGAATTTTAAAAAATCGTTCCGATAATCTGCAATCAGTTCATCATTATGGTCTTGAAATAAATTGCAGAGTATATCATTTTCACGTTGATGCGGCAGATTGGCGAGCTGAAAGTAAGAAGCTATGTCTGAGGGTGTCCATTTATATTTTGTATATCTCATGATTTATCACTCTTTTTGAGATTGCAAGTCCGGCAGAGTACCTGTAAATTATCTTCGACTGTCAGACCGCCTTTCGATATGGGAGTGATATGGTCAATCTGGAGAAATTCTCTGGTTTTGTAGACTTGCTGACAGTTCGCACATACATAATTTCCGTCTGCATTCCGTGATTTCTGATAGATTTTTTCTTTCAGTGCAATACCAGTGTCCGGATACAGTTCAATCATTTTTTGCAGAGGGAGTTCTTCAATCCGACGCTGTTCGGCTTCGGTCTGCGGAACGGAATAAGAAATTTCCAGATAACCGTCCAATTTGTCAAGTTCGATTTCAATCATACGCTTGAAGAAATATTGATTGGAATAGAATATCCGGATAATACTGTTTTCCTCGTTCCAGAGACTGTCGATATAAGCATTCTGTTCTTTACGTCTCATATTTTCGTCATAGATTTTCCGGGCGATGACAGAGACATCAAGTTTCTTTCTGTCGAGTTCATCGAGAGTCATAAACGGTGGTGCAATCGCTTTCTGTGCGTAAAACATGAGCAGATGTTCAATATCGGCTCTGTGATAGGCAGGTATCATGTTTTCGTTGAAATAATTTTCAATGCAGTAATCCGTCATTTTTTCAAGCAGGTCATCCGGAATCGTTTCCTCTTCGATATGAAAATAGTTCATGATTTCAGGCAAATCCAGAATCAGACTATGATAAGCGGATTCTGTGCTGTTATAGATAAGAATCTGATATGTCCATTCAAAAGCAGAAAGCAGATACATTCCCAGCGGAATGCGTTCAATCATGGCGATGCTGTCCAGTTTTGAAGTATCGACAGCAGAATCAGCTATCATAGCGAATTCTTCAATTTTGGAAATGGCAATCAAACGGAGCTGTTTCTGTTTTTTGCTGACAGGCGATTCTTTTTCATGATATTCCGATTCTGTAAGGGACTGCGGATTCACCCATGCAATTTTACTGTTCCAGTCATCGACAAAACTGATAATATAGGCTTCTTTCGTTCCCCCTGCCAGTTCACCACGCAAAGCACGTCCAACCATCTGCGTCATGAGGACTGTCGAAACAGTAGGACGTGTCAGAAATACAGTGTGTGTCTGTGGCAGGTCAGTGCCTTCCGTCAGAATATTGACGTTAATCAGCACTTGAATTTCTCCCCGGCGATAGCGGTCAATTTTTTCTTCATTGTCCTTGCTCGAAACGGTAATCCCTGTAAAAGTATCCTGCACTCCGGAAATGATAAAATCTGACTTAATGCCGTATTTCTTTCCCTTTTCATTGAACAGCTTGTTCAGGGCAACTGCATGGTCTCTGTCGATGGCGAATACAATCGTCTGTCCATATTTCTGATAATTTTCAAGATATTTTTTCACAATCAAATGATTACGCTCGGAATGACCGCCGATTTTTTTCGCAATATCTTCCGGCAGAATGTCCAGATGTTCAATGCTTTTGATTGCCTGTAAGCCAAGCTGTTCTGAAAAAGAAACTTTTGTTTCACATTCTTCAAAATAAGGCATGGAGAGGATTTTCTTTTCAATCAAAGCAGTCAGGTCAGTTTTGTAGACAATATCATCTGTGAAAATCTGTTTCAGTGCACCTTTTTCTTCTTCTGCCGTCCGGAACGGAGTTGCTGTCAGTCCTAATAATTTCACGGATTTAGCGTGTTCTTCTGCATACTGAATGATTTTTCTGTAAGACTTCGCAACCGCATGATGTGCCTCGTCAATGACAAGAAAAATATCCTCATTTGCAAGCCATTTGTCAAGATAATGCAGACTGCGGATAATACTGTCTTTTCCGGCAATCAGAATAGAATCTAATTCCTTGATATGTACCGGCTTGTCATGAATTCCTGAAATCATACGATAATTGAATGTTGTATGATTCAGCATAATATCTGTATAAGCATTATGTGCGAATGTATCTGCCGCTTGTTCCAGAAGCAGATGACGATGTGCTAACCAGAGAATTTTCTTTTTCTTGTCAACTGCATTTTTCAGAAGCCAGTGTACAGCAGTCAATGTTTTTCCACCGCCTGTAGGCAGTACCAGAAGTGTATGAAATACAGATTTCTGATTGATTTTATCCAGTGCCTGACACGCTTCCACTTGATGCTCATACAATTGCCTTGGATGATTGCCGGAAGCTGGTGTAATCGTCTGTGCATTGAAATTTTTCGTCATAGTAGCCATTGTATTACCTCATGAGATTCTTTTGTATATTATACCATTTTTTAGCGAAAATTGCAAGATAATTTCAAAATTTTCAAGGGTTAGAAACTATAAATGAGCAAATTCAGCAATCTGTACAAAATATCGCATCAAATATATACTAAAAATATTCTTATCTATATTTAAATCAGCTCATTTGCTGACTACATTTGTGCAGAATAACGGAATTCTTGAAATTTGCTCAATTATAGTTAGAAAAAAAGGGAGTGCAGGGGGAACGGCTGCCGCCATGTACTTGTGTTGATAGGTTTCCCTATTGACACAAGTACTATGGCGTTACTTTTGCCATTCAAAAGTAATTTTGCTCCGTCGGTCAGTTGGTACGCTGACTTCTTTCATAGGCTGATGGCTCCGTCCGAAGCCTGTGATTTAAGTTCTCATCAGGCTTTCTGAAAAAATAGTATTATAAGGTCAACCTCTGATTATGGCGTACAGGCGTACAAATTCCGAAATATAGCCAAAATTAGGCGTACAAGCTGACGTACTGACTGCGTACAGCGTACACCGAACGTCTTATGTTCACCCTGATGTACGCCTTAAAACGACGTATCTTAGCCATTGGTACGCCTGTACGCCATTTTCTTGACTTGATTTATATTATTTTTTCAGAAAGCTGTTTACAAATTCTCAAAACTGTGGTATAATAGATTTGTAAAATTATCAGCTTCATTATACCGCCTGTCTAAATGAGGTGTTGTAATGAAAGTACAGAAATTACCAAGCGGCAGTTACAGAGCCGTTGTTGCTGCCGGATATAACGAAAACGGCAAGAGAATTTACAAGTCCTTTACCGCCAAGACCGAATGGGAAGCTATCAAGATGGCAGAGGACTTCAAACAGACCCGTGAGGAACTGACAGACAAGAATGTGACGGTTCATAAGGCTATGGAGATGTACATCGAAAGCCGTGCGAATGTCATTGAACTGACAACAATCAGAGGTTACCGTCAGATTGCAAAGCATTGTTTCAAGTGTATTCATGATACGAAACTTTCTGCTCTGCGTTCTATGGATATTCAAAGGGCGGTCAATCTGGAGAGTGCAAGGGTCAGTCCGAAATATGTCAAGAATGCCTATGGCTTTCTGAAATCGGTGCTGAAAATGTACGATGTCAATATCAACCTGAACAACATCAAACTTCCGAAACTCACCAGAAAAGAAAAAGAACTGCCGTCATTTGAAACGGTGTTCAGCATTGTCAGAGGAACAGAAATTGAATTGCCTGTACTGCTTGCTTTGTGGCTTAGTCTGCGTATCGGTGAGGTTATCGGTTTGCAGTTTCAGGACGTAGATTCCGAACACAGAAAAATCCGTATCAGGCGGACGATTATCATGACCGATGACGGCTATCAGGTGCGTAACGGCTGTAAGACTGAAAAAAGCACAAGAACGATTCAGTTGCCTGCCTACATTCTGGAACTGATTCAGAAACTTCCGCATGAGAATGAAACGGACTTCATTGTGCCGCTGTAATTCGTGTGCCGGAACAGGTTTCTTGAAGGTTACTATTTGTTTGTCACGGACATAGCTGATTCCTGTAGCATCCGTTCCACGAGATTCCGCAGCAATTGAGAGAGCCTTTAAAAGCTTCGCAAGCATCTTGTAAGAAATTTTCTTTCCATAGTCTAAGAATCCAAATATTGCACACATTATTCTTCG
>JAZQIL010000081.1:0-12486 GCA_045541055.1 Oscillospiraceae bacterium
GCAGGCAAAGCTGAATACCATATATGACGATTTTTACAAGAAATATGGGCTTATTCATTCACGGAGCAACAAGAGGTATTTCGGTGAGGATGTGTCCTATAATCTCGTTGCAGGTCTTGAAAAGGACTATGACAAGAATCAGCTGAAAGCAAAATCTGATATTTTCACAAAGCGTACTATCGTACCGCCAAAGGCTGTGGAACACGTTGATACGGCTCTTGAAGCACTCACGCTGTCTGTGGCTGAAAAGGCTCGTGTCGATTTTGAGTACATGGGCAGGCTGACGGGCATGAGCGAGGATGAATTAAAGCACGACCTTGTGGGCGAGATTTTCAAAGTTCCCCATACAGAAAATGATTATCAGACTGCAAGTGAATATCTGTCTGGCGATATTCGTGCGAAACTGCGTGCAGCGGAAGAAATTGCCGAATATGATGCGGATTTCAACATCAATGTATCTGCACTCAAAAAAGCAATGCCTGAACCGCTGAAAGCAGGCGATATTGATATTAAACTCGGTGCAGCATGGCTTGAACCGAAATATTATGAACAGTTTATCTATGAACTGTTGCAGACTCCTTCTTATCAGCGCAGTGACAGTCCAACGGCTCGCTGGAATAAATCTACCGTTATTGGTGTGGAGTATTCCGACCATACAAATTCGTTTTATGTCAGCAATAAATCCTCCGACAAATCGGTGCTTGCTACGCAGAAATACGGTAGTCACAAAATGAATGCTTATGATATTTTTGAGCATATCCTCAATCTGCAAGATCCAAAAGTTTACAAGACTATTGAAGTGCCTGACGGCTTGGGTGATACCAAAGAAAAGCGTGTCGTTGATGTTGATGCAACACGAATCGTTCAGCGTAAAGCGGAGGATATGCGAAAGGCATTCAAGGACTGGATTTTCAAAGATCCTGCCAGACGAGAAGATATTGTCAACCGCTACAATGAATTATTCAATTCTATCCGTCCCCGTGAATTTGATGGCAGCCACCTGACATTTCCAATGATGTCGGCAGATATTCAGCTGCACTCTCATCAGAAAAATGCGATTGCTCATGCTATGTTTGGCGGTAATACGCTGTTTGCACACTGCGTGGGGGCTGGCAAGACGTTCGAGATGATTGCAACTGCAATGGAAAGCAAAAGGCTCGGACTATGTACAAAATCACTGTTTGCTGTGCCTAATCATCTGACGGAGCAAATCGGAGAGGATTTTCAGCGGCTCTATCCGTCTGCGAATATTCTTGTTGCAACAAAAAAGGATTTCAAAAAAGAGAACCGTCAGCAGTTATTCGCCAAAATCGCAACAGGTAATTTCGATGCGGTCATTATCGGTCACTCACAGCTTGGCATGATTCCTGTTTCTAAGGAAAGACAGGTCATGACAATACAGTCGCAGATTGATGATATTCTTAAAGGCATTGAGGAATTAAAAAAGAAAGACGGTTCAAAATTTCAGATTAAGGCTATGGAACGCTCTCGTAAGAGTTTGCAGAAACAGCTTGACAAACTGGAAAAATCAAATCAGGACAATACACTGACTTTTGAACACCTTGGCGTGGACAGGCTCTTTATTGATGAGGCACATGAATTCAAGAATTTGTTCGTCGCCACGAAATTGCAAAATATAGCCGGAATTTCGCAGTCTGCATCACAGAAGGCACTTGATTTGTTTTTGAAATGCCGTTATCTTGATGAAAAAACAGGTGGTAAAGGATGTATTTTTGCAACTGGCACGCCATTATCGAATTCAATCACAGAACTGCATACCATGATGCGTTATCTTGAATATGACTTTCTGAAAGATCACGGATTGCAGCACTTTGATAATTGGATTTCGGTTTTTGGGGAGCAAAAGACTGACTGGGAACTCCGTCCTGCAGGAAATGGTTTCAAAGAGCGAACACGCATAGCGAATTACAGCGGTCTGCCCGAACTCATGTCAATGTTTCAGCAGATTGCAGATATTCGTACTGCTGACACGCTGAAACTGAATGTTCCTGACTGCGACTATCAGGTCGTACAGGTGGAGGCAACTCCGTTCCAGCAGGAACTTGTGCAGGAACTGGCTGACCGTGCCGATGCTATCAATGCAGGAAATGTTGATCCGTCAATCGACAATATGTTGAAGATAACCTCGGACGGACGGAAACTCGGTCTTGATCCACGTTTGATTGACACATCATTTGAAGATGATCCTGATACCAAACTCAACAAATGCGTTGAGAATGTTGCCCGTATCCATGCCGAAACTGCCGAGGACAAGCTGACACAGATAATTTTCTGTGATTTGGGAGTACCGCATAAGGCGACAGGCGATGCAGAGATTGACGACGAAAACAGTGATGACAATAAAACAGCGGCAGAGCGTGAAAGTCTTGAAGAAGAATGCGACTTCTGCGTGTATACTGATATTCGTGACAAATTGATAGCAAAGGGGATTCCTGCGGAGGAAATCGCATTTATCCATGATGCAAAGTCCGAAAAGCAGAAAGCAGAACTTTTTGACAAAGTACGCTCGGGAGAAGTGAGAATCCTCTTGGGTTCGACCGCCAAAATGGGAACGGGTACTAACGTCCAGAAAAAGCTGATTGCCGTCCATGACCTTGATATTCCTTGGCGACCTGCGGATCTGGAGCAGCGCGCCGGACGTATCATCAGACAGGGCAATGAGAACAAGAATGTTCAGATTTTCCGCTATGTTACAAAGGGTACGTTTGACGCATATTCCTACCAGACTTTGGAGAACAAGCAGAAGTTCATCAGTCAGATTATGACAAGCAAAGCTCCTGCAAGACGCTGTGAGGACGTCGACCAGCAGGCTCTCACATACTCCGAAATCAAGGCACTTTGCACAGGTGATGAGAGAATAAAAGAGAAACTCATGCTTGAAAATGAGGTAAAGGAACTGCGTGTGCTGGCATCAGAACATAAAAATACGGTCTATGAAATGCAGGATAAAATAGCAGTTTTTCCCGATAAGGAAAAGCGTTTGCAGGCAACGCTTGACGGATTATATGCTGACCGTGAAACGCTCCGCAAACTTCCCATTGATTCTGAACGCAAACTTCCTGTATTCAAGATTACTATTCAGGATACGGAATATACCGACCGCAAGGAAGCAGCTAAGGCTTTTGAAGATGCGGCACTTAGTATCAGAGTTGCTGATACTCCTGTAAAAATAGGCAGTTTTCAGGGATTTGACCTGTCTGTTACAGTCAACAGTTCTGCTATGGGCGGTGGCATGACAGCAAAAATGCAGGGACAGGCTGTACACAGCACAAAGCTGATAGAGAGTTTTGCACACAATCTGAACCGTCTTGAATCCGCACTTTACAACATTGACGGCAGAATTGAAAGCACAAAGGAAAATCTTGCAAAACTCCGCCTTGACCATGCTGAGGCACAGAAGATTGTTGCAGAACCGTTTCCCCAGCAGGATGAACTTGACAGTAAAGAGGAGCGCCTGAAAACGCTGACCGATGAACTGAACAAGGCAGCTGTCGAGGCTAAGAAAAATGCTCCGAAACGTGAAAAAACTTGCTATTTTGAGAGAGCCAAACTGAAACGTGATGCAATGAAGATTGCCAAAAAGCCGAGAACTCCAAAAGATAAGTCTAAATCCAAGAGTAAAAACAATCAAGGTATCGAATAATCAACTTTGAATCCACCGAAATCAAAGTCAGAAAGGCATAGAAAAGGCGAATCCGCAGAGAGAAAAAGGGTTCGCCTGAATGCTGATATTTTAGAAAACTGTCATAAATTGTAACCATTCAGGAAAACAGAGATATAGAAAAATTCCTGATTACAAGGTTCAGTTCTGTACTTGTTTCTGTTGATATTCCACAAAATCAGTCAGAAATATCTGTAATTATTTTACCACAAACAGAAAGACAAGTCAACTGTAATTTCAGAAAGTTGATAAATCAGACAAAATATCATCTTCTGACAGGTAAATTGATGTGCAGAATCAACAGGCAGAATTTTCTATACCGTCAATATTTTTGTCAGCAGGAGGACAGCAAAATGAAAAGAGGGAACAACATCTATCATCGTGCGGACGGTCGGTGGGAGGGCAGATATTACTACAAAGGAACGGGAAAATACAAGTCTGTCTACGGAAAAACTATGACCGAAGCAAAGGAAAAACTTGATAAACTGCGGAATGAAGCCTTTACACCGTCAAGAAACTGTCACTATCTGGTGTCAGATATTATGCAGATGTGGCTTGAAAACCGCAGAAATCATATCAAAGAGAGCAGTTTTGCAAGTTATCAGAATAAGATTAGCAAGCATATTCTGCCTTATTTCAGTCAGTTGAAATATTCCGCACTGACGGCAGAAATGCTTGAAAAATTCATTGCAGATAAAATTAGTCAGGGCTTATCAGCAAAATACGTTGGCGATATGGTCATTATGATTAAATCTGTCGCAAAATGGGCAGAAACTGCACACAATTTTCTGAATCAGGTCAGAAATGTGGAACTGCCGAAAGCCGTAAAAAAAGAAACGGAAACTTTCAGCAGTTCCGAACAGAAAGCATTATTTCAGACCTTAAACGGCAGTTCCGAGCCGACTGTTACCGGAATCAAACTTGCAGTCTATACAGGCGTAAGAATCGGAGAATTATGTGCCTTGCAATGGAAAGATATTGATTTTGAGCATGGTGTTCTCAAAGTCACAAAAACGGTTCAGCGAATCAGCCATTCAACCGATAAAAGTAAATCTGCCGTCATGATTACTTCACCGAAATCAGAAACTTCTGTTCGTGAAATACCCCTGCCTGTGTTCATTCTGAATGAATTATGTCAGGTAAGAAAAAATGACAGCGATTATATTATTTCGGGTTCAGAAAAAGTTGTTGAGCCGAGATGCTTTACAAACCGTTATAAATCCGTACTTAAAAAAGCAGGAGTACCGTCAAAAAAGTTTCATTCTCTCCGTCATACATTCGCCACAAATGCCTTACAGCAGGGCTTTGATGTGAAAACTTTGTCCGAAATCTTAGGTCATTCCGGTGCGAATGTGACTATGAGAGTGTATCTCCATACCTCAATGGAACGGAAAACCGCCTGCATGAATCTTGTTCAGGAAATTGCCTGAATTTTTATGCCGTCAAAAACTTTGTCAATGACAATTAAAAATGCCTGAAAACACGCTGTATTTTTATTCAAAATTCGTCAAGGGTTACACTTTCGGAAAACTCTGTTTCTATTATATCACGGAATCCGGAAATATCAATCTGAAAATCAGGGTGATATTGATGAAAACAGCGTGTTTTACAGGTCACAGAAATTTATCTTGTGACATAGAAGATTTGAAATCAAGATTATATAATGCTCTTGAAAGAGCGATTAAAAACGCAGGAATTACAGATTTCTACAACGGTGCTGCAATCGGCTGGGATATGCTCACGGCTCAAACCGTTCTGCAACTCCGTGAAAAATATCCTCAAATCAAACTGCACATGATTCTGCCCTGCTCGCCTGAAAATCAGTCCTGCAAATGGTCAGAAAATCAGAAACAGATTTATTTTTCCATTCTGAAACAGGCTGATTCTGTTGAGCAGATTTCAGAACGATATTTTGACGGCTGTATGAAACAGAGAAACGCCCGTATGATTGAACTTTCTGACTGCTGTTTCTGCTATTGGAATGGGAACATGAAAAGCGGAACAGTTCAGACTATTCGTATGGCTCAGAGAAAACATATCATGATTATAAATTTCTTTCATAATCAACATTGATTCTGAAAGAGTAATATAAAAAGGCGAGGATTCAGCTAAATCCCCGCCTTTGATTTTATACATACACCATAGCTGCAAAGACCATTTCCCTTGCATCCTGTCTGCAAGCATTCCCGATAGCACCAATCTTGTACAAATCTCCGATTTCATTGGCAGTCTGATACTCACGATTATTCTTCATCAGAAGTTCCGCCTGTTCTCCGACTGCATCTGTGACTTTAATGTCAAGTTCATTGAGGTAACGATAAATTTCTCCGCTGTCAACGAGTTTCTGCAAACGCTCAGGATAATTCTCCTCGCAGTAGTGCAGATGATATTTCACACAGTCGTGCCAGAAGCTGTGCTGTTCTGTTTCACCTGTTTTTGTGATATGGATAACGGTCAGAGTTTCGGTATCGACTGCCCATACTGGCTTGCCGTTCACAGTCTGTTTGCTCTGAAAAATCATAAAAGCACCTCTCATTTCTTCTTTTTCGTCATGTAAAATCCAACTCCGCCGATTGTAATAACTGCGGCAGCTCCTGCAACAAATGCAATCGGATTTGCTCCTGAACGCTCTGTATTGCTCTCAGAACTGCCTGCAACGCTCTCGGCAGTATCAGTACCCTCTGCTGTTTCTGTGCCGTCAGAAGGCTTTTCCGCTCCGCCTGTGACCTTTCCGATAACTCTCGGACTGTCTGCACCATTGTCATGAATTTCATAGTCGTTTGTACTATCCTCCTCCTTTTCCAAAGTGCTGAATGGCAGAAAACTTGCCACGGTGTCTCCGTTTTCATCGGTCATGTTCCATGTACCTTGACATAAGCTGAATGAATAGCTGTGTTCAGGAGTTTCTATTGTCCAATTACCACTATTATCATCATTGAAATCCCAATCTTCTGTCATGTTTTGATAATACCGCTTGTAATCGTGTTTCAGTCCGCCAAGTTCTGTCCAGTTGTATTCATCAGAACCATAGTTGCTATTGAGCCACTCATCAAGCAGATAATGCTTGTATGATGCTTCGGGGAAAGTTGTGCCGTCATCATCCTTGCCATTCCACATATCCTCCCAAATTTCGGTTTCAATGTAATCACGGTCAAGCATTTCAGTGGCATAAGCGGTCAGGCTTGTACCGAACATCAGTGCTGTACAGCATAAAGCTGTTATAATTTTTTTCATAGATACTCCTTTTGCAGTCGTTGTTTGTGTTTCGTTGTGATTATATTATACTATGATATGCACCCAATGTCAAGTATAATTTTCAGGAGAGTAATAAATTTGTCAATGTGCCGCACTCAGTATAATTTTTTCAGTTTTCCCCAGTGAGATTTTAACAAATTTTCGGTTATGCTTGACTTTACACCCAACATCTGATAAAATAGAGATAACAATAATTTAAGAGGTGATATGATGTTCACACGAAAATGTGAGATTTGCGGTATGGAGTTTCAGACAGCATCGAACCGTGCGAAATACTGCGTTTACTGCCGTGACAAGGTGCAAGTCCAGCGTAACCGTGCGTATACAGAAAAGAAAAAGTCAGGCACTTCTGTGAAAATTGGAAGTGAACAAGTCTGTCCGTTATGTGGCAAGACTTATACTGTAACTTCCGGTTCGCAGAAGTATTGTAAAGACTGCACTCCGCCAAGAAAGAAATCTTCTCCAAACACGGAATATATTAAAGGGCATTATGATTATATCCGTGTGAATGTTCCAAAGGGCGAGCGTGATAAAATTAAGGCTTATGCGGAATCGCAGGGAATGAGCGTGAATAAGCTATTGCTGACAGCACTAAGGGAGTATCAGGAAAAACATGAACCCTAACAAGAACTTTACAGATTTGAAAATGAAACAGCGTGAACGTATTCAAGAATGGCTGTATGCTGAAACGCTCTGATTTTATCGTGACAATAATCGTATGCCGAATAAGTCTGACCGAGAAATTATACTGGAGCGTGTCTGTATTAAAATAGAGAATGCTGATATATGGATACCTTTTGAAGAAGTCAAAAAGTATTACCTATCTCGTCTTATTCACTTTGAAAAACGTATTTTGCGTGAAATTGGCAGAGAATAATCATTCCAAATCTCCATTCTTTTTCCGCTTTTTATTCTGCTCCTGCACGGCACGTTCCTGCCGTAAAAATTCTTCTATTGTCTGCTGTACCTGTGCCAAATCTTTGGACTTCTGACTGACAGACTTATACAATTCATTTTTCTCCGACCGTTCTTGTGTAAGGACGGTTATTTTTTGCTCCAATTCGTCAATGCTTGGCAATTGCTTGGCGGGATACCATTCCAACAATTGACGGCTAACCTCTCGGTACTCCTGCAATTCATAACTGTTATGTTCACGGAACTTCTTTTCTTTCCGTCCGCTTAGATTTTTCAGTTCCGCATGAATGCCTTTGACCTTGTGATACCGCCTCAATACTTTCAGTACCACTTTGCTGTCCTCGATTTCTGTTTGTAAGCGGTTCAGTTCTGCTGACAATTTTCCTCTCTGGGCATAAGCCTGCATAGCTGCTGAACGCATATTTTCAGGTGAAACTCCATACTGTGTGAGGATATTTTTTGCGATACTTGCAACTTTCATATTGCCACGGTCAATGGCATCCTGAATAAATTTGTTTTCGGGAGTTTTCTCCGAAACAATGCGGATTTTTGTTTTCGGTGTATATGTCACTTCACCATGGCACATAGCTATTCGACTTTTTATCTGCGGAGTTTCATAAAACCAGCCCAGAGTCCGACTTCTTGTATATTTAGCCCTTGGATTTCTTTCTTTTTGCTCTGCAAGCATGAATTTCAGGTCTATCCTGTGTTCGGGATTATACTGCACAAGTATTCTGTTCTCGGCACATCTGCGGAGAAAATCCTCAAAGTTTTCGCTTTCAGAAACTACCTTGTCTATGGCATTTTTCAGCTTGGCTTTCCATGAAAGTCCCTGACGGTTCATATCCCATTCCCAATGCGACTTTCCTTTACTTTGTTCGGGGTGTTCAATGACTGAAAGCCCATGCTCACGGCAGACCTCATCAGTAACATTTCTCAGCTTTTGAAAAGACCTGTCCTGCTGTGAAGTGTGGCGGTTCTCCAGATACTCAAAAGTCCTGCCGTTTATGACATTCGTGTTATTGAAAATCGTATGCAGATGAATGTGGTCTTTATCGGTGTGAACAGCGAGATAGTATTGGTATTGAAATTTCAGGAACTTATCGCATATTTCCATGCCAATCTCAAAGGCTTTCTGCGGAGTAATTTCCCCCGGCTTAAAGCTGACAATAAAGTGCTGTGCAAGTATGGAACTTCTGCCTGTGCCTCTGGCTGTAATCTCCTCAAATTCTTTTGCCGCTTTTGACGGCTCACGACTGCACATACAGGTCGAAATATACAAGCCGTTCTCTGTCTTTTTCGAGTCGGCTATGTAGGCTATTGCCTGACCAACTGTAGCTGTGATTCCAAATATCTTAGTTGCTGCCATATCTCCTCCTGTTTCTGCCTGATTTCCTCAATGTCATTCGCATAAATTTTATCGGTACTGTTTACCCGTGTAGCTATCTGATTTATATTCGTTGTCATACCGCTGATTTGTCGCATCAGAAACTGCATATCATCATCACTGAATTTCACCACAAGTCCCTCGAAAAACATCATTCTCATAAATTCGCTTTTTGACTTCAAGCCGCTTAGTTCAAACTTGCGGTTGAAATACTCCAATTCTTCATCGCTCATTCGGGTCTTTACAACCTTTGTTCTTTTGATTTTATCTTTCATATTATCCTTTCTGTTGGTGGGGTTTTAGGGGATTTTTCCCCTGACAAGCTGTGCGGTCAAAACACAAAACTTCGTTTTTGTGTACCATGACCGCCGTGCTTGCTACTTTTCAAACCGCCTTTTTCGGGCGGTTTCCCTCTGATTTCATATTTCTTGGATTTTCAGAAACTTTTCCCGATTTTTGCATTGGAAAGTTACCGAAAAATCTTCTTCTATAAATCATCCGAGGATTTTGGATTTGTCAACCTGATTTCTAATAAAAAGTTTGCGGAAAATCTGAAATTCTATCTATTGCACAAAAAGGAACTTACTCAATTGTCTGATAAGACTATAAATTGACGTTTCAAATTTTCATTAAGTTTTAGAGCATTTGACAAAATATGTCCCGAAAAAAAGACGACTGCGGTTAATCACAGTCGCCATTTAGGTTCAAATGAATCTATAAAGTATTCTGTTCATCGGGTTTATACATCAGGATACTGACATTGAATATCTGATTGTGTGTTTCTATCTCCATTGTTCCGCCGTATTGCTCTACAATATTTCTGACAGACCTCAGACCAATACCATGATTTTTCTTTTCGGTAACTGGCAGACCATTTTTATCAAGGATAATACGTCCTTTATATGCATTGTAAATGGAGATAACAAGTGTTTCAGGGTTCAGCATACCTATCCGAACATTGACGAGCCTGTTATCGCCTTCAAGCTGTTCTGCTGCCTGAATAGCATTCTCAACAAGATTGCCCATAACTGCACACATATCCGCTTCGTCTATGGGCAGTTCATCGGTGAGGGTAAATGACCAGCTTATCACAACATTTTTTGACCTTGCTATATCGTCATAATGACTGGCAATTGCATCAACCGCCTGATTAGAACATATTACCCTGTGAGTACGGCTGACAGTTTCTACTATCGGTGAGAGATATTTCTTTGCTTTTTCAGTCTGTCCCTGTTCCAGAAGTTCGCTGATGTAAATGATATGCTGACGGAAGTCATGGCGTATCTCACTTGTATCCTGTAAATACTGCCGTGTCCTGCGGTACTGCTTTTCTTCCATTTTCAAAAGGTCGTAGCTTTGCTGTAATTGTTCTGTCACGATAATCTTTTTTGAGAGCCACCACAGCATATAGTAAAGGAAAAATGCAACCAGCGGAATGGAAAGCAAAACAACAATACAGATTGGGCGAAGTCTGCCTGTCATGACATTCTCGGCACTGACTGGATTCATCCAGATGACAGCGGCAGCAGTTACCATAGGTGCAAACATCAGTATTTTCCATGCAGGATTAACACTGTCCATTTCAAACAATTCAGGAAACCGCACAAGCAATGTCTTGGAGAATACTGCTCCCACAACACAGGCAACACCTAAACATATTAAGCCGGAATCAGCTTTGAATACATTCTCTGCATTATCAAGTTCCATAGGTGCAGTAAGAAATGTGGTGTAGGTAGCAGAAAACGCACATATCATCACAGCATTTGCAAAACAGAAAAGTTTCTTAGGCACGGAAAGGTCGAAACAAAAATTATAGGCTATGAAGAATGCAATCATAGACGGGAAAATGACTGTATTTGATTTGGTACCTGTCATAGCACACAGCACTCCTCCGCCAAAGATGACAGCAGTCAGCATAATGGCAAGCACTCCGAACAGAAACGGCTTTTTGACTTTTCGGCTGTAATACATGGGCATGATCGCAACGACAGCGGCAGGAACGGTCATGGCAAGTTCTATCATGTAACGTACAGTTAAATTCATATTCATGTGCTAAATCCCTGCCGTAATTTTCTTGCCAAGTATATCGTGAATTTTGAAGAAATGTCTTTTCGTCCCCGTCTGCGGACAGGATAAGTCGTTTTATCCTGCATAATAATGGTATCTCCCCTGAACTGTAAAGCATAGTCCATGTTGATAATGATGCCACGGTTGCATTCAAGGAAATTCGGCTCATTCTCCAGAAACGTCTGAAAATTCGAGAACAGCATATTGCTTTCCAATATTTCACCTGTTATCATTTTTACACTGACAGAATGGTTATTGGAAAGTACAGCAACAATTTCTTCGGAAGCAACATCAATTTCACCGCACGTCAGCTGTATCTTAAAATACTTTTTTTCCGCAAACAACTTGTTAAGTGTTCTGTCCATGACCTCCGCAAAGGCAGCATATTCAAATGGCTTGCAGAGATAGCCTTCGGGAGCAGAAGGAAAAGTTTCAAACACAAAATCTCTTGTAGAGGACATAAAGATAATACAAATATCCTTATCTCCGTTCCGCAGACGTTTTGCAAGTTCCAGACCGTTCATCTCGCCCATGATGACATCAAGGAACATAATCTGATATTCTCCCTTGCGGTAGGCTTTCAAAAAATCCTCGGCATTGTAATACCGAACGACACTGACCGTCTTGTGTCGGTCAAAAAAATATTGTCCGATGCACTCCTCAATGCGTTTACAGTCTGTTTCAAGGTCATCGACAACGGCAATATTCAAGTCCATGTACTTCACCTCGTTAAAGCAAAATTTCCTGATATAGATATTATATCATAGGAAAAATGAAAAAACAAGCTTTCAGAATGACCGTTCACGCAAAAAAATGACCGTTCACGCAGAAAGTATTGACTTTTTATCTTTGAGGTGCTAAAATAATAGATAGAAATTGTAATTTTCGTTCATGAAAAATTTACAATTAAATTTTCAGAAAGGGGTTGACAACTATGCCGAACGGTGCTAAACTTGGACTGGACTGGACTGGACTGGACTGGACTGGACTGGACTGGACTGGACTGGACTGGACTGGACTGGACTGGCATAACTGCGCCCTTTTCACAACTGAATACAACGATACAAGCGTACTCTATGGGATAAGTCTCTCCCGTGGGGTGCGCTTTTGTGCGTAAAGGAGGTCTTTTATGAAACGAAAATTTTGGAGAAAGGCACTGCCGGCGGCGCTGGCTCTGCTG
>JAZQIL010000082.1:0-10513 GCA_045541055.1 Oscillospiraceae bacterium
AGAAAGCAAGCCTGTATGAGCCTGCTGGAGGCTATTAAGTAAAGCATATCAGCCGTCAGATTTTTCGTCAGCCATGATGGTATTTAACCGATATTCCGGATAGTTTAGCTATTTCTTCTGAAATGGCTGTATTTTACGAAATATCCGGCACATCGGTTATACAGACTGATGTGCTTTTTATATTTTTTCAAAAAATGTATTCCTGCTGGTATCGTCCCTTTAATTCTATTATAACTAATTTTAACGGTATATGTCAATAGTAATTCCTGATAAAATCGGTAGTATAGACAAATAAAATATAGTATAATAAATATAATTCTTATTGGGATGGTGCTTACTATGGCTACAGAAGATTTCGTCAGAAAACGCATTACTCAACTGCGTATCAACAAAAATGTGTCAGAGTATCAAATGAGCCTTGACCTCGGACACAGCAAAAGTTATATTCAAAGTATCTCCTCTGGGCGTGCCATGCCATCAATGGGAGAGTTTCTTGCCATATGTGAGTACTTAAATGTTACTCCCTGTGACTTTTTTGACGAACAAACACAGAATCCAGTCATGAAGAATCATCTAATAGCTGAAATCAGCAAGCTGTCTGAAAGTGATGCTGATATGATTCTTCAATTGGTACAGCATATGAAATCCTATTCGCCATAACCATAAAAAAACGCCCTGCTCAAACGAACAGGACGGCTTTGAAAATCAATCCTTTATATACTTTAAAGGAGATTTTTCAGGGTCATCAATTTTAATGCTTGAAAATTCCCCTTTCCCACATTTGGCAGAAAATGTTGCTCCAACACACTTTTTCTGATAATTTGTCAGGCTATCCCATAATCCAGCCTTACCAAGCTCTACAATCTGCTTTAATTGATACTTCTTTCCGATTTTCATTTTAGGAATTCCGTCTTTAGCAGCAGAGAGAATACTGCACATAGGTTCTTCATAATCTGTATAAAATTTTAATTGGCTATAATATTTTTTCATGATCCTGTTTCCTTTCTGCTGAGTCATACTCAGACTTATGATATTTGTAGGGTTCATGGATGCCCATCAGGACATCCATACCCTTAGTTGGCTTACTGATTAGTGGTTGTATTATTAAACTGTAATGTGATGGATTTCGGATTAGTACTTCTAACATGTACCACAATCCCCATCTTCAAGAGGTCATCAGCACCACCACTCAGCTTTCTTGAAAGTGCAGCAGCATTGGTCTTCTCAAAGTACAGATGATTTAAATTTGCAAATGCTTTCAAATCGGAAAGAAGTTCAGAAGCCTTACCAGTCCAAGGCTGCTTCTGTGCTAGCAGGAACTCCTTAATCAGTGCGTAGAAGTCATCGTTCTCAGCACAATCACCAACAAAAGCATTGTTAGCTGCACTGTACTCTTTCAGAAATTCTGCCGGATTCAAGCCCATTGCTTTAATAAAAGCTGCTCCATGCACTGCAAAATCTGCCATACGAGGAAGCTGAGTGAAGGTCTTAGCCATTTCATCAACCATCGGAAGACCGATACGAAGCGTGTTAAAGATACTGCCTAACAGTGCAGGTTTCAGAGCATTGAATTCAGTCCATATCTGTTTCTCTGTGAGCCTTTTCTGAAGTGGCTCATGGTAGATAACATTGGAGCGTTCTGCAAGGTCTGGACGTGAAACATAATCCCCTATGCCGTTCATAATAATATGACATTTCAGTGGAATATTTACAAGCTCTGCATCACTGTACAGCTTGCGTTTGCTGTCGTATCCTCCAGTGCAAGCAATACATAAGAGATTTGAAAATTGTGCAGATAACTTCTCAACGTTATCAAAAGCGGCAATATACTTAGCAGCAAGCATCGAGGTTAAACCATCTTCCTTCTTCGGAATATAGGAGACATCCGTATAAGAAGGGTCTGTTAAACTCACTACTTTCTTAGCTGTTGTAGATTTTGCTGTGCCGTGTCCTCCTGAAAGAATCAGAAGCGGTGTATTCAGATACGGCAGGTAGAAGCAGCAGAGCTGTGCCAGAAATCTCAGCATATTCTGAGGGCTGATATTAAATGCCTTCCTAACCAGTTCCGGCAAGGCTTCTGCCGGAGAATTAAAGTCCGGCATTACTTGTGGAAGAGAGGTACTGTTCTTGATAAAAATCACATCACTGTTGCTGCCATCATAAAACATACCATTGCCAATACCAAGAACAACACCATCACTAATCCAGTAATACAATATGCCATCTTTTTCCACACAACGAGTACCGATTGTTGCTTCTTGTGCATACTGTCCGGCTATTGAACTAATATTTTTATTCACATTCTTCACGGTAGTTGAACCGTAGACCTTACCTAGTTCTGAAACAGCAATGCTATACAGAAGCTCATTAAACTCTTCGCTATCAGCCCTTACAGTTTTACCAATAAGATTTTCGTATTTAATATAATGATTATTCTTGTCGTCTTTCAGAAAAGTGCTGTGCTGAATTACATGGTTATACAAGATAGTAGCCTTATCATCATCTTCTAAAACATGTGGGAAATCAGGCGAACCAGTATTCTGAGTCATGATTTCCATGTTCTCCCCCTCCAGAATCGGAGGGGAATCACAGGGTAGTGCATCAACAGCATCAGCATAATCCATGAAAGACAAATCTTCCTGTTCCTCGTAAAAACTTTCAAAATCCTCGATATTTACATTATTTTGCATATCTTACTCCTTTGCTTGTGTGTCGGGATAAATTTTCAACAGTTTGTGAATATCATTTCCAGAACAGCCATTATGATGGCATTTAAACATTGCCTTACCGTCTGGAAATGCCAATATAAATGCAGCAGCATTATCATGTGCCGGATTGAACGGACAAGTCGGCAGTACATACATTGTACCCTTATCAGCTAGCTTTTCCCAGTACTTCCAGCCATAGCTATTGATATAACCCTCTGCATCAGGTAATACAGTGACCTTTCCTCTTGCAGAACCACTCGTACCAGAATATTGTATTCCTGCTGCTGATTTCACAGCGGTGTGCTGAGGTTGAAGCAGCGAACGATTCTTCTGGACATACGCATAAATTGCTGATTTTGGTGTAACAACCAGATGATTTCTGTAAAGAAGTATCTTACTTTGGCGGTGCGGACGTTCTGGTGTATTTTCACCTTTCACCGCCCATGTTCCAGGTAATTTTGCCAAACGAGCTGGATTCGTTACACTGCGGTCAAAGTCCACAAGGTCATCACTATACTTGTAATGACAAATCAAGTTGAAATCTTTCAGTAATTTCACATTTTCCGGCTGGTTCGGCAAATCCACATAAAAGTAAGCATTATAGCCATTGCCGGAATCAGTGATAAAATACGGCATCAGTCCTTCCTGTTTCATATCTGATAGAAAATATAGCAATCTTTGGTATGCGAGTGCCTTCTCTTCATCAGTTGAAGAAGTCTTAGAGAGTCGCACAGGGTCAAAATCCGTCATTATCAGTGCAAGCTGCTGAATATCTGCATCTTTAGCAGTTGACTTCGAGTACGGAATCAATTTGTTAATCTGCTTCCCTGCGAGATAATTCTCACTCAGGACATTCAGCACCTGATAAGCTGTATGATTTTGCAAGTGCAGTCTTTCAACTTCTTTAGCATATGCTTCTGCTCCCCTAGGGTTAGCGGTAAAAATACCGCTAACTGTATGGAAAGGGGTGTTCAGGAAGCGAATTTCAATAAAATACTTCCACTTGCTGAACAGCAAGAATGCCTGTAGATAAGTCGTACTCATAATGTCACCCATTCATCATCCAAGATGTCACCACACTCTTCTAAAATGGCGTGCAGTCCAGCTACAGCTTGTTCCTCTAATAACACAGGTGAAGATTGTGTTGATTGCTCTGGTGCTACTGGAACTGTTACTGGAGTTACTGCTGCTGGAGGGGTTGAAGCGATTACTGGAGGTACTGAAGCAGCTACCGGAGATATTGAAGCAGTGGTTGGAGGTGCTGGGAATGGTAATGCTGTTGAGGGTGTAGTAGCTGTGGCAACTGATACAGCCGTTGCAGGGTTATCTGCTTTTTTTCCAACGAAATGAACTCTGTTTACCTGCACTTGATAACTGTAATGTTGTACCCCATTTTTATCCTGGTAATTATTTTGTCTTAGTGTGCCTTCCACTGCTATAGGACTGCCTTTTGTAAAGAATTTGTTCAGAATTTCAGCATTTTTACCATTAGCAATGCACTTAATGAAATCGGCTTCCTGAGTCTGTGTCTTGCTGTTGTAATGATTTACTGCAACTGTAAAAGTAATAAATAGGTTATTATTAGAATTAGTTTTCAACTCAAACATTGCAGCAATAAAGCCTACTAATAAGATAATATTCATACTAAATTCCTTCTTTCTGCTCTTGACAAGAGCGATTTAATTTGATAAAATAATAAATATAAACCTACTGTACTTGTACTGATGACTACGAGCTGTTATTCCACATGGGCATTCACCTCTATTCATTGATTATGGTTTTTATTATAGAGTAATTGCTTTTAAAAAGTCAACAGTCATTTACAGTCATTAGAGTCATTATTTTTCTGGAGGAAAAATATGAAACAGTCTTATGTTTTATGCGGCGGAACTTTCTTTGTATTATTAGTTGATGCAATGAAGCGGTCATCTTCTATATGCAAACAGAGAAAAGAATTCGCTGAGATAACGGAATCCAATCTTCTGGAAGCATTAGCTAAGATATACAATCCTGACTTCGAGAGGTATCTTGAAAGCGAAAAAAGAATTCTTAAAAATAACACTAATCAGTTCAAATCCTGTAAAAACTGGGGTGGAACACACTTTGAATTTGAACAGAAAAAATTAAAAAATGCTTTTCATAATAGAGTAATAAACCACTATACGGAATGTTTAAGCAGCATGACAGGTTTAACATACCATTTTTTGGATATTTCTAAAAAAAGTGATGTGCTTATTAAAGCATTGCTCGAAGTTGTTCTTGCTGATGAAACTATTAAAGAAGAACAGCTTTTCTATATAAATCCTGATGGCTCACCTATCACAAAAGCAGAGTTGCGGAATGTATCTGAGATAACATTTCAATCATTTTTACTAGGTATCTGGCATTATGTACTGGTTGTTCCGGAAAACACTCTCGGTAAAGCGACCTATGAAGATTGGTGTCCACAAACTGGAAATGAACATAGTCTCCGTAAATACAATAAAGAAATAGGAGAAAAAAGCAAACTTTCCATTCAAGTTACGCTGCTCCCAGAAATTACAGAAAAAAATTCTTCTGCTGACTCAGACACAGTATCAACACCAGAAGAAAGCATTTTTGAAAAAATAAACAGACTGCTACAAAAAAATACTCTTTCTCTTCATGATGCTGATATGTTACAAGACTTCATAGATGAATGGTCTGAAACTATAGAAGCCTGTATTGATACTGATTTTTCTATGCCTGGATTCAACAGCGTAGAACTGAGAGATAATCTCAGATTGCTTTGCACTGGAAACTGGAGATACAGAATCCGTAGATTTAAGGATTCTGAACTGAAAGCTATGATATCTGAAATAGTAGAAATTTTATGTCAACTTTTAGAATACCTTTCTGATAAATATATGCGTACTGTAGGTATGAATTTAATTCCTAAAAATGAATCCTGGGAAGAAGGCGAAACACTTCGTAATGTTCTCCAGCCTGAAACAGAAGAATTACGAAAAAAATTATCAGATTATTATAACGAATTGCTGAGATATTACCCTTATTGTTAAAACACTATTGACGGTAATGACGATATTTTTTAAAAACTATTTTTTCTTACCTGTCTCACTTTTCTAATTTAAAAAATGCTGTAAATGCCGTAAATGCCGTTATTTTCGTCCATTTTTAGAGCTTTTTTAAAAAGTCAAACGATAACATCAATCACGCTGTTAATCAAGAAACGAAAAAATATTCCCGAATCCTACTCAAAGGATTCGGGCTTTTGTTACTTTGTAGCGGTGCTAAACAGTGCAGAATCAATCTTGTCAGCAGCTTCTTTCTCGACTTTCTGCAATACATGGCTATAAATATCCATTGTGATTTGGTAATTGGCATGACCTAAGCGTTCTTGTGCTACTTTGGGAGAGATACCGGAAGTAAGCATAATGGTCGCATTTATGTGTCTGAGGTCGTGTAGACGTATATGTTTCAGATTATTGGCTTTCAAGAATCTTCTGAATTTCAGAGAGAAAGAATCGCTCTTGTAGGGAGTCCCATCAGCTTGGCATATGATATATTCATTTGGCTGTGCATGGCGTTCTTCTGAAACATTTTTTAACAGTTCGAGCAGTGTAGGCGGAATCTGAATATGTCTTTTACCGCTTTTTGTTTTTGGCGTTTTGGTGATTCTCTTGTTCACAACAGTTACCAGATTTTCTTCTACTGAAAGAATCCCCTCATTCAAATCAACATGATGCCACTTTAAAGCAAGCAGTTCTCCACGTCTCAAACCTAAACAAATTTCAATCATCATGGGAAGATACAAATCTGTATTTTTTGCACAATTGAGTAATTCAGAAACTTCTTCCATGCTGTACACATCAGGTTCAAATCTCTGTAATTTTGGTAAAGTCAGATTGTCACAAGGATTCTTTGGAATCAGTTCTAACATGACTGCCTTCTTCATAGCTGCTGAGAGATTCAGAACAATATTCTTGATGGTCTTAGGCGATAATGGTTTACCAGTTAGCGGTGATGCTTCCTGCAAAGAAAATACCCATTTTTGAATGTCAATATTTCTCATCTGCTGCAAGTATAAGTTACCAAATTCAGGAATGATATATTTTTCCGTCTGGTCGATATAATGCTGTACTGTTGTAGGAGAAAGCTGATTCTTGATATAGAGGTCTAACCATTGGTGCATGAATTCAGCAACAGTAATTTTGCTTTCTTTGGTGAAAGTCTTGTTCTCCAGTTCAGTAATAAAGCTACGCATAGCCCTTTCTGCATCTTTTTTACTGCCCTTGATAGTCTTGTAGTAGCGTTCACGCTTTCCGGTTTTTGTGTCAGATTCTTTTTCGACAATGATTTGGTAAGTAGTGATACCAGATTTTGTATTTCTCTTTCTCACATGACCTGTAAATGGCATAGCAAATTGCCCCTTTCTGTAAAAATATAACAATATGTTCGTCATGCTTTTTAAAAAAATGGGGACAGAATTATCATGTCCCCACTCCATTTTTTAGTATTCTTCCGCCAGAAGCATAGTACAGTAATCAACAGAATCAATGACATAAATCTTCGCAGTTACGGGTTTTTCCACCTCTGCAAGAATGTAAGTCATATGAAATCCCGGCTGTTCAGCACTGTGTTCAATGGTCTGCAAACCGTTGACATCAGACAGCTTGAATACCTGTAAATAATCTCTTTCTTCCGGCATACGGTCGATTGCACTCCACAAGAAAAGCTGAATTTCAAGCGGTATTTCAGCATCCACACCACGAGTTAAGTATTTGGGCTTATTGGATTCAAACATTGCTTTCACCTTCTTTCAGGATAGTCAGATAGATGTCCTCACCATAGCAGTCACTGAGGATTCTTACGCCATGCAGATAGGTTTCATTTCCAAGGTGCAAAATCTCTGTAAATTCCATTTCGGAAGATTTAAAGAGTTCTTTCTCATCTGCATTCAGAAGTACAAAACAGCCGATTTCGTCAAGTTCTGCAATCTGGTATTCGTCAATCCAGCTTTGCACCGTCTGCTCAATATAAGCCTTTAAAGCCTTAGAATGAACATTTTCAATGTCATTCAGATTCATTATTCTCATCATTTTCGATTACCTCCAAGTCAAATTTCTGTAAATCCCATTTCGTGCGAACACTGGGTGTTAACGGATGAAAGCCCTTTGTACCAATCTGGTAAAGTTTTTCGGCATAGGGTTCTAAGCATTCCAACAGTTCATCTTGTCTGTCACGGATACGCTGACTATAATTTCCAATGCTACCCCAAGCAATGACGATAATGTCGGATTTTTCTGCATACTGCTGAATCACTGTATCATTTTCTTCGTCAACAAGTTCCTCATTAGAAATGTTCAGCAGTGTTAATTTCAGCGTGATGATACTGTACAGATTAACGATATTCACAGCACCATAGCCTAATTTATTAAGATTGTTAATCACAAGCATGGTAGTTAAATCATAATTGAGCGTATCTGCACTGTTGGGGTTAATCATTACCACCATCGCTGTAGGTTTTGTTTTGTCCCATTCTTTGCGGAGTAAGAGCCTGTGCGTTCTGTCGTCGCTGAATAACGCCTTGCTTTTTACTGTTGTTGTTTCAGTTTTCATGAATATTTCCTCCAAAATTAAAGTGTGGGGCTGTAATTATGAACAGCCCCTATAGTTCTTACTTTTTCAGCAGAAATGCAAGCATTCTTGCAATTCCGCCAATCGCTTTTTCCTGCATATCGAGTACTATCAGAAAAATCAATTTCATTCCGCATCGCCTCCTTTCAAAGCATTTCCTCCATCATGCGGATTTCCTGCACAGTTTCTTCAAAGAGTTCTATATCTGTGAGTAATTCGTCAATTTCTCTTGAAGAGTAGCCCCAGCACATCAGCAGAGCAATATCATCTTCAAGACCGCTGTACTCATCCGACAATATGAAGTCTTCTTCCATTTCCTCATCTCCCAGCCAATCATAGAAGCCGTATTGAAAGCCCCTGAAATATTCCTCTGCAATTGTAAAGCTGCTTGAAAAAGTACTTCCGTCTGGTGAAATTTGCAAGATAGTTTCGGAGGGCATCTTCACTTCATGGAATACTTCTTGAAGTCTTGCAATTCTAACCGCATTCAGCAAGATTTCTTTAGTAGATGCATACAGATACAGTCCAAGGTCAGGAAAATGCCAGATTGTGAGCGGATTACTGCCTTTTACAAGAAATAATGTAGAATCATCACGCAGAACCGAGAATGTGAATGAACCTTGTACCGTTTCAGCCATCGTTTTCACAGTCTGCAAGGAGACTTCCTTTTCCTGCTCCAGCAACTGCACAGCTACATAGGAATCTGTCTCAATTTTTGTATCAGGCAGAGAATGTGAACGATGCAAGGCTTTGTCATTGTGAATCATGCCATTGTGAGCAAGACTAAAGCTTTGTGTTTTTGTATGCCCACAAAATGGATGATTGTTGTAATTCTGCTGTTCATCTCCCTGAGTAGTGAAGCGTGTATGACCTATCAGCGTTGTTGTGTGCTTGGGGAAGTAAAGCTGTAATTCGTGAGCCGGAACAGGCTTCTTGAAGGTGACTATCTGCTTTTCACGGACATAACTGATTCCTGTAGCATCTGTTCCACGAGATTCCGCAGCAATTGAGAGAGCCTTTAAAAGCTTCACAAGCATCTTGTAAGAAATTTTCTTTCCATAGTCTAAGAATCCAAATATTGCACACATTATTCTTCGCCCTCCTCAATTGTAACTGCTTCATTGATGTACAGCCGTCTTTCTTTCAAATATTGAATCAATTGCGGTTCTGTAATGCTGCTTACAAATTCAGACCATGAAAGATTTTCTAACCCTTCTTGGGACATAGAAATTGCTACATCACAGATTTTCTGAACCATCTGCAATGTAGCAATGAAAGTGTTATACTTTAAAGTCCCTCTGAAAAGCCGGAATTCAATGGTGTAATAATTCTTCAGGTTTACAGCAACATGTCTGCTGGTATAGCCGCTTTTCGCCTTTTCTAAAATTTTTCTGCCTGTTTTCTCAAAGCCGTATCTTGCTGCCCATCTGTTCATGTTATAATGACTTCTTCTGCTAAAGCGGAACAGTTCATTCCAGTGTGCTTCAACGAAGTAAAGAATCTTAGCAATGACTTCCTCCTGCTCTGCCTGATTTGAGCCGAATGCATCACGATTCACATGCACATGCAAACCACAAGTAGAAGTCTGATGGGAACGATAACCCATACTAACAGCTTCTTTTAAAACGCTTTCCCAGTCCATTTCTTCCTGATGATACTGCAAAGTCATTGGATAACTTACTATCTCAAAGCCGTCCTTCAGAGAACCATCAGCCTTGATGTAAATGTGTTCATGATTAAAATTAGCCGTTTCTTTTAAGGCTCTTGCATTGTCATCATCCTTGCCGCCTTCATCTACTTCCAGTTCTATACCCATGTAAAGTTTTCCCTCTCCGAAAAAACATACGTTCGGTTTGTAATTGTACTCTTCAATTTCATCCTGAAAGTCATCAAAGCAAGATTCACAGTAGGGCAGGTCATGTCTCCAGTTCACAAAGTCATTGTGCATGATTGTACCACAACATTCACAACGAGAATAGTAGTCCTCAAAGCAGCTTCTACAAAGAAATGTGTTATCATCCTCTACACAATCTTGTGTCCAAATAGACTCACCACAGCGGTCGCAAGTAATGGTATGGTCATCACAGCATTCATCACAAAGCAAATCGTCTCCGACCCATGTGCCTTCGTCCTCATTCATTTCACGACCACAAAAATCGCAGTATCTTGTTTCTTCTTCCATTTCAAAA
>JAZQIL010000083.1:0-2723 GCA_045541055.1 Oscillospiraceae bacterium
TTCAATAATGGCAACATTGTCTTTACCTTTTCAATTATTTTTTCTTTCATTCTATTTTCAGCTCCCTTCTTATTTATGATAGCATTTTTCACTTGTTTTGTCAATCTATATCGACTAATTTATTTTTGCACAGTTCCTAAGGGAAAATATTCGCCCTCTGGGTCACAAATGATAATGTCATCAGGAGTTGTCAGAAAACTGTCAAGGATTTCACGTTTGACTGAAAAAGATTTGCCTGCCCCCGGTGTGCCTAAAATTAAGCCGTTTGGATTTTTGAGCCGTGAACGATTGGCACGAATCATATTGCCGGAAAGCGTGTTCACTCCGTAATAAGTTGCCGTTCCGGTCTGAAACAATTCTTTTGTTGTGAATGGCACAAAGATTGCAATTCCTGATGTGTGCATTTCACGTTTGACCGGAATTTCATTGTAACATAGCGGTAAAACCGAACCGAAACACTGTTCCTGCCGATAGTCGTAAGTGAATAACATACAGTTATTTTTCTGTGCGATACGTTTCAGCACTTCGGACTGTAATTTCAATTCTTTGCGATTTTTCGCATAATTTCGGATAGAAATTGAAATTTGAAACAAGCGTTCATTCTTGCTGTTTAAGTCACTGAGAAGCTTTTCAATGTCCTCAATGTACATTTTTATCGCCGGAGGAAGAATATCAGGGTCATAGCCGGATTGACTTGCCTTTTTCTGGCTGTCAATTTTCATCTGCTCCACATTCGTGAGTTTTCGTTTGACAAATTTCAGAGCATCAATCTGGTCTAACGGCGAAACATGGAGGTTTACGCAGAATAAATCTTGCATTTCCATGAAGTCTTTCAGAATTTCGTCAGACAGTTCTCCAGCGAGAATGTTCATGCCCCAGACTGCACCGCAGGCGTTGCCGATTTCAAAATTCTGCTTATTGAATTTCAGCGAAGCTGGACAAATGAAATCTTTGGTGTCCATTCCAGCATGAAGCATTCTGTCCCAGTCAAAGATAAACGGCTGATTTCGATACGGATTCAGGCTGTAATACAGCGTTTCAAGTCGTTGCCGACCGTCAAGCAGTTCCGCATCCACACCGATAGCCTTAAACAGCTTAATCACATCATTTTTGATAGAAAATAACTTTGCTTTTGCGGTTTTTCTGGAATCGGCAGTAATGCCGAAAGTCAGGAATTTCCGTGCAGATTGTCCGCTGTTTCCGGACAATAACTTGTCAGTCAACATTTGTGAATATTCCTGTCGAATATCGTTGAAATCGTCCTCCTGTTCCGGAATCTGAACCGACTGTACTAAATTTTCTTTGGAACGATTCTGATTTTCAAAAGTTAGCTGAAACTGAATCGTATTATCGAATGAGTTCAATAAATCGCAGTATTTCGAGAAAATATTATTCTGCTCATCAAATTCAGCTAAACTATAATTTGCATCATAGAACTGAACCGTTGCAGACCAGAAATTTTCCGTTACCTGACAAATTCCATCTCTGAACATAACTAAATAAGGAATAGCATTCTGCACAACTGCCGAATCATTGGCATATTTCTTGATTTCAGCGATTCTTGCTGAAATGAGTTTCTTTTCTTCTTTTGTTAAAGTTTCCGGCGATTTTTCAAGCAGTACCGCCGTTTTTGACTTCAAATCTGATTTATTTTTCTTTCCTTTTCCGAATCCCACCTGATACACTCCTTTCAGCCTGATTCAGAGCCTTTTTCAGACGGATGTATTCGATATGATTTTCGATACATTCAAAAATATTGACAGTCCTGTAATATCTTTTTCGTGGCTGTTTGAAATATTCAAACATATATTTGACCTGTTTTTCAAGGAAAACACCGTTTTTCTTATACAATCCGCAGAGGATTGCCGGAGCAGAAACCGTACCCATAGCGAACACTGCTCCCGACATTCCGAGCGAATTTTTTGTCAGAAAGAACACAGGCGCACCAACGACAAGACCAATGCCAAAGCAAATGACCTGCCGTTTGGTGAAACCCATAATGACTTTTTCCTTAATATCGTTCAAGTCTTTCGGAATTTGTACATAATGAGCCATTTTTCACCTCTTAATGTGCATTGAACACGCTTTTGCTGATTGCACCAGTTCTTAGGATTGTAAACACCAGTGCCGCCGTATATCCGAGCAACATCGCCATTTGCATGATAATTCCTCCGTCACCTGAGTTGAGTGTTGTAATGACGTTTGCAAACAGCGTTCTGAAAATAGCAAGTGCAATAATGATAAAAAATCCCTGAAACGATAGTGCTAAAAGTTGTTTAATCCAGTTTTTGCCGATACTACTCCATTCGCCCTCATTCATCATAGCGGCAATCGGAATTGGTGCGACACCCAAATACATGAAAACTTCTATAATCCGGCTTGCAAGCGTGATGATGATTGCCACAATTAGAATCATCACACCCAAATGCACAATCAAACTGATAAACCAAACTGTCATGAGTTCGCTCAGTTCGAGCGTGTCCAGAGCCGAAAGTTTCAGTTCAAGCGGAGTCGAGATATATTTTCCTCCTCCAAACAGCGTAGTTAAGCCATTAGAGCAGACATTTGTACCGAATGAGAACAATCCCGAAGCGATATAGAACACTTTGGAAACCAGAATCACTCCGCATAAACACTTGATTATCCACTTGATGAAGATAGAATCATCAAAATCCTTGAAATTATTTCCACGCAGGACAGTCTGAATCAGGTCACTCAACAGG
>JAZQIL010000084.1:0-11377 GCA_045541055.1 Oscillospiraceae bacterium
AGAAAGCAAGCCTGTATGAGCCTGCTGGAGGCTATTAAGTAAAGCATATCAGCCGTCAGATTTTTCGTCAGCCATGATGGTATTTAACCGATATTCCGGATAGTTTAGCTATTTCTTCTGAAATGGCTGTATTTTACGAAAGATACTTAGACTCTTATGTATTATTAATATATCGTAAAATCATAAATAAATTTTAACGAAATTGGACGGTGAATTTACTTATGGAAAATGAAAACGAATATTCAGCTGAAAAAATTATTATGAACGAGCAGGACTTCAATAAGGAATTGTACTTTAATTTAAGACAAGAAATCAGCGACAAAACAAAAAGAATTGAAGATATGTCCACATTTTGTGTTACAACCACGTTAGGATTGATTACATTTGTCATCGAAAAGGAAAAAGATGCCTCTCTAATTCTGCTTCCACTGATTTTAATACTCTTTGTATCTTTCAGAGCAGCTTCAAATCGAGCTGATATTGCTAAAATATCGGCTTATATTCAGCAGATGGAAGAAAAATGTCAATTTAAATGGGAAACAAATAATTCTGAATTTTATGAATCACTGAAAAAAAACGAACTAGATAATGAAAGTAAAATTTATAGCGAACGTAATTTTTATAGTTTGACAACACACCATAAATACCCTGATTTTCTTGTTCTAAGTATAATTTGTGTGGCAATATTTATACTTTATAAATTTGTATCTGTTGATTCTATTGTATTGTATATGATTATGGGAGCATTTTCATTAATATTCTTAATTCCTGAAATTTACGTTTCATACCATCTAAACAATATGTCTGTGAAAAGAGACCTATATAAAAAAACATTTGACCCAAAATTTCAACTTAATGGAAATAGTCCTAAAAAGGTAGGCTTATTTCATCGTATAATTGATTTTTTAAATAAAAAAACTGATGATAATCAAAATCAAAGTTCATCCTAAATTTAAAATTTTTATGCGGACATAAAACCAACCGAAATTATGAACTTAAGCCTTATAAAGGGGGAAATCTTATGAAAAAGAAAAATACAAAACGTATTGCATACGCAGTTATGGCAGTATCTATTCTGAGCTTATATTGTATGCCGCCAGTTGAGGCAATTGCACAGGAAGTGATTATAGTCAATCTTTCTGAGAATGAGAAAGAAGTTGCTACAATTGTAGAGTCAGGAAACTGTGGGGATAATTTAACATGGACATTGGATTCGGATGGATGTTTAAGGATTAATGGAACAGGAGAAATGTGGAATTGGTCATTTTCGTCCCCATGGTATGACATCTGCAAAAACATTAAATCTATAATAATCGGCATAAACGTAACAAGTATTGGAGATTACGCTTTCCAGGGTTTTGAAAATCTAACAAGTATCACTATTCCAGACAGTGTTACAAGTATTGACGATTCTGCTTTTAGGGATTGTACAAGCCTAACAAGTATCACTATTCCGGATAGTGTGACTAATATTGGGTGTGATGCGTTTTGTCGCTGTAAAAGTTTGACGAGCATTAACATTCCAGACAGTGTGATGAGTATTGGAGAATCAGCTTTCGCTTTCTGTGAAAACCTAACAAGTATCACCATTCCTGATGGTGTGGCAAGTATTGAGGATTATACTTTCGAAGATTGTACAAACTTAATAAGTATCACTATTCCGGATAGTGTGACTAATATTGGGCGTGCTGCGTTTTGTCGCTGTAAAAGTTTGACGAGCATCATAATTCCAAACAAAGTGTGGCGGATTGAGTCTGGTGCTTTTGCTCAGTGTACAAGCTTAACAAATATTATAATTCCAGATAGCGTAATAATTATAGATGATAGTGCTTTCTTTCGCTGTACAAGTCTGACAAGCATCACCATTCCTGAAAGTGTAACAACCATCAATAGTAGTGCTTTTGGGGACTGTACAAATTTAATAAACATTACCATTTTGGGTAAAGTGGAGGAATTCAGAAAAGCTGTTTTTGCTGGATGTACAAGTTTAACGAGCATCACTATCCCAGATAGTGTGACATGGATCAGGGATTATGCTTTTCGGTCTTGTTCAAATCTGACAGATATTTATTACACTGGTACAGAAAAACGTTGGAAATCTATTAGGATTGATGATTATAATGACCCATTATATAAAGCCACGAAACACTACAACAGTTCTGCTTCCACCACCCCTGTTAAGCCGGAGGTTGACCCTAAAATCGAAGATGTTGGCAAATACCTGAAAGAATATCAGGCTGCTATGGACAATTACGTCAAGGCAATCCAAAACGCTTCAAATAATGATAAAAAAACGGCTGATAAACTGAAAACCGGTGAGCAGGGCTATCTGGCACTGAAAGAATATGACCAGAAACAGTCATCCAGAATGATTACATTTGCCGGCTTTAGCCTTGTGCCAAAGGAAGCTCAGGAAGATACCTATGAAGTTCTCTATAAATTCCTGAAAAATAGTATGGAAGCAGCAGAAAAGGAAAGCATCATCAGTTTTGATATTGATAAATCAAAGAGCATGATTGAAATTGAAGCTAGTATGGTCAATAAGATTTATGATGCTGTAAGAAAGGGCTGTGAAAGTCCGGATAAAGGAATCGGAACACATGGATATACAGTCAATTTGAATATTTGTGGCGGTATATTTAATGTAGGGTTTGGACAGATCACTATTACTAACGGCAACAAAAAATATACAGCTGTTTACTGTAGCAATAAGGAAACAGTTGCCAAAGTGATGAATCTCTATCAGCAAGACCTTTGCAGCGAGGTAAAAAAGCAGTATAAGGATGCTTGTTTGTCCCTGTGGCGATATTTTCTGGATAAATCTACAATTCAAAGTATCACAAATGAAATGTTGGAAGACAAACTTGGTAATTTTACAGAAGAAATTCAGAAAATGGGCTATGGTAATCTGATTAAAGATGCTGAAATTGTAAAAGAAAGCTATGAAAGTATCAAAGAAGTTACAGCGATGTTTTCCACTAGTAAAAGAGCAGTTCTTGAAAATACAGCAGCGGAGTATTTATCAGAGAATGATAAGAAGAATAGCAAACTGCTTCTGAAAGCCATCAAACAGCAGACAATTACAGATAAGGAAGTAAAAAATGCAACAGTTTCCCGTGCAATGGATGTATTAGAGAATGCCAGAAAAAAGGCGGAAAGTGCATTATATGACTATATTTATGATGCGGATACATTACAGGGCATTGGTGAGCAGAGTTTCTTTAACAATCTTAAAATTACGTTCTCCTGTCCGGTAAATGTGGACGTGGTGGATAATGAAACACAGCAAGTTGTAGGTTATGTGCATGACGGCGAAGTATACTCGGATGGAAGTATTGAAGTAGACTATTCCTATGATATGAAGACAGTTATTCTGCCGAAGGAACATGAATACAGCTTCATCCTAACCGGAACTGATGAAGGAACTATGCAGATTCTCTATACAGATATAGAGGACGGAGAAGAAAAAGCATATACTGCATTTTATGATGTACCTTTAACAGAAGGAATCACCTATACACAAAAAATCGACTTAGTTGAAATTCCTGAAGATACGTCAATGTTCCCTGTTTTACAATCTGAGGACGGCACACTCAACGCTTCTGAATATTATACAGCAGAAGATGAAGCAAGATATGTTACAATCATCACAAACGATGTTGAGGGTGGTACTTGTTCTGGTGATGGAAACTATACAAAAGGTGACTCTGTTCTTTTGAATGCTATCGCTGCTGAGGGATATCAGTTTGTAGGCTGGTATGAGGATGATGTATTGATTAGCTGTCAGGATTCTCTCCGTTTTCCTGCAATGGAAGATAGAGTGCTTTCAGCAAAATTTGAAAAAGAGCTTTCCGAGTTTACAAGAAGCAAGTGGGCTATTAGTGATGCTTATTCAGAAAATGCAAAGTTTTGGACATACGAAGATGACAATTGCCTTCAAATAGAACTTTCATTATATACGGAAATTCAGAACCCTAAAGCTGTTTTTTACTATTCAAACAATGTAGAAAATGAATTATCATTAAAGTCTGATGATGGCATTCATTATTTGATGAATGATGTATCAACTCAAGATTTAAAGTCAATTGCGCTCTATGATAGTAACTCAGATGAGATAGCAACTCTGAATTACAATAATTATCTTCTTGGTGATGCTACTGGAGATAATTCTATTGATATTCTGGATGTTATCACATTAAATAAAGCTATTCTTGGCAAGGAAACTCTTACACAGGAACAAGTTAGTGCAATTGATTTTAATGGTAATGGAAAACCAGATTCAGAGGAATCGTTGATGCTGTTAAAGTACATTGTTGGCTTGATTACGACTCTAATATGAATATCAATAATTTGATACTATTTTCCTGAATTTTTGAAGAATAAAATATTGAACTGCTCTTGAAGAATCGCTAATAGTAAATTATAGCATTTTAAAATTTTGAGAGCAGTTCCCATATTTTTTGAAATCGGTATTTTATACATGAGGAGAATAAATTGTTTATGAACAAGTTTTATGTAATTGGAATGATATCTGCATTATTTCTCATCAATTCTTTGAGTGTCTATGCAGAAGAGGATAATTATACTCGTCCTTCTGACAGAGTTCAAAGTGATAAGGATGGAAATATGTTTGTTATGCAGGATAATGTCAAACAAACCGGAAGATTTACATTAATACCTAATTATTTAATGGGTGATGTCAATAGAGATGGTATTGTTAATGCAAAAGATGCTTCACAAATTTTACAGGCTGCTGCAAATCAGGGAGCTGGAAATAGTTCAGCAGAAGAATTTTTAAAAAATCAATTTTCAGAATATGCAGATGAAAATGAAGTGCTATTATTTGCTGATATTGATGCAAATGGAATTAATGCAGTAGATGCTGCAGGAGTGTTAGTCTATTCTGCTGAAAAGGGTGCTGGAGTGGATGTCCTCCCATTGGGAAGTTGTTCTTATTATGCTGATGAAAATGGAAATCTTCAAACGGGACTTATACAGGATAATGCTACTGGAATGACCTATTATGTTCAAGAAAATTATATGCTATATACTGGCTGGAAAAGTGTTAATGAAGTAATTTATTATTTTGATAAAGAGGGTGTTCTTCAAAAAGGCTGGTTTACAAAAGAAGGAAATACCTACTATGCTAATGAAGATGGTGTAGTTCTAACTGGATGGCAAATCATTGAAGAGAGCCGTTGTCATTTCAATGGAAAAGGCATACTTCAAAAAGGTTGGTTCACAGAAGAGGAAAATACTTACTATGCTAATGAAACAGGTGTGATTCTAACCGGATGGCAGACCATTGAAGGAAATCGCTATCATTTCACGGAAGAAGGCATACTTCAAAAAGATTGGTTCACAGAAGAAGAAAATACCTATTATGCTAATGAAGAGGGTATAATTCTCACTGGATGGCAGACCATTGAAGAAAATAAATATTATTTTTATCCTGAAAACGGTGCAATGGCAGTAAACACTTCAATTGATGGCATAAATCTTGGTGCAGATGGAAAAGAAATTTCTGAAAAGCTCGCTTTGAATAAGAAAAGAGCACAGAATGTGTTTAATGACCGTGGACGGTCTGTTTCAGCTATTTATAGTTATATGCGTTCTACAAACAGATATAAATATATAGAAAGTACCAGAACTCTTTCTCAGATTGAATCGAATGGATGGCTGTATTACGTTGATTATGCGTTTACACATTATTATGGTGTATGTTATTATATGGCTGCTAAAATGGATTTTTTACTTCGGGAAGCAGGCTATACATGTCGTATTGTTCATGCAACACATGGAAGCGGTGATCATTATTGGAATCAGGTTTATATAAATGGCGATTGGATTAATTATGATTGTACAAATGGGTATAATGCCTATTCTTGGAGTAGAATTATCAAAGCAGGAAATTATACATTTTTAGGTTATGTAGAACCTGTTTACAAGTAATTTTAACCACAAAGCGAATAGTAGACCTCCTGCGAAATTTTTTCAAATTCTGGGGGAAGTCTTAATCAATTTATAGAGATGAGGATAATTTATGAAGTTATATCAACGAATTTTTGCAGGAATCTTAGGAATGATGTTTTTAGGGAGTTTTAGCGGATGTAAGAAAAATTCTGAATCCACACAGGCAGAAGAACAGCCGCAAGTATTTACTCAAAAACAGGAAGAAACAATTCTTTCTAAAACTTCCACTGAAACGGTAAAACAAGAAACGACTTCTGCATTGCAGAGCGAATCAAGTACAGAATTAACAGAAAGTATAAATGTAACAGATACTGTTCCAGCAACAGAAAGCACAACTGTTCTTTCTGATACAACAACAGAAACAGTTTCCCAGACCATACAGACAGAATCTGAAAGCTCCGTTTCAGAAAAAATTACTGAACCGGAAGAAGTGCAGACAGAACTGATTCAAGTACCAGAAGAAACAGATGTTCAAATACAAGAAACTGAACTTGTCACAGAAGCACCAACTACTGAACCTGAACAAGTTACATCCTCAGAATTAAAAATACAATATTTAGGACAAACTCTCGGAATTGGAGAAAGTGCAGAAGCATTTGTGAAAGCAAATAAACCTGTTTCTGAAGAATCTGCACCCAGTTGTTACGGAAACGGCGAAAATATTAACTATTATTATGATGATATCACGCTTTATGTCTGGAATGAAAACGGTAGTTATATGATATACAGTATTGACATCAATGCTCCAGGCATTGCACAGGTAAATGGATATGATATTGATTCTGCCGCTGATTTTGATGGTGAGAAAATCATCAATTGTGAGAATGATTGTAACATTATCCTGATTGCAGTAGATGGAAGAGTTATTAGTATAAGCTATAATAAAAATTTGTAATACAAAAGAGGTGTAAATTTGTGGTATTCAGCAGTGTAGTATTTCTTTTTTTATTTTTACCTGTTGTTTGTGGAGTTTATTATTTTATTCCAGAAAAGCATTTCAGAAATATATTTTTAATAATTGCGAGCTTGTTGTTTTATGCATTTGGAGAACCATTTGTCGTGTTTCTGATGATTATTTCCATAGGAATTAATTATTTATTTGGCTTGATGATGCAGAAAGAAGCACTAAAAAATTTTTCTTTACTGCTTTTAATGATATGGAATCTTGGATTATTAGGCATTTATAAGTATGCAGGATTTTTTATCAGTACATTAAATTTGCTTCCCTTTATTCATTTCCATGTTCCTGAAATTCCGCTTCCAATAGGAATTTCATTTTTTACTTTTCAAGCGATGTCTTATGGAATTGATGTATATCGAGGAGAAATACAAGTTCAGAAGAATCCGTTTTATCTGCTGCTATATATTTCATTTTTCCCACAGCTGATAGCAGGACCAATTGTCAAATATAAAGATATTGAAAGCCAGCTGGAGGTACGCCCTGTTCAGCAGGAACAAATTGCAAAAGGAATCAGACGTTTTTTAATTGGATTATCCAAAAAAATTCTGATTGCAGATATTGTCAGCATTCCAGCTGATGCTGCATTTCAAGCAGATAAACAAGAATTGATTTGTCCATTTGTGTGGCTGGGTGCAATATGCTATACGCTTCAAATCTATTTTGATTTCAGCGGTTACAGTGATATGGCAATTGGATTAGGAAAAATGTTTGGATTTGAATTTAAGGAAAATTTCAATGTTCCTTACAGTGCCTCCAGTATAACAGAATTCTGGAGAAGATGGCATATTTCTGTTTCTACATGGTTTAAAGAATATCTATATTTTCCATTAGGAGGAAATCGAAAAGGAAAAGTCAGAACAATTATCAATAAGTGGATTGTTTTCTTTTTCACTGGGTTATGGCATGGAGCAAACTGGACATTTATTATTTGGGGACTGCTCAACGGCAGTTTTTTAATGCTGGAAAGTGCTGGCATTATTCCGGTACAAAAAATGCAGAAAAATAAAGTATTAAAAGTAATTAGTCATATTTATACAATCATTGTAGTCATACTTTGCTTTACGATTTTCAGAGCTGAAAATTTAATGCAGGGATTCTATTTTTGGAAAGTTATGTTTGGATTCGGCATCACAGATGAGATTCATCAAAAAATTGGAATGAGTCTGTTTTTAAAAGAATTAAATCCTTTATTTTGTGTTACTGCATTAGTGGCAGTTATTTTCTCAATGCCTGTAAAGAATTGGATTTGTAAAAAAGTACACTCTGCTGATACGAAAGTACAATCAGCGGTGCAGGGCATTTCTTATATTGGGTCACTAGGACTGATGGCATTATGTTTTCTGTATTTATCAGCAGGAACATATAGTCCGTTTATTTATTTAAATTTCTAAGGAGACAGAGATGAAAAAATATTTTGTTTTTTTTTATAATGTTCTTTTTTTAGTGTTATGTGCAGTACCAGGGATAATGCTGTTTTTTACTTCTTCAGAAGAGGATACTTCCGAAAATCGCCGGTTGGCAGAAAAGCCGGAACTTTCTGACGAAAATGGAAAATTCAATCGTGATTGGAATACACAGGTTCAGGCATATGTGTCTGACCATTTTGGATTCCGGAGGAAACTAGTGGAATGGGACAGTGCTTTGAAAGCAGAACTATTTCATGTTTCTGCGGAAGAAGATGTCATTATTGGAAAAGATGAATGGCTGTTTTATACACCTACTTTAAATGATTATCTAGGACGTGCTACTGTTTCAGAACTGGGACTGAATAATATTATTTATAACTTGGAGTTAATGCAGACTTATGCAGAATCGAAAGATAGTTACATGCTGACTGCAATTGTTCCAAATAAAAATACAATTTATCCGATGTATATGCCGGATTATGAACGCAATTTTGGTACAGACGGGAATCTGAATCAATTACAGAGCCTTCTTTCAAACAGCAATGTACATTATGTAAATTTATCAGAGGCATTAAAGAAAGAAGCTGAAAGTCAAAACTGGGCTTTGCCGATTTATTATCAGAGAGATACACATTGGAACGCAATTGGTGCATTGATTGGTTATCGTACAATCATGGAACATTCTGGTTATCCTTATCAGAACTTTTCTGAGGCATCTTACTGTATTGAAAAAAATCATAAAGGCGACTTGCAGAATATGCTGTTTCCAAATTCAGAAGTTCTTGATGAGAATGCTGTTTATGACATTGATTTTGATTTCCTATACCAAGGGCATCATATTGATGCAAATGATATTACAATCAATACAGTAAATTCTAATGGCACAGGTTCTTTATTGATGTTCCGTGATTCGTTTGGTGAAGCAGTGATTCCATATTTTTCACAAAATTTTAAAAATGTGAGATATTCTAGAGCAAGACCTAATCCATTATATCATTTGAAAAACGACCATTTTGATTTAGTAATTCTTGAGATTGTCGAACGAAATATTGCATGGTTACAAAAAGAAGCTCCTGTACATAGTGCAGTGAAAGCAGATTTTGTACCAGAAGCTGATGAACAGGGAAGTGCAGAATGCTTTATTGACAGAGAAACTTCTCCCTATATTCAGTTTTATGGAACAGTACAGCTTCCGGAAAATTTAAAAACTGCACCGGAATATATTTTTACATTGACAAACAGTACAGGGCAAGTTTATGCTTATCAAGCATATCATTGCTATGAAGCGGATAAGTTAAATTCCAGTGAAATTTTAGATAATGGATGGTCATTATATATTTCAGAAACAGAACTGCAGCAGGGAGAAGATTATCAAATTGCATTGATAATCCCTATTTCAAATGTTTGCTTATCATGTCCGCTTGGTAATATCAAAATATAAATGAAGAATTTGAAAATAAAAAACATATGCAACACGTCGTCGGCTCTCACGTCGTCACTACGTCGGCGGATGGGGTTCATGAGTGTAGTTTTAATTCGATTTTCCTTACTTTTTTCAATTATGTTAGAACTGCTCATAACCCGAAGGTCGTAGGTTCAAATCTTGTCACTTGAATTTTATTGAAAAGACTGTATATAGCAGAAAATCGCCATATACGGTCTGTTTTTTATGTTTCAGAAACGGTTATAAGTGCGAAAATCACCCCTGAAACTGCACTCGTGCAACTCAAAAATCAATGATTGTTGCACGGAAATTCATACAGAAAAACGAAATCTGCGGTATATGAAGCTGATATTTTACAAAATAAAATGTGACTGCCGGAATCAGGACAGTCACATTTTTATTATTTCACAAGAGAAGTCAGGGAAGTGAAAAGAGGATTGCCGGCTGAAACAACAGTTGCAAGATTAGCAACGATTGTCGTTATATCAGCGGAATTTTCTATCAGGAATTTTCCGATATTGGCTTCATTGAATTTTTTCTCATCTTTATTCTGAGATTTGAGTTCTTTTTTCAGCTGCTTGATGATGGCTTTCCGGTCAGCTTCTTCTGGTTCGGCAGCAACAATCAGGTCAATGAAATACTCCGCTCTCATCTGTAAAACTTTGCTGTTCATCTGCTTTTCGATGTATGCACCCTGTTCTTCCATGAAATTTTCTATCTCATAGTAGAGATTCGGGTCAGGAATGCTGATGATAACTTTATTTGTGGCGGTGTCATAGCGAGCATTTTTTATCAGTCTGGCGAATGCCTTTTTCCAGTCAAATTCAATGGGGTTCACAAGCTGATTCTTCACTTTCATATTTCTGACACGCTGTTGTGTGATGCCTAAATCCTTGCTGATTTTGTAGTCAGAACACTTGCTGTAGTCAATCGTTTCGTCAGCATTCTTGTTGGCATCTATCATTTTTCTGATGTAGAAATTAAACATCATGAGTTCCATGTCGGCTTTGGAAAGCTGTCCGAAGTTAGCATTATAGAAATGTCCGGCGATTTCATCGAACATTTTAATTTTTTCCTCATCTGTAAAAGCAACATATTTCATAGGTTTTACCTCGATTTCATTATTTTTATCTGCTTAATAATCTTTCAACTTATCGTTCAGATACTCATTCCATTCAATTTCCCAGTCATCCTCATCAACTTTTCCGTTTCCATCATTATCACCAATCTTACCGTCACGCTGGTCTCCCTCGATATTATTATCATCAGGGTCGCAAGAATGACAGTAAAAATCATATGGAGAACTTGTTTTATTGGTACAAGTGTCATTCTTTCCCATACAATAATATTCACCAGTCGAGTCATTGCTGGAAGAACTACTGCTATCGTGAGAACTGCTTTTAGAGGAATGACTACTTGAGCTAGAAGAATTGCTATTTGAAGAAATAAGAGAATTTTTTAATCTTTCTAATGCACCATCAAATGTTTCATTATTTTCTGATGGAGCATAAGAAGACGAGGAAGAATCATAAATATAACTTCCTTCTGCATTATCACTGAAAAGATAAGCCCCAAATTCATTATTGCTAACTA
>JAZQIL010000085.1:0-4530 GCA_045541055.1 Oscillospiraceae bacterium
AAACACACCCACGGGGATGCTTTATCTATGTGCGACAGCATAAGGTGCTTTATTTTTAATTTCTGGCTTTTTTGACGTTAGTCAAAAAAACAGAAATTAAAAACTTGCTGGCAGATTCCTTCCGTAATCATAAGTGTGTAACTATGAATTGTGTTATATTGTATACTAACATAAGAAATTATTGGTTGCCGTCCTGTTCCGGCTCGTTCGGTCTGACATATTCCAGAATGTCACCGGGTTGACAGTTGAGCAGTTCACAAAGTTTTTCAAGGGTAGTTCCGTAAACTACTTCACCTGTTCGCATTTTCTGAATTGTCTGTTGACCGAAAATATTTTCTTGTTTCAGTCGGTATGTTGAGTAGCCGGCTTTTTTCAGTTCTGCAAGTACTTCGAATTTGTATTTGATGCCCATGTTATCACCTCTTTTCGAGAATATTATAACATTCGTGTGAACTGCATACAAGTTTATATTGAAAAAATGCTTGACATGAACTGAATTTCAGTTTATAATATTAGTAGTGATTTCAGAAAAGAGGTGAACAAAATGACTGATATGTATTCTATATCTGTAAATCTTCGGGCAGTTGCTCACATTCTGCATTATGCTGATTATATTCAGAATATAACAGATGATGCGGATTTCTTCGGGGCATTGATTGAAATTGTGTCAGATTACTTATATTTGTTGGCAGAAGATTCCGGAGAAACTTTTGAAATTACAGATAAAAAGAGTTGTGAAAAATCACTTGAAATTAAGGAATTGAAAGAACAGATTAAAAATCTGATGTCTGAGCTGTCGGAGTTTAGACCGGAAGAACCAGAGCAGGAAGAAGAACCGGAGGAAGTTACCGGAACGAATGCGGAGCAGGTGCAGGAAGATGAATAAACGAGAAAAAGAAATGTTGTTGGCATATTTTCTGAATGAACATACCAGAAAGCAAGATGATTTGATAGAATGTCAAAATCGGATGCGTTGGCGGCGAATAGATGAGGTTGACTGCGTAGAAATGACAATAGCTATTGCACGTTTAAAAGCGTTCGAGGAATTTCAGACCGCTGTATTATCAATTCTGAAATGTTATGAAAAATCTGATGAATGAAAAGAAATTACTCTCGACAGTAGTTGAGAGTTTTTTTATACTCTATTTTTTAGTGTATCTTGACAAATTTTTCTTTATGTGATATAATATTTGTAAAGTAATTTTAAGGTGGTATAAAATATGGCTGATAGAAGACGGAGAAAGACAGATGTAGAGAAAAAAGAAAATCCAAATGTAAAAGTTACTCTTACTTTTGATGAACGGCTTCTGCAAAAAATTGATGATTATGCTGATAGTCATTATATGTCTCGTTCTGGTATGGTTGCTTATGCTTGTAATCAGATTTTTCTTGCTGAGGAAACAAGAGAGTTAATGAAAGATATGAATGTTACACTTCAGATGTTGTTACAGAAAGTAAATTCTACTCCTGATTATGTAGTGTCGGATGAAGAAAGACAGGAGTTAGAACATATACAATTTGCAACTAAAATGCTTGCTGGTGATTATATGAAAAATATTCCAGATTTAAAATAAAGCAAAAATTAAAGCCGTTCTTGGCTTAGTTTGGCGACAGGACAAGAACGGCAAAACAACAAGGGGCTAACCTGTACATAGCCCTGAAAAGAAGTGTGCAGGGGTGTACGGGATAACTCTATGCTTTTATTATAGCATGGATTTTGTACGATGTCAAGGAAATTATTTGGGAGGTCTTTATAATGAAAGCAAGAATAAAGCAAACATTTCATGTTGGAGAATATGCAGAAATGCAATTATCTGAATTTATACAGAAGTTTCCCCAGCTCGTTCCGATGGTGTCTATGATGTCTGGAGTTGATGTTGTGGAAGCTGTCAAATATGATGATAATTATATTATCCGTTATAATGAATACGGTGCAGAAATCGGCTATTATAGCGATTTTTGGCAGATGTTCAAATAATGTTACTGTGTTGTGTGGCTCTCGCTCTGATGCTCGTTGTGGCTTGGATGCTGTCAGAACAGTGAAAATTATTGTGGCGGTGTATTGGGTAGCACGTCGCCGAAGCGTAAGCCGGCGACGTGCCTATATACATGTACATGTAAAAATTAAGGATTCTGGAAAATGATTATAGGGTGTCCGGCTTTCGGGTACTCCTTATCTTGATAATAATAGAAATAATTGTCGCACTTGAAAATGGTTCTCCACGGCTTGCCTGCGTGGTTTAGGTGCTGTCCGTTTACGGGACGATTTTTTATAATAGTACTATTTAATAAATAAATAATAGCTATTTATGGAGATTTCGTTGTTAGCCTGTCTAACAAAATTAGCATGAAGAAAAAAAGGGTTGAAAAATTCCCCGATTTGTGTTAGAATAAAAGTGCGACCAAATAAACTAACTTAACAAAGGGGGGAATTTTTCTGTATGTAGCATAGTTTCCCATGCTTTACAGAAATTATACCATGAAAAAGAAAAAAAGTCAAGAAGAATATCAGACTTCTTTTATTGTTCCAGAAGATACAACTGTTTCACTTCCGTTTGAATCGTTAGAGGGTTCTAAGTTCCGGAACGCTGATGGAAGATTTCAGCAATTCAATTATAAAGACTTTGATTTTGGTGCTGGTGAGGTTCTGGAGCTGTTGCCGGAACGTGATGCAGACTTTGACATTAAGAAAAATCTGTCTGTGCAGTTTGCTGACGTGTATCAGGATTTGGCGGTTAATGAAACTGATGGGAAATTGTGTAAGCGTTGGTGGCGACGTGTGAAGCAGGTCAGAGGCTGTAATAATTACATGGAAACAAGCAACGACAGAATTTACAGGGCGTTTTTTTGTAAAGTTCGGTTGTGTCCTCTCTGCTCTTGGCGGCGTTCTCTGAAAATTACTATGCATGTTCGGGAAATTCTGACGGCAATGTTTAATGATAATTCAGATTATGAATTTCTCTTTGCTACTTTCACAATTCCGAATGTTCGTCCGGAGTGTCTGAAACCGAAAATGCAACAGATGCTGAAAGCATGGCGAGAAATGACGAAAGCAGAAAAAGGAAATCCAGATGCAAAGCGTTTTAATGCTTCAATTCTTGGCTGGTATCGTGGGCTTGAGGTCACAAGAAATACTGACAAGTGGCTGTATTTACGTGATGCACAAGGAAATTTTGTGTATACTGGAAAAGGCAAGCGTATTCCAATTGTTGATGATAACGGCAATAAGATTCCTAATCCTTGGTATAACACATATCATCCGCATTTCCATTGTATTTTTGTTGTGGACAAGCGTTATTTTAAAGATGGGTATATTAGCAGAGATGAATTTTTGAGAATGTGGCAAAGGGCAATGAATGACCCGACAATTACACAAGTTGACATTCGGAAGTGTAAGCCAAACAAGAAGCTTCTGAACTCTCCGGAGTTTCAGAAAAGTTTCTCGCCCTCTGAGTTGCAGGCACTGGCTATTGTTTCATCAGTTACAGAAGCGGCAAAGTATACTGTTAAAACAGATGATTATATACTTAGTCCAGAAGCTACACGAACACTTGACATAGCTTTAGAACGTCGGCAGTTAATCGGCTTCGGTGGTATTATGTCTGATTATCGGAATCGTTTGTCATTGGATGACGAAATAGATGGGGACTTACTTACCAATGGAGCAACAGAGATTGAAAAAGATGCTGTCAAGAAATCGTTTGCTTTTCATGTCGGCTGGGGGCATTACATCCGTATTGATAATATCGGCAAGAAAAGTGATGACACATAATAGAAATGATAGGCGATATAAGCCATAGTATTTTTGATAGTCCGGCTTGTTCGGCTGTCAAAAGTACTATGGCGTTACTTTTGTTAATAAATGATTAGCGATAGCAGTATTTTTTCCTGATGCTGTAAGTGTTTTCTAGGGAACCGCCAAAATTTCTCCCCCTGTGTGTTGTGTGTTTTCCAGTGTAACCGCCGAAGCCACTGGTTTTAAAGCACAGCAGGTTCTACCTGTCAAGGGCTTGTTTTTTTTCGACCAGAGTGCAGCGAAACGGAATGGAGACAATGCGCCCGACGATGTGTAGGTGAGAACGGGCGCACGGATTACAGTATTTTTAGCTGTATAGCAGTAGATTTCCGGTTTAAGTATTCTTGCGCCCGTTCGGGTGTCCGATTTCGGTATTTTTAGTTCGGAGAACAGATTGTCGGGGGACGGCGCACGGATTACAATATTTTTAGCTGTATAGCAGTAGATTTCCGATTTAAGTATTCTTGCGCCGTCCCTTCTGGCGCATTGTCGGAATGTAGTGAAGCGGAACGGCGGGAGAAAAAAAATTGCGAAGCAACCCTTGACAGGTAGGTTCTGCTGTGCTATAGTACTAATAGCTTCGGCGGACTGGAAAACACACCCACGGGGATGCTTTATCTATGTGCGACAGCATAAGGTGCTTTATTTTTAATTTCTGGCTTTTTTGACGTTAGTCAAAAAAACAGAAATTAAAAACTTGCTGGCAGATTCCTTCCGTAATCATAAGTGTGTAA
>JAZQIL010000086.1:0-9673 GCA_045541055.1 Oscillospiraceae bacterium
ATTATTATACCATAGTAATTCAAAATAATACAGCTTGACATTTTCCCTTTTATGTAGTATTATTCTATTAAAGAGGGGGAATAATAATGATTCGTGTTGGAATTGTAGATGACGAAAAAACTGTTTTAGAATTTCTAGCTCAAAAAGTGACTGAGATATCGAGTGAATTGAACGTTGAGATTAAAATAGAAACTTTCTTAAACGGAAAAGAATTGCTAAACCGAAATAAAGAGAATGAATTTCCTATTATCATGCTTGACCTTGAAATGCCCGATATGGATGGACTTTCTGTAGCAAGGGAACTCAGAGAAGAATATCCTGATTTTGTACTGCTTTTTATTACCAACAGATCAGATCTGGTATTTCAATCCTTTGAGTATGACGTGACAGGATTTATACGAAAGTCTCACATTGATAATGAATTGAAAGAAACATTGGATCGTGCATATCAAAAAGTTTTAAGAAAAATGACAAGCTATGTACTCAAAACAGAAAAAGGAGAACGTATTTTTCCATCTTCATCCATTTGTTATTTTCTTTCAAAAGGACATCAGATATTTTTATTTGACGATTTAAATCAACCTATCAGGATTTTTTCAACGCTGGAAAAACTAGAGGATATACTTTCGCCTACATCATTTATTAGGTGTCATTCTGGAATTATTGTAAATTGCAAATTTATTTTTTCTATCAATAAATCAGATATAGAACTGATAAATGGTGAGATACTGCCTCTTAGCCGTTATCGCACAAAAGAAGTAAAACAAATTTTTCAAAAATATTTAAGGAGTATGTAATATGGACTTATTTTATCAAGGCTGTGAAGTTTCTGCAACAGTTGTTGAAACATATATATTTCTTGATTTTTTAACAAAATTTTTAGGGAAAAAATTTTCTCCAATAAAACAAAATATTACGTTTATTGTGGCATTTCTTCTAATCAATTTTTATATGGTTATGGTAAATTACTACGTTATACAGTATTCAGCATTTTCAGATGTAGTTGTTCTTGCACTATATATGCTTTATGCTGTGTTTTGCTCTAAAGAAAATTTATTGTTCAAAATCATTACACCAGCAATTACTGTCACGGCTATTCTTTTGATTAATTTAAGCACCCTATATTTGATTTCATTTTCTTTTCATGTCAACTTGAATGAAATCACAATAGAACGGAATTATTTACGGTTACTGGTATTAATAGTTACAAAGATAGCCTTCTTTTTAGCAACTAGAGCGGCATTGAAGTTTTTCAGACCAAAAGAAGTTATTTTAAGCGGAAAGGAATATTTCGCTGTATCCCTATCATTTCTATGTTCCGTCATTATCATACTATACTTTGCAGAATTCCAGCTGCATTTTTCAGAAAGTCAAATTGGATATTATTCTATTATTGTCTTATTGAGTGTGGTATTGATTAATATAGCCAGTTCCATTTTGTTTGTCATGCTGGTGAAAAAGAACAAAGAAAATACCAGATATATGATGGTACAAGTTCAGTTTCATGAACAGCAGAAGATGTATCAATCCATATGCTCCACCTATAAAAATCTAGAAATTCTTCAGCATGACATGAAAAATGATCTGCTTGCTTTACAAACCCTGATTCACCAGAAGCATCTCGCTGAAGCAGAAGAATTTATTGAAAATTACACAAAAACAAAATTGGAAAAATTTCAAATATTTGTTCATACCGGATTTGAACTGATAGATGCTGTGATTAATATCAAATTGAATTATGCCCGAGAAAAAGAAATAGAGGTATTCTGTCACATATCTGCTGATTTCTCTCCGTTTGAAACAGAAGATATTGTCAGCTTATTCTCTAATGCAATTGACAATGCAACTGAAGCATCGTTAAAATGTTCTAGACGCTGTATCTCAATATTAATTCAAAACAAAAGAAATTATCTGTGTATGACGATAGGAAATGCAATCGAAAATTCTGTATTAGCACAGAATGGAAAATTGCTTACAACTAAACAGGATAAACAATTTCATGGATTTGGCAGACAGTCTATGTTAAATATTGTACAGAAATATGATGGCATGATGGAATACTATGAAAATAATGGAATGTTTTTTGTTGATATTCTTCTTAAAAATACCAAACAGGAAAGAAAAACAACCAAACAGGAAAAATCTGTTGACTTTTGAATGAAAATAAGCTATGCTGAGAGTAAGGAAAGAGGTGATTCAGGTGATTGCCAATCTTGCTAAACGCATAGCTTATTTTTTAATTAAAAAAGGCTGGGGAAAAGAAGAAGAATGTGAAATTTATCAATATGGCTGTGAGGTTATTATCTCGGTTTTAGTAGACATTCTGTTAGTGGCAGTATGTGGTCTTCTGTTCCATATGACTGGAAAGGCATTTTTGTTTTATGCAATATTTCTTGTACTGCGAAGATACTGTGGCGGATTTCATGCTGAAACATATCTCGTATGCAATTCTGTTTTTACTGGCATTATGCTGATAGCTCTTCTGGGAATTTCATACAGCAGCATGATTCCAATACCCTGCATGGCAATTGTCGCAGTTATCTCTTTTCTAATAGTTATCCGCTATTCACCAATTGTTCATAAGAATAAACCATTGACGGAAAAGGAAATATTGTTGTATCGAAGGGTTTCTATTGCTATTTCCGGACTGTTCCTAATAATGGTTTTTTTGATTCCTATGTTCAATAAAGAAATAGCTGCCATTATCATGCTTGCAATGCTCGCAACCACAGGTACAATGATTGTAAGTGTGATTCAAAGAAAGGAGGGAGAAAAATGAATGGTAATATTATCACAGCTCTGGTAACACTGGTTGCTAAATATGCAGCATACTCTGTTTCCATTGGTGCTTGTCATCAGCCAAAAGAACCGAAAGCACTCAAAGAACTGAAAAAGTAATGAAAGCATAAGGTATGGGGATGTTTGCAACAATTTAGTAAGCATCCCCGATACTATGTTCTCTTGTCATGCAGTATGGAAACAAAAAGAGTTTCATAGGGGTACTCTGTAAAAAACACCCTTAAATTTTCAATGAAAGAAGTAAGCTGAATACATGCATACACCATTAAAACGTACGGTATCTGGTATTCTTTCTTTGTTGTTTGTCGGACAGGCTATGGTTTTTGGAGACGGCACAGCACAGGGAATCCTGCATAAGGATACTCTCGTAGCTGCTGCTGATTCTATTGAAGAAATGAAAAATGCCCGTCAGCTTAAAGAAGAATATGATGCTGCTACCAAAGGACTGGGACAAATATCCTATTTTTCACTGCCAAATACCGGAAATTCACGCAGGCGGTTCAAAAGTTCTGCAAATTCGCTTAGAACATCGCAGGAAAACAGTCATTCCATCTGGGATGATGTTACAATTACAGAAGAACCAATTACTGCACCAGATACACTGACTATTACCGGATATGTAAAAAAAGGAGTAGTTCCTGGTCACACAGAAAGTGACTCTACACCAATTTATGTTCGAGTATTCAATGGAAACTGGGAAGAAATTGCTTCAGTTCAGACCGAACAAAATGGTTCTTATACTGTAACTGCAAGCGGTTCAGATATTTATCATGTAAAGTTCGAGTGTGACGGCTATCTGCCGTTTTACCTCAGAGATTTCGGTACAGGCTCTTATAAAGTTTGTTCTGCCAATTCGTCAGATGATGTGAATCAAAATACAATTACCCTCATTCCAGGCGACACAACTTACAATGAAGACAATGGAAATCTCTGGAGTGATGACAAACTTACATCATCAGATGCAGAATATGTCTGGAATCATGTAGGAGCACAGCGTGGAGATCCAAATTTTAATCCCAGCATGGATTTGGATAATGATGGTATTGTCAGCCAAAGTGAGCTTGATACTTTCTGTGAATTATATGAAGTAAGTCGCAACTTATTAGATGCAGATATACCTGTACTTGATTGTGATATTGACTTGAATGGTGTTATTAACGAACATGACTATGATATTCTCTATGATATTGTATTTAATGGAGCAGATGCATCACCCTATTCACTTCCTGATTTGTCTGAAAATGATGGGGATTTTACAGAAGAAGATTTGGATGCTTATCGTGACATTGTAGATTCAGCCAGAGATACAACCTCATGGGTTTATATCTATAATCATGAAATGACAGGTGATGTCATCATTGATGCTAATGATTATGTTGTTTCACGTATCAATGCAGCTGCACAATTGAGAGGTCCTGTCGGCGAGTATCTTGCCTATATGGATAGAAACAGCAATGGTATTGTTGAACAGGAAGAAGCACAATGGTTTTCTGATGCTTATTCTGCTTATGGCTACACAGAATGGGATAAAGCATTCAGCAGAACTTTTACTTTGTTAGCAGATTCTCAGTTTCCTTATGGTTTAAATCTGCACGATACCAATCTTGATTTGAATGGACATTCTTTGGCAGTTCACGGACATATGTCTCTTACAACAGATACACCTGCCCTGTGGGATGATTTATCCGGAAATGAACAATATGGAGCTGTCCTTGATATTAATGGCGGCTATCTGAATGTTCAGGATAATCTTGTATTCCGGACAGCTTCTCCTGATGGATGGTCTGGAAAGCCAAGTCAGATTATGTGGCTGAATGGTGGTACGGTAGTTGTTGGCGGAGAATTTCAGTTCGGACAGGTACATTGTAATGATGTTTTTGTGATGACCAATCCTGATGACCGCTTCAAAATTAAAGGCAATATCCGATATGTTACTGATGCCAGCGTAGCTGGTTTATGGACAGAGGGTGTGCTTTGGTTTGCAGGTCCTGAATGGACTGTTAATGAAGAATCTGGTGCTTTGTCAATTTTTTCTTCCGGTCATCATATTATTGTCTTTGATGATTCTCTTTTAAATGGAAATCAGCAGAAGATTTACTGGGATAATCCTGTCACATACATCAATGAACTGGACGGTTCACTGAACACACAGCGAATGTTCAATTTCACTTATTTTGATGAACAAGAAAATTTGCTGGGATTGTTGTTTTATCCCGAAGGCTACTCAAGTGCCAGTTATTATTTCAGACCTTGGTTTCAATTTCCAGAAATGCCAGAACCAGATTATACACTTTACCGCAAGGGATGGGAAATTGGCGATGGTGTTCATATTGCAACTGGAAATTATACAAAATCATTTACTGATTTGAGTGTATCTTCTCCTGGAGTGAAATCTGATTTTGTCAGAACTTATAATTCAATGAATGAAGAGGAAGGAAGTTTCGGTATTGGATGGGATTTCAATATTGATGTCAGCAAAATCCTGATTCCGGAAGAAGGCTATTATCAGGTTGTCCTTCCAGACGGTTCTAATACTACCTTTAAAGATGACGGAAACGGCGGATTTGAATGTCTGAATGCACACAGTACAATGACAAAATCTGGTGATGAATATACGATTACCAATGCTGCACAGTCACAATATCATTTCAATTCCAATGGTGAACTGGATTGGGTGAAGGATGCAAACGGCAACCAGCTTTCTGTCAATTCTGTTTCCGATACGCAGAAACAGGTTGTGGATTCCACTGGAAGAACTTATACCATTACCTATGGCTATATTGGAGAACATAAGCGCATTACCAGCATTACAGATGATATTTCTGAAAATAATCGCACTGTTACCTACGCTTATAATGATGATGCACAGCTGATTTCTGCAACAAGTGTTTCAGGCGGTACAGAAAGCTATGCTTATGATGCTAACGGCAGACTTTGTGAAATTACAAACTGCTATGATGAAGTCACTGACCAAATGTCATATTATGATAATGGTTCGGTTGACTGGCTTACCAATGCTGCAGGTCTGAAACAGGTATATACCTATAACAGCAGTCAGCAGCAGACTGGACTTGAAGAATATGATGGTGAAACGCTTGTTAAAACTTTCACTTATGATTATGACGAGAAATACGCTGTCAAAACAAACACTGTTGTAACAGACGGTCAGACCTATGAAGTTGACAAAATTACCTATAATATGGTGGACGGCGAAAATAAATATGATGAAATGTCCGAAAGCGTTGACATCATGGGCAATACAACAAAATATGAACGTGATGCCAATGGTAATGTTACCAAAACGACTAATCCTGATGGCACTTATACTCTGGCAAACTATAATGAAAAGAACATGCCAGTTGCTCAGGCAGACGAAAACGGAAATGTAACTATTAATGTATATGATGACTCTGGTGTGAATGTGATTGAATCTTATCAGAGTCTTGTACCTGTAACTGATGTATATGCCGTAGTACAGAATCCAGATGTTTTTGATTACAGCAACAGTGCAGCAACTTACTATAGCTACTATAATTCCTCAGAAACAGGAAATATTGCCGGACTTGTGCATACTGTTACTGACCCTGAAGGATATGTGACAGAATATGTCTATGGCACAGATGGATACAGCAAAGGTCTGCCAGTTGAAAAAACTGTAAAAGACGGAAGTGAAGTTGTCAGCAAAGTTGAGTACGAATATAACTCTCAGCTTCAGGTGTCCAGAGAAACAACTCTGGTTGACATTGATAATAATACTGTAGCTGTCAAGGAATATGAGTATGACAATTTCAATAATGTCACCAGAACCATTGACATGGGTACAGGCGATACCGCCGCTGTTACCATCACTGATTATGATCTTCTGAGCAGAAAAACAGCAGAGTATACTCCAAATTATTCTTCTGACCGCAGTCACGGCACAATCTATACTTACTACCCAAGCGGTGCAGTCAAAACACAAACAGATGCAGAAGACAATACAACTTCTTTTGCATATAATGCTTATGGAAATACTATTTCCAAAACAAATCCGGATGGTACAGTCAATGTGACTGAATATGACGGATTACAAAGAGAAAAAGCAACTTATTTCAAGGAAAATACAGATGCAGCACGTCAGATTTTGACAACAACTTCTTATTTGTTTGAAAATCATAACTTTGATTTATATGTTGATACAGACAGTTATTATGGTGCTGCCTACAAAGGACTAAGAACCACAAAAACTTCCTATATCACAGCATCTAAACAAGTTGTCTCAGAAACTCTTGCTGATTTCAGAGGAAATCCTGTTGAAGAAAAAACCAATGGTGAAGTAAAGCGAATAAGTAATTATTATCAGAATGGTCAGCCTGCAAGACAGACAGATGCTCTTGGCAATGCTACTAAATATGAGTATAAATGGCTCAATAAGCTGACAAAAACATACATTCCATTTGTCGATAATACTTACTCTGTTACAGAAAATTCTTATGATAAAAAAGGAAATGTGATAAGAGTATCTCAAACCGTACAAAATCAGAATGATTCTGGAAATAAGTACAGTATTACTGAAAATCAGTATAATGCTCTTGGCTTGCTGACACAGGTTACACTGAAAAGCAGTTTTTCTGATGAAGTAAATATTTCAAAATATTTCTACAATAATGCAGGAATTCAGACGAAGATGTATACAGGCTTATCTTCGGAGAATGACAGCACTTATCTTACAACAGAGTACACTTATGACCCGTGGATGCATCTTGTTACAACAACTGACAGCACTGGTTATTGCTCTGGTACAGTTATTTATGACCTGAACGGCAATGTACTGACCACAACTGATGCCAACGGCAATGTAACAACAAATACTTATGATGCTCTTAACCGTGTGCTGACCTCAAACTCTGTTCATCCGACTGATTCCTCCAAGAATGTCAGCAAATCATTTATTTATGATAATATGGGCAGAATCACTCAGGCTGTGAATAATAACATCACAACAGCTTATCAGTATGATAGTCTCGGCAGAAAATACACAGAAAACGAATATAGCAACGACTATGCTGTATTCAGAGGTTATTTCTACGAGGGTATTTCCCAGTATGTCAGCAGGGAACTGACAGGACAGGCACATCTGTTGCTTTATTCGGCAAAGGATTATATTTATGACAGTGAAATGCGTGTTTCTTCTGTTAAGGAATCCTCTAACGATATTACAGCTTATACTTATGATGCCAACGGCAACAAGCTGACAGAAACAATGGCAAACGGTGTTGTTTCTACTTATTCTTATAATAAGAATAATAAAGTAACAGGCATTGTAAACACTTCCGGCAATTTGAACATTTCTGAGTATGAATATTCCTATTATTTAGATGGTTCTGATGCTTGCAAAAAGCGTACTGAAAATGGTATCATGGAAGTAACTTCCTATGAGTATGACGGTCTAAAGCGTCTGACACAGGAATCTGTCACAACAGGTAATACCACAGACACTTATTCTTACGAATATGATGATTACGGCAACCGTGCTGAGATGACAGCAACAGGTTCGGCAAATTACACAACTGTCTATGATTACAATGATGCACATGGCAATTATACTGCACTGTTGCAGAAAGAAATCAAGACCAGTGCAGACGAACCCCCTCTGCCGGAACAGGAAGTTACTTCTGAACAGACTATCTACACTTATGATGCAAACGGCAGTCAGCTTACAAAGGTTACTGCTGAAAAAACTGAAACCAATACTTACAATGCGACTAATCAGCTTGTTGGGTTCACAGATGGCGAAACAACTGCAAGTTATGCCTATAACTCTAATGGTCTGCGCATTGAGAAGATTGTGGATGGTCAGAGAATCAATCATGTGTGGGACGGAAGTCAGCAAATTATTGCAGATGTTGTAAACAGTGACTACTATGAAGCACAATGCTATATTCGTGGCACAAGCCTTGCAGGTGCTTATCACTATACCAACGGTGCAAAATCAGATTACACCTACTATGTGCAGAATGCACACGGTGATGTTGTAAACCTGACCGATGCAGACGGCGCTGTCACTAAGACATATCATTATGATGCTTTTGGTGTGGAGTTCGACCCAACTACTGGCGATGTAAATGCTTTCAGATTCTGTGGTGAATATTTCGACGCTGAAACTGGTACAATTTACCTGAGAGCAAGATATTATTGTGCAGTTATTGGACGTTTCACTCAGCGGGATACTGTTACTGGTAAATTTTCTGACCCATTAAGTTTAAATTTATATACTTATTGTCAGAATAATCCTCTCGTTTATTGGGATCCTACAGGGCATAATATTTTCGATAAGATTGATAAAATATATAAAGAAATAAGGTTTGGTGTTGCATATCCTCTTGCAGCTATTGGAATAGGACTTCCTGATAATAATAATCCATTAAAAAAGATTACCAAGGATGATAGTGAAAGTAATAATATCTCTTCTCGTTCAATAAGATTGTCGCAAGGTACAAAATTAACCGGAAATGATGCTATTGGTGACAATCCTACTAATGCTGTTAGACATGTCATATGGTCAACAACTATTTCCAGACAATTTGATGTTTTTATTATGTCTCAAATTGGCTATGCACATGAATCAACTTTTACTACATTTAAAGTCGTTTCAGAGCTAAACAATGAAGGCTTTTCAACTCAAGATGTGGCAGATACTTATTGTGATAGTATGAATAATATGATTGGTATGAAAATAGCAGCAAATGCACAGACAACAGATATGAAAGAAATTGCTATTGAAACATTAGAATATTACCATACTTATGGATTATATACCATGACTAAAGAAAATGATCTTTATGTGGTTAAGCAAAGAAAACTGACAGATGATTATTATGAAACAGCTCTTAAA
>JAZQIL010000087.1:0-48873 GCA_045541055.1 Oscillospiraceae bacterium
GATGGCAGAGAGGTTCCACCCGTTCCCATTCCGAACACGGAAGTTAAGCTCTCTTACGTTGAAAATACTTGGCTGGTGACGGCCTGGGAATTTAGATAAGTGCCGGCATAAATTTAGCCCGTTCTGCAAAATGCAGGACGGGTTTTTGTTATTTTTCTAAGGAATCTATATGGATAACTTCAAGTTGATTTTGGTATACTTTAAAATGAATATCAAATTCTGCAAATTGCATATGATAAATTCTAGTGGGGTCATCTTGATAGGAAGGACGAGGGTCATCTGCTAAACAGGCGAGTACAGCCTTTTGTTTGACTGCTGGGAGCTTTTGGAGAAGTGTTTCAGGAAAATGCACATCTAAGTGATAAGATTTTAATGCTTCGCCGTAGCTGCCCTTTGCTTCGGGGTGACAGTCCGTGTAAGGCAGATAGGGTTTAATATCTAAAATTGGTGTATGATTCAGCAAATCCACTCCAGATACAAATAATTCACCATTTTGAATTTTTTCAAGTTTAACGCAGGATAAGCCGACAGGATTGGGGCGGAAAGGGGAACGGCTGGCGAATACACCGATTCTTTGGTTTCCGCCCAAGCGAGGAGGTCTGACTGTAGGAGACCATCTTTCACGGTGAGATGCAGAGAAATCAAATATTAACCAGATATGTGAGAATTCTGCTAAACCTCTCAAAGATTCAGGATTTTGAAATTCTGGTTCAAAAACAATTTTTCCGGTTAATTCTGAAATTCTGCCAGCTTGACGGGGGATACCGAATTTTTCTTTAAAGTCAGTATAAATATAAGCGATTGGGGTGACTTCCATAAGTTTTCCTCTTTTCTGATAAAATAAAAAACTCTGCTGTGTATTCAGCAGAGTTTTCAGTGAGACACGAGGGATTCGAACCCTCGACACCCGCCTTAAAAGGGCGGTGCTCTACCGGCTGAGCTAGTGTCTCATTTTTTATTTTGTTATGTCCCTCACAACATGTATTATTATATCACACTTTTTATGATTTGTCAAGTGTTTTTTCAAAAAAAATTTAAAATTTTTAAAAAAATTTTTTTCATCTAATTTTCAGATTTCTGAGGCCTGTTTCTGTTGATTTTTCAGGCATTTTGTGTTATAATACCAAAAAGAAGGGATGCATATGAAAGAGAAAATTTTGAAATATGGTTTCATGGTTATTTTCACAGCAGGGGTTTTGTTTTTGGGAATCCGTTATTTTATGCCGTTGTGTCAGTTATTGGGTACTGAACAGGGAAGGGAACATCTTGCAGTTTTTATTGAGAAGGCAGGAATTTTTGCGCCGGTAGTATTTGTATTGTTGATGGCACTGCAAGTAGTGATTGCAGTGATACCGGGAGGGCCTTTAGAGATTACTGCGGGGGTATTATTTGGGGGATGGCTTGGTACGGTCTTAACGATAGCCGGAGCATTTTTAGGGGCATTGACAGTTTATTGTCTGGTTAGAAAGTTTGGCAGACCGTTAGTGAATTTATTTGTATCAGAGGAGCGGTTTAAAAAATTTTCGTTTTTGCAGGAGGAAGACAAACTGGAGCTATGGATATTTATTTTATTTTTGATTCCGGGTATTCCGAAGGATTTACTGACGTATATTGTACCAATGACGAAAATTGAAGGCAAAACTTTTTTAGTATTATCCACATTAGCAAGATTTCCGGCTTTAACTGCTTCTGTACTGATGGGAGACAGTCTTTCAGAGGGAAGGTATGGATTTTGTCTGACAATTGTCGTGATTGGTGCGGTGGCAGCATTTGCTGGGTTCTGGTTTAGAAAACATATTTTGAAAGAGAAGCGTGATGCAAAATGAAGCGTATTTATTATATTTGTAATCTTCAGGCAGGTAAGGCAGAGCTGAGTGAACATCTTGGTGAAATTATTGATAAGATGACCAAGGCGGGGTATGAAGTGACGATACATCCTACACAGGCGGTACAGGATGCGACACTTGCAGCGGAAAAAGCAGTTAATGCTGGTTTATATGATTATTTATTTTGTTCTGGCGGTGACGGGACACTGCATGAAGTAATGGAAGGAATTTTAAAAACAGAAGCTTCCATTCCAGTTGGGTATATTCCATGCGGTTCAGTAAATGATTTTGCAAGAAGCATGGATATTTCTAAAGATATGCTCAAAGCTTGTGAAGATGTACTTGATGGCCTGCCAAGAAAGATTGATATTGGAACTGTGAATGAACGAGGGTTCAGTTATATTGCAGCATTTGGAGCGTTTACGGACATTGCTTATGCAACGCCGCAGAATATTAAAAATATGCTTGGGCCTGCGGCATATATGCTTAATGCAGTAACGAGTCTGCCAAATATCCGGCCTTATCCGATGCGGATTACTTGTGACGGAGAAGTGATTGAAGATGAATTTATTTTTGGAATGATTACAAATTCTGCTTCTGTAGGAAGTGTACTGGATTTAAATGATTTCTGTTTTGATGACGGAAGCTTTGAAGTAACATTGATTAAAAAGCTTGCCAAGCCTACAGATTTTAAAAAAGTCTGGACATTTCTGAAAGATATTCATGAAGTACCGGAATCGGAACAGGTTTATTGTGTACGGGCTTCTGAAATTAAAGTAGAACTTTTAGAAGAAACAGATGTACCATGGACAATTGACGGCGAATATCTGCCGAATGCTTCTGAATTTCATATTATCAATCATAAGCAGGCAGTGACATTTTTAGTACCCAGAACTTGTCCGACACATCGTTTTCAGGAGACATTTTTTCTTTGGAAAGTACAGTCTGAATAAGAAAAGCCTCTTTCCGTTCAGAAAGAGGCTTGTTTATATTATTTTTTGGATTTAAATTTATCAGGTATCCGTACCAGAGCGATAATTGTAATATTATCAGAGCCATGATGTTCCAAAGCACATTCCATTAAAAGCTGTAATCGCCGTACCAATGGTTTGGGGAAGGCTAAAATTTCTTCTATTTCAGGTTTGGGGACGTAGTCAGACAAGCCGTCTGAACATAATATTAAAATATCACCGTATTCAATTTTTTCATGATGTTCTCTGACATCAAAGTCGGGCTGTTCTGTTAAATTTCCTAATACAGGGAAGATAATATTCCGGTTAATATGTGTTTGACGTTCTTCAGAAGAGATTGCGCCTTCTTCATAGAGTACCTGTACATAGGACTGGTCACGGGACAACTGCTGTAAATGTTCATTTCGGTAGCGGTATAATCTGGAGTCGCCGACATTCATGCTGTGAAGCATACCAGTTTCGTCAATACCGGCAGCACATAGTGTTGTCTGCATATTTTTTGTATCTTGGTGTTTTGCGCCCTGTTCTGCAAGGGCAGTATGAATTGAAAACAATGCTTGTTCCATATCTGTCCGGCTGGTAAAGGAAATATTTTTCAGCATTTCCAGACAAGCAGCAGAGGCAATTTCTCCGGATTGTTCACCGGATACACCATCAGCGACTGCAATTAAAAACGGTTCATGCAGTTCGCATTCTGTCACACCTTCTGTCAGAATGGTTTTATGAATCAGTAATGCATCTTCATTATGAGGACGAGTACCTTTATTTGTAATTGCACAGCAGTAATACATATTTCATTCACTTCCTAAGCCAATCAATGATTCTGGTTTCATTATACAATATTTTGGAAATAATTACAATGACAAAACTGCATCAATTTTTTACACACTGGTTACAAAATTCAGATAATATGCTATATTTCGCTGAAATTGCCTAAAAATTTGAAATATTCAAGATTTTCCGACAGTTCAGATAATAAGGCACAAACAGCACTGTCATGAATATTTCCGCTGAAATCCAAATAGAACATCACGTCAAAACTGCCATTTTGAATCGGTCTGCTTTCAAGCTTTAAGAGATTCATACCGCCTATGATGAATTTGCTTAACAGGTGATACAGTGAGCCTTCTTCATGAGGGAGTTTTAACATGATAGAAATCCGGTCAGCATCTTCTGGGAGCAGTAATTCTTTGGAAATGCAGATAAATCTTGTATAATTTGGGACATAGTCTGAAATATATTTTTGGAGAATTTCCAAGCCGTGGAGTTTAGCGCAGTTTTCGGAGCAGATTGCACCATAAGGCTGGTCAGACTCTGCTACCATCTGTGCAGCAGTTGCTGTATTACTATAGGGCATAGGGTGCATGTCATGTACTGTAATAAATCTTGCACATTGTGTTAAGGCCTGAGGGTGAGAATATACTTCTTTCACATCCCAGAGTTTTGTACCTTTGCGAACAGCGAAACAGTTTGTAATTTCCACCACAGTAGTTTTACAGGTATAAAAATTATATTTTGCCATTAAGTCATAAGCTTGCACGACACTGCCGGCTGTAGAGTTTTCCACAGGAATGATACCAAATTGTACTTCTCCGTTTTGGACGGCTTCAAATACATCTGCAAAGCCGGGTAAAAATTTAGGCTGACACTTTTGTCCGAATATTTGTTTTGCAGCAGTTTCAGCATTTGCACCAGCTGTTCCCTGACAAGCGACACTTGCAGAAGCATCTAGTTTTAAAGGCTTGAATTCGTAAGGCTGTACGTTTTTATGCAGTTCCCGATACTGTAAATATTTGCTGATATCCATAATATTCTGAAACAATACAGAGGAGTAACCTTCCAAGCCTTCCGGAGAAGCCTTCCGGATACGTTCAATGACTTCTTTTTCTCTGTCGGTCTGGAATATCTGCATTCCGTGTTCCTGTTTGTACAGAGCGACTTGACGGCAGCATTCCATACGTTCTGAGAAATTTGTTAATATCTGCTCATCCAGTTCATTGATGGTTTTTCTGAGTTCTTCCAAATTCATAAATCGTCCTCCTGATGTTAATTTGACAGGATACACTGTCCTATCTATTATTATACAAAATTTTTTTAGAAAAATCAATATGAAATTTGGATTCAGGTATTGAAAAAGTAATAGCTTTTATGTTATAATAAGAAGTATGTGAGATAGGAGGAATGTTTTTGAGAATTTTGGGGATTGACCCTGGTTATGCCATTGTAGGCTTTGGAGTGCTGGATTATACAGGGATAGAGTTTAAACTGATTACTTACGGTGCAATGCTGACACAAGCACACACGCCTTTTACAGACAGGCTTTGCAGTATTGATGCAGATATGCAGGAAATTTTAAGGCAGTATCAGCCGGATTGTGTTGCAGTTGAGAGATTATATTTCACGACCAATCAGAAAACAGCGATTGATGTTGCACAGGCAAGAGGGATTTTAATCCTTGCTGCTGCGAAAAAGCAAATTCCTGTATTTGAGTATACCCCTCTTCAAGTCAAGATGGCTGTTGTAGGCTATGGAAAGGCTGAAAAAAAACAAGTAATGAATATGACTAAAAATATTCTCAAGCTTCAGCAGATTCCCAAGCCAGATGATGCAGCAGATGCACTTGCAATCGCTATTTGTCATGGGCATTTCTGCCGAGGAAGAAATTAGATTGATAGGAGGATTTATCATGTATATTTTATCTAAAAATAAAAAAGCAATTATTGCATTTGGTGCAAGTGAAATTTCTGCACTGACTGTACAAAAAAATATTGGAGGCAAAAAAGAAGAAAAATTTTGTATCGCTTGCGGAGAATTAGGAAGTTATGTTATCGGTACTTATCCAGATGAAAAATTAGCTTTAGATGAACTTTCTAAAATTTTTTCTGCCATTGAAGAAGGAAAAACTTCTTACGAAATGAATTAACGGGGTATTTTTATGATTTATAGCTTACATGGAACTTTAATTGAAAAAGAAATGAATCTGGCTGTGATTGAATGTGCTGGTGTCGGCTATGCCTGCCGGACAACAAATACAACACTTTCAGCATTAGGAGCAATCGGCACAGAAGTGAAAGTGTATACACATATGACTGTCAGAGAAGATGCAGTGGAATTATTTGCTTTTGCCGATAAAAACGAATTAAATTGTTTCAGAATGCTGATTACAGTTTCCGGTGTAGGGCCTAAAGCAGCACTTTCCATTCTTTCTGATTTAACACCGAATAAATTTGCTTTGTTAGTCGCTTCCGGAGACAGTTCTGCTCTTACTAAAGTAAAAGGCATTGGAAAAAAATCTGCTGAACGTATTGTGTTAGACTTGAAAGACAAGCTGTTAAAAGCAAATCCACTTTTACAGGAATCTGCACTTCCGGTTGTTTCTTCTGGCAGTGAAAATAATTTTTCTGAAGCTTTGGCAGCTTTAGCAGTACTTGGCTATCGTCAGGAAGAAGTCATGCCTGTGCTGGCTGTGTTGGATGATGCGCTCCCTACAGAAGAACTGATTCGTCTGACACTGCGTACAATGGGCAGAAATGCAAAATCTTAACGGAGGTTTTTCTATGAATTTGGATGAATTGCTTAAAACAGCGATTTCTGACTCTTCTAAAAGAAATATCTTTCTGCAAACGCTTATCAGAAGTGATGTGTTTGTCATTTGTCGGAATCCGATTCAACTTGATGTCAGTCAGAAAGGGGTTCGCTTGGAATTGTTGACCGTCCGGAATGCAGATGGAGAAGTTTTTATCCCATTTTTTACAAGTCATAATGGCTTACAAAAATTTGCAAGACATTATGTCGAATGTTGCAGATTGAACTGTTTACGATTTTTTGATTTAATTCAGGATATGTCTGCTGTGTTGAATCCTAATTCTTATGGCAAAGAATTCAGCTCCCCTGAAATTAAAGCAATACTCAAAATTGCAAAATCACTGCATTTGAAAGCAATTTCTTATAACGAATTTGAAACGCTTAGTTATAAAATTCCGGAACGTTCTATGACACATATTACCAAACCGGCTTCTAAATTTTTCAGTACACAGCCGAATGTGGACAGAGCATTTCTTGTTGAGATGCACAAAGGCAGTGAAAAGCCTAAATTACTCATTGTTGTGGATATGCTTGGCAATACCAGAAAATTATTTGTTCTGCTTGCAAGGCACCTTCTGAAATATCCTGATAATGAAAATCAGCATCTTTATTTTTTAAGTTACGAACAGGAACTTGCAAAAAAAGCGGTTGCCAATGCACAGCCATTCTATGTCCGGAGTTCAAAACGCTATTTTCAGCGATAACTTGATTGGAGGAAATTTTTATGATAGAAACAGGGGATTTTACTTTTGACAACAGATTAGTTTCTGCACAGGAGACAGAAGAAGATTCTGTAATAGAACGTGGTCTCCGACCGCTTTCTTTGTCTGAATATATTGGTCAGGAGAAAGTGAAGGAAAATATGGCAATTTATATTGAAGCTGCCAAACGCCGTCAATCTGCACTTGACCATGTGTTATTATATGGCCCTCCCGGATTAGGAAAAACAACACTTTCAGCGATTATTGCCCGTGAAATGGGCGTAAATCTTCGTATTACGACTGGACCTGCGATTGAACGTCCGGGAGATTTAGCGGCTATTTTAACAAATCTTTCTGAAGGTGATGTGCTGTTTATTGATGAAATTCACCGTCTGAACCGTTCTGTAGAGGAAATACTTTATCCTGCACTGGAAGACCATGCAATTGATATTGTTGTTGGGAAAGGTCCTTCTGCAAGGTCGCTTCGAGTAGATTTGCCGGAATTTACACTTGTAGGAGCAACGACAAGAGCCGGACAGCTTTCTGCACCGCTCCGAGACCGTTTCGGCATTGTGCAGCGTTTAGAGCTTTATTCTCCGGAACAGCTGACGGATATCATTCGCAGAAGTGCAATGATTTTAAATATTCCATGTACTGCTGATGGTGCTGCTGAACTTGCCGGACGTTCCAGAGGAACACCACGTATTGCCAACAGGCTTTTAAAACGAGTTCGTGATTTTGCTGATGTCATTGGCAATGGTGAAATTACAGGAGCAATTGCAAAACAAGCACTTGACCGCCTTGAAATTGATGAACTTGGACTTGATAGTAATGACCGCAGAATGCTGCACATGATTATTAAAGGCTACGGCGGAGGGCCTGTGGGGCTGGAAACGTTAGCTGCTGCTTTAGGAGAAGAAGCAGTTACACTGGAAGATGTTTGTGAACCTTTTTTGATGCAACTTGGATTTCTTTCCAGAACGCCCCGTGGAAGATGTGCTACACAGCTTGCTTATGAACATTTAGGCTATCCGGTTCAGGGGAATACAGCTGTTTCTGGGCAGTTACCTCTTTCGGAGGATTTTGCATGAGCCGATTGTTTCAGCTGGACGGTTTTAAAAATATCGCTGTAACGAAATTAACTTGTGAACTTGCTTGGCGAATCGGGAGGGCAGTTGCAACAGTACTGGATTTTCATACAGGAGATGCTCCGGAAATTTTCATTGCTATGGACACCAGAAATTCTTCTGTTGTGTTACAGGCTTCTATTTGTGCAGGTATCTGCTGTGCTGGAGGAAATGCTGTTTCTCTTGGAGTTCTGCCTGTGAATGCTGTTTCCTGTCTGGTCAGAATGCAAAGAGCAGATGCTGGCATTATGATTTCTGCTGGTTCTCTTTCGCCGGAATATAATGGAATTCAGCTTTTCTCCAGAAATGGTTTGCCCATGTCAGATTTCTTTATTGAAGAAATTGAATCTTTCGTTCTGGACAAGCCTGAAAAATTAGCATTATATGGCAGCGAAAAAATAGGCAGAATGTCAACGCTTCCAAATAGTAAAGAATTATATCTGCATTATTTGCAGAATTATGTCTCCAGTCCTTTAGATGGGCTGAAAATTGCTGTTGACTGTGGTAATGGTTCTGCTTCAGGCATTGCAGAAGAATTTTATTCCCGACTAGGGGCAGAAGTCACTTTATTATATCATCAGCCAGATGGAAATAATATCAATCAGCAGTGCGGTACAGAACATACTGCGAAACTGATGGATTTTATTGCTGAACATCCTGAATTTCATGCTGGTCTGGCCTTTGATGGTGCAGCAGAATTTTGTCTTGCAGTAGATGAGAATGCAAAACTTGTAGATGGAGACCAGATTCTTGCAATTCTTGCTGATGATTACCAGAAACGGCAGCGGTTAAAGCAAAATGCTTTTGTTATGACAACTGTTTCTCATCTTGGTTTGACGGATTTCGCTAAAAAAAGAAATATTCGTGGAATTACTGCAAATTCAGGCGGTAAGTATGTATTGGAACAGATGCTGGAAAATGCCTGTTCTCTTGGTGGTGAACCAAATGGACGCATTTGTTTTTCAGAAGCTGCTCCTTTAGGAGATGCCCTGCTGACTGGTGCAGAGTTGCTTTCTGTGATGTATCGTACACAGCAGTCACTTTGTTCTCTGGCTTCCGCAATACATCAGTATCCCTATGTTATGATGAATATTCAAATTCCGTTTTATTTCCGTGAAATCTGGAAAAATGACCCCGAAATTGCAGATATTATTATTCAGAAAGAAGCCTTTCTCGGGCAAGATGGGAGACTGCTTGTTCGTGAAAGCAGTTCTGATTCTATGATTCGCATTCTTGCAGAAGGGAATGATTTTCATCAAATCAATCAGATTGTGACGGAAATTGCTGCTGTTATCCGTCAACGCATTGCTGAAAATAGTTAGGAGAGGTTTTTTTGAGAGCTACAAAAAATTGGAAATCTTATCGTATCATTGATACATCAGATGGTGAAAAATTAGAAGTCTGGAATGGTGTGACGTTAATTCGTCCTGACCCGCAGGTTATCTGGAAAACAAAAAAAAATCCTGCACTTTGGAACAGGGCAGATGCACATTATCATAGAAGTGCTTCCGGCGGAGGAAAATGGGAATTTCATGCCAATCTTCCTGAACAATGGGAACTGCCGTATGAAAATTTACTGTTCCGGATTCGTCCCACAGGATTTAAGCATACTGGACTTTTTCCAGAACAGGCAGTAAATTGGGATTTTATGTCTCAGCTTATCCGGAATGCCGGTCAGCCGGTGAATGTCTTGAATCTGTTTGCTTATACCGGAGGGGCAACGCTTGCCTGTGCAGAAGCTGGAGCAAGTGTTTGTCATGTAGATGCTTCTAAAGGCATGGTGCAATGGGCAAGAGAAAATGCTTCTCTTTCCGGTTTACAGGACAAACCGATTCGCTGGATTGTAGATGACTGTGAAAAATTTACCCTCAGAGAAATCAGAAGGCAAAAGCATTATGATGCAGTAATTATGGACCCGCCCAGTTATGGCAGAGGCCCTAACGGAGAAGTTTGGAAATTAGAAAATTCTGTTTATGACCTTGTCCAGAACTGTGTCAGTGTGTTAAGTGACAATCCGTTATTTTTCTTGATTAACAGCTATACAACGGGGCTTTCTCCCTCTGTGATGGGGTATATTTTAAACAGCTTTTTAACAAAGAAATTCGGCGGGCATGTTTATTTTGATGAAATTGGTCTGCCTGTTGAACAAAGTGGTATGTGTCTGCCTTGCGGTGCATCTGCCGTCTGGTGCAGAGAAGAGGCGGAGGCATTATTTTATGGAACACATCATTGATGCACAGCAGATAACGTTCCGTTATCCGCCTGAACTTGACGACCAGCAGAAACCTGTTGAAAGTCCTTCTATTCTGAAAGATGTTTCTCTTTCCATTGAAAAAGGCAGTTTTACAGCAATTTTAGGACATAATGGAAGTGGAAAATCGACTTTTGCAAAGCATATCAATGCAATTTTAGTTCCAGAATCAGGTAAAATGTTTGTTGCACAGATGGATACTTCTGATGAAAATCTTTTATTTGAGATTCGTCAGAAAGCAGGTATGGTGTTTCAGAATCCGGATAATCAGATTGTTGCTACTATTGTTGAGGAAGATGTTGCATTTGCGCCTGAAAATTTAGGCGTTCCTCCTCAGGAAATCCGGAAAAGAGTAGATGAGGCTTTGAAAGCGGTCAACATGTATGAATATCGTCATCATGCACCTACACAGCTTTCTGGTGGTCAGAAGCAAAGAATTGCAATTGCCGGAGTCATTGCAATGCAGCCGGATTGTATTATTCTTGATGAACCCACGGCGATGCTTGACCCACAGGGAAGACAGGAAGTCATGCAGACGATTCAGAAATTAAATCAGGAACAGGGAATTACGATTGTTTTAATTACGCATTACATGGAAGAAGCGGCTCTTGCTGACAGAATTGTTGTGATGGACGATGGAAAGATTCTTTTAGATGATACACCGAAAAAAGTTTTTTCTCAAGTTGAGAAAATGAAAGCTTTAGGTCTGGACGTTCCGCAGGTAACAGAACTTGCTTATGAACTTCAAAAAGCAGGATTTCCTGTTTCTGCTGAAATTATTACAGAGAATGAATGCCTTCAGGCTTTGGAAGCGTTATTATAAAAATTGATGAAAGGTAAGGTTGAAAATGGCAATTCTGAAAACCGAAGGTCTGACCTATACTTACAGTGCAGGCACTCCATTTCAAAAAACAGCAGTTGACCATGTGGATTTATGTATTGAATCAAATGCTATGATTGGTGTTATTGGGCATACAGGCTCAGGAAAATCTACTTTAATGCAGCACTTTAACGGGTTGCTCCAGCCGACTTCCGGAAAAGTTTTCTTAGAAGGGCGAGATATTTGGGAAGATAAGGCGAAACTTCGGGAAGTACGCTTTCAAGTCGGACTGGTTTTTCAATATCCGGAATATCAGCTTTTTGAAGAAACAGTAGAAAAAGATATTGCATTTGGGTGTAAAAATATGGGGCTTAGTCAGGAAGAAATTCATTCCAGAGTACTGGATACAGCGGATATGCTTGGCTTAGACAGAGAACTTTTAAAGCGTTCGCCCTTTGCACTTTCTGGCGGACAGAAAAGAAGAGCTGCTATTGCTGGAGTGATGGCAATGCATCCGAAAATTTTAATTTTAGATGAGCCTTGCGCTGGTCTTGACCCGAAAGGCAGAAATTTAATGCTCCGGCAGATTCAGGACTATCAGAAAAAATCACAAAGTACAGTTTTGCTTGTTTCTCACAGTATGGAAGATATCGCACAGTTTACAGAAAAACTTCTTGTCATGAGTCAGGGAAAATTATTTTGTTATGAAGATACCAATCAGGTTTTTCGCCGTTCTGATGAATTGAAACAGCTGGGGCTTCGAGTTCCTCAGATTGCTTCCGTGATGCAGTCTTTAAGAAAAAAAGGCTATGACCTTCCACAGGATTTATATACAGTAGAATCTGCCCGTGATGCACTCCTGAAACTGCTTAGAAAGGAGAATGCTTCATGCTGAAAGATATTACACTTGGTCAGTATTTTCCGATTGAAAGTGTTTTGCACCGGCTTGACCCCAGATTTAAGATTATTGATACAATGATTTTTATTATCATGTTGTTTTTGGGGACTCATTACTGGACGCTTGTTATCGGGACAGTATTTGTTATCATGGCGCAGTTGCTCTCGAAAGTTCCCCTTAAAATGAGTTGGAAAAGCTTGAAGCCAATTCTTCCGATATTAGCGTTTACAGCAATTTTGAATTTAGTGTTTATTGACAGCGGTGAAACGCTTTGGCAGTGGAAGTTTATTAAAATTACAGAAGGCGGTATTGATACCAGTATTTTCATGATTTTCAGAATTATTCTGTTAATTGTTGGTTCTTCGCTTTTAACTTATACGACTTCTCCGATTTTGCTGACAGATGCAATTGAATCGTTGATGTCACCGCTTAAAAGAATTAAATTTCCTGTTCATGAAATGGCAATGATGATGTCTATTGCTCTGAGATTTATTCCCACTTTATTAGAAGAAACGGATAAAATTATGTCTGCTCAGAAAGCAAGAGGGGCAACGCTGGATAATGGAAAACTAATGGAACGTGTGAAAGCGATGATTCCGATTTTAATTCCTTTATTTGTATCAGCCTTTCGCAGGGCGGAAGAACTTGCGACTGCAATGGAGTGCCGTTGTTATCGGGGAGGAGAAGGAAGAACTCGTCTCAGACAGCTTAAAGCTTCTAATGCAGATTATGTTGGGCTTGTGGTTTGTCTGCTTTTCTTGGCAGTCAATCTCACTTTAAATATCATATTTTAAATTATTGTAAGAGGAAGGATTTACTATGCAAAAACATGCAACACCTGTTAAGTCGGGCTGGAAAGAAAAGCTGGATAAGTTTTATTTCTGGGAAATTTTAGCTTTTATTCTGCCGTTTCTTCTTGTCGGCTATGGGTTTAAGCAGGAAGAAATTCACCCTTTTGGTGACAGACAGCCTTTAGTAACGGACTTTTGGCATCAGTATTACCCATTTTTCCAGCTTCTTGCTGAAAAATTAAGAAATGGCAGTTCACTGCTATATTCATTCCGAACTGGCATTGGTACGAATTTTCTTGCACTGATGGCTTATTATGCTGCCAGTCCTTTAAATTTAATTGCAATTTTTCTGACACAGGAAAGTTTACGTGATGGATTAAGTGTGATTTTGCTTTTGAAATTTGCCTTTGCAGGTTTTTTCATGGCGAAGTGTCTGAAGTACATGTTTAAAGTCAATGATTTGTCAATTACCATGTTTGGCGTGATGTATGCATTATGCAGTTATATGATGGGATATTACTGGAATATTATCTGGATTGATACAGTCGCATTGCTTCCGCTGGTAATGATGGGTTTAACCATGCTTGTCCGTGAGGGAAAGTACAGGCTTTATGTAATTTCTTTAGCATTAGCCTTATTTACGAATTATTATATTGCTTATTTTATCTGTATTTTTACAGTAATTGCATTTTTCTGTCTTTGTCTTTATGAAAATCTTGATTTTAAGAAATTATTAAAAAGATTTGGGTTAATTACAAGCGGTTCATTGCTGGGGGCTGGACTTTCTTCATGGATTCTGCTTCCGACAGTATTTGCATTACAGCTGACTTACAGTGCGAATAATGAATTTCCGAAAACAATTAAGTTTTATGAAGCATGGAGAGATATTGTTTCTAATATGCTTGCTTACACAGAACCCAGTACAAAAGAAGGACTTCCTAATCTGTACTGTGGTCTGCTTCCGGTGCTGTTGCTTGGAGCGTTTCTGATTGCGAAAAAAATCCGTATCCGTGAAAAAATTTCTGCTGTACTGCTATTAGTTTTTTTAATTGTCAGCTGTAATATGAATTATTTAAATTTCATCTGGCATGGATTTCATTTTACGAATATGATTCCATATCGTTTTGCATTCCTGTTTTCATTTGTGATGCTTGTCATGGGATTTCGTGCTTATCAGGTACTGTTGGAGGAAAAGTTAAGTCTTTGGCAGTGGGGTGCAATGCTTTTGACGGGGGGCATTTTCTGCTGGCTCGGCTGGGGGTCAGGCATTCAGGAGGAGGACAATCATAAATTTGTGATTTCCTGTATCTGGCTTGGTTCTGTATATTTAGTAGTGATTCTTTGCAGACTGTTTGCACCTAAGAAAATCATTCAGTTTTTATTAGCTGGGGTATTAGCCTTTGAAATGAGTGGTCAGGCTGTACGTGGTGTGGATACCGTAGGCAGTTCCGGCTATAGTTCTTATCCTTCCCATTTTGATGCAATTGAAACGCTGATTGCGGAACAAGATGACACAGACTTGTTCCATAGAAGTGAAATTACACAATGGTATACTTTAAATGACCCGTCATTGTATTATTACAATGGTGTTTCACAGTTTTCTTCTATGGCGAATGAAGATGTTACAAAATATTGCAGACTTCTTGCCATTCCTGCCGGTGAGGGAAGTAACCGTTATTTTTATGCAAATACTTCACCTTTGACGAATTTAATGCTGGATGTACGCTATATTCTTGCAAAAGATAATTATAATGCGGATACTTTCACAATGCATAAAGTAGATGAATCTGATGTTTGTGGCATGTTTGAAAATGATTATGTTCTTGGACTTGGTTTCATGATGCCGGAACTGATGAAAGAATATGAACTTCCTGAACAGGATAATCCTTTTGAAACACAGAATGAATTATTCCGGAAGCTGACCGGAGTAGAAGAAGATTTATTTACACAGATTGATATTACACATGTAGGTCATAAAGGTTTTGATGTGACCCGTAAAGAGTATGGTTATTATACTTATACAAAGCAGGAAGATGCCGGAGATGATATTTTCCTGAAATATAATTATACAACTGTTCAGGACGGTATGGCTTATGCTTATGCGAAAGTAAAACATGGCGAAGACCTTGAAGTTATGGAAGACAATGGACCGATTCTTGAAAAATATAGCATTGGCCGTCAGCCGTATATTACCCCTGTCGGGCGGTTTGATAAAGATACACTTGTAAATCTTCGCTGTCAGATGAAAAAAGATGAAGCTTCCAGCGGTGATGTGTATATTTATTTCTACCAGATGAATGAAGATGTCTGGGAAAAAGGCTTTGCAAATATTCAGAACGGCGGTTTGAAATTAACAAATTTCTCTGATACAAAAATTTCCGGAACAGTCAATGCACAGGAAGATGGTATTTTATACCTGTCCATTCCTTATGAAGAAGGCTGGAGTATTGAGGTAGACGGTCAAAAGGCAGAAGTATTAAATTTATTTGGTGCAATGTGTGGTGTACAGCTTTCAGCTGGTTCACATAATATTAAACTGAGCTACAGTCCAAAGGGATTTATACCAGGAGTTTTAATTGGTATTGTCTGCTTAGGAATTCTTGTATTTCTGTATTTCTGGGAAAAACAGCACCCTCAGCCTGAACCGGAAGAAGAGCCGGAAGAAGAAGCTGAAACTGATTCAGAAGAAACTGAAACACCAGAAGAAACGCCTCAGGAGGATATGCCAAAATCAGAAAATTATGAAGTGCTGGATGCTTATGAAGATTTGCCTGAGCCGGAACAAGCTCCGTTCACAGAAGGCGAACGGGTGAAACAGCAAGACCAAGAAATTTTAGATTTCATTGATTCTTATTTTGAAGCAAAGGATTCCGGACAGAAAGAAGATGTTTCAAATGATGAATAATCCTCTTAGAAATTTAAAAGTCATGATGGCTTATCGTGGGACTGCTTATCATGGTTATCAGATTCAGAATAATGGCATTACTGTACAGGAAGTTGTGCAGAAAGCTGTTTCAAAAGTTTTGAATGAATCTGTTACAATTCACGGCTGTTCCCGAACAGATACAGGAGTTCATGCAAAAAATTTCTGTTTTTCCGTGCAGACACACAGCAACATTTCTAATTTAGGCTTTGTGCGTGGTGTGAACGGCGAACTTCCGAAAGATATTTCAATTCTTTCCTGTGAAGATGCTCCGCTTGACTTTCATGCTCGGTTCAGCTGTCAAGGAAAAGAATATCTTTACTTGATTCATAACAGTGAATGCAAAGACCCATTTACAATTGATTTAGCGTATCATTATCGAAGGCCGTTTCATCCGGAACTTGTCAGAGAAGCCATGCCTTATTTTTTAGGAACGCAGGATTTCCGTGCTTTCTGCGCTTCCGGATACGCTCCCGAAATAAATACTGTCCGGACAATTCACAGTTTTCAGCTTGAAACAGAACAGGACAAAATCAAATTTTATATTCAAGGAGATGGCTTCCTGTATAATATGGTTAGAATTATTATTGGAACGCTGATGGATGTGAATGAGTCTAGAATTCCTGTCAGTCAGATTCCGGAAATTTTACACGCACGAAACAGGTTATCTGCTGGCAGGACTGCCCCTGCCTGCGGACTCTACCTCAATCGGATATTTTATTAAACGGCGATTCACAAAGGGGGATTTTATGGCTAATCTTAGCGATGTCATTCAGGCTCGGAAACGCCGGAAACAAAAAAAACAGCTCATTGCCGGACTGCTGATTCTAGCTTCTGTCCTTTCAGCGATTTTAATTTATTCCAAAAGAGAACAGATTTTCTCTGATATTGAGCAAATCAGCATGAAGCATACAAATTTGAATGCCGAAACAGATGGAGAATTTTTACTGACGGTTTCCGGCGGTGTGGATTATCATGCAGAATTTGTCAATAATATTTTATTTGTATTATGTGATAAATATCTTTATCTTTACAATATGAGTGGAGAACTGCTTGACAGCCGGCAACATGCTTACAGCAATGCCATTATGCAGACAAATCATAATAAAGCTTTGATTTATTCTTTCAATGGCACACATTTTCGTGTGGATTCTCAAAAGAAAATGCTTTATGAAATGCAGACAGAACAGCCGATTTTATTTGCAGTATTAGGAGAAAATGGTTATGTAGCGGTTGTTACTGAATCTGAAACATATGCCTGCCGGTTAATGGTCTTTGATACTACTGGAAAAGGAATTTACACCCGTGACTGTGTGGAGCGTCTGAATGATATCAGTTTTACAGATAATGGATGTGTTTTCTCTACGATTAGTGCAGAAAATGGAGAACTTGTTACAATATTACAGTCAATTCACTTTGATGACAGTGTTCAGCAATGGACTTCTGAACCGCTTCCCACGCTTTGTATGCGAATCTATACACTGAAAAATGGTGATATTTTCGTCATTGGCGATACAATGGCAGCATATTATACACAAGCAGGTGCTTTAGTGAATAGTTTTGAATATGCAGGTTCACTGCTGGATTATGATTTTCAAAATGAACAAGGTGCGGTGCTGTTGAAAAATGAAGCTCGCCGGCAGTCTGTGTTGTTACTATTTTCAGATGAAAATGCTGTTCCAGTTTCTCTCACATTTGAGAATATCTGTAAAACTGTCCGGATTCAGGAGGATACTGTCTATCTTCTTGATACAGGAAGAATCAGAGGGTATTCTATGAACGGAACAGAACTTTCCACACTGCAAATTGAAGATGCTTATGAAAAAATTCTAAAGAATGGAAAATATTTCTATCTGCTTGGCTATGACAGAATTCAAAGAGCAGATATTAGTAATTAAAAGTTGACAAGTCGAAAAATATATGCTATACTATTTAGAAAAGGCAATCATATTTTTCACGCAGGAAAGGAAGAGAAAGAGTTATGGTTTTATGCAGTAAATGTAAGAAAAGACCCGCAGTTGTATTTGTTTCCGCTCTCCGTGGTGAGGAAAGCAGAAATGAAGGCTATTGTCTCGTATGCGCCAGAGATTTGAATATTCCGCAGGTTTCTGATTACCTCAAAAGTCATTACATCAATGAAGATGACCTTGAAGATTTCTCTGACCGCATGATGGAAATGATGCAGGAAGATATTCCTGATATCATGGAGGAAGAATTGAATAATCTTAATGATATGAATCATGATGAACCAATCAGCGGTACAATCGATGCAATGCCGAATTTTCTCCGCAGTCTGTTTGGCGGAATGCCTGGTATGCCGTCTTCCGGAAAACCTTCTTCTTCTATGAGCGGTGACTTCCGTGAAAATCGTAAAACAGAAAGAAATCAAAAAAAGCAAAAGCAGGATACAGAGAAACAATTTAAATTTCTTAGTAATTACTGTACCAATCTCAGCAAACGTGCTGAAAATAATGAACTTGACAGAATTATCGGCAGAGACAGAGAAATTTCCCGTGCAATGCAGATTCTCTCCAGAAGAACAAAAAATAATCCTTGTTTAATTGGTGAGCCTGGTGTCGGAAAAACTGCCATTGCGGAAGGACTGGCACAGCGTATTGTTGCCAAGGAAGCTCCGTTTCATCTGCTGGATAAGAAGATTTATCTGCTGGATTTGACAGCACTTGTTGCTGGTACACAGTTCAGAGGTCAGTTTGAAAGCCGTGTCAAAGGTCTTATCGCTGATGTTGTGAAAGCTGGCAATGTTATTTTGTTTATTGATGAAGTGCATAATCTTGTTGGTGCTGGTGACTCAGAAGGCTCTATGAATGCAGCAAATATTTTAAAACCTGCCCTCTCAAGAGGTGAAATTCAAGTCATCGGTGCAACGACTTTTAAAGAATATAGAAAATATATTGAAAAAGATTCTGCATTGGAACGCCGTTTCCAGCCGGTCACCGTTACAGAACCTACTGTAGAAGAAACTGCTGATGTTCTGCTTGGCATTCGTGAATATTATGAGAAATATCACAGAGTCAAAATTGAAGACAGAATGCTGAAATTATGTGCTGTTCTTTCTGAACGCTATATTACCAGCAGATTTCTTCCCGATAAGGCGATTGACCTTTTAGACGAAAGCTGCGCTTACAGAAGTATCCGTGCCAAAGAATTAACTGAACTAGATGAACTGAATGCTGAACTTGAAGAGAAAAATAAAAAATTAGTTGAACTTTCCGAAAGTGACAGCCATGATTTTGAAAAAATTGCTGAAATGAAATCTGCTTACAGCCGTCTTGAAATGAAAAAAGAAGAATTGCAACAGAAAGTCAGCCAGATTTATGTAGAAGAATCTGATTTAGCTGCTGTCATTGAACTTTGGACAGGAATTCCTGCAAATAAAATCGCTGAAACTGAAATGGCTCGCATGAAAGGGCTTGCTGACCGCCTTCGCATGAAAGTGATTGGTCAGGATGAAGCAGTGGACGCACTTGCAAAAGCTATTAAAAGAAGCCGTATTCAATTCAGTGAACGTATCAGGCCAGCATCGTTTATTTTCGTAGGGCCTACTGGTGTCGGCAAAACGGAACTTGTAAAAGTGCTTGCTTCAGAATTGTTTGATGCAGCTGACCCGTTAATTCGTCTTGACATGACAGAATTTATGGAAAAACATTCTGTTGCACGTCTGATTGGTTCGCCTCCAGGGTATGTTGGTTATGATGAAGCAGGTCAGCTTACTGAAAAAGTCAGAAGAAAGCCTTATTCTGTTATCTTATTTGATGAAATTGAAAAGGCTCACCCTGATGTCATGAATATTTTGATGCAAATTCTTGATGAAGGGCAGATTGAAGACGCTCAGGGAAGAACTGTCAGCTTTGCACATACAGTAATTTGTATGACTTCTAATGCAGGTTCTACAGATAAATCTACTGGTGTCGGCTTTAATAAAACGACTGAGGATATTTCTAAAGAAAAAGCATTGAAAGCCCTTAGAGATTTCCTGCGTCCGGAGTTTATCAGCCGTATTGACGAAATTATTGTATTTAGACCTCTCACGGAAAAAGATTACGCTTCTATCGCTGCACTCATGCTTGATGAAATGAAACTGCCTCTTGGTGAAAAGGGAATTACCCTTGAATATGAACAGTCTGCTCTTGATAAAATTGCTGCGGAAGCTTTCGGCAAACGCTATGGCGCAAGAGAAATCCGCCGTGTTCTTCGTGACCATGTAGAAGATGTAATTGCTTCTGAAATGATTGACAACGGTACTATTTTAAATAAAGTTCTTGTTACTACTGAAAATGATACTGTAAAACTGCATTTTAATTAAAATTTGAAAAGTTATGTTAGTCATATTACTGTTTATTGATTTGGAAATTCCCCTTTTCAGGGGAATTTCTTTAAATCAGGAGAGGGCAATGCAGATTTGCATTTGACACATCATTTTGATAGAAAAAAAATTTTAAAAAAATTTAAAAAAACACTTGACAAGTCAAACATTTTGTGCTATAATAGTTATTGTTGTGAGAGACAAATACGCCGCAAGCGGGTGTAGTTCAATGGTAGAATTCCAGCCTTCCAAGCTGGTTACGTGGGTTCGATTCCCATCACCCGCTCCATCATTTCACTGCGGACGTAGTTTAGTGGTAGAGCATCAGCTTCCCAAGCTGAGTATGCGGGTTCGATTCCCGTCGTCCGCTCCATTGTTTTCTTCTCATTCTTCTTTATAAATGCGCCTTTAACTCAGCTGGATAGAGTAACTGCCTTCTAAGCAGTAAGCCGCTGGTTCGAGTCCAGCAAGGCGCGTATATGGTGGGTATAGCGTAGCTGGTTAACGCGTCAGTTTGTGGCACTGAAGACCATCGGTTCGAATCCGATTATCCACCCTGTAAGAATTCCGGTATGTTTATACCGGAATTTTTATTTTTTCTGTCAAAATAATTGACACAGAAACAATTTGGAGTTATAATAGAATTATGAAATTTGTTATATTTATGAGGTGAATTTATGCATAAAGAATTTTTAATGGGGAATGCCGCTATTGCCAGGGGTGCAATTGCTGCCGGCTTAAACCTCATCAGTGGTTATCCGGGGACACCTTCTACAGAAGTTCTTGAAACAACTGCAAAGTCAAATGATGGATCTATTTATGTAGAATGGTCTGTCAATGAAAAAGCAGCTCTTGAACTTGGTGCAGGTGCGGCTTACTGTGGTGCAAGGTCTATGGTCACAATGAAGCAGGTTGGTTTGAATGTTGCTTCTGACCCTTTAATGAGCCTTGCTTATATTGGAGTAAAAGGCGGTATGGTCATTATGGTTGCAGATGACCCAGGGCCTATTTCTTCCCAAACAGAGCAGGATACCCGACATTTTGCATCTTTCTCGAAACTGCCTTGTTTTGACCCTTCCTCAGTTCAGGAAGCTTATGACATGATTCAGGAGGCTTTTGCTTATTCTGAAAAATATCATACGCCTGTGCTGTTTCGTCCTACTACAAGAGTCTGTCATGGTTATGCTTCCATTCAAGTGAAAGATTCAGAAGAATTTTATCATAATCAGCCGGAAGGGTTTATCAAAGATTCTTCTAAATGGGTTATTTTTCCAAGGCTTTCTCACAATGCACACATGCATATTGAGCAAAGAAATACAGAACTTTCTGAAATTTTTTCAGGTTATGAAAGAAATCAAATTTTTCCGGCTTCTGTGCCTGAATGCCGAAAGGGAATTGCTTCTCATGGGATTAGTTTTACCTATGTTCAGGAAACTTTAAAAGAAAAAGCTGCTCCTTCTGTTCTTAAAGTTGCAACACCTTTTCCATTTCCTGAAAAATTAGCTGTTGCATTTCTGAAAGAGTTAGATGAAGTACTTTGTATAGAAGAGCTTGACCCTGTGATTGAACGGGAATTAACTTATATTTGCGGTAAATATCATTTGAATACAAAAATTTCAGGAAAATTAACTGGTCATGTCAAGAATGCTGGTGAAAATACTTATGATTCTGTTTTAAAGAATATTTCTGAATTTATGAACTGGGAATTACCTGTATCTGTTCAGGAAGATGCATCGCCGGAACTTCCGGTTCGTCCGCCTGTCCTTTGTGCGGGATGTCCGCACAGGGCTTCTTTCTACGCTGTTAAAACGGCTATGAAAGGGAAAAAATCTGTTTTTTGCGGAGATATTGGCTGTTACACGCTTGGAAATGCAATGCCTTTAGATATGGTAGATACTTGTCTCTGTATGGGAGCTGGTGTTAATATTACACAAGGTATTGGCAAAATTGAACCAGATACAAATTGTTTTGCTTTTGTAGGGGATTCCACATTTTTTGCCTCTGCAATTACTGGTGCAGTGAATGCTGTTTACAATCAGGCGAATATGACTTTAATTATTTTGGATAATTCTACAACGGCTATGACGGGGCATCAGCCTCACCCTGGCACTGGTAAAACCATGATGGGACAAGTTGTTGAAAAAGTTAATATTGAAGCTGTACTCAAAGGTATTGGCTTAAAAACGGTTGAAACAGTCAACCCTCTTGAATTAAACAAAGCTGTTCAGACAGTGAAAGAAGTTTCTGCTCAGGAAGGAGTCAAAGCAATTATTTTCAAGTCTCCCTGTGCAATGCTCTTTAAACCTGAAACGCCTTTAAAAGTAAATCAGGAAACTTGCATCAGCTGTAAAAAATGTATTACAAGTCTTGGCTGTCCTGCACTTGTCATAAAAGAGAATCAGGTTGTAATTGAAGATTCTCTCTGTAACGGCTGTGGACTTTGCGCTCAGGTATGTCCTGTTCATGCGATTGGAGGTGAATCTCTTGTATAAAAATATTTTGCTCTGTGGTGTCGGCGGTCAGGGAATTGTTTTAACTTCTAAATTAACTGCTTCCGCTGCAATGGAGAAAGGCTATTCTGTTATGAGTGCTGAAACAATTGGTATGGCACAAAAGGGAGGCAGTGTTTTTAGTTTTCTCAGGTTTGGTGATGAAATTTATACACCGATGTTTGGACTGCATCAGGCAGATATGATAATTGCCTTTGAACCGGCGGAAGCTGTCAGAATGCTTCCTTATTTGAAAAAAGACGGCTGTGTTATTGTCAATTCAAAGCCAGTTATGCCTGTTACAGCTGTTTTGAAAAAAGCTTCTTATCAAGGCACTGAAATGCTTGAATATTTGCAGAAGCATGTTTCTAATCTGACTGTTATTGACGGCGAAAAAGCCTGTCATGAAATCGGCAGTTCTAAAGTTCTTAACATGATAATGCTCGGTGCAGCTGTCAAAAGCGGTGTTTTGCCATTCACCGTTCAAGATGCTGAAAATGCTATGATAAAAAGCGTTAAACCTCAGTTTGTGGAGTTGAATCAAAAAGCACTTCACTATGAAATATAATAGAATGGAAAGGATTGATTTTCATGCAGATTTCTCAAAAACAAATTGAGCTGGTGAATAATAGAATTCAGGCTCTTGTCAGTGCAGGAAGTTTTTATGGGAAAAAATTAGAACAAGCTGGTATTACAGAAATTCATTCTGTGGAAGATTTTTTAAAACTTCCGTTTTCTGAAAAGAAAGATTTAAGAGATGCTTATCCTTTAGGCTTAATGACTGCTCCGGAAGAAGAAATTGTAAGAATTCATTCTTCTTCCGGAACGACCGGTACACCTGTGATTATTCCTTACACTGCGAAAGATGTAGATGACTGGGCAATTATGTTCAGCAGATGTTATGAAACAGCTGGTATTACCAATCGGGACAGAATCCAAATCACACCCGGTTATGGACTTTGGACAGCTGGAATTGGCTTCCAGAACGGTGCGGAAAAATTGGGAGCAATGGTTATTCCAATGGGTCCGGGCAATACAGATAAACAGCTTCAAATGATGCAGGATATGGAAAGCACAGTTATTTGTGCCACTTCTTCCTATGCGCTTCTGCTTGCTGAAGAAATTCAGAAACGGGGCATTCGTGATAAAATTAAACTGAAAAAAGGTGTAATTGGTTCAGAACGCTGGAGTCAGAAAATGCGTGACCGTATTGCTAATGAACTTGGCATTGAACTTTATGACATTTACGGCTTAACGGAAATTTATGGACCGGGTATTGGCATTAACTGTGAGTATAATACAGGTATGCATTATTGGGATGACTATCTTTATATTGAAATTATTGACCCTCAGACTGGTGAAAATGTTCCTGATGGTGAATATGGTGAAATTGTCATTACGACTTTAGTCAAGGAAGGCGCACCGCTTATCCGCTACAGAACCCATGACCTTTCCAGAATTATTCCGGGAACTTGCCCCTGCGGAAGAACTTATCCTCGTCTGGATACAATTATGGGACGTACTGACGACATGATGAAATTCCGTGGTGTCAACGTCTTTCCAAGTCAGATTGAAGAAGTGCTTGCAAGCTTCCCTGAAATTTCCAGTGAATATCAAATCAGAATTTCTCACTTTGAAGGTAAGGATGTAATGAGAATTTACGTTGAAACAACGGGAGATATTAACTTTAATGAGCTTGGTCAGCGAATTTCTGAACGCTTTAAGAGTAAAATCGGCTTTACGCCTATTGTTAAGGCGGTTGAAATTGGTGTTCTTCCCAGAAGTGTTAAGAAAACAGCTCGTGTTATTGATGAACGTTATAATTAAATAATAAAAAATTCAGGCAGAATTATCAAATAAAGCAGATAAATTCTGCCTCTTTTTGTAAGGTTCTTCAAAAAATTAACAAATTTTGAATTTGCTATTGACATTTCCATAAAATTATGATAGAATATTACTTGAAGTTATTATTACATGAAATATCAATCATTGTAAAACTTTGATGCGCTGAATTGATGCTCAAGCTTTCTCCTCAGGTAATTCCTTTTTCCGGCGAACATTTTTTAAATTGAGCGCATAAAGAGGAAGTTTGCCATATTATCGCTAAAAACTGGAATTGCCTATATGATTTTAAAATACTGTTCGGATACTCTTCCGGACAGTATTTTTTGTTTCTTTGTTGACATGTCAGCGATTTTGTGGTATAATGTAAATAATATATCTGATTTTATATCATAAATGGCTATCTTTTAAAATAAAATTTTATGTGTTTGAATGGGGGATTGCTATGGAAGAAGCTGTCATTCCTACTACAGTGGGCGGACTTCGGGCAGTAGAACTGCGCTATCGTCCTATCCGGAATATTGCAACAGGTGAAACAGTTTATTATCAGTCAAGAACACAGCTCAATACACCTGGACTAGGTACGCTGATGCCTGAAAATTTCCGTGATATTGCAGATATGTCTTCTCAGGGAACACAGCTCTTTTTATTGGAGCTGGTACAGGCCATTCAAGCCCATCAGGAGCTTGTGGAACGTGAAATCAATTTCGACTGGCTTTCGGTTTATATGCCGGTGCATTATCTTCTGCAAATCGCCTGTGACCGTACACTTATGGAAAATTGCAGAAAATATGAATTGATGTATAACCGCCTTTGTTTTGCACTATCCGGAAAACTGCTTCTGGAAAAAGATAATATTGCTTCCCGTATGATTCGTATTTTACATGGCTATGGCTTTCATTTCATGCTGATGGATTTCGGGACGAAAAATTGTCCTGTCATGCGTCTGGCGGATTTTCCTGTAGATTATGTCATGCTCAGTCCGGAACTGACACACAGCCTTAGCCGTGACCACCGTGCGCACAGCATTGTTGGTTCAGCGGTCAGCTTAGTGAATGATATTGGTGCTGTGCCTGTTGCTGACGGTGTAACTGCCAGCCATCAGGCGGAAGCCTTCTATGAATTCGGATGTTCTTTCTGTGCCGGCGGTTTAGCTGGCGATTATATACCTTTAGAGGCTTTCCCTGATAAAAGAGAAAAAGATTCTGATTAAAGAACGGAGAATGCACTGTGAGCGAAGAAATCCGTGATGTACTGGAATTAAGGCGTACCGCCAAAGAAACAAAGCGGTATCTGGTCATTATGCGTGTACTGGGCTTGCTTGTTATTATTTTGACGGCAATTGTTGCGGTTGCCTATGCAATTTCTTATTTTTATGATAAATTCGGTAGTTTTACAGTTCGTATTGATAAATATGATATGGTCAGACAGGGGCTTGCTTTGTCTGAAACACCGGATTATGAAATTGCAAATGCTCGTTTAGATGCTGATATTGTAAATGATATGACTAATATCAGCGGAGAAGATTTACCACCGAATATTGATATGATTAACGGCACACATAACGGTGAAAGTTATATTGCATATACGTTTTATCTTATCAATTCCGGTGATGATACCATTACTTATACTGGTGAAATGACAATCGAAAATGTGACAAAAGGTGTAGATGAAGCCATTCGTGTCGCTGTTTACAAAAATGGGGAACGTACTGTCTACGGAAAAACAAAATCAACTGGAGCAGGAAAAGAAAGTGACTGCGACAGCGAGTTTACTTCCTCTACTATCGTGATGACAACCAGTCACGAAAAATTTGAACCAAAGGCAAAAGATAAATATACTGTCGTTGTCTGGCTGGAAGGCAATGACCCCGACTGTACGGATGATATTATTGGCGGTACACTAAAACTGGCGATGGATTTCCGTATTACTGAATCTACTTGATTATTCTGATTTTGCAAGGAGTTACTGAAAATGAAAAAAGTTCTGAAAACAATTGCTAATGTGCTTTCATGGGTCATTCTTCTGATGGCTTTGCTGGTGACAATTCTGGTATTTTCCTCCGGAAGAAATAATGGCGTTGCTAATTTGTTTGGCTATATTCCGCTGACAGTTGAATCTGACTCTATGAAACCGACTTTTGCGCAGGGTGATTTAATTATCTGCAAAGAAATTGATGATTTAATGTCTTTGCAAAAAGGAGATGTTATTACCTTCTGGACAATTATTGATGGTAAAAAAGTTAAGAATACGCATAGAATTACAGAAATTAACGAATTTGAAAATACCAGAAGTTTTGTCACACGAGGTGACGGCAATTCCCTTAATGATGATATGCCTGCTTATGCTGGTGATTTAATCGGAAAATGGACAGAAGTCAAAATTAAAGGTCTTGGCAGTGTAATGAATTTTCTGCGTACGAAAACGGGCTTTTTTGTCTGTATTTTAATTCCTATGGCAATTTTTTTCCTGTTTGAACTTTATAAATTTATTGTTGTTCTGATTGAAGTGAAGCGTCCTCCTGTTCCTGAAATTGATGAAGAGGAAATTAAACGCCGTGCAATTGAAGAATATTTAGCTGAACAAAAACAAAATGCTGAAAATCAGCAGAATTCTGATACTTCCGATACAACGCAAACTTAACAGGAGTATATTATGAATAATTTTCTGAAATGGTTTTTTGCCTTTATTTCTGCAATGTTGCAAGGATTTGGAGAAATTTTCCTTGGTATTGGTAGAGGATTACGGCAAGTGTTTGATATTCCCAGCTATGTGACGCTGTTTCGGACATATTGCGGTTCTTTTACAGTAGTAGAGTGGATTTGTTCAATTCTTGCCTTGATTATTGTAATTGGAATTTATGTATTATTAGGGTTTATGCTGATATTAGCAGTACGGAAATATATTCGTTTCCGCCACTCGATTGTCAGCAATGAAGACCTTCTGGAAGAAATTTCTCTTTTACAGCAGCGTGTCATGAAACTGATGAAAGAAAAAGATGAAATCATGGCTTTGAAAGTTGCGCAAATGGGTGTACCTGTTTCGGGTGCGCTGTCTCTTGCCGGTGCTGGGGCTAATGCAGAGACCGTTCCGGAAGGAGGAGAAGCCGGACAGGAAGGGGAGGCTGTGCCTGTTCCTGTACCTGCTGCTGATGGTGTGATTCAGACAACGGAACAGCGTTTCTCTAAGCTGATTGAAGTGGACAGTTTCTATAAAAATTATGAACCGCCGGAATATGATAATTCTATTACTTTGGAAGAGTTTGTGGAGCGTTATCGTAATTTTGCCTGTTCCAGAATGCATCTTTACTATGAACCCAAAACGATTCGGCTGTTTCTTGCAGGTATGGCTTCCACCAAGCTGATTATTTTGCAAGGTATTTCTGGTACTGGTAAAACTTCTTTGCCATATTCTTTAGGTAAATTTTTACAGATGGATACAACAATTGCATCTGTACAGCCTTCTTGGCGTGACCGTACGGAATTATTCGGCTATTTCAATGAATTTACAAAAAGTTTCAATGAAACGGAAGTATTAAAAAGAATTTATTCTTCTAATTATAATAATGATATTAACTTTATTCTGCTTGACGAAATGAATATTGCCCGTGTGGAATATTATTTTGCCGAAATGCTTTCCATTCTTGAAATGCCGAATGCTGACGAATGGGAATTGGATATTGTTCCGAATGTCTGGAGTACTGACCCGATTAAACTTGACCACGGGAAAATTGTAATTCCTCAAAATATTTGGTACATTGGCACAGCGAATAACGATGACTCTACTTATGCAATTTCTGATAAAGTTTATGACCGTGCGCAGCCGATTAACCTTGATACAAAGGGTGTTGCTTTTGAAGCCCCTGACACACCGCCTATGAATCTTGGGTTTGACCATTTGAATGCTCTTTTTGAAGAGGCTTTCAAGATGTATCCTATTTCACAGGAAAATCTCAAGAAAATTCAACAGCTTGACTTATGGGTAATTGAAAAGCTCCGTGTGGCATTTGGTAACCGTATCTTGAAGCAAATGGGCTTATTTGTGCCGGTTTATGTTGCCTGTGGCGGTGATGAACTTGATGGTATTGATTATGTGCTTGCAACGAAAATTTTCCGTAAATTTGAATCTTTGAATTTGGCAATGCTCCGTGAAGAACTGAAAGAACTTTGTACTTATTTGACAAAATTATTTGGTAAAAATAAAATGCATGAATCAATTGCTTATCTTGAACGACTCCAGAAACTCTTCTGATTTTTAAAGGCAGGTGAACTTATTTGAATAATGCTTATCTGTTCTTTGATATTGATGACGATGATGATGAGCTGGACGATGAGGAATATTATAATTCTTCCGCAGCTGATGATGACGAGGAAGATGAAAATGATGAATTCAGTGATTTAGATGACTTGGATGATTTTAATGAACCTTATGAATCTGTTTATCAAAATATCCCTCAAAATTCAGAAGATTCTGATTATACAGAACATTCTGACTACTCTGAACATGACCTTTATGACAGTGAATATCAGTTAGAACCTGATTACAATCTCGAAGGGCTTAACATTCAGGAAGAAGATACAGCGGATTTCTATAATCCTGATGTTGATGACTTTGAAGAATGGTATGATGATTTTCAGGACGCTGTTACACAGTTTGAACAGGATTCGCTTTTCAAATCGCTTAGTTCTATTCTGCATCAAAGTAAAAATACTTTCGCTGTCAACCGGAAACTCATGCAGAAAGCAATTGATGTTTCATGGGTAGAAGCGATTGAAAATGGCCTTGTTCATGTTGATAATTTTCTTAGAAGTCCCAGAAGGACGATTGAAGATGTGGAAGAAATCGTTCCGATTGCACTTTCCCGTAAAATTACAGTTGAATCTATTAAACATCTCGCTCAACATACGGACTTGATTCAAAGTGTTGACCTTAAAACGGGTAAAATTACCCCTTCTAAAATTCTGAATGTCCATAAAGAAGAAAGTCTCATGACTTATGAGAATAAATTTGTGAATACACTTGTAGACAGACTTTGGCTGTTTATTAACGTCCGTTATGAAAAGCTTGCACAGGTTTCCAAAGATGAACAGGCTTATACACTCGGCTATCATACTGACATTGATGATGGTGAAGGCGGTAAATTCAAAATGGAATTAAAGCTGGAAACCATTTCCAGCCTTGATGCTAAAAATGAAAATGGCTATACCGTCTGGCAGCGTGTCGAAAAATTAAAGCGTGTCATTGAAGGATATAAAGGTTCTGAACTTTGTACGAAATTAGGCAATACTTATATTCGTCCTCCTGTTATGCGTACAAATGCCATTATGAAAAATGTCGACCTTAAAGCTTGCCTTACGCTTTGGCAGTATATTGAAGGCTACGACAAAGCAGGCTATGAAATCAATATTGAAGATAATGTGGTTAAGCCTGAGCAGGATTATATTGAGGATTTTTATAGAATCGCTTTGATGAATTTAATTCTGTTCCGCTCCAGCATGGAAGGACAGGACAAAGCCGGAAAATTGGCTTCTCTAAAAAAACGTAAAAGAAGAACGATTAAGCCGAAATTTACCAGATATTTCGATAATCAGCTTTCTGATGACTATACTGTGACTGTTTCTGGTGCGGCTGGTTATATTGCTTCTGATGGGGAACAGGTCATTGAGAAAAAATTGCCCAGTGACGCAGATGCTGCAAAGGTTTTCAGCCAAATCGGACAGGTTATTGCAATTGAACAGGCTTTTCAGGCAGATTTAGAAAAAATTCGCCTTCAGAAAGAAAAAGAAGCCCAGATTGAAGCCTACCGTCAGGCAGAACAGGAGCGAATTGACGAACTCCGCAGAAAAGAAATTCAGCGTATTCAGGAACAGCAGGAGCGTGAACAACAGGAACTTGAAGAAATGCTCGCCCAGAAACGTGCTGAACAGGAAGCTGCTGCTCGTGAACGGGAACGTCAGGAACAGGAACGCTTAAAACTCCTTGAAGAACGGCGCAGACAACAGGAAGAAGAAGAAACACGCCTTGAAGAACTCCGCAAAATTGAAGAGCAGAAACGTCTTGAAGAAGAAGAACGTCAGCGTATTGCTGATGAAAAATCTCTCGTCCGCTCTGAACTCGGTGAAGCAGAAGGGCTTGATGCAGAAAATCTTCCGGAAGAAGAAACTTCTCAGGAAATTGATGTCACGGAAGAAGAAATTGAATCTGCTAAAGAAGCAATTGAAGAAAATGCTGAAGATTCTGAATTTGAAGACCCCCGTGAAGTCGCTATTCGATTGAAGCTTGAACAGCAGAAACGTGAAAAAGAACGAGCTGAAGCAGAACGGGCTGCAAAACTCAAAGCCGACAGAGAATACTTCCAGAATAAACCTTTTCAGGATATTTACAAAGAATATTCTAAAAATCCTGTTTATGCAATCCCTAGATTTTTCCAGTGGCTTCTTGTCGTTCTTTTCCATATCATTCCTCAAAATACAGACAATCCCGACTGGAAGCGACTTCTTGCACAGATTACTGCTCAGAAAGAAGAACAGGAACGGCTTAAACAGGAGAAAGAAAAAATGGAAGTCTACTACCGCAAATATTCTCCTGCTTTTAAATATAAGTTCCGGCGCAGTATCGAAGATTATAAGTGGAAAAAGAAACGGGAGAAAGAACGGAAGGGAAAACCTCGCAAACCTTATACTCCTCCCAAGCGTACCCATGAGGAAGAACTTTTAATCCAGAAACAAATGAAAAGTCTTTACAGGGAATACCATGTCAGCTACCTTGAACGCTTCATACGCTGGTGGAAAGAATACCAGAGAAGCAGGAAAATTTTCTGAGGTGCAGTATGAAATTTCAGAAAATCTTAAATGGTTTTTTAACGGTTTTGGTTCTGGTGCTTTCTAGTGTGCTTGCTTTTATCACATTTCGTACTGTGCAGGGAAAACCAGTTATATTTTCTGGTTATTGTGTGATGCAGATTATCACTGGAAGCATGGAACCGGCTCTTCATGTTGGGGACTGTGTTCTTGTTCAGCAGATTGCAAGCGATTCTTTGCAGAAGTATGATATTATTGCTTATGTCTCTGAAGTGCAGGATATTTCTGGTTTAACTGTCATGCACAGGATTACAGAAGTTCTTCCGGATGGTTCTTTTCTGGTCATGGGCGATGCAAATCCCGTTCCTGACCCTCTTCCTGTCCGTCCTGACCAGATTCAAGGAAAATTTATTAAAAAATTACCTTTTTTTACTTGGCTGACCAGTTTTACAGATTTAAGAAAAGTGCTTTTGCTTCTGGTTATGCTTGTGACTTCTGTTACTGCCTTTTATGAAATGCGCACTGTTGCCGCTGTGACTAAAGAAATTCACTTTGAATCCAAAGAGGAACGTCGAGAGCGGCTGATACGTGAAGCAATTGACAGAGAAAAAGAAAAACTCGCTCAAAATCAATCGAAAGAAGATGATTCGTCTTGACGCAGGAACATATTATGAAAAAACGCATGATTCGTGCATTTATTCTATTTGGAATTACGTTTCTTGCTTTGCTTGTTTTTATCGGGCTTTACATTGATGAAACCCGCCGTGTACAGGAGACTTACCGTGCGCAGTTTAATGCGAATCTTGCACACACTGCTGATTCTGTAGATGCTTATCTTAATGGGGACGGTGACTGGGGGTTGAAATATCGTCGAATTCTCAGTGATATGAGCAGTGCGGACAGTTTCGCTTTTCTTCTAAAAAATTTATCTGAGCAGCAAAAAATTACTGTTAATGAAATGCATACCTGTTTACTGAAATATCCTGAACAGATGCAGGAGAAAGAACGTTTGGAAGCACTTCGGCAGGCGGTGACGGATTTACAGTCGAATCTTGACAAGGGCTTTGAAGAAGCGGAAGCACTTGTTTCCACTATTGATAGGAAAGGACACTGATTTTTATGAGCAACTGGAGTGAAAAGAGGAAATTAAAGAAAGAAATTAAAATATGTATGCAGACGATTGAAGAAATAGAGCGGAAGCGTTCCCGTTCGCAGTCTGCACTTGTACAGGCGGTGCTGTTACAGGAGACCCCTGACGAACGAGATGTAGAGTGGTTCAATAAATATACAGGTGAAATCACGGCCTGTCGAAATCACATGACGGAGCTAAAAAAGAAGCTGGATTCTCTGGAATGAATTACTTATTGTATAATTTAAAAAATGATTTACGTCCTGCATTTTGCAAAATGTCCAAAAAATAGCCTGTCCGATTGTATAAACCGGCGATTTTTAAAAAAACGTATTGACAAATTGTAATATTTGGAGTATAATAATAATACAATATTTATTACATGAATTTTAATTTTGCCAGCCCAACGGCAGGTGCAATGAGAGAGTGAAAGGTAAAAGGTGATTTTTATGACAGCTCAAACAAATAAGAAAAATAGTTCTATCAAGAAAAGATTAGTCCCTGCTACAGCAATGCTCGTGGCTTCTGCGATGGCTCTGGCAAGCTCTACTTATGCATGGTTCACCATGAGCAGAGAAGTTGAAGTTCAGAATATCCAGATGACAGCATCTGTTCCTGAAGATATTCAGTTGAGTTTAGGTACAATTGGAAGTCATTCGGATACTGTTTCTCTTGCTAAAAACAGTGGCTATTTGACATCAGGCGATGTGAGTGGTGTTACTGCTCCTACAGCTGTTTATGACTGGTCTAATACAGCAGATATTTCGCATTATTATACGTTTGGTAGGTTAATTCCTGCTTCTTCTAACACAGGTTCAAAGATATTCTTTACTCCTGATGCTAATGGCATTGGTAAAACTTTAAAGGCTACCGCTCAATTTTACACAGCTGTAGATGGTGTTACAACAGTAAAGGAAAGTGCTGAGGGTGTTGGTGGTACTGGAGATAATACACTTAATGCGACTGCACATTTGAATACAGCAACAGCGTGGGAGAATGGTGGTACAAGAGCAACAGCTTGGAATAATACTAACGATGACGGCTATTATGTTGATATTCCTGTTTGGTTTAGAACATCAAGCACGCAAGGCGCACAACTCAGTGTAAAGGCTTATGTTGTGGATAAAAATAGTGACACAAATGCTACAGAAGAAGGTAAAGAACTTTATAGAGCTGTTAGAGTTGCTATTTTAACTTCTGCGGGTGCTAATGTTGCAGCGGGTGCAATGATTCCTATTGCTGATGGTGATGGAGTGCTTGGTGCTCTTACTAACAACAATAAATATACAGGCACATCTATCGTTGATTATTATCCTGCTGATAGTGCTACTCAGCAAAAAGCTGGTGCGATTAGTGCTGTTGGAAGTCAGGGTGCTACAACTGCAACTTATGCAACAACAACAGCTTTAGGAGCAACAACAGCTGTTATTGATTTGACTGGTGAAAATGAAAAAGGAACTGGAAGTACTTACGGTGTTGCTGAACAGTATATCATTCGTGTGTGGCTTGAAGGTGAAGACCCTGATTGCTATAATGATACTGCTGGACAGGATTGGTCTATTAATCTTTGCTTTAACAATGAAACTACTAATGCCGGCAAGGGTGGTCATTCACAGGATGCGGCTGGTTCTAATCAGCAGAGTGGTAACAACGGAAATAACGCTGGCAATAACGGAGATAACACTGGTAATGGTGACAACACTGGCAACGGTGACAATACTGGTAATGGTTGATCTCCACATTTTAACTTGAATTTAAATAACTGAATCCCACTACCCCCTCCCTCATCGGAGGGGGATAGTTTTAACCCCACAAACTACTGACTGTATTCATTGAAATACTGTGAAATTCATGTGAAATTATGCAGAAAAGCCAGAAAACCTCTTGAAAAAATCTGTGTTTTGTGTTATAATGAAGTAAGACTATCATACATTATTATAACATAACTGTTCTCGTGTTATATGAGATGAATTCTATACGATAAGTAGAGCGTTACGGAGGTGAGCTGGAGATGAAAGCAGAAAAATTTAATCAGCCATTGCTGAACATGATGAACAGTCCGTCTTCGGCTGCCGATGTCTGGACAAGAAGACAACCAGAAACAGACACAGAAAACCAAAAAGCTGTGGATGATATGAATACTCCCCCTGTTCACACTTACGACGAATTAAAGAAAATTCGCAGGGATGCTTATATCAAAATGGCTGTGATAGTTGTAATTATTGTTACTGCTCTGGTTTTCGGTTCGGTGGCTTGGTTCACGCAAAGCAGAGAGGTTGAGGGGTCTGCTGTACGGATGACTGCAAGTGACCTTAGTTTTGAAATTCGAGTTGCTGAAAATTCTGATGCAAGCTATTGGTCAGCATACAAGGGACTCATTAATCTTGCCGATTCAAATTACAAAGACGGCTATAAACAGACTGTTGGCGAAGATGAAGAAGCTGTGGATTACTATATGACCAACGGTAATAATGATAGTATTGTTTGGAGACTTGATTCGGATGACCTGACTGAAAATGATAGTATCATTATTGATGGATTGAAACCTAACTCATGTGGAACACTAAGTTTTGATATTATCCCTAAAATTAATGGAGATTTAGCAGTCGATATTAAATTGAATATTCGTGGCTTTACAGCAGTTTATCCTACCCAAGAAGAAATTGAAGATGAAGATGATCCTCAAGACCCTGATACCATAAAAGCATTGAATGAAGTTTCAAATTCTTCATCTACTGATGAAAAAAATGCAGTAAAATACATAAATGGTCATATTTTGTATTTTACTGATAAAACTTCTGTAAATGATAAAAATATTTACTCTGGTTATATTGAAAACAATATTTATCATTGGCAAAAAAGTGATGTTATTGAAGGCAGAGCTGAACCTGTGAAGATACATTGGATTTGGGTAAACACAGTTGATCAAATCATCCTTAAATCTACCGATGCTAAGAGTAATCCTATTATTGGTGATTCTGAAACTGAAAATGATCAGGCAGATAAAGATAGAAAAGCATTGCTTTCCTATATAAAAAGACAAAATACATCAATTTTCGATTCAATAGATTTGTACGATGAATATAATGACTCAAATGCACTGACATATGATTTTAGTGCTAAATTGGATGATTTTTCTTATGACAATTATAAAAAAGATGAGAAACTAAGAAATAAAATGACTGATAGTTATAATGCAGCAGACCAGATTATAGGTACAAATCTAAATTATGTATTAATTGATATGAAAGTTATTGAAAGCCAAATGAAAAATAATTAAACAAGTTAATCTATGGAAAAAGGGGGAACTGTCATGCGAGAAAATGTAAAAACCAGAAAGCAAAGGATGGTTGAAATAATTACAGCAATTATTATGACAGCTATCCTTTTGATTTCAATTCCAGTTTTTGCATGGTTTACCAATCAGCGAAACATGGCAAAACTTGCTAAAATAAAAGCTCCAGATGATTTATATATTAATGCAGCACATCGTGAAGATAAAATTCACCTTGATATGAGAACTGTTAATGTTTCTATGAAATATAAAACAACTGAACTTGATGAAGAAAATAATAAAGTTGAGGTTGAAAAACCAGTTACATCTCAAAATTATGTTTTCAGTGTATCTGGGAATTACGTAAGATCATTTACACTTCAAATGGAGCATACAACCAATAATCCGTTTTCCTATAAAATTTATGAAGGCATCATTTATAAAGTAGAGAAGAATGTGTCTGGAGATATTTTAAGTATTACAAATATTAAAACTGGGAAGTCAATTACAGATGAATCAGAGCATCCAGATTATAACACTTTAAATGCAGATGGTTCTCCAAAGTATGTTGAATATATTGCAACTAATGACTGGGATGCCTTAGAGGTAACTAAAGTAACATTCCCTAATAATTTTGATTCTGTTTCTGTTAGTGCTGGTGATACGCTTTATATCTACGTTGGAGATGAATTAACAAACCTTGCAGGAACAACGGGCGGATATTTAAATAAGGCAGATGGGGTAAGAACAGCTAATGGCTCGTTGACAGATAAATCTTATGATGATTATGATAATTTTAACATATACACAAATCCGTTGTTTTGGCAATTGAAAAATGTTAAGGGCGGAGAAACGAAAAGCCAACCGTTTTATAATACTTATGTGATCAATGTATCATGGAGTCCTACAATAGATATGAGTTTGTATGATAAGGAAACTGATATCATCTATATTTCTGCATTTGTGGAGTGAGTCAACTTGTAACACTCATACATTTGAGCTATTATCAAAACGGAGAGGAGGGCTTCCGTTATGAAAATCACAATATCATCTGAATCAGTAAAAAAGTTCATTAGAAATAACGGGCTTCGTCTCTGGATTTTCATTGTGGTAATGATTTTGGGTGGCATGGTAGTATATGCTGCTTATGAAAATGAACAAAACAAGGCTAAGAAAGTTATTGCAACTTCATCGGATACTGAAATGCGTTTTTCATCTAACTATTTGGAAGAAGGGACAACCAAACTTAAGACCACAATTAAGAGTGCAAATGACCCAACGATTACGGTTTATATTCGTAATTATAGCAAAAACAACCCAACTATCTGGTATACATCCAATATCAATTATACTTTGGATTTTGAGTTATCTGATACTTCTGGAATCACAACAAACAATTCTAATTATCAAACCAGAATCAATTCGTTGCTTGGAACAAATGAAGTTGTAACCATATCAGGAAACAATTCAACTATTACGCTTAATCAAACTAATAAAACAGGGCAGCTTATAAACCAAACACTTACATATAATAGAGATGCTTCTGATCAAAAAGCATATGTAGTAACATTTCCAAGTGTAACAAGTAAAATATGTGTCAGGGTAACAGCTACACCTACTCCAGAGAAGAAGTATCTTGATTTAAAGCCACTTAGTGTAATTCTTACCATTTCTGATAAAGATAACCTTCAGGTTAACGGATGGGAAGGAAAGTTTAATGATGCACAATCAAATAAGACACCTTCCAGCTATGATGCATATAATTATTGTTTGACAGGACACGGCAGAAGTACGACCGCAGTGTTTAAATGGGATTCTTCAAAGATTGAAGTCAATAAGCAATATTTTCAGAGCAAGTTTAATGTGGATGTTACTAGTGCAGCCAATGCTCCTGAAGAAGGAGAAAATTGGAAAAAGGTTACAATCACAGTTGATTCTTCAACAAGTAATGGACGATATGACTTCCAGCTTTTTAAAGCAAACAACTCTGTCAGCTCTTTGACATGGAAAGCACTTGAAGATTGTGTAAAATTTGATGATGGGATTGATTAATGGCATAATACTATGATACAGTATGGAGGGAGTAAGATGAAAAGCACACGTGTATTAAGCAGCAAATTGAAACGTGTGGTAAGTGCAGTAACAGCGGCTGCCTTAGTTTCTAATGCTGTATTGTTTCCGGAATTTTCCGGCTTTATAAATAGAATTTCGAATATACAACTTTTTAGCAGCGTTTCTGCGGCTGGAAACGAGATGACCATAAGCAGTATCAAGGCTCTGGTTGATTTTTCGTACAATTACCAAGGTAATGAAACATACGCTGCAGCACATCAATTTGATACCATTAAACTTGCTTTGACAGGCGATACTGGAGACCTTTTCCAATATCAAAACGATAATGATGACACGATATTAAAATTCCAGTCCATTGGAACCGCTAAATATCCATTTGGAGGGACTATACACATTAATGCAGTTGGTTCTGAGGAAATAAATATCGATACTGCGTTTTTTGATTATGTGTATGACTATGCGGTTATTTCAGGCGATAATGACAAACATATAAAAATATTAACAACTTCTGATCATACAGATGCGGCATTGGCGAATCATGTTGTGCATGATGATCGTGCTGGTGTTGTTTATGTTGACGATGACGGAGCTGAATCTGTTGAGGATCAATCTACGCTTAAAAATTATTCTAACTGGACAATTGAAACCGTTGACTATAGCACAGGTGCGCACAATCGAGGAAGTTTGATTGGTGAACTTGGTCAGGTTGTTGAAGGTACAAACAAGTCGGTGAAAGTGACAATCAATTATATTAGCAATGCCACAGGTGCTGTAATTGATGCTGGAAATGCTGGAACAATCTGTGGGAAGATTAATGGCGACTCTGTACTAACAGTAGAAAGTATTTCAGGAAATGCTACTTCAAGTGTTACATCCAATAGTGGTCATGCCGGTGGTATTGTTGGCGAAATGCTTCCGGGTTCAATATTGAATATTAACGACAGCAATAGTTCTTATATTGATCCAGCAGGGACAATTACAGCAAATACAAACAATTGTTATGCAGGTGGCATCGTTGGAAAAAACGATAGTGCAACCATAAATTCTGCTGGGTTCACTACAATTAATAATACGATTAAGGGTAATGCTGGGGCTGGAGGAGTTTTTGGCTATTATAAGCCGATTATGACAAACAGTGAATACAGCTTGGACTTGGCAGACTATACTATTGGTTCAGCTTCAAATCGATGTAAAGTTAGTTCTACAAATGCAGCTGGTGGGTTGATTGGTGTTTTGGACAATCCAAGTGGCAAGGTCACAATTAGTGGAAATGGTACTACCTATTCGCAGGGCAATGATGATAGTACTGTATTTGGTGGCTTGATTGGTGTGTATCGTGCTAATGCTTTGACTGATACCTTGGAGATCAAAGGCACATCAACTAGCCAAAAGTTAACAGTAAATACTAGCAAAAGTGGCAATCTCGCTAATTATGGTGGCATTATCGGAATAATTGACGGAGCATGGTTTGTAAGTATATCTGATGTAAACGTAGATGCATCCAATGCAAGTGATGAGATTTTTGGTGGTGCAGTCAGCACTGTTAATACAGGGTATGTCTATGTTAATAATCTGAAAGTTAAAGCAAGTGATTTTCATGGAGGCGGCGTAGTCGGACATACTCAAAATGGCGTGGTGCATCTTTCTGGAGCAACGGATCTTTCTGAAGCAAATGCGAACACAGGAAGTTCTGACTATGGTCAGATTGTTGGCTATCGGGATAATGCATTTGTATTTGCAGACAGTGCTTGGAATCTAACTAGATATATCGACAGCGTCACGAGCAAAGGTGTTGCAGCGGATAATGTTGGTTCATGGGGTGAAGTCGTTAGATTCACATCCCTTGATATTGATGATGTTCTTAGCACATACTACAATCCTGATCCTAATGCTGAAATTTCGGAACACTATGCGACATTAAAAGGTGCATCGAACACATTATCCAATGTGACTACATTTGCCTTAGCAGCTCTCAATATGCAGCTGAATGACGGAAAAGAAAGTACAGCGGCACTGCGGTTCGCAGATACTTCCGGAAGTAGCTATGAGGTTTTAAAAGGCATCAACTTTACAATGTCCGGTGATATCGACCTTTCTTTGACGGGTATCACAGGATTGACCAGAGACAATATACAAACCGACTGGACTTCTGGGATTAGTCCAGAATACAATGGAACATCTTTTTCAGGCGGTGGTAATTTGCTTACATTAGCAATAGGCGAAGGATATGAAGGGCAAAACGTGGCTAATTCCAACACCTCTGGAAGAGGCAGGATTTATCGTCATTGCTATAATGGATTGTTTGGCATATTGACAAATAATTTTACAGTCAGCTCGTTAAACGTAAACGGAAGAATCTCCACCTATGCGGTCGGCAATTCTGATTTCTTTATTGGTGCAATTGCTGGTGAGGCGCAGAAAGCGTTAAACGTGACCAGTGTGAAAATCGGAACAACCGCAACAGATATGAGCATTGATTACGGAATCGATAATAACAAGGATATCAATCCGGCTATGTACATCGGCGGTCTCGCAGGAAAACTGGATGCCCCTGGAACATCTGTGATTGGTACAGGCGCAGATAATATTGAAAATGCTGGTTATACTGGTACCGTCAACAGCACATTTCAAGCTGTCATTTCTGGGCGTGCTTTCAGCAATCAGCTCTATGTCGGTGGCATTTCTGGGTATGTTGGTAGCGGCCCCACTGCTACATCACTGAAAATTTATGATGCTACGATTGGCGGAAAAGTTGAAAATGCAGGTGCAAAGCCTTACCAGAAAATAGGAGGACTGTTTGCTGAGGTTGCTGAGGGCGGTTCCTTGTTGGAACTTGATGGTGTAACTGTCACCGGTCTAACTGTCAGTGGTGCAATGGGTACCAATACAGTCAACAAAGCAACAGATAAACGCATGGGCGGTCTGCTTGGGTACTGCTGGAATGTGCCGACTACTTTGGAACATGTTACTATCAGCAATTGTACGCTCAATAACCTCAATACAGGCGGTGATATGGCTGGGCTTGTCAACATGGGATGTGGCTATTGGCAATTCAAGGATGTTGCAATCTCCGGTCTAACGGTATCAGGAACTGCCGCCTCTTCGCTGGGAATGTTGGTGAATCGTGCCTGGACAGATAGCGACCACGCAATGTATCTGGAACTTCCGACAGGTTATTCCTATACAATCCAGAACGTCACCGGCAGCGGAGCAGTCTCGACTTCTACTGTCTATGATGAAATTGCTGCCTACAGTGCAATAGGTGACAATGCAATTGAAACCAATGGCAATGCCGTCATTTCCATCAACACCTCGGGTACAACGAAATATGGTACGCAGACTGATGCAACTGTCAATATGACATCCGGAAACTGCAACACATATCAGAATCAGGTGACTGCGACTGGCTTCAACACCTATAATCCTCATACAAGATATTACTACAATCTTGACAGCTATAAAAATAATAGTGCTAATTCAGCTGCGGAAAACCTGTATATTTACAGTGTACAGCAGTATGCACACTCCAGTATCAGTTCCAATTTTGTATTTCTCCCCGAGAACAAAGAATTTTCTGGTATCTTAGATATGGCTGGATACAGCTACTATCCATTCGACTTAACAGAAGCTGTTTCCATTAGCGGTTCACTGGAATTTCATAATGCTGAAATTGAAGCGATGGAAGCGAATGAAGCTACTGACAAGGGAGACGACGTAGTTCGCACAACAAGAGACGGATCCTCCAAAAGCCAGCATTACCTAATGCATGCTGGACTGTTCCGAAATGTGAGCAGTACGGTTACAATCGATGATGATTTCTCCTTGGGAGGAACTGTTGCGAAAATTGATGATTATTGTGGTGCTTTGATTTGCGGTACGATTTCTGGCGATGCAAACGGAGATGCGACATTTGATTCTACAGCAGGTGCGATCTCACTTGATGGAATCAAGATTTGTAATTATAGCGGAACAGGTGCAGAGAGTGAGTATGCACCGCTGCTGATTAATAAGTCTGGTGGGTATGTAGTTCTAAATCTTAAAAATCTCTCTGCTTCTAAGACGGCATACAACGGTGAAAAGGATAGTGACCCAGATCCTGAAAGTGGAGCAGTAACGAAAATTCCAACAACAGACTTTGTTGCCACGAGCCTTGTGGGTATTATTGGAAACAGTAGTGCGCAGCAAGTACGCCTAGAATTCAATAATGTGAAGTTTGATGGCAGAAAAAAAACCAATACCACTGAAACTGTGTTGACAAATACTTATGGAACTATAAACTCCATTTTTTCAAAGGCAACGCTTCTGGAAAGCTTATCATATGCAGCAGGTTCTGGATCCTCTGGTATCTATAATTACGAATATAGCGAGGACTGGAGTAATGGTTCCGATGGAAAACCCAAGCACGACGTAACTTATGGATCTGAAATTTCAGATGAAGCAAGTAAAAACAAAAAGCTGGAATACTGGTATAATGAACAAAGCCATACAGATGGGACAGGCTATTATACAGACCCTTTAGACAAAAATCATATCGGCAGCTCAGATGCGTCTGCTCCGTATGACTTTTCGGGCTTCCTTCCTTATGTGTTTGTTTCTTGTGCGAATATTACCAATGCAACAGTACAACGCCAACTTGATGTTAACCATACAGCTTCGGAGTTTGATGGATGCGGAACCTACAATCATCCTTATACCATTACAACAGGAAGTGATCTGGAGACAATTGCCTTTATCATTGCCAATAAAAAGAATAATCTGAAAGTTGGTTACACAATTTCACTTCCAGATGATATTTCTACACCCACCACATGGTGTGACAATCAAAATTCGTGTAAGGATTATGAACTTGATGAGGCTAAAACGGCGTTTGTCTGCACTACTGACTCGAATAATTTTAAAGACTTTGATGTAGTGAGAAAATATCTTGCAGGAGCATATTACTATTTGGACAACGAGAACGGGACGATTACTTTGACTTCTAATTATGAGGGATTAGGCAGTGCAAATGAAGATGATTATGTATTCCGTGGCGTGATTGCCGGTAACGGACAAATCATCGTCAATCAGTCAGGTGCGCCATTGATTTCTACGAGCAATGGAAGCGTAGTCAGAAAGCTGACTGTGCAGGTCGGTTCTGCAACGGAACCAGTAACAATCGAACTTGCTGATCATGATTCCACATTTTCTTTGACAGGTAGTTGCGGAACGTATGGCACTGTTTTTGGCAGAGTGCTTGGCGGTGACAACATTATTGATGAAGTGAAAGTCAACGTTTCTAATGCTGTGGTTACAGCAGGCAACATCACGCAGCTTACTCCTGTTGGCGGCTATGTTGGTGTTGTTGTAGAGGGCGGTGTAATTTTCAGGAATATGAATGACACGCTCGTACCGGTAGCAAATAAAGCTGGATTTGGTTCAACAGGTGTGTTTGCTGAAAATAATATGTCATATCTTTATTGCAATCCGATTATTGGGAGAGTCATCAACGGATATGCCGTGAATGAGACGGATTCAGACACAAAAGACACTTATGCGCCTTATGAATCTGGATCAAGAATCTTCGGCGATAATACTCCTGTTTCGGGCAATGCTACAACCATAAAGAATGGAAATAAGAACTACTCTATCACAGATCTTGACCCTGACTATGCAGATCTTAGCATTTCTGGAACAACAATTGACGTACCTAATTCGCAAGCATTCTTTATCATGTCTTTAATTATCAATTGTGGCATGGGCACCAATGGAAATCATGTCATCGGATACTACGGCACGAATCAAATTACTCGTCACGCAAACTATGCGTATATAGGAACCAGTATTAAACAGAGTGATTATGCAACAGAAGCTGCTTTTAAAGCAACTGATGCCTATAAAGACTATGCAAAAACTGTTGATGATACAAATGCATCACCTTACGTACTTTCAGAGTATGCAAGTGGAGCTGCAAATATTGGTAGTGGTTCTGGCTTTACGCTCAATGTGAATGACAATATTATATTGCCTGATGGGTATAAGGGAATCGGTAATATTTATGGTATCAGTTTTACAAATGGAAATACCAAGGGCTACAAATATAGCGGTGATCTAAATCTGGCATTGACAACTTTTGATGGTAAAGGTCATACCATCTCGCAGAACACCACATATTACAGCTATAAAAGCGATAGCGATAATTATTTACCGTATCAATATATAGATAATTCAAACACTACAGTGCATGGTTTGGGATTGTTTAATTATGCAAACAATGCCACATATCAAGATTGTACTTTAACAGGTAATGTTGTTGCACGTCAATACAATAACGGAAGTGTTTTAGACTATACTGCATCAACAGATTTTACATCTCTTGCCGTAGGTAGTTTAGTTGGTACACTTAATATGAGCAATGTCGCAACAATAAGTGATATTTATTTAAAAAATGTATATGTGGAAAGTACTCGTGATGCTGCTGGAATGATTGGCTATCTAATTAATGACGGAAAAAAAATAACTATTACAAATGCTGCCAATACAGCAAATAGTACTACAGCACAATCAAGTGGGATTATAGTGAATGCTGGTACAAATGCAGCTGGAATGATAGCAAGACAAGGTTTGGCTAATGCGAATCAATCTAACGGAAGAGGTGATATTTCCATTGATTTAAATGGTCACTATTTTAATTATACAAGTATTCTTTCACGGTATAATGGAAAAACGCAGAAAGATACTTGGTATGCAGATTGGGCGTTAGGAGTTGGCGGACTTGTTGGCATTGCAAGAGCGAATAATAGTGACTCTAGTGCAAATACGATCTCGATATCAAATGTTAAGATTGGAAAAGATAATGGAGACACGCTTAGAACAGTATCGTGTGAGTACAAAAATAACGGTACAACAACTTATGGCAACATTTATGTTGGCGGCTTGGTAGGCGTGTTCAACAGATGCCCTGTAAATATCACAAACTGTGACGTTTATAATGTCAATGTTTCATCGGGTAAGTATTCTGGCGGTTTGGTAGGATGGGGAGGAACTGCTTCTGAAATCACCATCGACAACTGCACATTAAAGAACACACTAACTGCTAAAGTCTACTCATCATCAGATAATGCCGGTGGTGTTGTTGGATACTGCAAGGACGATATGGGTAAGTTCACAGTAAAAAATAGTACGATTGATGGCTACACGATTGAAGGTACTTATGCTGGAGGAGCTTTAGGTAACTGGCAAGCAAGTAGTAATGCGTTCTCTCTCGTCAATTCAGTTATCAGCAAGTGTGTAATAAAGTATTCAACTTCTGGAGGTGGCATAGCCGGACAGTTAAAGAAAAACCTTTATGGCTACAATGTAAGAGTTAGTGACATCACTTTTACTCCAAGCGGTACAGCACAGCAAGGCTATATCTGTGGAAAGAGAGATGGAGGCGTTATTAAAATATCTGGTTTTCACAGAACAGGTACAATTTCCGAAGCTAAACTTATTGGAAATAATACAGATAACAAAATGACAAATATGTATGGCGCAGAAGGATATGTCATCTTCGCAGATTTTGAAGGTAGATCAGCATTGACGACTCCAAGCAATACCATAGCTTCAACAATAAACTTAAAGAGTGCTATAAGAGTTGATTCTTTTGGTGCATCGCCTTATGTAACAATCAATCCGTCGATTACAATTGAAAACAACATCGGGCTTGTCACCGGAGATGGCATGATCACAAGTGCGGTCAACAGCATATTGACCAATACATCAAGCAAGAAGTATGCAGTGGCAGGAACAGATATAGCGAATTTTTTGAATGACGATGGTACTGTCAAAACAGATCTTGTGTCATCATTTAAGACGGAATTGGGTGATGCTGTAAAAGATGCGAAAAAAGATTTTCCCGTGCTTGTAATAAATAACACGGAGACTGCCGATCTGGTTTTGAATCAATATCTGAGAGCGTTGACCAATACTGATGATGCTGTTGATTTCACATATAGAAATGGCAACAATCAGGAGAGTAAGATTGGAATCAAAAAAACAGATGGTACGTTCAATTACAGTACAAATAACGGAATAGTTACAATTAGGAAATGTACTTATAATAATGGCATTATTACGATAAGCACATCAAATAATGATGCATCACTGTATTTAGATTCAAATGATTCAAATAAAGTCAAAATTCGCACTAAAACAGTAAATGGTAAAACACAAGAGCAATACGATACTGCTACACCAGGACAGTTCACCTTGATCGATATTGCATTTAAAGATCCAACTTCAACAACATATAATGTTTCTTATCACCTCTATATTCCCGTTGTTGTTAAAAAACTTCTGGAGTATAATTTTCACATTTCTTTGAGTTCTGGAACGAGTTACGATAAGACATTGTATGAAGGGCATTTTGGAAACAATCTGGTTGAGAATCTTGGTGCACCGATTACCGCTGAAATTAAATATACTTATTTGCGCACGGAGACAGAATGGACTGCGGAAGGAGAGACGGGTAGTAATTTCAATTATGATAAGAAGTTGGAGTTTAAGTGTACTGCTGATACATTTGAATCAGGAGCAAATGGAACAAAAATGGTTTTAATTGATCCTAATAACGGAGGAAAGACATATTATCTTGATAATCTTTCAATTTCAGGGGCTTTTTCTAAAAAATCTGGAACAACCAATATTTATACACTAGATCTTCAGAAATTTAAAGCTGCTGATGGTACTACACCATTTTCTCCAGTGAATTTGAATGCTTTAACTGAAACGGAAACGGTAACATTTAGCAACGGAACGTCTGGGGTATATCGCACAGAACGATATTACCTAAGCATATTTACTGTTCCACAGGCAGAAAAGGCTATCCATTATGAAATTACTAATGCTAATCTTGACCATGACGGATTCCCAACAAGAAGATTGAAGTGCGAATGCAATGATCAATTACCGATTGCACCGCATTATGTTTCTCACTTAATTATGGGTGACTTTTACGACAATATTTTAACAGTAACAGCATTAACAGAACAACAAAAGATGGATATTTCAAACTCAAGTATTGATGCGCATCTTTCTGCAACTGTAAAAATTAAACAATCTGCTGAAAATGTTGTAAATGACTATCTTGATAATGATAATGTTACAATTTACCAGACGTTGCTTGCTACACTTCAAGATTATAAAACGGATTTGGATGCAACTCCTCCCACAACTAATGCTGAAGAACTGGGTGTCCGGTATTTGGATGAAGCATCTGTAATTGAATATACAGTGAAGCATTATAGTAGTAATGGCACATTGATAACTGATACAGTAACTGCTGCCCCCATTCCTGGAGCTAACTATGTAGAGTTTCCTAACAACAAAGATATTAGCAACTACCTAAAAATCGGAGAAGTCCAAATAGATGCTACAGTTACATTTAAATACTATACTGAGAGCAACCGCACGGCAGAATTTCCTTTCAATACCGAAGGAGGTGGCGATAATTCTGGCTCAACAGTTGTTGGTTATTCTAACATTTCATCAAAAATGGAAACAGCTGCATATAGTAATGTAACACAATCAAATGAAGACATTGATAAAAAATACTATAATGCGACAAGCGTATCCACATCTTTGAAATTTAACGCAAGTTATCCATCAGACCGTTCACAAGATAATCAGCTTGGAGTTAATGCACTGGATGTAACAGGAACAACTGCTGAAATCCGTACCGTTGGAATCTATGATGTATCTAAACTGTCTGACATTCAAGCTGCAGAGTACATTCTTTGTGAAATTGAGCTGGAGCAGAAAACAAAGAATGGTGAGTCTTACGCATCTATGCCTGATATTAGTACTTATATCAACAATTTCAATGTGTGTGGTAAGGCAACAGGAACAGATGCTACAGTTGTATATCGAGACGACACCTCCGGCAGCAAATACACTTTTATTTTGAAACGTAGCTTAGTGGACAGTTCTGTAGCGACAAATGTGTACACCATTCCTATTAACTTTACAGTGTATACAGGCGACAATACATCGTTTGAGCAAAAGAATGGTGGTGGACTACAATATGGTAATTATAAGGTGAAATTGTCAACAACATTGCTGAACAGCTATACTGAAACAACTACCAATGGCATAACCACACTTTCACTCGATACCATTGGAAAATCAAATGCTAATGATTATGTGATTTATACAAACGCAAGAGTGTATGCAGATTTGATTAAGTGATGCAAAAAATGATAAACTGCAATTTAGTCTATGGAGTGCGCTGGATTACATTGGAGTAAGTTAGAGTGAATTAGTGGCAGAGGAAATATTCACAGTAAGGCACAATTGTGTGTGACTGTATGCTACTGTGTAATACTGTGTGGGACTTTGTAGATTCGTGGCAGAGAAAAGAAACACACTCTGCCATTATTCTTGTTGATGGCAGTTTAGCGATTTAATGTATTGAAACAGCAGGGAAGAAAAACTATACCACAGGTTTACTTGACATTCTCTCAATCCTGTGCTATAATAGAAACATCAAAGGGAGACACTCCCTCACAAGATTCTAACTAATGAAAGGGTGAAAACAATGAACACTATCATGAACAATGCAAAGCTGAATAGCAGTCAGTATGTCTTTGAATATCAGCAGTTTAGCTTTTTCCAGTATCAGGAGGAAAGCTCCGTTGTGCTGCACCAAAGACGTACAAGTGCTTGTTCAGGTCACCTGATTTGGTGAAGAGAGTGATTCATTGTGAACCATCTTCTAATAGAACAACACCGTCTGTGTGCAGTGCAGAATTGACACAGGCGGGTTTCTTTTATTATCTATCAGAAAGGTGGTTATTCTTATGACAGGAGCTGCTCCGACAATTAACATGACAGCGACCGGTGCGAACATCAAAGCTCTCATCAAGGCAAAAGGGCTTAAAATTGTGGATATTCAAAACGGCTGCGGATTCAACACACCGCAGGCAGTGTTCAAATGGCTGCGTGGTGATACCATGCCCTCAATTGACAATATGGTGATTCTGGCACATATGCTGGATGTGACAATTGACCAGATTATTATTCTCAACTGAAAAC
>JAZQIL010000088.1:0-7249 GCA_045541055.1 Oscillospiraceae bacterium
ACCTTTTTTCGATATTCTTTGATTTCTCTGGCTGCTTCCTCTGTGATTTTGTATTGTATTTTCATTTTGCTCTCGCCTCCTGCTTCTATTATATCATTTTTTCAGCAATTTGTCTATAGTAATTTAGAGGAATAGTATTACCATAAGACAAAGTTTGCACAGAACCAGCAATCCGGACTATGACCCGTCAGCAGCAGAGGGAATTCAAAGCAGAAAGACGATTCTTGCAGTCACAGAATGCAAGACGGAAAATGCTTATCGTGACCTGCCGCTTCTTCCGGAAGTTGCAGAAGTGCTGATGGAAAAATTCCGCCAGCAGGATGAAACAGCAGCTGAATTTCCTGAAATCTATACTCCTAATCCGTTTATTACAGACAATGGAACTGGAAACTGCGTGGATTCTTCAGATTTTCGCCGCTGGTTCAATGCTATGGTAAAGCGTGCAGGAATCACAAAACGGACATATCCACATTTGCTTCGTCACGGATTCGGTTCAATTGCTGTTCAGAATAATGTTGACCAGAAGCATATTGCGGATTTGCTTGGTCATTACAGCACCGAATTTTCAAGCCGTGTTTATCAGCATACTTGTATCGACAGCAGAATGGCTGCAATGGCAAAATTACAGGGACTTGCATCAGATATGCTGAGAAACAAATGATAATAATATAATGATATAATTTAATATATGGAGGCAGCTGCCTCCCAGATAATTGATAAAAAGGAGTGTTTTCTATTAATCACTTTGAAACTATGAAAAAAATTGCAGATATGTGTGAGCCAAGGCGGAAGCAGCAACAATTTTTGCCTCAACCAATATCGTATCAGTATGTACCACAATACCAATGTCAAATGTTATCGCCTGTTCCATCAAATGAAATACAGACAAATATTGTATCGCCAATGTACTCAACTGAGAATTGGAGTGATTCTAAGGCGACAGTAGTTGATAGTGGTACTAAGATTAAGCAGACAGACAAAAAGGTATTACCGCCTGAAATAATTGATAACATAAATGAATGTGCTACTTATGTACTTTATCACAAAACAGAGGTAGCAACAAATACTTGCTGGAACGATGAAGGAGGATTGGCGGGCGTTTCTGGCAGTGAAAAAATGTATAATAAGCAGGAAACAGTTGCAAATGTATATGTGCATACTGCTGTACAGTACGGAAATATTATTCAGATTGATGTGGAATATCTTGAAAATCAGCAGCAAAGAAAAAGAGTGAAGGCATTACTCTCGTATGAAGATTATACAAGAGGTAAAGTTGTTTCGGCATTTAAGGAAAAGGGAATCCTGTGTTTTAATCCAGGTATGGGAGATAAGAAGCTGAATGCATATATGACTGAACTGCTTCGCACAAAGTTGCGGGAAGAACCTGTTCCGCCGCTTTTGCCTGGTTTTGGTAAATGGAAAGGGAAAAATGCATTTGCTTCGGCAGAATTTTATGAGCATGAAGGATTACCAAAGTTTGTAAGCAAACACTTTGATATGTATTCTGATGATTCGTTCTCTGAAGCTATGGAAAAAATAATTAAATCTGCGGATTCCTACAATGACAGAGGAATGTTTCTGACTTTGAATCTGATTAGAATAGCTGGAATGTTGACAACGCCGTTAGCAGATGCCGGATTCATTTACCCCAAAATTGTTTTTGTGAAAGGAACCCCACAAAAACTCGCTGAATTTTTTCAGGTTTATGAAAGAGGCTATACCATTCAAAAGCCTTGTAAAATCAATGTAAGCCCAAAAGAATTTGAAGCCTATTTGACAAATCTTAAAGACGATGTGCTGATGCTGACAGATGACGAACATGAGACAGAATATAAAAAAGACCAGGGCAGAGCCAATCTTTTCAGACTTGATGAGATGATGGATGAAAACCAAAGGCAGGAAAAATTGAAATACCCATTTTTGCCAGTAATCTTCTCGGAACGCTTGATGCAGGAAATACCTGCTGAAAAAGTATTCTTTATAGATGCTTCTTTTCTGAAAACAGATAAATTTTCAGATAAAGAGATTATAAATCGGATGTATAATCTTGACAGAAAAATTGTGCAGTATGTCTGCTCAGAAATGCCTGATTTTTTGTATAATCTAAAACAAAAATTTGCTTTTGAGACTTTTGTTGAAGTTAGGGAATCTGAATTGCAGTATGAAGAAAGCAGGAAGCTGTTACGCATTTTAATTCTTCTGCTAAAATGTATTTTATGTAATATTCCTTTTAATTTTAGAAGTGAATATAATATGAAGAAAGTCACTGAGTCCATGATATGGTATTTGAAAGAACTAATGCTAATGTCAGAGAAATATTGCAGCGGAGGGAGCATGGCAAAAGAATTTGAGATTGTCCTGAACAGAATGATTACGGAAGGCAGAATAGAACTTTTACTGCATTCTGAACTAAGCAAGGGAATAAACAGTTCACAGACAGTACTTTCGGCATTCCTTGGAGAAAATTATCTGTATTTTATCAATGATGCTTTTGATATTGTAACAAACGAGATGTTGCTTTCCCCTAATTCATGTGCAGTCCGAAAGGCACTGAAAAAAGGTAATCTTTTAAAATTTGGGAACGATTTGCAGGTACAAGTAACCCTGTATGACCGCCATTATAGTGGACGGCAATTGGTAACTGCTGTAAAGCGTTCTGTGCTGTCAGAAGAAAGCTTGAAAAAGCTCAAAGGCGGAATATTTAATTTTGAGCCGTGTTTTGATGAAGATAACATAAGAATTCCTGTAGGCATCGATGAACAGGGCAGAATGGTATATCTCAGCCCCGAACATCCAGATTTAAAAAATAAGCATATCCAGATTATGGGAGATAGCGGTTCTGGCAAATCAGTTGCCGGAAATCTGATTGTCCGTTCTAAATATGACCATGGCGAGAATATTATTTATGTCGATTACAGCAATAGTAATTCAGAAACAAAGATGTTGTCACATGGATTTGATAAGGAATTTTATGACACACATGTTCGAAGATTTGAGATTGAAAATTGTATGGAAGAAGATGGATTACAGCTGATATTACATGAAATGCAGGAAAATCATACTATTCTGGTATTTCATTCCAGGAGACACGATGAAAATGTGGAGCAGTTTCTGAAACTCTTGTACGAATTGATTGCAGCTGATGATAATCTGACTGTTACACTCGTCATTGATGAAGTGCATGAGTTAAGCTACAAAAGAGGCAGCGGACTTGTTCACATCATAGAAGAAGGAAGAGGAAACGGGATTTCGTTGATTTCAATCCTTCAGGCTCCGCATGAACTGAAACCCAAACAGATGAGTATGCTGAACGAATCAGCAGTTAAGTTGATTTTTAGCTTTAGCGATAACGATGATGCTCATATCTGTGCTGAAAAAAACAGACTTAAGCCGATGTACAAATTTTCAGAATTACTTGGAGACATGCCGAAGCAGCATTGTCTGGTAGTTGGCTCTCTTGAAGACAGCAGCGGAGAAATACAAACGAATCGGTTCATTAAAGTCAGAATTCCGGATTTGGATGAAAAAGTGTAATGTCTGCAAGGATTTTGAAAAAAATAGTTGCCGGAACTGCTGAAATAGGTATGTTTTGCATTTCTTTGAATTAAATTTTTTTGGAATCCTTGCGCAGTTTGTACTTTTTCATTCGTATCGTATCAATTATACCATAAAGAACATGTACCTGTCAATCTATATACAAAAAAATATTTATAATGTGCAGCTCGCCCCGTGTGGGGCGGACTGCATGATGTTATTACAGAAAGCTGTTCAAATCACTGATTTCTTCTGCTTTCAGGGATTCCGTAACATGGGCATATGTAGAGAGGGTGAATCCGACATTGCTGTGACCGAGGATAGCTGAAAGGGTCTTTACATTCATGCCGCTTTCCAGACTTCTGGTAGCGAAGGTGTGCCTGAGTCCGTGTACATTGATGACACGGATGCTGTTCTGTTCCAGAATCTTCTTGAAATCTCTCTGGAAATCACGGGGTTCAATAGGTGTTCCGGTAACAGATGTGAATACAAAATCGGAGTCTGGCAGATGATGTGACCTGAAATAAGCTGTCTGTGCTTCACGGTAACGGCTGAGTTTTTCAGCGATTTCAGGGAGCAGAGGAATTGTTCTGACGGAATGTATCGTCTTGGGTTCGTTAATCTGGAGAATGGTTCTGTTTGGAGCAGTTTCATCGGGATTCTTGACTCTGTTCAGTGTCTGTGTAATTTTGATATAGCTTTGTCCGTTTAAGTCGAGCTGTACATTCTTCCAGGGCAGTCCTAAAAGTTCCCCCTGCCTTAATCCGGTATAGAGTGCGAGCAGAATCGGCATTTCCAGCCGATGTCCTTTGAGTGCTTCCTGTAGCTGTTTTTGTTCCTCAACTGTGAAGTAGCGCATCTCGACTTTTTTCCGTTTTGGAAGAACAGCTGCATCTGCCGGATTCTTGGCAATCATATCTAAGCTGACTGCCTGTGCCAAAGCTTTATGCAGCATATCATGCATATTCTTGATGGTCTTTGGACTGAGACCGCCTTTGCCGTCAATTCTGCCTTTCCGGGATTTTTCGTTGTAGAACTGCTGGATGATGAGCGTATTCAGCTTGCAGAGTTCATAGCCGCCGATAGAATTTTTGATATGCTTATGCACATAGGTTTCGTAATTGACATAAGTTGTCATTCTGACCTCGTTCTTGCAGTAAGTTTCCAGCCAGAGACAGAGCCAGTCATAAAGTGTTGTGCGGTTTGGCTCAACATAGGTATTGGTGCTGAGCTGACTGAGCAGTTCATTCATTTTCTCGGAGACTTCCTTGCGGCTTTTTCCGTAGATATACTTGCGTTTATACTTTCCGTCAGCACTTGGCATGGAGACTACGCCACGCCATCGACCTTGTTTATCTTTGTAGATACTGCCTTCATTGTTGCCGCGTCTGAGCATATAATCACCTCATTTTCAGAATAGAGACCTGCCAGCCGGAAAGCTGACAGGTCTGACAGATTAAAGTTCTCCGCAGAAGCAGTCATCACCATAGAAGTCATCGAAATCATCGGCAGAGAACAGGTATTCTTCGATTTCGTCGTAAGTATAGCCCATGTGGCGGAGACGAAGCACTTCCATTTCCGATACGCCGAAGTAGCCGCAGAGGTCGAGCAGGTCGGCATAGTCAGTTTCGCTCAGCTTGTTCAGCTCTTCTGCGGCTGCATCGTCATATTCATAGTCCCATCCGGCGATGTCGCTGATGGAATATCTGAAACGGGGGCTGCCGAATCTGGTATTGAATACAGACGGTACACGGAATCTGTCACGGCTGATTTTGCCATTGTGGTCGATTCTGAGAATGTCTCCCTCATCAGCTTCAATCACCTCATAGTGCATCCAGCGTAGAGGAGTATGTTTCAGGGCAGTCTTCATGATGCTAGCTGTTGAGGAATAGACATAGAGCTTCAGTTCCGGGAAATAGATGAGATACAGCGGAGAACTGCCCTTCACGAACCAGAGAGCATTGGTTTCGTCCAGAATCGTGAAGGTAAAGCTGCCTCTGACATCCTCAGCCATGCTTTTCAGAGTATCGAAATTCAAAGCGTTCTGTACCTCAATCAGCTGCACGGCAACATAGGAATCGGTTTCGATATCTGTAACAGGGAGCTGTTTGTCTCTGCGGAGCTGTATATCATTATGCAGAACGCCATTGTGAGCAAAGGCAAATTCCATATCTGCATGACCTCTGAACGGATGGTTGTTCTGATTGAATTCCTGGCTTCCCTGTGTGGTATAGCGGACATGCCCCATGACAGCATGGGTATGATTCGGAAGCTTGAACTTCATCTTGTGGGCGGGTTTTGGGCGTTTGTAGATAGTCAGCTGATTGTCCTTCATATAGGAGATGCCGCTTGCATGGTCGCCTCTGACCTCGGATGCGTTAGCGAGTGCCTGAATGAGTTTCTGTAAAGCTTTCAGCGGAATTCTTTTTCCGCAGTCTAAAAATCCAAATAATGCGCACATAGTTAAATTTCCTCCTCATTGTTGATTTCTTCATTGATATAGAGTCTTCTTTCTTTGAGATACTGAATCAGCTGGGGTTCTGTGATATGGCTTACGAACTCCGACCAGGACATAGCCTGTAATTCTTCATCGTCCAGGTTCATAGCAATTTCGCAGATTTTATCCACCAACTGGAGTGTGGCAAGCAGAGTGCTCAGTTTAAGCGTGCCACGGAAAAGACGGAATTCAATTGTGCTGTGATTGCACAGATTGACAGCGTAATATCGACCATAATCGCTTTTGGCTTTTGACATCACTTCGGACGGACTCGGTTCATATCCGTGACGGGCAGCCCAGCGGTTTAAAGCACTCTCTGTTCTTCTGGAAAATTTTACCATTTCTAGCCAGTGATGTTCCACAAAGTACAAGATTCTGGAGATAACTTCTTCCTGTTCGTCCTCATCATCACCGAACGCATCACGGTTGACATGCACATGAAGTCCGCAGGTGCTTGTCTGATGGGAACGGTAGCCCATATTTACGGCAGTTTTCAGAATGTCTTCCCACTTGAATTCGTGCAGGTGGTAGTCAATTGTCATAGGATGGGTAACGAGTTCCATGCCGTCGTCGAGGCTGCTGTCAGTTTTGATATAGAGATGCTGCTCCTTGTTGTCGTTAGCGATGTCGAGAATCTCCTGAGCGTTATCAGAATCTCTTCCGCCCTTGTCAATTTCCAGCTCTACGCCGAGAAAGCGTTCACCTCTGCCATAAAAGATGGGGCACGGCTTATAAGAATAATTTCTGATAACATGGGTTTTCTCATAATAGCATCTGGAGCAGTAGTAGCAGTCATCATATTCGTGCAGGTCATCTCTGTGGATTAAATCATCACAGCTGTCGCAGTGGGCGTAGAACTCATCGAAACAGGATTCACAGAGGCATCTGTCATAGTCTGAACCATATACATCAGTGTCATATACCAGGTCACCGCAGCACTCACATCTGGAGCATTCGTTGTCGGCACAGCTGTCGCAGACCGGATTATCGTAGACGGTCGAGTAGTAGTCAGTGAGAATGGGCTCACCGCAGCAGGTGCATAAAGTTCTTTCTTCTTCCATTGAAAATTCCTCCTTGGATAATAATATAATAGGTGATTGTAAAATAAAGAAAATGGCTATTTTACAATGCAAATAAAGTTTAAAAACTACTGACTTTTCTCCGTTTTTGTGGTATAATTAAAAGTGTAAAAGAAAACCATACCAGCAAAAACAGGAG
>JAZQIL010000089.1:0-6353 GCA_045541055.1 Oscillospiraceae bacterium
AATTTGATTCTTTGCGATTAGTTGGGGATGAATTTCACCCAAATTGGAATTATACCATCTCTCCTTTATATGACTGATTTATTTTTGCACAGTTCCTTACGTTGAAGAAGTTATTAGATGCTTCTGCTGAAGAAACACAGGAGTATTTTTCAGCATATCCGGAACAGCTTGATAATGACCTGTATCAGCAGTTTCAGCATCTGAAGGAAGATAAAAAGATTATTACAGTGCATAGATATGGTTCTTCCAGCATTCATGGAGATAATAGTCTTGTTTTTGCATTGCAGGAAAGTATTGAATATGCCTTGAAAGAAAATGGTCTGGAGCATAGAAGCAGTTCTGCCCTGCGTGATGCGGCTGTTGCATGGCTTTCACAATCATGGGCAAAGGATGCTGTTAATCAGCTGATTCAGGAAAAATATTCCGACCTTTTTGGCGGTGATAACGTAGATACAATCATTCAAAAATTGCAGACATACACAGGAGATTCTTTGATTACACTGATGAGAAAAGTATCCACTTTAGGTGAGGAGAATCATTTCAAAGCACTTGCTTTGGATGTAGAAGGCTTAATTCAGTGGATTAAAGACGTTATCAAAGAAAATGATTTGAAAGCCATTGTGTTTATCTGGGATGAGTTCACAAATTATTTTGAAAATAATCTGAAAGCACTGACTGGATTTCAGCATATTGCAGAAATTAGTGAAACAGAACCTTTTTATTTGATGATTGTTACTCATAAGAGCGAGGGACTTTTCAGTGATACAGATGAGGATAAACAGCGTATTCTGGACAGATTTGTAAAACCAACCTGTAAAATTGAACTTCCTGAAAATATGGCATTCCGCCTTATGGGAAAAGCAATGGTAAAAAAGGAAGATGAGGCTGTTCGAGATGATTGGGACGAAACAGCAGATGATTTATATGACAGAACGAGCGAATCCAGAAAATTGGTGCAGAATATTGCAGAAATTTCTGATGAAGACTTGAAAAATATTCTTCCGATTCATCCCTATGCTGCATTGGTTCTGAAACATATCTCTTCTGCTTTTGATTCCAATCAGCGCAGTATGTTTGATTTTATTAAAAACGACCGTGGTGAAGAAATCAAAGGCTTTCAGTGGTTTATCAGTCATTACGGACCGCTGGATAATAATCCTTTGCTGACGATTGATATGCTGTGGGACTTTTTCTACGAAAAGGGAAAAGAGTATCTTTCTTCTGAAATTCGTGCTATTTTGGACTGTTATCCCCGTGCCGCTGCTACAAAGAAATTAGATGACGACGAACAGCGTGTATTGAAAACGGTACTTTTATTGCAGGCAATTTCTCAAAATGTTAAGGATAGTGTCGATTTATTTATCGCAACAGAAAAACACCTTGATAAAGCGTTTGAAGGCTCTGATTTGGAAAATGAAGCTTCCAGAATCGCTCTCAAGCTTTGCAGAGATGAAGTGCTGTACTATAAATCTCTTGGAGAAAACAGACATCAGTTTTCAGCTTTGATGAATGCTGGAAATATAGCAGAAATTAAAAATAAAAAAGAAGAAATTCTCGAAAATTTAAAAACTAAAAAACTGATTGAAGAAGGAACAGTTACAGAAGCAATTGAACTTAGCGGGGCATTGAAACTTCGTTATGAAATTCATTTTTTGCCATCTGACAACTTTACCCGTGAAATTAACATACTCAGAAATAAAGAAACAGAAAACGGAAAAATTACGGCTGTTGCTGTTCTTGCAAAAGATGATGCTGAAAGTGCCGCTGTTTCTAAATTAATTGCAGAAGCTGTAAAAGATAAAAGTTATCATATGATATTCATTGATGCTTCCAAAACTCCGTTTGGATATGATGCTATGGAACAGTATGCTGAAGCAAGAGCAAATGAGGAACATCATCTGAAAAGAGACGGCTCACTCTCAGGAGAATATCAGCGAATGGCAACAAAAATTCTGGAAGAATGGAAAAAACGTCTTTCTGAGGGTGATTTTATCATTTCTTATGCCGATGCAGATGGAAATACTGTTCAGGAACGTGTTTCTACAGCCGAGCAGCTCTATCAGGTTCTTTTTGAAATTGATAAAAAGAAATTTGAAAACAGTCTTGAAACAGGCTTGATGTCTGCTTTAAAGGTTGATATGTGGAATAATGCAAAATATTTGCCACTTGGTGTACAATGCGGCAGTTCACAAAAGACAACAGGCGTATATAATTCAAGTAATCTCGCTGATTATATCGGAGCTGATGCATGGAATCAGCCTGAAAATGCTGAACCATACTGGATTGCAAAGCCTTATCTGCTGATTTCTAAAATTAAATTACAAGTGATTGCTACTATTGAAGCAGCTTTTCAAAGAGATGGTCGTGTTTCTATTGCAGAAATTTATGATGTTTTGAAAAAAGCTCCGTTTGGCTTTATGCCGTGTAATCTGACTGCGTTTGTGATGGGTTTTGTGCTGAAAGAATACCTTGATGGTACATACAGCTGGAGCGATAACATTACTAATGATACACTTACAGTCACCAAATTAAAAGAAATGGTAAAGAGAGTCATTGAACTACAGAACACACCTGACCCACGATATAGAAATCAGTATATTGTCAAGCTGACAGATGAAGAAAAAGCATTTAATGAAGCCTCTTCTTTAATCTTCAATATTCCGCTGAATGAATGTACCAATATCGAACAGACTCGTGAACGTATCCGCAACAAAATGAACACGTTTGCATTTCCTATCTGGACTTTGAAGCACATTCCTGCGGATTCAGATGATACTGCACTGATAGGACAGCTGATTGATTTATATAGTGGTATTGCCAATAATCAGAATATGTTCCAGAATCAGACAGACAGCGATATTGCAATGGCTATTGGTAAACTGTGCATTCAGAATCCGGATTTACCGAAAAAATTGCAATCTGTCCTGACAACAGAAAACTGTATTGAAGGCATGAAAGCATATCTGAAACAGTTTGAAGGCGGTATTCTGTTACAGCTTGCTGATGAAGTTGAAGATAATGGAAAATATATCAGTGAGTTAAAATCTAAATTTGACGCTGATGCTGCAAATTGGGTGTGGAATCTGGAAACAGCACAACAGAAAATCAGAGAAGTAATTCTTGAATATCAGATTATTTCTGAAAGCAAACCATTCATAAAGACAAAAAATTTCAGAGGTGTCGTTCATGAATGGTGTGATAAATGCAGTTATATTCGCATTTCCTATGAGGCTGGAAAGAACTATTTCCGAAATATTAACACCGAATTTCTGGCTTTGTTATGTCAGATGAAAAAATCCGGTGAGTTACTGGATTCTCAGAAGCAGAAATTTTATGACCTTCTGACAGAAAATCGGACAGCTTTTCAGGAGTTCTATTCCTACCAGACAAAAGTATTCAAGGAAACCTGTCAATATTATCTCGAACAGTATGATTTTACTGATGAAGAAATTGAAAAAATTTATAAGGAACTCCCCACAGACTGCTTTACTCGCAGGAAATCCGATTATCTCAGTTTAGTAGAAACAAAACTGAAAGAATTTAATGCCAAAAGAGGCAGTGACCGCCTGAAAGCATTATGGAAAGAAAAAACAGGTACTGCTTCTCCAAAAGAATGGTCGAATCAATATCAAATGCCTATTCTTTGCATGATAGCTGATGATGACATGAAGAAAGCAAAAGAAGCATTTCATGCAATAAATTATCATAAATCAGATTCTGAAGCCGTTGAAAAAGCAATTGCTTTCTTAGAAAATGCTGATTTCTTTGGAAAACTTAATCAGCCGGAAGAACGTGACAAGGCATTCCGTACATTTATTATTAAAGGATATTCTGAAATGCTGCCGGATATCGAAGAAGTGAAAAAGTATCTTTCCAAGCTTTCTGCTGAACCATATGAATGGTTTGGATTGCCGGAAGTAGACAAGAAAATTAAACAGATGGCAGAAGCAAAATATAATCAGGTTGGCTATGAAAAGGCACTTGAAAAAATTGACAGCATGGATGCAGACTCTGTTAAGCGTTATCTGAAAGAGTTAATCAAAGACAATATGATTGTTGGAATTGAAATTTTAAAAGAAAATTCGTGAGGTGATTCAGAATGAAACTGGAAGAATGTATTCAAAGAGTAGAAAATTATTTGCAGACAGGTGACTGCTACCCAAGATTTGTCAATGTGCAGAATATATCTGACATGAACACTATCCGAAATTATTTTGCTGTAGAGAATCAGATTCTTCCTGTTTCTGCTTATGCAAATCAGGATGAAAATCTTGAGACGGAACGTTTACTTTATGAACTGTCTACTACTAAAAAAGGGAATATTTTCATTACTGGATTGACTTCCCAATTGAAATTGCAAGGTGAACAAAAACTTCGTGAGATGCTTTTGAATCTGGCTGAAAAGACAGTATCTGAACACGTTGTGATATTATGTTATCAGTGTGAAAAATATCTGAAATTCAGGGATTCAAAATTAAACCGACTGGTTTATCTGGTGGAAGGTTCTCTTTCTTATCTTCCGGAAATTGTATTCTCTATACCTGAAATCGCTGTTAATGCAGGTATCAGTTTTATTGATGGAATTCAGAATCTTGGGGAAGCAATTGAAAAAACAGATGGTGGAATACTTTATGTAAATACCAGAAAACACAAACAAAATTATCCGGAAAGTTTGCTTTATCTTAAAGAAGAAAGCAATGCTTTTCAAGTGCTTTGTCATCTTGATTCTATGACATATCGCCTTTCTGCTGAATTTGGAACAGAAGCACAGTGGGATGATGCACTTGATAAAATGCATCAGTTTGGTTCATGGGGGGCTGTACTTGAAAAAACGTTTGGAACAGCTTTTAAATTACATTTAATTGCCAATCAATGGCGAAGCTTTGACAATAATCAGAAATGGCTGTATTTTATCGGTTTGAAACTTAATGGAGCAGGTGAAAATAAATCTTTGCACGAAGCTGTCAAAAAATCAGATAATTACAGTCAGCTGATTAGAAATATTTATAGGGGCATTTTAGAAATAAAACATACAGATAAAGAATTCTCAGAAAGATATGATGAAAGAAAAAAGCTGATTTCTGATTTTGGAATTTCAGAAAGAGAAGTTTCAGATTATCTGCAAATGGTGAAAATGAAAGAAAAAAATGCTCTATACTATCTGACAGATTTGAGCAGGCGAGAAAAAGAAGCAATTTTTGAGCTGCTTGACCAATATGCAGAATCTTTTGACAAAAAAGAAATCATGAAGATATTATCCTATGTGTATCCTGATTTGTATGATTATTTACAACCATATCAATTCAGAAATGAATTATTGAATCAATATTTTCAGGATTATAAATATCAAAAAGTTATCAATAAAATTTTTCCTAAATTTTTGCAGATTGTTGAAGAACAAGCAAAGAAAAGGGAATATAACCGTCTTCCGTTGCGTTCAGAAAAATTGGAATCGCTCAATAAAAATGGTTCAAGACTTTATTTTGTTGATGCTCTCGGTGTGGAATATCTTAGCTTCATTCTGGCAAAATGCAGAACAATGCAGTTGATGGCTGATATTTCAATATGTCGCTGTGAACTGCCTTCTATCACCAGTCAAAACAAAGAATTTCTGAAAGAATTTGAAAACATTGCTCCATATATAAAACGTCTTGATGAAATCAAACATCATGGTGAAGAAAGTTTTGACTATCAAACCACAAAATTACCTGTTCATTTAATTCGTGAACTGGAAATCATTACAGATATTCTGAAAGATATCCATGACAGATTAAATCATTCCATTGAAAGAGCCTATATCATTTCTGACCATGGTGCAAGTCGGCTTTCTGTCATTTATGAAAATGAATGCCAATGGAAAATGGCTTCTAAAGGGGAACATTCCGGAAGATGCTGTCCTGTCAATGAGGCTGATGTCCGCTCAGAATATGCAGCAAAGGAAAATAACTTCTGGGTACTGGCAAATTATGACCGTTTCAAAGGTGGTCGACAAATGGGTGTGGAAGTTCATGGCGGAGCATCTCTTGAAGAAGTAGTTGTTCCGATTATCGAATTAACTGCTGTTCCTGAAAAAATCGAAATACAGATTGTTGAAAATCCGATTACAGTAAGCTATCGGAAAAAAGCAGAAATTAAGTTATTTTCTAAAACAAAACTTTGTCATGTGACAGTTCGTGTAAATGAAACAGAGTATGATACAGAACAGCAAGGAAATTTCTGTCTTGTCAGAATGCCTGATATTAAGAAAGCCGGAACATATCAGATGACAATATTTTCCAATCAGAATCAAGTAGCAGAATTGAAATTTACAGTCAAAAAAGAAAGCTCTTCTGAAAAGAGCATCTTGTAAAGGT
>JAZQIL010000090.1:0-5183 GCA_045541055.1 Oscillospiraceae bacterium
GTACTTCTTCGGGTCAAAGTCAAGTCCCTGATGATATTCTGCTTTCGCACGTTTGTTTTTTCGAGCCATAAGATTTCACCTCTTTGTGTGATTAGAAGTCGGATCGTAGCCATGTCGTTCTGTGAGCCAAGGAGTTGGAGAGATATTTTGTCTTCCTAAGACCGTTGGCCTCCGACTTGTACTTCTTCGGGTCAAAGTCAAGTCCCTGATGATATTCTGCTTTCGCACGTTTGTTTTTTCGAGCCATAAGATTTCACCTCTTTGTGTGATTAGTTTGATTTTCAACTGCAAAACGGCTAATCACAGTCAAAAATGATTAAATGGTGTGACGTAACCGTTTTGCAGCATTTTCTGTAACTTTTAAGATGTAACCATTTTGTCGCCATTTTGTCGTCATTTCAAATGGCATCAAAGACGAGCCTTGACAGCGGCAATAAGTTTCTCTTGTGTTACATCTTTGTTGGCAAGGGCATGAAGCACATCTTCATCAACAGTGTCTTTTGTGACAATGTGATGAATTGTAACAGTCTGCTTCTGCCCCTGCCGCCATAATCTTGCATTCGTCTGCTGATACAGTTCAAGACTCCAAGTCAGTCCGTACCAGATGAGAATGTGACCGCCTGACTGAATGTTCAAGCCGTGTCCTGCCGATGCAGGATGAATCAAAGCAACAGGAATGCTGCCACTGTTCCAATCCTGAATATCGTCTGAGGATTTAATATCACGGGAGCTGTAACCGCATGACATTAAATGCTCTGCAATACGAGCCTTGTCATGCTTGAACCAGTAGGCAATCAGCACAGGCTGGCCGTTGGCGGATTCAATCAAGTCTTCCAGCATTTCCAGCTTGTGATTATGAATCATGCGGACTTCCTTGTTTTCATCGTAGACAGCACCGTTTGCCATTTGCAGAAGTTTGTTTGATAAAGATGCCGCATTAGCTGCATCAATATCGCCGTCCTCCAAAGGAATAATGAGGTCATGCTTTAACTGGTCGTACAGCTTACGTTCTGCCGGATTCATCTGCACTTCATGATTGACAAAAATACACTCAGGCATCTGAAGGTAATCCAGTGCCTTCATGGAAATCGTCATATCTGAAATTCTTTGGTAGATTTGTTCCTCTGCTCCCGGACGTGGAACATAAGAAAAAACGATACCTGTCGCCGGATTCATACTGCTAGGCTTGAAATAGGACTCTCTGAATCTGCCGATAAAACGTCCGAGACGTTCCCCACCGTCAAGGATTCCAATTTCCGCCCACAAGTCCATCAGACCATTGCTAGTCGGTGTGCCTGTCAGCCCTACCCAGCGTTTCACGAACGGACGAACTTTCCGCAGCCATTTGAATCTTTGACTCTGGTAGTTCTTGAAAGATGACAGTTCATCAATGATAACAGCATCAAAGTCCCAGTGCAGACCATTTTTCTCGTAATACTCCACGAGCCATTTGACATTCTCACGATTGACAATATAAATGAAAGCATTTATATTGACAGCGGCTGTTCTTTGTTTGACTGTACCTGTAATAACAGAAATATCAATGTCTTTCAGATGATCCCACTTTTTTACCTCAGACGGCCAAGTTTCAGAGGCGACTCTAAGAGGGGCGATAACCAGCACTTTGGAGATTTTCATTTCATCAAACAGCAAATCATGGACTGCTGTCAGCGTTACTGCCGTCTTTCCTCAGCCCAAGCCCATGTCGAGGAACAGTGCAGAAATACGGTGTGTCTTGATATACTCAATACAGTATTTCTGATAATCATGCGGCACAAACTTCATAGGGCATCACCTCCGTTCTTATTCTCAATTTCATAGAGTCTTGCCAAATCATCTGGGTCAATTGGTTCAAGTGTATCTCCGAAATCATTCATATCCTTGTGTTCCGCAGGAAGAGCAGATATCTCTAAATCTGGAATCTTTGCACCGATACCCTCCGGAAACGGTGTGCCGGGTGTCCATGATACGATTGCATTTACACAAGGCTTGATTTGGAGAACATTATCAATACAAAGAACCGGAAAGCCCAGCTTCATCAGCTGATACCGCCGTTTTCTCTGAAGCGGCCGGAGCATTTTCCCCGGTGCTTTCAGTTCTACAAAGACAGTTTTCGCATTCGGGAAGAGAACAAGTCTGTCCGGCAGTCCGTTTGCTGTCTGTGATGTGAGCTTGTATGCCATACCTCCAGCCCTGCGAACGACTTTGACAAACTCATTCTCGACAACATATTCCCTCAATGCCTGCCACCTCCGTATCCCCGCCAGTTCTCGCACCATGTGACTTTTGAATTGGGGTCATCATCCTCACGATTCATATTGGCACAGTCATTTCCGCCAAAACGACAGCAGTTTTCACAGCTCTGGTCATAGACATACAGTTCCTCATCGCTGTGGTCATAATCTTCGTAACCGCCACGGATGCGGTTCTGATAATTCATTGTAGTGTAAGAAGGGTAGTGCTGCTTTGTTTTATACCCTTTTCTGTCTTTCCAAGTTCTGCTCATGCATTTATCTCCTTCCATTGTTTTGCTGACATTGTTGCAACCTGCCAGCCGATGCTTTCCAGTGCGGTGGCTCTGTCGTAGGATTCCACATCCTGCGAAGCCCGTGTGACAGCATTGGATAAACCGTATAAACTCAAATCTCCGCCCTTGATAAGGTAATTCAGGATATTGTCCTGCTCTGGCTGATTCAGGTCGTATGCCTTTCCGGTCAGTTCCACGACATCCTGTACTCTGCCGGTAATCTTCACACCTGCACTTTCTTCCAGTTTCCCGACAATTTGACGGAAACGCACCTCATCAATCGCAGCAAGCGTAGCATCACGAAGCTTGAGAAGAAAAGCACGGTCATCCGCTTCTCTCGCCTCATCGGAATAAATCAGGTAGTTTTCGTCATTTGCCTTGGATGTCCTGCCGACATGAGTACGGCGTTCTCCATATGACAGACATATCATGCCGTTTGTGCAGGCTAAGGTGTAAATGAGAGGCTGAACGGATACTGCACCAAGTCCAACCTCTGAATTGGAAATCACCACACCAGCCTGTACAATATCGCCCACACAAGCCCTTTCAAGCCGTGTATTCAGAATTTTCAAGTACATTCTGCTTTCCGTCACTTCACTTGAAATTACCTGTATATCGGCATTTCCTGCAAACAGCGGCAGTACTGTTGATGCAATTTCCAGATTGTCAATACGGCGGTAGCGGTCGGATAATAAGGCTCTTGCTACCTGCCCTGCACCATTATCGTAATCCAGTGTTCTGACCATGTAACTGTTTTCCTTATCGAAAAACCATGCATTGACATTCTCTGCGAGAAGCTCAGGCTTCTGCTTCTGCATCATGTCATAATACTTCGCCGGAATGCCGAGTGCAGAGGCTACCTGCCTGTGAAAAAGTTGTGTTGTTCCGAAAGTGTGGTCTTTTCCGATATGGAAAGTACCGCCGTCATCATCAAGATGAAATGCCTCTGCCGCACCAATGTAGTCCTGCTTGGCTTTGTTCTGACGCTGAAGCTCCGTCAGCACTTCCGGTAATGTTCTGCCTTGTTTCATAAAAAGTTCCTCCTTATTGCTTTATCAATTTTATAAATTTATGATTTAAAATAATAATCTCCACGATATCCGTCAGATGCCAGCGGTAAGCCCTCTGCCCACTCCGGATTTTGGTTCATGATACTGCAAACATCCTCAACAGTGTATTTTCCTTTCGATACTTCGAGAATAACTTCATCATGCACATGACCGACAATGTCCAGCCCTGCCTTTTCTATTCTCCACATAGCTTCCACAAGCAGGTCACGGGCTGTTGCCTGCGTCAGATTTTCCGTAATTTTGCCACTGTAAGTTTCCTGTCTTACCCATTTGTTATTAGCACCCAAACCCTCAAATGTCAGTGCCATGCGCCCGAAACGGTTAGGCTGTAACTGTGGCTTGACGTATGCCAGTCGGCGGCCGGACGGCAGGACAATCCACAGTACATTTGCTGAAAACTGAAAGCCGATTTTTCCAACCGTGCGGTCAGAATGGTCTTTGACTGTGTCAATTGCCGCCTTTTCCACAGCATACCAAAATTGAACTGTATGCGGATTTGCTTCACGCCACGATGAAATAATATCTGGTAATTCTTCCTCTTTCAGTCCCATATCCAGTGCACCCATAGAAACAAGAGCACCAACCGAGCCGCCATAGCCACAGGCGAGAACGCTAATTTTACCCTTTTGGCGTAATTCACCATTCACGCCGTGCTTTACGACAGGCACACCAAACATCTGAGAGGCTGTCGCACAGTACAAATCTTCACCGTTTCGGAACGCATCCAGTACCCATTGTTCGCCAGAAAGCCACGCAAGCACACGGGCTTCAATGGCGGAGAAGTCCGCCACGATAAATTCACACCCTTCTTTCGGGATGAGCATGGTGCGGATAAGCTGTGAAAGAATATCAGGAACATTTCCATAAATGCTCTCTGCCATATCAAAACAGCCCATTTTCACCAGCTCCCGTGCTTCATCGAGCGTTGTGATATGGTTCTGAGGCAAATTTTGTAATTGTAATAATCTACCAGAAAATCGTCCGGTACGATTAGCACCATAGAATTGGAACAGTCCGTGCGCTCTGCCGTCGGAACAAATACAGCGTTCCGCTGCCTGATACTTTTTGACAGAAGATTTCGCCATTTGAAGTCTCAGCTTCATCATATCGAGTGCTTCTGTATCAATGCTGTGCTTGTCCAAATCAGCAATCAGCGTGGATACCTCTTTCTTGCCGAGAGAATCCACAGAAATTCCACGCTCTTCCAGCCATGACTTCAACTGTGACACAGAATTGGGATTTTCCAATCCAGTCAGTTCATATGCCTTTTTCGTCATAGCTTCGGAAAGAGCCATATCGCAGATGATTGCCTGCTGTACTAGCTCCTTGTCAATCAAGACTCCTCTGTCATTAATGCGCTGGTCCATGTGATAATAGTCCCATTCCTGTGGAAGCATGGGAAAATTCTCTAATCGCTTCCGAATATCACGCTCTGTTTTTACGTCCTGATACTATTCCTCTAAATTACTATAGACAAATTGCTGAAAAAATGATATAATAGAAGCAGGAGGCGAGAGCAAAATGAAAATACAATACAAAATCACAGAGGAAGCAGCCAGAGAAATCAAAGAATATCGAAAAAAGGT
>JAZQIL010000091.1:0-5042 GCA_045541055.1 Oscillospiraceae bacterium
GAACGATTGAAAGTATTCTGACAAATGAAAAATACAAAGGCTCTGCCCTTTTGCAGAAAAAATTCACTGTAGATTTTCTCACCAAAAAGCAGAAAGTCAACGAAGGCGAAGTGCCTCAGTATTTTGTGGAACACAGCCATCCGCCGATTATTCCACCAGAAGAATTTGAACTGGTGCAGACTGAAATCACAAGACGAAAGACAATCGGCAAGGTCTACAGCAGCAGCAATATCTTTTCCGCAAAAATTATATGCTCCTGCTGCGGTGGATTTTATGGTGCAAAAGTGTGGCATTCCACCGACAAATACCGCCGTGTAATATGGCAGTGCAACCATAAATTCCAGAATGGTGAAAAATGCTCCACTCCTCATCTTCAAGAAGAAATCATCAAAGAAAAATTCGTACAGGCATTTAATTTTGTCAGTGCCAATAAAGAAGATTTTCTGGCTTCCTGCCGCCAAATTAGGGATATGCTTTCCGACTGCACAACAATCGACAAAAAGATTGATGCCTTGCAGGAGAAAAAAGATGAACTGACTGCCATTATGCAGGATTTCATCAGAGAAAATGCTTCAAAAGCACAGAATCAGGAAATCTACAATCAGAAATATTCACAGTATGAAGAACAGATGCTCGAAACAGAAAAGAGCATTCACAGCCTGCAAGCTAAAAAAGCAGAACGGCTTTCCAGAAAGGAACTGCTTGACGGCATGATTCACGAATTTGAAATATCTGACAGCGTTCTGCAAACATTTGATGAAAAACTGTGGCGACTCATGGTAGAGCGTGTGGAAGTCTGCGAGAACGGCAAGCTAGTGTTCACTCTGCGGAACGGGATGGAGATTGAGGTCTAGAAAATAGTGATCTAACGGCACTCTGCTTTTCGGCGGGGTGCCGTGTTTTTTTGTATATACGCAAATTATGTATTGACAGATATCACTCCGTATGCTATAATTATACATATATGAGAACAACATTTCAACACTTCAATATATGTGCAACAATAGTATCTACTATTATACATATTATATACGATCCTTGATTGTTGAAGGAGTGACCATTTTCATGAGAATAGAATATATGTTAATAAAACCACAAAACGACTTTTGCAAAACTATAGAACAATTCAAAAGTCTTCTGTCATCCAATGCTCGTATTACTTTTTCCGATGACACTTTATGTTTTGAAAAGACTACTTTTAATATAAAAATCTCAAGCAAGATTATTGAGAAGGAAAAGAAAGGAAAAAACAAACCAGAAATCGTTTTCTATTTTCAGATTTCATCAGAAGATACTAGTAATACAATCGCTAGCATATTAGGCGATTTTGATATTTTACTTCGCAGAATTAATAGTCAGTACGGAGAGCTATTTATAATTAATACAATCTGGGATGATGTTTCAATGTTTTATACCAAGGAACTCTACCCCAAAATAATAGAAATTGAAAATCTACTTCGCAAGATCATTTATAAATTGATGATCAATACCAATGGTAGCGACTGGTTTCGTAGTAATGTACCATCAGAGGTCAAGGAATCGATTAACAAAACGATAGAAAAAAATCAAAAGAGTCAGGACGAATTGATAGGTGATCAACTTTATTATGCTGATTTCATTCAACTTAGTTGGTTTTTCTTTAGTAAATACACTTTAAAGCCTTTGGATCAAACAGCAATTCAAAAAATGCAATCATTAATTTCTGAAAAAAACTCGGAGGCAACAGAAAAAGTTGATGGTTTATTAGATGAGCTTGTTGCAAAGTCAAATTGGGAACGTTATTTTTCCGATAAGATACAAGTTGAAAATCTATCATCTAAATGGAAAAAACTATATGACTACAGAAATCAAGTTGCTCATGCCAAACGCATGAAAAAAGATGAGTTTGAGGATGCAACATCAATTATCACTGAATTAAAACTTGCTTTTGAAAGTTGCCTAGATCATATAGATGAGGTTATTATCCAATCATCATCCATAATCCCTGCAGGCATGTCAAAAGCATTACAATTAATGGCTGGAGCTATTACTTCGTCAGTTGACCGTGAAAAAATCGAATCAAATCTATTAAGTGCAGGTTCTGTTTTTTCTAGTGTGTTGAATGCCGCTACAAAAGAGTTTGTGATTCTATCATCAGGCGTTGAAGCAATCCAACAGTATAGAGACAATGTTCACGACATTATGGAAAAAATAGGGGCTATTGCTCACTGTGATGCTCATGACGATTATTGGTATAATACCGGAAAATTCTCAGATGACGAGATTTTAGACGAGGTATTAAAAGAAATCAAACAAACTCCTATATATTCTGCTTTGAGTGATAGAACACAGATAAAAGCTGCTGTTGAATACACATTAGGCGATGTTGCCTATGACAATGATTGTCCATTTTGTCAAAAAGCATACGATGAATAATTCTCTGAATACCCAGCATACAATGAGCCTGTGGAGCCCTTTTCAACTCCGCGGGCTTGTTTTTTTTATGCCCAGATGACGCTCAAACCCGCCGAAATCCAAAATGCACCCCCGATTAACGAAAATGCCAATAAAAAAACGATAGCAAGGTAATCGTTTTTTTATTGGCAGGGATTTGCTACTGAAACCGTTATTTCGGGGCTAAAATGCTCCGTTTTTCCAAGCTATCGTTTTCTTATTCCCTCGAAAACAACGAAATATCTACATTTTGAGAGTATGAAAATGCACCCCAACTTTGTATCAAAATTGGGGTACTAATATGTGATGCGTAGACTATGTATATTTTTCATAAAATTATCATAATACAGCCATTTATCAAACATAATTAAATTTTGATACAATGATTTGAGAGTAGACTAAGACACTTTTGCACACCCCCAATGCACCCCCTTGTCTTTTTTTGAAATATGTGTTATAATAAAGACAAGCTATCGTTTTTTTATGGAAAATATTCATCAGGAGGGTGTGTTTATGTCAGACAGAATTGTACAGAAAATTCCGGCAAAGCCTGAAAGGATACGAACTTATAGAATTGGAATCTACTGCAGAGTAAGCTCTTCAAAGCAGGAACAGCTCTACAGTATGGCTTCACAAGTATCTCAGCTGACCAGAATGGTAATGCAAATACCTAACTGGTTTCTGGAAGATATTTATCTCGATTTTCAATCCGGCGGAAATGATGACAGACGTGAACTGAACCGACTGCTGAGAGACTGTCGTTCAGGTGAGCTTGATATTATTTTTACAAAAAGTGTCAGCAGAATGGGAAGAAACACTCTTGACCTTTTAAACATCATTCGTGAATTACGCTCCATTGGCATACGCATTATATTTCAGCAGGAAGACCTTGACAGTTCAAAATATGAAGATGAACTTCTGATAACGCTAATAGAAGCCTTTGCTCAGGCAGAAAGTACCGAACGCAGTGAAAATATCCGCTGGGGACTGGACAAGCGGATGCAGGACGGCACATCCGGTTTATATAAAAGAAAGTGTTTTGGATACATCAAAACAGAAGACGGTGAACTTGCCATATGTTCAGAAGAAGCCAGAACTGTCCGGTTAATTTTTCAGCTTTATCTGGACGGAAACAGTATCCTGTCCATCATAAAAATACTGGAATCAAAAGGGATACCCACTCCCACCGGAAAAGAAAAGTGGTCTAACCAGGCTGTTGTAAAAATTCTGACAAATGAAAAATATACTGGAAATGTCATACTTAGAAAAACAGTATCTGAACCGTTTCCGAGCAGGAAACGCAAAAAGAACAATGGCAGTGAAAGAATGTATGTTGTGAAAGACGTTCATCCCAAAATCATATCTACAGAAATGTTTGAAGCAGTACAGAAAGAACGTAAACGCCGTTCAAATATTGTCGTTGATGAATCCGGTCAGCCCCAAAGAGCACCTAAGCGTTACTGCACACCTAAAGAATTGGCTAATCATCATTCTGATGATGATGAGTAAATTATATTATAGCAACAAAAATGCCGCCTGATTTTTACTCTCAAGCGGCATTTCTTTTAGAAATCTTTTATTTTTTCAGCATCTGTAAACCGGATAATTTGATTGGGATTAGTGTTCTGATAAGCATATTCCTGATGCATATATTTAGCAATTTCTTTTCCGGTATAGGCATGAAATTTATCTGCCACTTTATCAAGAATTTCAAGTTCTTCTGGCAACAAACATGAAAAATCAGCATGATTATTCGGCAGAATATGATAAATGGAATAATCAAAATTATCAGGCATTTCTTCTTCAACACAGATTCCTGACAGATTCATGATACTTTCATGTCCGACAGGCAATGCTCCCATCGCCTTATGAACATAAACCAATCCGGTGACAGCAATGTGATTCCTTTTGAAACTAAGTGCATCACTGTACCAAAGCAATTTCATCAAAAGAACTTTTTTCAAATCAGAAACTTTGAATGCGAAATAGTTGATGACTTGTTCCAGTTTATCAATATTTAAAACAGTATACCCGTTTTCATTGCACGGCTGAGAATAGAGTGCATAATAATTCAAAAGATTCTGACGTTTAATAAACGCATCTGTAATAAATTTGGATATTTTAGCTTTAATAACTGCATACCTGCCGGATTCAAATGCAGACTGATTTTTTTCAAGCATCTTCAGCATAATAATAGGATTTTCCATAATCAAACGCAGTTCATTATCATAGGTAGAATCCTGAATTGCTTTGGATTCATACCTTGAAATGGTAACATCACCCCATCCAAGCAATCTTGCCAGTTCAACTTGTGACAAATCAAATTTTTTGCGAAACTCTACAATTTCATCAGAAGTTAAAAGACCTTTGATTTGCCGGTAAGCATTTCTTGCACGAAGCAGATTTTCGTCCATCATTTTTGGAGGAATAAAATAAGCATCCTCATCATCTTCTCCCAGTGTTGAACAAAAATACATAGATTCATCATATTCTACTTCAGTATCTTTAATACTCATTTTCGATTTCTCAATTTTAATAATTGCTGGGTGCATTTTACACATAGGGCATAAAATTACTTTTTCTTCCATAATATTTCCTCCACTTTCTTA
>JAZQIL010000092.1:0-3694 GCA_045541055.1 Oscillospiraceae bacterium
TATAGAATATAATAGAAAATCACCTGTCAAGCTTGTCAAATCGGCTATATTACGTTATTTTTATAAAAACATATCCTGTCAAATTCCAATTTATCTTATTGAAAATCAATAGTTAATAATTGCGCCTCTGTCCGCAGAAGAAACCATTTTTGCATAGCGTTTCAGATAACCGGTTACATCTGTTTTCACTTTAATTTCCATTGTTTCCTTACGCTTTGCAATTTCTTCGTCAGAAACTTTGAGTTCGATTTTATATTCCGGAATGTTGATGGAAATCATATCGCCGTCTTTTACATAAGCGATTAAACCGCCTCTGACTGCTTCCGGAGAAACATGTCCGATAGATGCGCCACGAGTTGCCCCCGAAAATCTTCCGTCTGTGATTAAAGCAACTTCCTTATCTAAGCCCATGCCTGCAATTGCAGATGTCGGAGAAAGCATTTCTCTCATACCAGGACCACCAGAAGGGCCTTCATAACGAATCACAACCACATCACCAGCAACAACTTTTCCAGCATAGATAGCAGCAATTGTTTCTTCTTCGCTGTCAAATACTTTTGCAGGACCTTCATGTACTAACATTTCAGGAGCAACAGCACTTCTCTTGACAACGCAGCCGTCAGGAGCGAGATTTCCTCTTAACACAGCAATACCGCCTGTTTCACTGAACGGATTGTCAATCGGTCTGATAACTTCAGGGTCACGGTTGACACAGCCTTCAATATTTTCGCCTAATGTCTTTCCGGTTACAGTCATGACATCTGTATGAATCAAGCCTTTTTTATTTAATTCGTTCAAAACAGCATATACACCGCCTGCTTCGTCAAGCTGTTCCATATAAGTGTGGCCAGCAGGAGCTAAATGACATAAATTCGGTGTTTTTGCACTAATTTGATTTGCAATGTCCAAGTTGATTTCCACACCGCATTCATGCGCAATTGCTGGTAAATGCAGCATACTGTTTGTGGAACATCCCAAAGCCATATCTGCTGTTAAAGCGTTCTGAAATGCCTTTTCTGTCATAATGTCTCTTGGACGAATGTTTTTTCTGTAAAGTTCCATAACTTGCATACCAGCATGTTTTGCAAGTTCGATTCTTCTGGAGTAAACCGCCGGAATTGTGCCGTTTCCTCTCAAGCCCATGCCTAATACTTCTGTTAAGCAGTTATGAGAATTTGCCGTATACATACCGGAACAGCTTCCGCAGGTAGGACATGCATTTAATTCATAATCATAAAGCTTTTCTTCGTCCATTTTACCAGCTTTGTAAGAGCCTACTGCTTCAAACATGCTGGAAAGGCTGGTTCTTTTGCCGTCAACGTGACCGGCTAACATAGGACCGCCACTAACGAAAATTGTTGGAACATTCACTCTTGCAGCAGCCATTAACAGACCGGGAACGTTTTTATCACAGTTCGGCACCATGACAAGCGCATCAAATGCGTGTGCTAATGCCATCGCTTCTGTAGAATCTGCAATTAAATCACGAGTGACTAAAGAATATTTCATGCCCTTGTGTCCCATCGCAATACCATCACAAACGGCAATTGCAGGAAATACAATCGGTGTACCGCCTGCCATAGCAACACCTAATTTCACAGCTTCTACGATTTTATCCAGATTCATATGACCAGGAACAATTTCATTATAAGAGCTGACAATGCCAACTAAAGGCTTTTCCATTTCTTCTTTTGTCAGACCTAATGCATGTAATAATGAACGCTGCGGCGCACAGTGCGCACCAGCTGTTTTTGCATCAAACATCATAATTGATTCAGCACCTTACTATATAATATTATATACAGGACAAGTTATCCCTGTACAGAGATAACTTGCCTGTGAAAAAATTTTTCAAAAAAATCAGTTGTTGATGAGCTTGTCATCTTCGCTGTTCCAGCTGTAAAGCTTTCTGATTTCCTTACCAACGACTTCGGAAGGATGTTCAGCATGAAGCTTTCTCATAGCCTTGAAGTGTACCTGATTACCTGCATCAGACATGTCAAGCAGGAATTCCTTTGCAAAAGAACCGTTCTGAATGTCAGCAAGTACTTTCTTCATAGCCTTCTTGGTATCTTCTGTGATAATCTTCGGGCCAGTGATGTAGTCGCCATATTCAGCAGTATTGGAAATAGAATATCTCATGCCTTCAAAACCAGACTGATAAATCAGGTCAACAATGAGTTTCATTTCGTGAATGCATTCAAAATAAGCGTTTCTCGGGTCATAGCCAGCTTCTACCAGTGTTTCAAATCCGCACTGCATCAAAGCACATACACCGCCGCAAAGTACAGCCTGCTCACCAAAGAGGTCAGTTTCTGTTTCTGTTCTGAAAGTAGTTTCCAGAACACCAGCTCTTGCACCGCCGATGCCTGCTGCATATGCTAAACCGATTTCCTGAGCGTCTCCGGTTGCATCCTGCTGTACAGCGATTAAACAAGGTGTACCCTTGCCAGCCTGATATTCACTTCTTACAGTGTGACCAGGAGCTTTCGGTGCAATCATAATCACATTTACATCTGCCGGCGGTACAATGCAACCAAAGTGAATGTTAAAGCCATGTGCAAATGCTAATGTTTTGCCTGCTGTCATGTAGGGCTTAATATCAGATTCATACAGAGCTTTCTGCTTTTCATCTGGAATCAGAATCATGATAATATCTGCAATCTTAGCAGCTTCTGCGGTTGTCATTACTTTCAGACCCTGTTTTTCAGCCTTTGCCCAGCTTTTGCTGCCTTCGTAAAGACCAACAACAACATTGACACCGCTTTCCTGAAGATTCAGTGCATGAGCGTGACCCTGAGAGCCGTAACCAATAATTGCTACTGTTTTGCCGTCCAGCTTGTGAATATCACAATCCTGCTGATAAAAAATTCTTGCTTCTGCCATGTTTAAGAACTCCTTTTCTTAAATAAATTTAATTTATATATTTAAAGACTTGTATCGCTGTTCAGATAGTGACAGCCTCTTTCGATTGCCACTACGCCGGTACGGCACATTTCAAGAATGCCGAGCGGTTCAACAAGTGCAATAAATGCCTCAATTTTAGAAGTTTCTCCGGTAATTTCCACACAAAGTGTTGAAGGAGAAAAATCTACTATCTTGGAACGGAAAATGTCTACTGCGGACAAAATTTCCTGACGGGTTTCAGGAACATTTCTAAGCTTAATCAAAGCAAGTTCACGGTAAACGCTTTTTTCTTTGCTCATTACTTTTACTTCTTTGACATTATAAAGTTTTTTGAGCTGTTTAATAATTTGACGGCAGATTCCGTCATCACCAGTCAGGGAAATTGTAATTCTGGAATATTCATGTGTTTCCGTTTCGCTGACGGTTAAGCTGTCAATGTTGAAGCCTCTGCGGTTGAACATGCTTGCAACACGAGTTAAAATACCCGGCTGATTTTCAACGAGAATTGCAATCACAAAACGTTCCATAATTACTTATCGCTCCTTTCTGTAATAATATCTTCAATACATCCTCCGGGAGGAAGCATCGGCAGTACAAATTCATTTTCATAAATTGCACAGTCGATAACAACAGGCGCATTTTCTGCAAAAGCCTTTTCAATTGTTCCAGCTAATTCTGAAAGATTAGAAATTCTATAGCCTTTCACGCCGAATGCTTCTGCTAATTTGACAAAATCTGTTTTTCTTTCATGCAAATCTGTATTAGAGTAATGCTTCTGGAAAAACAG
>JAZQIL010000093.1:0-9329 GCA_045541055.1 Oscillospiraceae bacterium
CCAGATTACAACTCATTGGTTCAGGTTTTATCCTGAATGTCATCTACGGTTTGCATAACTTTATTTTTAGTAGTTTGATATTGATTTGTTCAGAAATATAGCCAAAAACATGTATGTCATCTTTTTTATTAGAAAAAGATACACGTGTAAGCCCCACCCCACATTGCCTACTATGTCCCTAGAGTCATAATTTTCCAATGCACTGTAACCTTTGTTTGATGGTAACTTATCATATCCAGGTGCAAGATAAACTAAACCATTGTTAAAATAGATGTCACCATCGCCTCTCTCATCAGATGCCTCTGGATCATAGTTAGGATTCTTAGTATCAGCTATGTACTGTAATTTGAAACCCTGTCCTACTCTACTCTTAATACCTGCTTGAGTATAACTACCACCATTAGAACCTGGATATGTCTCTTGAAGTGTTGTCATGTAACCATACCAACCACCATAAAAGCGTCCAGCATAACTATCATCATTACTTGACCTGATTGGGATATCTACTAATGGCTCTACAATTAATCTGAATGAACTGAATTCATCTGTATCATCCTTCTTAATACCATCATATCTGTATCTAACCTGATTCCATAAAATAAAATTATCTAAACCTAGAACTTCTTCATAAATAGTAGATATTCTCATACAAGGTTCTGTAATCTCGTTGAAGGTTACATCTACAGTAGTATATAGCCACGTCTGTAAGGATTTACCGTCAGCTTTGCTTGCCCTAGGCCATTCTATACCGCTTAATGCACTTCCATACTCCTCTATATGAGTCATTGGAATAGATTCTATATATTGATTTTTGATACGTAACAAATTTTGATGTGCTGTTATATATCCAGATGCACTTGGGCTGAACTCATCATCTATAATATCACAAACCATGGGTTCACCCTGAGATCTTTCACTTCTCAAACTTACAGTAATACCATCTATATTACCTGTAACATAAACTGAATCAATACTACTAATTCTAGCAATATATGTAATCCCATCGACTTCCTTAGTTTGTAATGACTTTATTTTTTCTTTGATTCCAGATTTATTAAAAACAAAAGTATCATTAACCCCACCATAAGTAAGTGTATCAGGTTCATCATCTACAACTTTTAATACATCGTTTAAGTCATACATGATGTTACCTTCTACTGTTTTTTGATTAGTTGTATCATTGAAGAAATTTTCAAAACTATTTTTCAACTCCAATTTTTTGGCATTCTCAAATTTCTTCATGTTATATTTAGCCCATTCTGTTGCATATGGTGCTGCTTTAGATTCGGACTCATAAACTATTCCTGAGTTACCTGCATATCTTGTTTTGCCTGCATAATTGTATTGGAAATAATATCTTCTGATAATGTCTCCGTCATAATTTACAGAATAAAACCTTAAACCAAAATGATTTGACCTTGAAAACTGAGGTCCATCACCACCAGTTGTACTACCTGAACCATAACCACCACCGCTATCGGCATTAGCTACTATTTCATTAGTGTCCAATAAAGAATTGATATTCTTTAATGGAAATAATGGAATTCCATAGGATACAAATGCCAAAGTGGTTATCATAGCCACTATCTTTTTGGTTAATTTCTTGTTAACCATGCTATCTTCCTCCTTCTTCTCGTCGTCGGATTTTCTCTTATTCATCTTTTTAATTTCTACTTATTATAATTTTACTGTTATATTTTAAGTAACCTTATAAAAAAGGAAAGGACAGTAGTTTTCCTACTGCCATTTCTTTTTACTATTTAATTCCAGGTGATTTCGTCACCATCTGATATATGTATCGTTTGATTATCCTGTGCTGCATCATCTTCATCATAATAAGTATGTGCACGTTCAAGACTGCCACTTTGTTGAGATTGTGTTTCTTGTATTACAGGTTCCGGCTCAGGTTCTGGTGCTTGAGTTTCAATTACTACTGGCTCGGGTTCAGGTTCTGGTGCTTGTGTTTCTACTACAGGAGGATTTGTTTGAACTGGTTCTACATAAACAGGTTCAGGGTCATTCTGAACGGGTTGTTCAACTACTGGAGTGTTGTCTTGTTGTTGTACTGGTTCTTCTTGCTGTACTGGGTCTTGCTGTTGAACGGGTTGAGTTGTTGCTACTGTTGTTGTGGTTTCTGATGAAACTGAACTTTCAACTGTGGTTGTTGTGATTTCCTCTGTTGTAGTCTCACTTGGAGATTCTGTTGTTTCTTGTGCTATCCTATCTAATACTTCCTGAGGTAAACTTATATTATCCTGTTCACCCTTTGCCATGATTGCATTAGATAAAAGGTCAACTGCATCAGTGAGTGTGATGGATTCATCAAAGTGAGTATCATTATTAATAATCCCTTTTTGATTAGCATTTACTAATGCATAATAAATTCCTGATGGAACTCCATTCTCATCCGGATTTGCAAGACTCTTAGTTAATTTCTCCTCATTGTCACTACAGTCATCAAATATGCCTCCATCTTTACAATCGTTAAATTCGACTGATACTATAGGTACATTGATTCTACCATAAACTGCATTGATAAGGAGGTAGATGTATTCACCACGGGTCATGGGTGTATTGAAGTTTTCTTCTGTTAATCCGGAATTGCTAGATATAAACACATTTTTGTCCATATATGATGCATAGTCTGTATAAACTCCTGAACCTACTGAATTGGTGAAATTACTATTGCTATTCGGAACTCCATCGGATTCTACTGGGGTAATTGCTCTCATCACTAATGCCATTGCCTGACCACGGGTTAAAGTATTATCGCCATTAAATGTGGTAGAATCTGACGGAAGTAATTCAAACATCGTATTCCAAATTGCACCATCTGCATCCGTTTCGCCAAGGTCTGTATATTCGCCCTGTATTGCATCAGTTAATTGAGTCGTATCAAAATCATAGTGCTTGAATAAAAATGTATACAGGGTATCATTCGCATCCGGTGTTGTAATACCATTAAACTTAGCCCTGAAATCACTATGACTTGTCATGTCGCCAACTTTTGTCCATGCTAAGTAAGAATGTGTGGGGAGAACTTTTGTTTCTTTTAACAGACCTGCACCAACTTCTGCCGAATATACTAAAATTCCAGATGCATCCAATGCATTGACAGTTCCGTCCTGATTGTAATCCGCTAAAACAGTTTCAGTATCTGTCAGACCACTTTCCTGACCAGAACCAATACTTGCACTTGCCACAAGAACTCTAGCTGCATCTATTGCATTGATAGTATTATCCTGATTCACATCACCAAGGACAAAATTATCCTGTGCATTGATTTCAAATCCTGCGATATTGCCTGTTACCAATAAAATAGAAAGTACCATTGCTACAGTCTTTTTCATAATCAATTCCCCCTTAACGGATTTAAGTTATTTTGATTATACCACGCTGGGAGAATTTTGTCAAGAGGTTTTCATCCAAAAATCTTGATTTTATAACATGAATATACACAAAATATTTGTTGAAATAACAAATATAAAAGTTTTTACACAACTCATATTCAGTGTTATAATAAAATCAAGGTGGTGTTAAAAATGGTTCGGAATCTTAAAATGCTAAGAAACAAAAAAGGTATCAGCCAACAAAAATTAGCTGATACCATAGGTGTCACACAACAAACAATCAACCGCTATGAAAATAATGATACTGAACCAGATATTGATACCCTTATCAAATTTGCGGAGTATTTTGAAACTTCTGTCGATTTTCTAATAGGTTATACTGAACCTGTTTCCTCCTCTGAACTAAATAAAGATGAATCCAATCTGATAAACAGTTATCGCCAATTATCCAAAAGACAAAAATCCAGCATCAGAATGATTCTCCGCTGTTATACAGAATCCGACTGATTAATTTCATATACGATAGTGTTACACAACTCAATGTACTGTTCGTGAAGATTTTGATATTTCTCTTTGATGTTATCCAGTTCATTTTTTATAATTCCATAGGCACGCTGAATCGTTTCGGTACTGGACTGAATGTCCTGACTGTTCTCATAAATCGTTTCTAAATCATCATCACTTGTCACATTGATGCTGACGGAAATTTCCGCATTTTTATCATCAATTGAGATTTCTTCATTTCCCACGAATAGTTTCAATTCCGTTTCGTTGAGAAGATTGTCTTTACAAATTAGAATGTTCAAATCGTCCTTGCTGATGTCCTTTCCGTTTAAAATAAACTCAATCATCACAATTTCCTCCCTGTTCACTGAGATAATTCTTATATTTCCGGTATCTGTACTGTAGAGTAGATAACGGAACATTTGTTTTCTCGTGTAATCGTTTCCAACTCATGGTAGATTTCATTTGATAAATTTCTTCATCAGAATAGACATGTTTTTCCTGAATCACAATGTCCATTTTCTGGATTTCATTTTTTAATTCTGTATGTTGCTTTTCTAAAGTGCCTATTTTTCGGTTCAAATCCAAACTGATGTTGCTGATACAATTCATCAAGGCTTTAGAGAGTTTCAAATTTTCTTTTCCCAATAAAATCAAGGAATTCAATTTTTCCTGTGCTGTAGATTTCTCCGGCATGATTCAATCCCCCCTTTTCCTCCCAAATTTGATATTCCCAATTCAGATAAATCTTAATAAACTATATCCCCAATTTCCCCCAGAATCTCCTCTGTGACCCCTTTTCCACCCATTACACATATCACTACACTATCAAATTGACAATCCCTTAAAACCCGTCTGGACTTGATTGGGAACGTTTCAAATTACCTCACTTGTCCGAGATTTGCATTACAATAATTTTTCAAACTAAAATCACTTTGTGTATCAAAAATCTGCCTTAAAGTCATATCTCTCGCACTATACTGATAAACATGACCTGTTCTTTTCAGCATTGGAATGAGCATTGAACCATGAATTACATTATCTGATTTCAGACACCACTCAATATTGAACGGATTGAAATTGACCGGAACTTTCAATTTTACTGCTGTTTTGATTGAACCTGTTCCATCCATCACATTTGCTTCCCATCCAGTGTAAGAAATTGGTAATTCGTCCTGTAGAATATCTGTTGCAATTGCTATCAATCGTTCAAGGAAGATTGCCTGACCGTCAATCCATACTTTGACATGATAATTTTCAATACATCTGCCTGTTTCAAATCCTCCGATACTGGAAAGTCTGCCTGTGCGGTCATATTTTACATAAGTACCATTGAAACAGCATTTAATTTTTCTGCCAGATTCAAAGACTACAGTAACACCGTTCGGTTCTGGAAGAACATAATCAATTGTAGCAATCATTTCTTCTATTTTTTTCTTCTTTGCACCAAACATAGGGGTATTTGTGAACTTAAATGTCGGGAAATCCACAATTGTTGTCTGTGCCTGCGGAGATAAACTGTTATTAAACTTCGTTGCATCCATTCAAATCACCTTGTTCCTTTCGTTTCATCAAATTATAAATTGTTGCCCTTGTCACACCCAGTTTCTTAGCAGCTTTTGTCACTGTCATAGTTTTGTTATGTACACCAATCAAAACTTCCATCAGTAGTTTTTCATCATAATGATTAGGCGGTCTGCCTTTGTATTTTCCCTGTGACTTTGCAATAGCAATTCCCTCACGCTGTCTTTCGAGAATTGTTTCTCTTTCCAGTTCCGCCAGTCCTGCAAAGACCGTTAACATAAATCTTCCCTGCGGAGTAGAAGTATTCAAATTTTCTTTCAGGCTGATAAGAATCACATTTTTATTTTTCAGAAGTTCCACAATCTGCAATAAATCAGATGCACTTCTTGCCATTCGGGAGTATTCACTGATGACGATTGTGTCCCCTTCACGAACGAAGCCAAGCATTTCCTTTAATTTTGGTCTGTCCATATTTTTTCCAGAGATTTTCTCTGTAAACAATTTCTGTACCTGATACTGTTTCAGCATTTCAATTTGTCGTTCTGGATTCTGGTCGACAGAGGACACTCGAACGTAGCCAACTACCATATTTTTTCCACCTCCTTTCAGTCGTATATTTTCGCCAACAAGTCAAATAACTGATACCAGAAATTCACCTCCCTTGTGTCAAATTAGGCTATACCCTGCTTTGACACTTGCTGACTGTCGATTTTAAATTGATGATTTGACATAATTTACATACTTATTTTATATATCAATTTAAAATCACCCTCTACTCTTTTTTATGCACAAAAACAGGCAGAGCCGAAACTCTGCCTTGATAATTTCATATTCTGTTAAGATTTCCATTTTTATACAAAGGTTATAAATTGTATAAACTTTCTGTCCGTGTCACACCAAAAATAAAAACACTCAAAAAACACCTATATTTCTAAGCAAATCAATAAAATTCCGTGTCACAGTTCGTGTCACAGAACCCTGAAATCACCTGCAAATCATGGAATTTTCTGCAAATCATGAAAATCATTGCAATAAAAAATGCCTGTCTTTCAAGCTTTCTCAAAACACAGGCTTTTATTATGGTCGAGGTGACAGGATTCGAACCTCTAAATTTTCGCCACTAAAAGACGTAATATAGCCATTTTATTTTTATCGTGCAACAGCCCGTGCAACAAAAACCTGTTTCCAGATGTTTTTATCTGTTCAGACTGTCCACAATGCCCGTGAAGTAATCATCAATCATGTTATCGACTTTCTCACGTTCAGAACTGAATGTCTGCTGATAGACCGATTTCAGCACATTGTCAGTAGACCAACCGCCACGCTCCATAGCATATTTATCAGGGATTCCGAGCATGAGCATTACTGATGCATTCAAATGACGAAGGTCATGAAAAGTCATATCAATATCATGCTTTTTCATCAGTCTTTTGAATCTGCTGTAAACCGATTTTCGACTTTTCGGAATGATGAAATCCGTTTCATTCTCGTGTGGAATTGCCTGTATCAGTTCCAGAATGTAGACAGGCAACTGAATGGTTCTTGTGCTTTTTTCTGTTTTACAGCTTTCACGGACTTTACTGCCCTCATCCGTCATGATAATCATCCGTCTGATGTGGATTTTTCTGTTTTCGGCATCCACATCCTGAAACTGTAAACCGATAACTTCACCGATACGCAGACTAAGCCATGACGCAAGCAGTACAGGTAATTCTGATTCTGTTCCTCTGACAATGCTGAAAACTATCTCAAAAGACGGCAATTCTTTCTCTCTCTTGACGAGTTTCGGAAGTTTGATATTATTCAGATTGATGTCAACCTCATACATTTTCAGCACCGATTTCAGAAAACCATAAGCGTTTTTGATGTACTTCGGACTGACTTTCGCACTCTCGATATTAATTGCCCTCTGAATGTCAATTGCTTTCAAAACAGAGAGTTTAGTATCAGCAATACAGTGAAAAGTATTTTCAGAAAGCTGTCTGTAATTTCTGATTGTAGTTTGTTCAAGCACATTTTCTCTGCTTTCGATATACAGTTCCATCGCCTTACGAACGGTCACATTCTTGTCTGTTTTTTCCTCACGGGTCTGTTTGAAGTCCTCTGCCATTTTGATAGCTTCCCATTCTGTTTTGGCGGTAAAGGACTTATAAATTCTCTTGCCGTTTTCGTTATATCCAGCAGCAACAACGGCTCTGTAACTGCCGCTTGGTAATTTCTGTACTTTCATTATAACACCTCATTTAGATAGGCGGTATAATGAAGCTGACACTTTTACAGCCCCATTATACCACAGTTTGACGAATTTGTAAAGAGCTTTCTGAAAAATAAATTACAGAGCCAGTAAATCGGCAAGTTCCATGTTATTCATGTACAGAAAATTGTCAATCTTTTCGAGAGTGATATTTTTCGCATTCCGGTCATAGTCTTTCAAAGTCCGTTCGGCTACCTGCATATAGGCGGCGAGTTCACTGTCAGTCACATCACTGATATTCTGCCAGTAGCGGATTTTACACCAGATTTTCTTATAAAGTGCGATTCTTCTGTCTTTTTTCATTTTGTTATCCCCTTATCTATCTCTAAATTTTTTATATAAAGTCAAGTGAAGAAATCGGCGTACAGACGTACCAATGGCTATAATACGCTGTTTCTGGGCGTACATCAGGGCGAACACAAGCCGTTCCGTGTACGCAGTCAGTACGTCAGTTTGTACGCCTAATTTCGGCTATATTTCGTTATTTGTACGCCTGTACGCCATAATCAAGTGTTGTCTTATATGTTGTTTTCATGCCCCTGAATCCACGGACGGACTTTCCAAATTCGTTCGGAACGTGCGTATTATAGGCGATATTGAATTTCTTTTCGTTATTTTTCAGCCAAGTCACGAAAGTTTCACGTTTCAGGGCAGTCAAAGCATTTTCACCACACCAACGAGAATAGGCGTTGTAAAGTTCAGTGCAGGATATAGTATATTCTGTTCCAAATATCATCACAGAGCCGTCATGCAGAAAGTCAATAATATTACAGTTATCGCTCAATGCTTCGGCGATATTGAGCCGAGTTCTCTCTGAAATAGAAAACCGGAAATTATTCTGAATCAGCCGTTGCAGTCCGTCAAACATCCAACAGAAGATTTTTTCCTTTTCAGTCAGAAACTTCTCTGCTATAAACGGGTCATCAATCCGATTCGGAGGTTTTGGCTTTGTCGTGAGAATAATCAGTCGTCTTGCGAATCCGTCTGTTTTATCGTAAAGTGCCTTTGGAGAGCCGTTTCCGAAACAGAGAAATCTTGCATAGAGCCGAGCCTGTTCGGACTGCTGACCTTTAGCTTCCACATCAATGGGGATTTCCGCAGTAATCAGATTTTTGATGTAACCTGTCGAGGGCAAAGCCGTCATCTGCATATCATCATCAATCATCAATAATTTATTTTGCAGATTGTATCTGAAAAATTTATCCGTTTCGATTCTCTGGAAATTTCCGGTCAGCATATTCAAGCCGAAAATTTCCTGCATGACGAAGCCGATTCTGGACTTTCCCTCTCCCCCGTTGCCAACCAGAAACAAGGCTTTCTGCCCCTTGTTGGACGGAATCAGGCAGTAACCAAGATACTCCTGCAAAGTCGTAATATCTTCCGGAGCGAGCAAATCAAGCAGAAATGTCAGAAATTTTTCAGGATAATATGTGCCGTTCCTGATTTCAGGGTGATAGCTGATGTTCAGCCGATTGATACAAAATTTCTTTTGCGGAATCCATGTGCCGTCCGTTTTCAGAACGCCGTTCAGCAAGTGGATTTCGTCAGTTCGCATCGGCATGGGTTCGCTGTGACAGCATAACTTGAGTGCATCGAACAAATTCTTAACTTTTTGCGACAGCTTCGAGGAGTAGAACGGAATCAGCATTTGTGCGATTTCCACTCTGATTTTCTCATCATCTACGAATCCGTCAATG
>JAZQIL010000094.1:0-6684 GCA_045541055.1 Oscillospiraceae bacterium
CATTTAACTTACGCTGTTCCCAAGTATTAGTGAAATCTTTGAAGCGTATCTCCGGTACGCTCTTTTTTTTTGTCATTTTTTACAACCACCTTTCAAATACTGCCAAGAAGTTTCTGAAATTCCTGCAAGCCAAGCATATCAGATTCACTTCCGGTCAGTTCATCAATCATAGCAGAGAGTTCCTGTTCTGTCTGCTGAATTTCTTTCTCTGTCTCTGCAAGGGTCACGCTGTATTTTTCGGCTAAATTCTGCACTTTAGAGGACAGCACCGAAACAACATTATCGGGGAGCTGTGCGAGTTCCCGAATCAGAACAGAAATCCATTTTTCATGAAGCAGTTCACGAGCCTGTGCATCGGTCAGATTTTCGATAGTTTCCTTTGTCAGAAGATGCAGGGAAGCAGAATCCTTTTTTATTTCAGCTTTGAGCGTTTTTTCTTCTTTGCTGAGATTATCGGCTTTTTCAAGTTTTTCTGCAAAATCGGGGTCACTTTTAGATTTTTTCAATTCTTTGAGGATTTTAGCAAGTTCCTTGAAATTGAATGCATCACCGGATTCGTTCAGAGCATCGGACTGTTTTTCTTCTTCTGTCAGGCTGTCGAGAAGTTCTTCAAATTCGCCTGCGATTTCAGAAAGGCGGTTTTCTTTTGTTTTGAGAGTTTCAGTTTCACTTGCAAGAAGAATATTCTGTACAAGTTCAAACGGCAGAATATAGCCGAGCCATCCGTCCTGTACTTCCACTTCTTTGTTATCTTTTTTCTTGATAATCATGTGAGGAATCACTTTTTTGACAGCTTCAAAGCCTTCTGACTGGATAATTTCCAAATCAGCAGAAATTTTCTGCCACTCATCATCAAGAATCTGATAAGCTTCATAGGGGTCAATCAAAGACAGGGATTCCAGACGGTGGAAAATATCTTCTGAAAGAATGCTTTCTTCCTGAGAAGCAGTGATTTCTGACATTTTGTCAAGCAGTTCCCTGACAAGAAACATTTCAAAATCATCAAACTGTGCATGATACAGATTTCTGAAATCAGTAATATCTGTATGATTCTGAATCATTTCTTTTGCATTGTCTGTAATAATTTCAGAATATCCTGCTGAAACAGGCTTAAACAAGTCTTTTCTCAGATTAGGAAAAGTAGTCCAGTAAGAAGCCATTGCATCAATTTCAGAATCAGGGACACCGCCGAACATAGAAGCATAAATATCCCAGCTTTCTGCCGTTTCTGAAGAATCTACATAACGTGGAATATTCAGATTATAGTCATTGCTTCTGATTTCTTCACGGCTGACTTTTCTTGCATATTTCGGAATATCCGTTCTTTTGATAACAGTATCTGCAATTCTGCGGATGTCAGAAGAACGGAGCTTATTATTTTTTCCGACTTTTTCAAAACCTTTGGAAGCATCAATAAATAAAACATCTGTATTTGTTCTCTGCTGTTTCAGAACAATGATAATTGTCGGAATTCCTGTGCCGAAGAAAATGTTTGCAGGCAGACTGATAATCGCATCAATATGATTATTTTCAATCAAATTTCTGCGGATTTCGCCTTCTTCACCACCACGGAACAGCACACCATGAGGCAGGACGATTGTCATAATGCCATCCGGTTTAAGATGATACAAATCATGCAGAAGAAAAGCATAGTCTGCCTTTGTTTTCGGAGCGAGACCGAATCTTGCATAACGTGGGTCGTTTTCCTTGTTGGTGGGTTCCCATGCCTGAGAATACGGCGGATTGGAAACAACAGCATCTACATACAGAGGGTCATATGTTCCGACAGGGTCGCTTTCATCAAAATAAGGCCAGTCATCTTCAAGGGTATCGCCGTTTCTGGTTTCAATATTTGTGGGAAGAATTCCTCTCATGACCAAGTTCATGCGAGTCAAATTATAAGTATTTGTTTTCCATTCCTGAGCATAATATTTGATTTTATTCTCATCGCCGATATACTGTGCTGCAACTTTACCGATATTGATTAACAGCGAACCAGAGCCGGAAGTCGGGTCATAGATTTTAATTTCTTTTCTGTCACGGAGATGATAGGCTACAATTTCAGACATTAGAACTGAAACTTCATGGGGTGTATAAAATTCTCCGGCTTTTTTGCCGGCATTGGAAGCAAACATACTAATCAAATATTCATAAATATAACCCAGCACATCATAATCCTGTCTGCCGTCCATCGGAATATCCTTGATTAAATAAATTAAGTCACGGATTGCCTTTGTCTGAGAGCCGGCACTGTCACCGAGCTTGCTGAGTCCTGTTTGAAGAATATCAAAAATGCCGGAATACAGCTTTTCATGCTTGATAAATCTGCTGAATGAGGACAATGCATCACGGACATTGGCTACAGAAAAATCATTTCCCATTTCCAGCCATGTTGAAAATAAATCTTTATAGGCAATAAAGAATCCAAGATTATCCTGTGCAAATTCTATGGTTTCCTCATCCTCTTCAGTAACTTGTCTCAATTCTTCATCAGTCATTTCATTTTTCTTGAAAAAAGCAATTTCTCTGTCAGAGAGATATTTATAAAAAATAAAACCGAGAATGTAATCTTTATATTCATTTGCTTCAATTTTGGAACGCATTTTATTAGCGGATTCCCATATTTTGTTGGCAAGTTGTTGTTTATTCATGAAATTTCCTCCTAAATTTTTATAAATTGATGGTTTAAAGCCTTAATTTTTACTTATGCTTGGGAACAGCGTAAGTTAAATGAAATAGGTGTAGTAATTGACCCACACCCAAGTCATAGAGCACCAAAAGAAGAAATTGGTGGCATTCCTTTTATTGGTATTGGTGATGTTGATGAAATGGGGAATATCAATCAAAAGTCAGCACGTCCAGTTTCTCCAAGTGTGTATGACGAACATCATAAAAGATATGATTTATCTGTTCCTTCACTCGGTTTAGGACGTGTAGCATCACTTGGTAAGGTCATCAGATTACGTTCAGACATTGGAAAATACGCTGTTTCTCCAACAATGTCTGTTCTTCAATTTAATAACGATGTTGATATAGATTATCTTTATGCATTTATGAATTCTGGACAGTTCCAAAAGCAATTTGAGGGCAAAAGTAATGGTTCAACAAGACAGTCAGTAGGAACTGAAATGGTACGTATTCTTGATTTTTCAATCCCTGTTGATATAGAGGAACAACAACAAATAGGAACTTACTTTAAAGCTCTTGACCGCCTTATTACCCTTCATCAGCGTAAGCTTGAAAAGCTGAAACAAATCAAAAAATCACTGCTCGAAAAAATGTTCGTTTAGGAGGTAAATTATGCCGTTTACAAAAGAATCTGACTTTGAAAATGCCCTGATTCAGACACTTTCACAAAAAGGCTGGGAATCCGAAATCCTGCGTTATCCCACAGAGGAGGATTTGCTGAAAAACTGGGCGGAAATCCTCTATCACAATAACAATACCATCGACCGCCTGAATGACTGCCCTCTGACTGATACCGAAATGCAGCAAATTATCGAACAGATTACTGCACTCCGCACTCCTCTGAAACTGAATCAGTTCATTATCGGCAAAGATATTTCTGTCAAGCGTGATAATCCTAAAGATACGCTTCATTTCGGAAAGGAAATCACACTGACAATTTTCAATGCCTATGAAATCGCCGCCGGAAGAAGCCGTTATCAGATTGTACAGCAGCCGAAATTCAAAGCCCTGAAAAAAGTAATGCATGACCGCCGTGGAGACATTATGCTGTTAATCAATGGTATGCCGATGATTCATATTGAACTCAAAAAAAGCGGGATTCCGGTCAGTCAGGCATACAACCAGATTGAAAAATACGCTCATGAGGGGATTTTCAGCGGATTATTCTCACTTATTCAGATATTTGTAGCGATGACTCCGGAAGAAACGGTATATTTTGCCAATCCTGACGGAAATTTCAATAAAAGTTATTATTTTCACTGGGCAAATTTTAACAACGAGCCAATCAATGACTGGAAAAAAATTGCATCAGACTTGTTATCTATCCCAATGGCACACCAACTCATTGGATTTTATACAATTGCAGACACTGCGGATGGCGTTCTGAAAGTGATGAGAAGTTACCAATATCATGCAGTCAATAAAATCTGGGACACGATTCAACAACATAAATGGGGAGTCAAACAGCAAAGAGGCGGTTATGTCTGGCATACCACTGGAAGTGGTAAAACAATGACAAGTTTTAAAGCTGCACAATTGATAGCAGGAATTAACCCGACTTTGAAAGATTTAGCCCCCGAAAAATTTATAGCCGGAAAACGAACAGCCGACAAAGTTGTTTTTCTGATGGACAGAATTGAACTCGGTACACAGTCACTGAAAGAATATCGTTCTTTTGCGAATGCAGATGAAGCCGTTCAGGAAACCGAGGACGGGACTGTTTTAATCGACAAACTGAAAAGCACCAATCCGGCAGATACTTTAATAGTAACATCGATTCAGAAAATGAGCCGTATCAGAGAAGATGCAGAACGCCTGAAACAGGCTGATTTAGAAACTATTCAAAGCAAAAGAATTGTATTTATTGTTGATGAATGTCACCGCTCCACATTTGAAAAACTGGACATCAACAACCCCGAAAAAAAGGGAATGCTTGAAACTATTAAAAGCACATTTCCAATGGCAGTATTTTTCGGATTCACTGGAACGCCCATTCATGAAGAAAATCAGAAAAGCGGTTCTACTACAGCGGATATTTTCGGCGATGAACTGCACAGATACAGCATTGCAGACGGTATCCGTGACAAAAATGTATTAGGCTTTGACTATTACGGATACAGCACTTATCCGGATGAAGATTTACGCAGAGCAATTGCTCTTGAAAAAGCAAAAGCCTCTACAGAAGAAGAAATTTTTTCAGGAAAAGACGAAAAGAAAAAAGAAATTTATCAGTATTACATGCATGATGTGCCTATGGCTGGCTATCGGGATGAAAATGACCAGTATCACAAAGGCATTGAAGATTATTTTTCATCTGCACAGTACGACAGCGGAGAACAAGGCGAAAAACACCGCCTTGTAGTCGTGCAGGATATTTTGAAACAATGGACAAGATTAAGCTGGAATGGAAAATTTCATGCGATTTTTGCAACAAGCAGTATTCCGGAAGCGATTGAATATTACCGATTATTCAAGAAAATGTCTGATACGCTGAAAGTTGCGGCATTATTTGAGCCAACTATTGACAACAACGGGAAATCATCTTTCAATAAAGAAGATGGCATTATTGAAATGCTGGAAGATTATAATCAAAGATATGGTGTGGATTTCAGTATGAAAAACTATGCTAAATACAAGAAAGATGTTGCTGCTCGGCTTGCTCACAAAATGCCGTATGAACGCATCGAACGTGAAACAGAAAAACAAGTTGATCTGCTGATTGTTGTTGACCAGATGCTGACAGGCTTTGACTCAAAATGGATTAACACACTTTATCTTGATAAAATTCTCCGCTATGAAAGTCTGATTCAGGCATTTTCCAGAACAAACCGTCTTTTCGGAAACGATAAGCCATTTGGAACAATTCGCTATTATAGAAAACCGCATACCATGAAACGAAATGTAGAACAGGCTTTCAATTTGTATTCCGGTGATAAGCCTTTCGGATTGTTTGCAGATAAACTTGAAACTAATCTCCATAAGATATGTGAAATTTATGCTGATATATCGGCAGTTTTCAAAAATGCCGGTGTTTCTGACTTTACAATACTTCCGCAGGATAAAGCCGACAGAGGACAGTTTGCCAAACTGTTTAAAGAACTGAATCAGTATCTCCAAGCTGCAAAAATTCAGGGTTTTGAATGGGATACAGATTACGGAACACCGGATGCTGATTATGTGGAATATCTGCCAAATGAAGAAAATTATTTGATTCTTGCCCTGCGTTACAAGGAACTGTTTTCTAATGGAAATGATGGCATCAATGAAGATGTTCCCTATGAAATTGATACACAGCTTACACAGATTGACACCGGAAAAATTAACAGCGATTATATGAATTCCAATTTCAAGAAATACCTGAAACTGCTTGCTGAAAATGCTGAGCCGGAAGAACTAAAGCGGATATTGGGTGAACTTCATAAATCTTTTGCACTGCTTTCACAGGAAGAACAGAAATTTGCAACTATCTTTCTGCATGAAATTCAAAGCGGTGATGTTTTTCCGGATAACACCAGAACATTTCGTGAGTACATCACAGAATATGCTGAAAATGCAAAAAATGATGAAATACACAGAATTTCATCGGCATTTGGGATTGATGAAGCAAAACTTCGCAATATCATGTCTGCTGTAGTAACTTAAAATAATATTGATGAATTCGGCAGATTTGAAGATTTGCTTGGTACTGTTGATTTGGATAAATCCAAACAGTTCCTTGAAGAAAAAGAACAGAAATCTATCCCAAAATTTAAAGTAAAAAGCAAAGCAAGCAAGCTCCTCAGAAAATTTATTTTAGCGGGCGGTTTTGATATTGATGAAAATATTTCCACATAAAAAGCTGATGAGGGTCAATACTGACTCTTTTTCAGCCATATTTTACTTACGCTGATGAAGGGTAATAAGGCGGTCAAGAGCTTTAAAGTAAGTTCCTATTTGTTGTTGTTCCTCTATATCAACAGGGATTGAAAAATCAAGAATACGTACCATTTCAGTTCC
>JAZQIL010000095.1:0-23799 GCA_045541055.1 Oscillospiraceae bacterium
AGACGCAAACGGTTACAACTGTTGCTGTTCCAACTACAGAAACTGAAGCACTTTCTACCTCTGTTCCTGCTGCTGAAACAGAGTCCATTACAGAAATTCAGACAGTCTCCCCAGCACATACAACTGCTGTTATTAAGCCTGACCCAATCATAGAAATTCCAGAACCTGTAGAAACGACTGACAATATTTTGACAACTACTGCCGTAACAACACCCATGATAACGGAAATTTTTACAACTGCTGTTTCTACAGAGATACAAACAACAGCTCCTGTTGTAACAACTGCGGAAACATCTGTATCAACTGTGACGGAAACAGAACCGATTTCTACTACATCTGATAACCCAATTGAAGAACCAATTTTAGAACCAGTTGATTTCAATGCACAGCCTCTTTTTTTCCGTGAGTTTACAGATGTTGTGGAGACAATTCAACAAAATGATGTATCTTCCTATGATGAACGCTGTCAGGAAACATACCGCAAAATGTTTGAGCAATTTATAAGTGACGGTTTTATTTATCAGCCAGTCACTACCGATTTGATTTCATTGAAAACAGACAGAAAGATTATACTTTATCCCTATGCGAAATATGAGGACATAGGCATTCAATATTTTTTAACTTACAAAGAAAATAATTATCGTATTAAATTTTATTGTGCTGATACTGCGATTGTCAGCGAAACAAACGGCATTGCAGAGTATCTTCAAAAACGTATGGGAAGAAAAAGTGATAAAATTATTGTTGTAAATGACAAGAGTGTGAGCGAACTCATCGCAAGTGATGGCAGTCAGATTTGTGCAAGTGCTTTCATAGATGAATGTCATTATTGTGATGTGACATCGTCTGTATCAGAAGAGGAGATGATAGAATTCTTAAATTTATTTTCCTATGAGAAAATATTACTGCAATAAAAAAGATATGAGGTGATTTTATGAAAAAGAAAATTTTAACTATGCTTGTCGCTGTTATGTGTCTTGCAACAAGTTCTCTGAATTATGCAGGAGTGGCAAGTGCTGAAAATGTGGAATCCGAAAATTCGTTCACAATGGGCGATGTCAATGGTGACGGAAATTTCAGTGTATTGGATGTCGTCATGTTTCGGAAATGGCTGTTAGCTGTTCCTGATGTGCATCTCGTCAACTGGAAAGCGGCTGACTTTTGCAAGGACGAAAAACTGAATGTATTTGATTTTGCCTTGATGAAAAGGGCATTAGTAGAAAAAATGCGTGAAACTCCGGAAGATATTGCACCGCCTGAACCATCTACTCACGGTTTTTACTCCTATGACAAATATGCAGAATATATTGCAGAAAACAATCTTCAGGATAAAATTGTAACTTATGAGCAAATCAGCCAGTTTGGAGAGTTTGTTCAGTGCTTCATTAACTGTGACTGGGAATATAATCACTATTTCTCACTTTTCTATGTTCTTAATGATGGTTCAGGAAAAACGTTCGATTTAGTTATCAGAGACCTTAATTGTGACAAAACATTGCTTAGTACTGATTTTGACCGTCACGCACAAGATAACCATGAATTGGTAGCTCTTACACAAGAGGAAATGAATCTGACAAATCTGAGAACTGCTGAAACAAATGCTGAATACGCTTACTTTGAATTTGATGATAAGCAGTATAATTATTATAATGGAAAACTTTCCCAGATTGTATGGCATGACAATGAACATGAGTATATGTTGATTGGAAATCCACAACTTTCCGACTATCCGGATGTTGATAACACTTATTTGGCTGAATTGCTCAAAATTTCTGTGGTCAATCCATGTACACCACCAACACAGCCTATCAATTATCAGAATCTTGATTCTCTTGTTGAGGCTTTGAATCACTATGACCTGAGTGCATACGCAGAAGAAGACTGTGAAACATATCGCCAAATGTTTGAGCGTTTCCAAGATGACGGATTTATTTATACAGTAACAAATAATGATGCAATCAAAATCAAAGACGACCATGGAATTACACTTTTCCCTTATGCACGATATGAAGATATTGGTATAGGTTGCTTTGTGACATTTAATGAAAATATTTATCACATTATGTTCTATTCCGCTGATGCTGATGTGCTTGCCGAAACAGATGAGATTGCTGATTACCTCCAGAACCGTATGGGGCGTAGATGTGACAAAGAAATTATGGTTCAGGATAAAAATGTGAGTCTGTTTTTTGCAGATGACAGTCAGACCTATGCAGGGGCTTTTATCGATTCAGAACACTACTATTCTGTAAGGGCATCTGTTTCCGAAGAAGAAATGACAGAATTTCTGAATATGTTCAATTATGAAAAAAATAATTTTTAACGATTGATATGGTTATTTATTGGGGTTAGTAATATCAGAAGGCTCACAGGTTTATCCTGTGAGCCTTGTTATATGCTCATTATGTTATCAGCCCAGAGTTCACACTGATTCATGACAGTAGAAACTGCATCGTCCATTCCCTCCGGAGGATAGCGGTGATCTTTCAATAATTTTCGTATCATCATACGCATTTTGGCTCTTGCACTGTCACGTTTCTGCCAGTCAATCGTGCGATTTTTCCGGAGTTTGTCAGCAAGTTCTTTCGTGAGTGCAATCAGTTCAGAATTTTCATAAAAATCTTTAATCGCCTGCGGTTTTGTGAGTGCATCATAAAAAGCCAGTTCATCAGCGGTCAATCCAAGTTCTTCTCCTGCTTCTTTTGCTTCACGGATTTGCTTTGCAAGGTTGAGCATTTCCTGAATGACTTCCTCATTGGTGAGCATTCCGTTCAGATAGCGATTCATAGCACTCTGCATAATTTCGCTGAACTTTTCCGATTTGACAAGATTCGTTCGTTTGTAAATATGCACTTGTTCCGCAATCAGCCGTTTGAGCAATTCAACAGCAAGATTTTTCTCTTTCATTCTGGAAATTTCTTCAATGAAATTTGGGTCAAACAGTGAAAAATCCTGTTCCTTGTCCGAGAAAAGATTGATAACGCCGTCACTCCTGATGCTCTGTTTCAGCAGTTCATTGATTCTGGAATTGATTTCGGGAAGTGATAACTTCTTATTACCGCCCTTATTGCTGAACCGAGCCAGAAGAACACGGACAGCTTCAAAAAATGCAGCTTCTTCACGTTCGGACTGTTCCGCAACAGACGAACACAGAGAAAGCGATTGTTTCAGAAGTAAGGCTTCTTTAGTGTAACTTTCTTTATCTGCTTCACGGCTTGTATCTAATAAGAAATTCACTGCTCCGGTGATGATTCTTCCGGCAGTCAGTTCATTTCCGCTGAAAAATGCGGAATAATCATATTCATGCAACAAATCACGGCAGATTTGCAGTTTCTCCTGAAATTTTGGATAGGCAACTTTTGCAATATCTGTATTGCCGTAATTTTTGCGGTCACGGACTGTATAATCATTCATTGCCTGTTTTAACGCTCCTGCAATGCCGACATAATCCACTACAAGACCGCCCTCTTTATCACGGAATACACGGTTCACACGGGCGATTGCCTGCATGAGATTATACCCCTGCATTGGCTTGTAAACATACATTGTCGCAAGGGACGGCACATCAAATCCAGTCAGCCACATATCCACAACAATGGCGATTTTCAGCGGACTGTCATTATCTTTGAATTTTTTGGCTAATTCTTCTTTATGCCGTTTAGTGCCAATTACTTTACTCCATTCTTCAGGGTCTTTATTGGAAGAAGTCATGACAACAGCAACTTTTTCTGTCCAGTTTGGACGGACTTCCAGAATCCGATTGTAAATTTTCATCGCAATTTTTCTGGAATAGGCAACTATCATAGCTTTTCCGGTCAGGAGGTTTTCACGATAATTTTCGTAATGATTCAGAATATCATCTACGAGCGACTGAATAGTATCATCATGACCGAGAATTTCTTCCATTTGACCGAGTTCACGCTTGCTTCGTTCAATCACTTCTGCATCTGCATTCTGTGCCATGATGTCATATTCCGCATCAATCAGTTTGAGCGTGTTTTCGTTAAGTTTCAGCTTCATGACACGGCTTTCATAGTAAACCGGACGAGTTGCACCGTCCTCAACTGCCTGTGTCATATCGTAAACGTCAATATAATCACCGAAAACTTCACGAGTGTTTCTGTCTTCCATAGAAATCGGAGTGCCAGTAAAGCCGATATATGTTGCATTTGGGAGCGTATCACGAATAATGCGAGCTGTGCCGATTACTTTTCTTGCAATCAATTCGCCGTTTTCTGTTTTAGTCATTCTGATTTTTTCAGTTAAGCCGTATTGTCCTCTGTGTGCTTCGTCAGCCATAACAATAATATTCCGTCTTTCTGAAAGCGGTTCGCCGGATTCTTCAAACTTCTGCATTGTTGTGAAAATAATGCCGTTCGCTTTTCTGCCGTCAAGCAATGTTTTCAGATGTTCCCGACTTTCCGCATGAACAGGCTCTTGTCGGAGAAAGTCCTTGCATTTCGCAAATTGTCCATATAATTGGTCGTCTAAATCGTTTCTGTCCGTGATAACCACAATAGTCGGACTTTCTAATTCTGATTGCAGTAAATGTGCATAAAACACCATTGACAAAGATTTTCCGCTTCCCTGCGTATGCCAGAATACACCGCCTTTTCCGTCTGTCATAGTCGCTTTTTTAGTCGATGCAATCGCTTTCCGAACCGCAAAATACTGATGATACCCTGCTAATATTTTGAACTGCTCCAGTCCTTCATTTGAGAATAATATAAAATTCTTTAATATATCAAGAAATCTTTCTTTCTGGAAGATTCCCTCAAAAAATGTATCAAATTGAGCATACTGCGTATTTTCATAACTGCCGTCTTTGGTTTTCCACTCCATGAATCTATCTTCACCGGAAGTGATTGTGCCTGCTTTGCTTTCGGAGAGGTCAGACATGACACAGATTGCATTATAAATGAACATGGACGGAATCGCATGAGTATAATTTCTAATCTGTGTGTAGGCTTCGGAAACGTCCGTTTCCTCACGGGAGGGCGATTTTAATTCCATCAGCACGACAGGCAAGCCGTTCAGGAATATCAAAACATCGGGTCTTTTTTCCTCATTCTCAATGAAAGTCCACTGATTGGCAATCACGAAAGAATTATTGTCAATGTTTTCATAGTCCACCAGATAACAAATCGCTGAGCGTTCCTCACCGTTCTGTGTATAACGGACTTCAATTCCGTTTTGCAGATAGTCCATGAACACAGCGTTTTTCTGCACTAATTCACCATTTTCAAAATTTGTCAGCTTGAAAACAGCATCAGAAATTGCATCATCAGGCAAGGACGGATTCAGCCGACAGAGCGATTCCGACAGCTCGTCCATGTACAGCGGATTTTTATAATCACGGTCAATGTCAAAGCCGTATGCGTGAGTATATCCCATTTCCTCAAAAAGCTGAATTATTGCTTTTTCATAGTCGGATTCAGTGTAAGGCATGAAATCACACCTCTAACAGACCCAATTCATTCATGTCCATCATAAGAGAAATCAGTAGGAACATTTTAGGGATAACATAGGGATATTTGCTTTCATAGTTAAATGCGATTGCTTCCACTTCGTCTTTTTTGAGGGCATTGTTAATTACAGTACAGCAATCAACTTGAATGCATTCAGGTTTTACAGCAAAAATTGCAGGCAAGGTGAATTTACTATCTTCCGCACGTTGCTTGCTGGTAAAGTAGAGCATGATTTTTTTATTATCATGAATGGCACAATTCTGATTGAAGGTATTGTTTTCATTTTCGATACCAAGAATCAGAATGTCAAGCTGTTGACGACAGCCTTGTTTGAGGACTTCCAAGAATTCTTTTGTTCTTTCGGGGGTTTGCTTTTTGCTTGCGATTTTATCTAATTTTTTCCAGAATTGTTCATTTGTCATAATAATGACTCCTTTCGTTTATATGCGTATTTTTGACACATCTATTTCCCCGTTCATCAGCTTAGGCAGGAGCGTGTCACGGAGAGTTGAAAGACGTTTATTTTCAACGCAGTTATTATATATCTGCATAGTAATAGGTTTTATTATTCTATCAAATCTTTCCATTTCTTTTTGTTCAGGCACATGAATTAGATGTTTTATTATATGCGTTACTTTAATACTTGGCTGAACAGAACCGATATTATATGCAACGAGGTCACTTTTAATATGCAAAAGATACTGATATAAGTACAGTGGTGAAATGCCTGTACACCTAAAGCCCACTACATTTTGAGCAATACATCCAACATCACCCAAAAACAGTTTCATTTCAGCCAAACTACCAACCGTTGATAATAGTATGTCAAATTGCTGTGGGTGTCCACTACGAAACCAAGTATTATATGTTTCCTCGGTGACATATTTTGTACAGTTGTTGTAGTTAATTATTCTCCCATAACCTGATAATGCTTTAACATCAATGATTGGATATTGTGTTGGTTGAGATTCAAGTGGTGGTGTTTTTCCTCTATTATCAACAATAGAAACAAGCTCTCCAAGTTGTACTGAATTATCAATACAGTCAATGAATTCCCCAAATGCTTCTAAAAAAAGAACTTGTGCCTGCTGTTCTAAATTTTCATTTATCGCAGTATTTAGTTCTATTTTATCATCTATTGCAGACAACACAGCACTGATTCTACGCTGTTCCTCTATATCAACAGGCACACAGACCTTGATTGATTTCATAGTATTACCTGATACTTCTTTAAATGTAGTACCACTACCCATGTTTTCGATATTATTTTTATTGTATTTGAGAAGATAATACAGAAACATATAATCAGTATCAGAATTAGGGATAACACTCTTGAATCCCTGATTAGTACACATTTCTTTTGCAGCGATAGCAACATATCCTATCGGAGCGCGTGAAGAAAAAAGAACGGTATTAGGCGGGAAAAGTTTTGTAGAACAGCTATTCAGACCAATTTCCGTTATATTTCTTTCGCCACGAGTAATAAATCTTCCGTTAAAAGTCGATAAATCTTTTGGAGTAATCCATGATATATCGCCATTTTCATAATTCTCAGACTTTTTTGTAGAGGGAGTAGCACCGCCGACAACTTCTCCTAAGTCGGCTATGGTACATTCTTTCCATTCAGATGTCATACCCAATCGCCCCCAGCTTTTCACGGATTTCGTTTTCAAGTTCATGAGATTTTTTGAACATTTCAGACAGTTCAGAAGTCAGACGTTTCATTTTTTCGTCAAAGGGTTCACCGTCATCTTCCTGCTCCTCAATGCCGACATACCGCCCCGGAGTTAAAATATAGTCCTGCTTTGCGATTTCCTGAATTGTCGCAACAGAAGAAAAGCCCTTGACTTCTTCTAATGTGCCGTCCTGAAATTCCCTGAACGTGCCAGCAAGTTTCTGAATATCCTCATCTGTAAAATCACGATGTTTGCGGTCAACCATATAGCCCATTTTTCGGGCATCAATGAACAGCGTTTTGCCTTTTTGCTTTTTATTCTTGCTGATGAACCAAAGTGTGACCGGAATCGTCACACTATAAAATAGCTGTGTCGGCAGAGCGACAATGCCCTCAATCAAATCAGCCTCAATGATATTTTTACGGATTTCGCCTTCACCGCTTGTCTGAGAGGATAACGCACCATTTGCAAGCACCAGACCGATTTTTCCATTTGGTGCAAGATGATGAATCATGTGCTGAATCCATGCAAAGTTGGCATTTCCAGATGGCGGAACACCGTATTTCCAGCGAATATCCTCTTTGAGTTTATCCTGTCCCCAGTTCGAGAGATTAAACGGAGGATTTGCCATGATGAAATCCGCTTTCAGGGATTTGTGCAAGTCATTGAAGAACGTATCAGCGTGATATGCTCCGAAATCTGCATCAATGCCACGAATAGCCATGTTCATCTTAGCCATTTTCCAAGTATCAGCATTGGATTCCTGCCCATAGACAGAAATATTTCCTCTGTGACCGCTGTGTGCCTGAATAAATTTCGCACTCTGTACGAACATACCGCCAGAACCACAGCAGGGGTCATAGACACGACAATTTTCAAACGGATTAAGAATCGCAACAATTGTCTTAACAATACTTGACGGAGTATAGAACTCACCGCCCTTGACACCCTCATAAGCGGCAAACTGAGCGATACAGTATTCATAAGTACGACCAAGCAGGTCTTTGCTGTCCTCCGTATCAGACATATCCATATTTGTGAACAAGTCCACTACATCACCGAGAACACGCTTGTCGAGGTCTGGACTTGCATAATTTTTCGGAAGAACATTTTTCAGAGTTTTATTTTCGTCCTCAATTGCCCTCATTGCATCATCAATGACTTTTCCGATTTCGGGAGTATGAGCCGAAGCCGACACCACCGACCAGCGAGCCTTTTCAGGGACAAAGAAAATATTCTCCATAAGGTATGCGTCAGGTTCATTCTCAAAGCCGTCACCCTCTGCAATAAGCTGATTGTACCGCTTTTCAAACGCATTTCCGATATACCGCAGAAAAATCAATCCTACGATTACTTTTCGATATTCAGCAGCAGGGATATGTCCCCACAGAACGCAGGCAGCGTCCCAAATCTGCTTTTCAAAGCCAATATTAGCATTATTTTTTTCAGCCATATTTCACACTCCATTGTACCCATGCCACAAATGCAAGGCATAATATGACTTTATTATATCACAAAATGCACAAAAAGTCAATAATCAGCACAGTTTTTCTATACTTTTGAGGAGTAATTTTGATTTTATTAGGTCAGAAGTTAATCTTCGCCATACTCATCACCATGCAGAACATCAAATTCAATAGACCTTACTGTCAGTTTGGCGATATACTCATTATCCAGATAAGATACAAGCATAGAAGTCAGATAGCCCTTGTAATTGGAGTTGACAGAATAAGTTTCTATTTTTTCACGGAAATGCCAGTGAAAACTTTTCATGAATTGGTGTAATGTGATATGTTGTCCGTATATTCTGAAATTCAGGTAATTGATGCGTGACAGGAGTCGCTCCGGAGAAGTATTTTTGGCATAGCTCCGCTTGCCTGTGCAGAGGACTTCACTCAATAAAATCACACAGGTATGGGAAAAGCTTTCAAATTCTTTGTCATAATCGTGCCAGCAATCGCTGAACAGGAAATCCAGAGCATTCATCATAGTAGCCTGATTGAAAATGAACGACTCCGGAATAGAGCAGTCATCTTTTTTCCAGTCATAACAATCTTCGCCGTAATATTCGATAAAATGCTCCTGTGTGTCGAATGGATACTGCTGATAATTTTCTTGGGTGACATCAGGATGATGCATTTCAAGCAACATCTGACCGAACGGCATAGCAGTTTCAGGCACAATTTCTTTTTCAGGCAGATATTCTTTTAGCTGATACGGCTTTTCGATACTCGGCTTGTAATTCAGCAGGAAAACGCTGATAACCTTTCTGAGAAATTTGTCCCTTGATTTGGGGTGTTTAAGATTTTCAAGAGCCTTTTCACAGTAGGGTTTCAGCTTGTTCATGAACCGGAGCAGGGAATTTTCAATTTTATTGATTTCGCCTATTTTCTTGATAATTTCGTTAGGGTCGGCAGTACCGCAGGAGATAATGCCGTCAATATGTCTGATTGTCTCTGATACAAATTCTTTCAGTTCGCCCTCTGCAAGTTTCTCATATTCTGTCATTTCCCTGAGCATAGCCGTTATGGGTGTAAAAGGAGATACTTTCTCTGAATTTTCAATAGGCTTTTCATTATCTGTTGAAAACTTTGTTGAAAATCCGTCAGTCTTTCCCACGACAGACTGACAACAAACAGGATTTAATTTTTGAGGGTTTGAAATGTCAGTGTTTAATTGGCTCGCCTGACCGTCTGACGGTTTCCGTTCGAACGGTTCAGGTTCAAAAAAATCAGGCTCATTCTGAGCAGATTTTCCAAAATGCGGATTCAGTTCAGGAGATTCATAAATCCAGTACCAGTTGTGACCGAACTGTTTGGTCTGTTCGTCCTTAATCTGCATTTTGAACAGATAACCGCAGTTCACCAATTCAGCAAGAGCCTTTTTGACAGCCTTGATGCCTATTTTCAGGACTTTGCTGAGTCCCTGTTCATTGATGTTCCATTTCTTTTCATAAACGGAAAGCAGGTGTATCAAGGTGAAACGTGCCGTTGCAGAAAGGCTTTCGTCTTTGATAATCCGATTGTCGATACAGGTAAAACCGCTGATTTTTTCTGTCCGTGTAACCGTCATATTAGGTTCATATATCATGTGTTTCACTTCTTTCTGCCTTAAATTCGTTCGTTTTGTTGTATTTATGAAAAAATTTTAATGTGGTACTTGATTTTTTATAAATTCTGTGATATAATAAAAATAAGATAAATTATTGAAAACGAACTTTATTATTTTAATTATAACTAAAAGATATTATTTTGTCAATAGCAATTAAATAATATATTTTAGTTTCGTTTGGTTGCACAAAAAAGTACTTATTTTTTATACATTTTTTACAAGGAGGCGTTATTATGTATGAACGATTAAAAGAATTATGTAGGTTACGTGGAACAACAGTTACAAAATTGTGCATACAAGTAACGGGAAATAGCGGAAATTTGGCAACATGGAAAAAAGATTATATGCGTTCTGACTATCTAATGGCAGTGGCAGAAGCTTTAGGGTGTTCTACCGACTATCTTCTTGGACTTGTAGATAATCCAAATGAAACCTATGTTTCAGCAGATGATATAGTGTCTGTGACTACTCCTGTTAGTTCTGATAAAACTTCGGAAGAATTTATAAAAATGTTTGCAAATATGAACTTGGCTGACAGAGTGGCTGTTATGCAGTTTGCATTTGATAAAATAGGACAAAACGCTTGACAAGCAAATTTTGATATGTTATAAGGATTTAATGCTCTATAAATTGAACAGTTTGAAAATGAAAACCAAAGAATTATCGTAACAATCTTCATAAAATGTTCAAGCTATTTTGCTGTAATTCCTAATTAAAAAAATGAATCGCTATGGGAATGATGTTCTCCCGAGGGAAACCTAAACCGCTGATAAAGCTGATGATGTCTGCAATTACGCAGATGTTGTCGGCTTTTTTATTTTAAGGAGGAATTTTTATGTTATTATCACTTGCCATTATTTTTCTTGTGGGACTTTCGGCAGCTGCTGTTTTTCAAAAAATCAGACTGCCACGAATTATCGGAATGCTTGCAGTCGGCATTATAGCAAGCCCTTATGTACTTGACCTGCTTGACCCGTCAATTCTGGGAATATCTTCGGAACTACGGCAAATCGCACTCATTATTATTCTTATTAAAGCCGGACTTTCACTCAATCTTTCCGATTTGAAAAAAGTAGGCAGACCAGCAGTTATGATGTCTTTTGTTCCTGCCTGCTTTGAAATTGTCGGTTATTTATGCTTTGCTCCCATCCTGCTCGGCATTAGTCGGATTGAATCTGCTGTCATGGGAGCAGTATTGAGTGCTGTTTCTCCTGCCGTTGTAGTCCCCAGAATGGTAAAACTGATTGAAGAAAAAAGAGGAGCAGAAAAAAGTATTCCGCAGATGATTCTTGCAGGTGCTTCCTGTGATGATATATTTGTCATTGTGTTATTCAGTACGTTTGTTACAATAGCACAGGGTGGGTCGGCACATATTATGGATTTTCTGAATATTCCACTTTCTATTGTTCTTGGCGTTCTGCTTGGTACACTGACAGGATTCGCTGTTTATTTTCTTTTTGAAAAATCTTATCAGAGAAAACAAAAAATCAGAAACAGTACAAAAGTAATCATACTGCTTGCATCAGCTTTTCTGCTCATGTCAGTTGAAACTGCTCTGAAGGAGTATCTTGCCGTATCCGGACTACTTGCTGTTGTTGCCATGGCTTGCGTCATGAAAATCAAATCTGTCAAAAGCGTATCTGAAAGGCTTTCACAAAAATTCGGGAAACTCTGGATTGCAGCGGAAATTCTTCTGTTCGTTCTGGTAGGAGCAGCCGTTGATGTTCGTTATACATTAACTGCCGGACTTCCTGCTGTCGCCATGATTTTTATTGCCCTTGTCCTGATTGGTGATGCCAAGAAGATAATCGCTACTGGTATCATAGAATTCAGCAAGATAAATCAGCAGTTGTATGGGATTCATAGCGGGAATAAGTCTGCCAGGAAACGCCGAGTTTCTTTACCATTTCAGCTTGTGACAGCTCTCGTTCCCCTCTCATTTCTCTTAATCTTAACCGTAATTCAGTCATTTTCATTAACCTCCATGATAGCATTATAGCATACTCCGAAACTGAATGTCAATAGTTAACAAATCATAGATATGGAAATAAACCTGTTCTCTTCTGAGTAAAACAGGTTTATTATCCTCATATGTTCATGTTGCTTTCAGGTTTCCTACAACAATCTGACGTTTTGTTCCATCGTCCGTACAAGTAACGAGTGTGATACGATTGTCATTAAAATCGCTTAGTATCCATGTCTCATTTGGTTCAACGATAAAACTTTCTGTCACAGTATAAGTATAACATACTTTACTGATACTATAAAGATTGATTTTCATACCATTTTTTATATTTTTCAGATTGTTGAAATATTCTTTGTAAATGGTACTGCTGTGTCCTGCAATACAGTAATTTCCTGAACCAACACTTCCTGTTCCGATAAAATGCCCCGTTGCTTTAGCAAGCACATCATTGCTTGTTCCTTCCAGAATAGGAGCTTTCACTTTTAAATCAGGTATTTCAATTACTGGATTTTCCCGCATCAGCTTTTTCCGTTCTCTGTCACGGTTTATTTTACGGAAACCGATTACAGACAGGATGCTCAGTCCCATTACAAAGGCAAGCAATCCTGCAATCAATATCAGATACTGTCTTTTTTGCAGTTTTGCTTTATTCATTACTGCTTACTCATCCTCTTTCTTCTTGCGAAAAACACCAGATTTCATAACAGCAAAAGCACCTAAGACCGTAAGAGCCGCTGCACCTGCTGCTGTTGTCACTGTACCTAAAGAATTATTTCCTGTTTGGGGGAGATTGACCTCCTCACCGTTGGAGTCGGTACCGATACCAGTGGCGGTGTCGATTTCATAGCTCATGACATTGTTACCCTCACTGTCCTTGAGGGCAATAGCAAATATGCCGTCAACTTTTTCAATCGGAACTGCTGTGACCTCTGTGCCGGTCTTGTCCATATAATCCTTTGCAGCCCACTGGAGCAAAGTTTCATCAGGTGCAATCTGCTTAGGATCAACGGTTGCTTCACTTGTTGTATCAATCGTTGTAGTTTCCTCTGCTGTTGTAGTTGTCTCAGATGTTGTAGTCGTTTCGGACGTTGTAGTTTCCTCTACTGTTGTAGTTGTCTCGGATGTTGTAGTCGTTTCGGACGTTGTAGTTTCCTCTGCTGTTGTAGTCGTCTCGGATGTTATAGTCGTTTCGGACGGTGTAGTTTCTTCTCCATGAATCGTTACGCTGCCGTTTACAGTTTCAAAAGAAACATCATCAAAATTCACATTGAAAGTATTATCTGATTCTACATTCACAGAAATTTCATAGATACCTGATTCAGCAGTATCCAGAACACGGAAATTCAATGTTGCGATTGTGCCAACATCAGTATAATCATCAGAAGCCAGTCCGTCATCCCACATCACACGATAAGGAACAACTGTTACATCTCCGCCAGCTGTAAATGAAGCACCGCTGAATAATTTCTCATCTTCCACACTTATCAGCTCAAGAGCCTCTGCATTATAATCCACTGTAAAACTGATTGCAATAATGCCAGTATTTTCCGTAATGCTGACCGGAATTGCAATGGTTTCTCCAGCCTCAGCTGAAATTTTTGCTACTTCTAGTTTTAATGAATCTGCTGCATTTGCACTTACTATTGAAAATGATGTACAGAGCATTGCTAAAGCAGCAGACATAGCGAACAATTTTTTCATAATAAACTCCTTTCAGAATAAAAAGAAAATATATTTTTCAAGAGAAGATACCCTGATGACAGGGCATCTTCTTTGATTACAGTTTGTTTAGAATTCAACATCCCATCCGCCAACGATATAACGGCGAATTAAAACAACATCTTTCAGGTTGATGACACCATCATGGTTGACATCTGCGGCTTTTTCGTCAATTTCTGCTTCCCAGCCGCCAGCGATATAACGGCGAATCAGTACAGCATCTTTGAGATTGACAATATTATCTCCGTTTGCATCACCGTACATAACAGGTTCTTCCTGTGTTTCTTCCGGCAGATTTTCTTCATAGATTTCATAAATATCAGAAGAGATTACCGCAAGTGCATAATCAGCAGTCAAGTCAGTATCTTCAATGCCAAAGGTGAGAGAAGCTGTTCCGGTTTTGTTGGCTTCAAGCTGAATCACTGCTGTGCCATTTTCATCAAACATAGCCTGTTCTTTCATAGTAGTAATGCCAGAAGCATCAGAGAATGTGACTTTCTTTCCGTAAGCCACAGAAGCAGGCATTGCATGAAGTGTGATTTCCGTTTCTGTTCCGGCAGAAGCAATCTGTTCGCCGTCAATCGTCAGAGAAATAATTGTATCCGGACGTTCTGCATCAGCGGTCACAGCTTTCACAGCGACACCGCTGTAGCTCTTGCAGTTTTCGCTGAGGGAAACTGTCAGTGTTCCGGCTGGGAATGTTCCTGTTTCTGGTTCAATGACATAAGTATTTGCATAAGAATCACTACCAGAAGCAGGGGTTATTTTCACAGCGATTTCTTTTCCATCGCTCAGAATCTTAACAGTCTCAGGGGTGAGGGTACTGTTATCCATATATTTTGTAAATACAAGAATAATTTTTCCATCTGCTTCGACTGTGCTTAACAGCTGAGGTTCTGCCAGACTGATTGCATTAAAATTCACTTCTGTGCGGATTGGCGGAACGTCCATCCAGTCGCTGTACATTGTTTCGTAGCCTTCGAGTTCAAACTTCACACGCCACAGACCTTCGGGAACATCCCATGCATAAGCACCGAATTCATCTGTAATGAGGGGGTTCATCTGGTCATAGTCCGTTGCATTCCATTCGATTTCTTCGCCTGTTTCGGGGTCTTGATAGTAGACTGTCATAGTAGCACCAGTGAGGGGATTTGTTTCCACAGCTTCATAGACATAACCGCTGGGGTCATAGATGAATTTAGGGTCAACCCAGCCGAGGTCTTTAATCCTTTTCTGATACTCATCATAAAGTTTTTCGTGGTCTTCTTCGCTGTCACTAAGTCCGAGTTCTTTTTTAATGCTTTCCAGCAAAGCACGTCTGGCATCAAGCCTAGCTTGATTCTGTTTTACCTTATCTTCTTCTGCTGCTAAAATTTTATTCCAACGTTGATTTTCCTGAATTAATTTCAAACCATGGTCAAGTACATGTGCTACAAGGAAAGTATCTACTCCAATCAGAAAAGCTGGCCAACCTGCAATCTTAAGGACACCAAATGCTTTTCCCAAAGCAAGCGAAGTACTTACTGCTAGACTAACACCACTTACAAAAACTCGTGCCTCCCCTGCCATGTGATTTCTAATGTCAGCAATTCTGGCTTGGCTTTCTAAAGCTCTGCTATAATAATCGTGGTCACTTGCTCCAGTGTATTCTCTTGCTATAGAATCATCTGTAACTTTTTTTGATTCTATCAAACCGTTTACGAAAGTAAGAATACCACCGCCTATATTTGCTCCCTTTGAGACGGTCTCCACCGAAGCTGGAATTTTTCCATTTACTTTTTCAAGTGTATTTACAATTGCATTTTTCACTGTAGAGCCAACAATTGTTTCTGCTACTTCACTAACTTTTCCAGTTGATAAAGTATTAACAGCAGTTTCTACAGTTTTGTTGTTAGCAATGCTGACAGCAGTCAGTACCGCTTTTTCTGCCTTTACCACTTTCTGTGCAGTTGGCTTCTGACTTGTCGACTCATAAGTAGGTGAAAACACTTCCTTTGCACGATTAACTATTGGTGTAAAGTCTACTTGGTAAGAGTGCTGTTCTTTCCATTTCGCCTTTTGCTCTTTGAATTCACCCGATTCTGCCATTTTTGAAACTACAGTTTGAACAGGAGAAACTGTCAATCTGTGAGGTGCATTTTTTGTCTGTGTTGGCTGAACCTGAGTGGTGGAAGCATCTTCAATTGTGATACCAAACTTAAGTGTTGCCATACTGGTAGTCATTGCAATCAGCTGGTCTGCATCAAGCATATATTCTTCCAGTCCATTTTCACTGACGTATTCCAAATACATAAGTGTTGCTTCTTCCGGTCTTATATAACGTTCATAAAATTCAGTGACAGCACCTGTTTCTGGGTCATATTCTGTGTATTCAGAACGTACAAAGCCATATTCTTCCGGATTATGCATTGCTTCATCCAGATAAACTTTGTCAGTGCCACGGTAGAAGTAATCAAACTCATTTTCATAAGTAATCAATTTTTCAGCTTCTCCATCATTCAGAATATCAAAAGTCTGCATTATCATGTTACCATGCGTTGCTTCTGTATATTCAGAACCGAATACATCTTCAGAATTGCTAATTATTTCGCTAAGAGTCTGACCATCTTCAATTTCCTGAGTGAAAATATCACAGGATTCAGCACTTCCATAGTATACATTATCTGCTGTATTGTACTGCATAGGAGCAGCTTTTGCAATTTCAATGCCGAGTGTTCCGGGGATATAGGAAGTATTATTCGGATTGAAATAGCCCTCTGCACGGTAAACACCCTCTTCGGGAATCCAGTTTGCACGCATACTGTAAGTTTCGTCGCCCTTTGTGCTGGTGACAAATACCATCTGTGCATTATAGGGATTATCCAGAACAATATCAAACTGGAGCGGATAACCTTGATTAAAGGTCATAACCGGAGAATCTTTTCCGGAGGTGAAGCATTCTGTCAGGTCTCTGTAATGCATGAGATAATATGATGAAAATCTACCGTGCGCCCAGTAGCCGATTGTAACCTGTTCGATTTCCGGAACGCCGGAAGTATAGGTCAAAGTCACTGTTTCTGTTTCGGAATCGCCTGATTTTGCCGTCAGAGAATAGGTTGTTTCATCCTTTGAAGGGAGCGAAATCAGCGTGTAATAACGTCCGTTTGATTTGTTGGCTTCTGCTGTGCCGACTTTTTCACCGTCTGCATAGATGGTCACTGTGCTTCCGGGGGTGGAGACACCGCTGATTTTAATATCATTCAGATGATTGACTGTTTCCGGTGCTTTAATGGAAAGTTCCAGTGCAGAAATATCCAGTACACCAATTGTTTCTTCAACGGATTCTCCTTCAATTGTCGCACTGAGTACCGCCGACAAGCGATAGGATTCCGCACTGTCTGCAAACTTGACTGTAAAAGTGCGTGTGACATTATTTCCGGTATTATTCAGCGTGATAATATTAGAATTTGCATCATATTCCCCATCGTTCAGGGAAGTCTCTACAGCTGTCACGCCTTTGGGAAGAACAATTTTCACTTTTGAAGTATTCTTGTCTGCTACACCATCATTAAAGCTGTAATGAACGGAAAGATTCACAAAGCCGTTCGGCTGAACTTCCGTTTTGCTTGCGGAAAAGTCGATACTGTTTCTGTTCAGAACGCTAAATCTGCTGTCATAAAGAGAAACACAGTTCTTGAAAGAAGAATTATGACGGAAACTATAAGCCGTTCTGACAGTATCTACTTTAGACAAATTATCACAGTCTGCAAATGTCAAATCCGGAATGATAGAAACTGCTTCGGAGAACTTCACATATCTAAGATTGGAACACTTTTCACACATGGATTTGCTCAAAGTGGTGACACCGTCCGGAATTATCAGTTCTGAAATGCCAGTATTCCGGAATGCCCCTACTCCGATTGTTTTCAGGGAATCCGGCAGAGTCACACTCTGTAATACCTTACAGCCATCAAGTGCATAATCCGACAGATATGTCACACCCTCAGGGAGTGTCAGTGTCCGCATGGTTGATTTCAGAGCATCTACAATAGCTTTTGGAACAGTCTGTGAACCTTCACGGACTGTCACATCTCTGTAAATCATATCATCATATTCAAAACCAAAAGCCAAGGGAGCGTCTGTAATATTATCGGATACTTCGATTTTTGTCAGAGATATGCAGTCATAAAAAGCATACCAGCCAATTTCTGTTACACTGTCCGGAATAGAAATGCTTTTCAGCTTGACACAAGCGTGGCAGAAACTTCTTCCGATTTCTGTTAAATTTTCGGAAAGTTTCAGAGATTTCAAAGAAATGCATTCAGCGAACACTTCTGCACCCACGGTGGTGACACTGTCCGGAAGTACCATTGTTTTCAGAGAATGGCAATTTGAAAAAGCATTATTTCCGATTTCTGTGACACCGTCCGGAATTTCAACAGTTTCAAGTGCTTCACAGCCTCTGAAAGTATCTTGCGGAATGATTGTGAGATTTTTAGAGAGTTTGACTTCTTTCAGTGCTTTACTGTTCCAGCAAAGACTTGTTCCGATTTCTGTAACATTGTCCGGAATCGTCAGAGAGGTCAGAACCGGACAGCTTGCAAATGTCTCACCCTCGATTTTTTTCAGACTCTTTGGAAGAACAACGGAAACAGCCTCATTTCTGAAATTATTCATCAAAGCGGAAGAGAGCGTTTTTCTTCCTTCAGCGAAAATAATAGTTCTCTCTAAAGTCTGACCGTCCAGCAGGCTCTTATCATAAAGAAATGCTGAATTGATTGTATCTTTTGTTACGATAACACCAGACATGGCTTCTTCGTCCTCAATCTGATTCGGCACAGTGATGGTTTTCAGCGAAATATTATTACCGAATGCATAATAATCAATCTGAGTGACAGAATCAGGAATGACAATTTCCGGAATCGCATAGCAGTTGGAAAATAGTTCTCTCGGAATCGTTTCGATATTTTCAGGCAATAAAGCCTTTTTCAGGGATTTGCAGTAACCAAAGGATAATTTATTCAGTACACAATCTGGTGTCATAGCAGGAGTTTCTTCAATGCTGGTGTTCCGGAATGCTTCTTCACCGATTTCACTGAATACTGCCTGATTGCCGATAGTTTTCAGATTTTCCAGATTATAGAAAGCTCTCTTTTCAGCAGTTGTCACTGTTGACGGCAGAATGATTTCATCAACCAGAGTGTATTTCTCAAAGGCACTTTCACAGATTGTGGTAATACCTTCCGGCAAATTTACTTTGTTTGTACAGAAAGATAATTCTTTCGTCATTGTGTAGGTTACTTTTTCAGAACCCTCTGCAATGGTCAAAGTTCTTGCAAAATCATCTTCCTTGATAAAATCATTGCTGAATCCGAATACATAGCTTTCTACAGTTTCCAGCGTATCAGGAAGAATGACTTCACGCAATGCACCGCAGTTATAAAAGGCACTGCCTCCAATGGACTTTGTACCATAAGGAATATCAGCTTTTTCGAGTTTCGCACATTCCTTGAATGCATATGAGCCGATTTTGTTCAGATTCGCAGACAGCTGAACCTGTGTCAGTTCTGTACAGCCGTTGAATGCATTATCTCCAATATCCGTTACACTATCCGGAATGGAAATTTCTGTCAGGGAAATGCAGCCTTTAAAGGCATTCTTTCCGATTGTTTTCAGAGAATCCGGAAGAATAATTTCGTCCAGATTTGCATAGCCAGAAAGTGCATCATCTACGATAGTATCTGTACCGTCACGGAGCGTTAAAGTCGTATGTGCCGGCATTGTGCCTTTATAGCCGTAAAATTTTGTTCCGATATAGATAGGACCATCTTCCTGTAAATTGCTCCATGACGATTCACTGAAAACATCTGTGCCGATTGTGCCGACCGTTGCCGGAATAGTGACTGTCTCCAGCGAGGAGCATCTGTAGAATGCGTAGTCGTCGATTTCCTCAACGCTGTCGGGAATATTGACTTCTTTCAGATTTCGACAGCTGTCAAAAGCAACTCTGCCAATATACAGTAAGCCATCAGGCAAAGTAACTGTGCTGAATGTTCCGCTTTGAAATGCCTTTGCACCAATGCCGATTGTACCCTCCGGAATGGTTAAAGATTCTTTGTAATCACCATTATAGCCGATAACGACATTTCCGGCATTGATAAAGCCCTTCGCTGTCTGAGCGTTCAGCCAAGCCGTATCTGTAAAGGCTCTTTCGCCGATTTCTCGGAGATTTTCAGAGAATGTAATATTTGCAAGATTCGGGCAGTTCCGAAATGTGTCATTGCCGATAGAAATAATGCTATCAGGAAGAATAATAGATTCCAGTGCTGCATTCTGGAAACCGTAATAAGCTCCGGTAGCATAGAATAAATTATTTCCGAGTTCCGTCATGGTATCAGCGAAATTGACTGTTTTCAAATTTTCAAAATAATGGAAATAGCCATTCGGAACAATTGTACCGCCTGTAAAGGTGATTTCTGTCAAAGGCATTTCCCTGTTGGAACTGGAATAGCCGATAGTCGAAACTAAATTACAGCCGTTTTCTAAAGTTGCATCACGGGATTCACCTGCAAAAGGAAGTGTAATTTTCTGCATTTTGGAATCGTTTCCGAACAGGTCTGTTCCAATATATTCAGCACTGTCAGGAATCGTCAGTTCAGTGACTTCATTCATGCCGTAAAATGCAGTAGATTCAATTCTCTTGATATTTTCGGGAAGTGTCAGTTCTGTAATTCCTGTACAGCCACGGAAAGCCCCTTCACGGATGATTTCCAGATTTGCCGGAAGATGAATTTCAGTCAGTCCAGAACAGTTATAGAAAGCATTTTTGCAGATTAAAGTAATGCTGTCTGGTAAGTTCACTTCTGTGACATCAGAATGACCGTTCATGAAACTGTTAGGAATAGTTGTACCGCCTGTGATGGTGACTTTCTTCAAAGGCATGGTTTCACCGTGAGAAAGAATATAGCTGTCAAGCTGTGTCACATAGCCCTCTCCCTGTGTATCTTTGGGATCAAGTGCAAAGGGGAGTGTAATCGCTCCCAGACTGTTCGCAGCACCAATCAAGCTGATTCCTAAATTTTCCACATTTGGCGGAATGACAAGTTCTTTCAGTTCAGACATACCATTGAATGCATAACTTTCAACAGTTTTCAGAGAATCCGGCAGATTTAAAGCTAATACCCCTGTACAGCCGTCAAAGGCTTTTTCTCCGATTGTTTCTGCACCCTCTGGGAGTGTGATTTCTGTTAAGGTGGAACAGTTCTTAAATGCACTGGATGCAATTGTTTTTAGACCAGCAGACACAGGAACAGCCTGCAAAGCAGTACAGCCACTAAATGCTGATTCTCCGATAGTTTCCACAGTATCCGGAAGTGTGACGGATTCTAAAAGATTCATATCTTTGAAATATTCTTTCGGGATTTCTGTAACTTCGAGTATTGTGACGGAAACAAGCTGTTTTCTCATATCCTGACCGCCGAACCATTCATTTAATGATACAGAAGAAACATCTCCCTCTGAACTCAATGACAAGCGGGGAATGATAACAGATTTCAAATTTTTGCATTCTGAAAGGGTAGCCGCTGTAATGGCTGTAATACTGCTTTCAATGACGAGATTTTCTGCTTCTGGTGCATAGTCAAGCCATGTTTCAGAATTCCAGCAGAAATCTTCCACTTCTCCTTCGCCTTGCAGATACAAGGTTTTTGTTTCGATATCATACGTCCATGTGGTAGTTTCACCACACGCATCACTGACAGAGCCTTCACTTGGAGTCGGTACTTCGGGTGTATTTCCAAGAATTGTGACAGGTTCATCAGCGACTGTCAATGTCGTTTCTTCTGATTGAAACTCTTCTGCCATCGCTTCCAACGGAAAAGCTTGTGACATCAGGCTTGCTGTCAGAAGAAAAGAAGAAACAACAGCAGAAATTCGTTTTTTTCGCATATTCATTCATCTCCTTTGATAAACTTGGTAATAATGCACATATTTTAAGAGCATTAAGTTAGAATACAATATAATTATACCATATGAAAGAATATACGTCAACTGTTTAGGCACAAACGGTATAAAATTCGGTATGAACGGTCATAAAGAATAATAATAAAAAAGCTCCCTTTAGCAGGAAGCTTTTGAAATCTGTACTATTTGTCGATTTAATTCTTTTACTTGCACCTTGTAGACAGAATAGATAATCAGCCAAATTATGAAATATCCTATTGTCTGAATTCCTGTGATAATAGCTAATTCCTTTACAGTTTGCACCCAGCAGAGAAAGAATGCAAGGGGAATATAACTTAGAATAATGATGCTGTAATGTACCAGATAAGAACGAAGCATACTCCAGTGTTCAATTTCATAAAGGCTCATTCCAGCCATACAGACTGCACCGTATAATCCAGAAAAAATTGTTTGTAAAAGAAATGCCATTGCTTCACTTCCAGCTTTTTGAATCAAGCCTGCTGAAACGAATCTGCTTTCCTCACCAGTGGAAAAACCGGTAATGACAGCAATCAGATTTCCAATTGTAATGCCTAATAAAATGCCTAGTCCTGCACGTTTGAGCGTTGTCAAAAACATAAAATCACTCCTTTCCTGCAATCCGTTTTCGTATGAGAGGAATACACCGTCTGGAAGCCCATGTTTCAGTGCCGTTCACAAGTTGCAGGCGAAGTGTTCCGCTTAATGTGAAATCATAGTGTTTTACTTTGGATAAATTGACAATTTCATGTCTGGAAATGCGTATGAATTTTTTCATATCCAGTATATTTTCCAGATTTTGAAGAGACTGCTTGACAGTATACGTTTCTGATTCTGTTTCCAACTTTACATACTTTCCTGATACCGAAAGAAGAAAAATATCATTCATCATAATTGTATTAGAAATATTATTGATGTCGGTAATCACTAAAAAATCCGAATTTTCATCCGAAATTTTTCTGATTAGCTCCGTTATCTGTTCATCCTGTTCAGAGGAGCGAATCATTACTTCAATATGCGGAAGCAAAGAATCCTGTTCAAAGCGAATTTTAATCTGCTTCATGCTAAATGACCCCTTCTGGCTGTCTGTAAAAAATCAAATTTTTTAGATGAAACTTAATTTTTCGCTTCTATTATACCATATGTTTTCAGAAATGTCAACTAGCAATTTTTATATTTTAAAGTGTCCCCTTTGTCAAGACACGAAATGAAAAATTTATCGTGACGGGATAAAGTTTGTATAGCTGCCCAAAAATGGATTTTCAGAATTGTATATTTTGCTGATGATTCAGGCAGCAAGGTACAGGTCAGCTGGATAATGATAATCCAGTGATGCATGTGGGCATTCTGTATTGTAGCTGTGTATGTAGTCTCCGATAGCCTGACGCAGTTCACGTGGAGTCTGAAATTCATTGATGTAAATCAGCTCACATTTCAGGCTGCGAAACCATCTCTCAATTATAACATTGTCTACCCAGCGTGCTTTTCCGTCCATGCTCTGCTTTATCTCATTTTCTTTCAGCCAGCTCTTATAATCTTCGCTGCTAAACTGACTGCCCTGGTCAGAATTAATGATTTCAGGCTTGCCGTACTGTCTGACAGCTTTCTTCACTGCTTCCAGAACAGGTGCAGTATCCAGCGTATCCGACAATTCATAACCCACGATAAAGCGTGTATTCCTGTCAATCACTGCTGTGAGATACATATGACTTTTCTTCATGCTGATATAAGTGATATCTATCGTCCATACCTGATTGGGACGTTCAATTTTCAGATTTTTCAGAAAATACGGCATTTTTACTGCATTCTTTGCTGGCTTGGAAAGATTTGGCTTCGGATAAACCGTACACAGATTCATTTCTGCCATATATCGTCTGACAAGCTTTCTTCCAATCTGGAT
>JAZQIL010000096.1:0-4110 GCA_045541055.1 Oscillospiraceae bacterium
ATTTTTTCCGGTATTCTGTCTGGTCGAGGGCAACCCGTGCATTTTCCATGATGAGACTTTCTACCATTCCGGCAAGCAAAACTGTTTCTTCTTTCATGCGGTCACGCTCCTGTTCCAGTGCTGTACAGTCAGATATCAGCTGTCCACTGTGTTTCTGGCGAACCTGCTCACACTTTTTGTTATGATAAGATTTATCTTCCCACCTTCGTAGATACAAATTGATTTTTGATGCACCTGACTCAAATCTTGGGTGCATTTTGGGTGCATCAACAAACGAAAGCTATGTACATACAAAAAATCGGCACTCCGCCAAAAAAAGCAGAGTGCCGCAGAAATAACATATTCAATCCTTAAATTTTACCCTCATATCCTTTTTGCTGTAAACTGTAATGGATTCAAGCAGTGTTCCCCAGAGCGTTTCATCAAATTCGGACAGTGGATTCTGTTTACTGATATTTGCGATAAATTCCTCCATCGCCTGTACTCTTGTATGCCTTTCTGCAATCTCTTTTTCAAGCAGCTCAAATTTGCTTTTTGCTGTTTCATAGCAGTCGACAAGTGCTTCATACCGCTGCTGATATTCCTGCTGATTCTGTGCAGTCTGTGCATTCTCCCTGATACAGTTTTCCACTTTCTCAGCATACATTATCGTTTCTTCCTTGAATTTATCACGCTCTTTCTCCAGCACAGTCACATCAGATACTTCCGCAATGCTCTCACGCAGATTCGCTGTGATTTCCGCTTTATTCTGAAGCATATCATTGACTGCCTGAATGAAAGTGTGTTTGATTTCATCAGCAGTCAGATGCGGAGTCTCACAGCGTTTTCCGTCTTTGTATTTATGACTGCACTGATAAACAATCCTTTTGTACCGGTCAGTGGAATGCCAGACTTTCGGACTGTAAAAGCATCCGCATTCTCCGCAGATAAGCTTTGAAGCAAGAATATCCACGCCGCTGTACCGGCTTTTTCTTGACTGCCGTCTCTCCATTTCAGTTTGTACCGCATCAAACACTTCCGGAGTGACGATGCCTTCATGACTGCCCTCCACATAGTACATAGGGATTTCACCGTGATTGATTTTCTGCTTTTTTGTCAGATAATCAGCAGTATAGGTCTTTTGCAGGAGGGCATCACCTTTATATTTCTCATTGGTCAGAATGCTTTTTACGGTACTGCTGTGCCATTTTTCTTTTCCGGCAGGTGTCCGGATGCCTTGTTCTGTCAGCTTTTTGGCAATCGTATGCGGTGTCAGCCCTGTCAGGAACAGGCTGTAAATTTTCCGCACAGTTTCTGCTTCCGCATCATTGATGACCATTTTTCCGTCTGGTCCTCTGTCGTATCCAAGAAAACGTCCGAACGGAACATTCGGCTTTCCGTCCGCCATGCGTTTCCGCTGTCCCCATATTACATTTTCAGAAATGGAACGGGATTCTTCCTGTGCGAGGCTCGACATAATGGAGATTAACAATTCTCCGCGTCCGTCAAATGTCCAGATATTTTCTTTTTCAAAGTAGCATTCCACATGATGCTCTTTCAGTTCACGGATTGTGGACAGGCTGTCAACGGTATTTCTTGCGAACCTGCTCACACTTTTTGTGATGATAAGATCGAAGCGTCCGGCAAGAGCATCTGCGACCATTTGTTTGAACCCCTCACGCTTTGCCGTGGAACAGCCGCTTAAACCCTCGTCAGCATATACCCTGACAAATTCCCAGTCATCATGTTTCTGAATGTAGTCCGTATAATAGCTGACCTGTGCTTCATAAGATGTGAGCTGTTCTTCTGAGTCTGTGGATACTCGTGCGTAGGCAGCCACTTTTCTTTTAACCGGAGTATCAATCGGAGCGGCAGTATACCGGCTGATGGATGCAGGAATTTTGGTTACTGTACTCATTTTTCTTCCTTTCTGCGGTATTTTCGCTTGCTTGGGATATACTGCTGTGTTACGCTGTGACCGTCACGGAAATGAAACGTCAGCATATCGCCAAGAATTGAAATATGTGTCAGTTTCTGTTCCATGATTTCCACATCAAATTCTGGAATATCCAGTACGGCAGCAATTTGATTTTTCAGGGCTTCGTCCTGAATATTTTTCGGTCTTGCTGTATCAGACGATACTCTGTGGTGCTTGAAACACTCCCACCATAATTCATCAGTTCCGTCTGCATAATGTCTTATTTTCGATGTCAGGTTCTGTCCGCATCTTTCACACTTGATAAACAGGGATAAATCATACTTGAAATATTTGAAAGTCTCTCTGGATTTGTAGACCTCAGCGTGTTCTGCACGCTGTTCTTCAGACCAGAATGCTTTTCTCCGTGGATATGACGATTTCGGCTTTTTTCCGTCTTTTGGATGATGCATATAGGTATCTTTTGCAGCGACGCCGTTCACAATCGGAACACCGTACCGCCTTGAAATCTCCTGCTGTACTGCATCAAAAGTTTCCTGTGAGATAATCGCAGGATGAGATTCCTGCACAAGATACATAGGCAGTTCACCGTGATTTTTTCGCTCCTTATGCGATACATGGCTCTCAGTATAATACTTTTGCAGCAGCACATTTCCGGTGTACTTCTCCTGACGGAGAATATAGCTTAATACTGTCCCTGTAAATTCTTTCCCATAATAGGATTTTGTACCGGATTCATTCAGTTTCCTGCAAATGATGTAACAGGAATCGCCTGCAAGATACCATTCAAAAATCTGGCGGATTACTTCTGCTTCCTCCGGTACAATTTCAAATTTTCCGTCAACGATTTGATAACCATAGCAGATGCAGTTTCTCGGCTGACCGTTTTCATAACGTTTGCTGATACCCCATTTGCAGTTTTCGGAGATGGAACGGGATTCTTCCTGTGCGAAACCTGCAAGGAGGGTAAGCATCAGTTCTCCGCCGTCCGAAAATGAGCTGATATGCTCCTTTTCAAAACGTACTTCAATGCCGAGTTCCTTCAGATGGCGTACTGTCCGGAGCAGGTCAACAGTATTCCTTGCAAAGCGTGAGATGCTTTTTACCAGCACAATGTCGATAAGCCCCCTGTCACAGTCATCAATCAGTCTTTTAAACTCCTGCCGGTTGGAAATTCCCGTTCCGGAAACCGCACTGTCTGCATAGACTCCGGCATATTCCCATTCAGGATTTTTCTGAATCAGGTCACTGTAATAGCTGACCTGTGCGGATAAGGAGTGCATCAGGCGGTCAGTTTCCATTGAAACACGGGCATAGGCAGCGACTCTTTTCCGTTTCGGAAGAGTGGGAATTTTCGGTTCGATTTTCGTAATTTTAGGCTTGTTTTCTGCCATAAAGCAGACCTCCTTTCAGCTACCATATTACCGTATTACGGCGGATTAGTCAACGGTTTTCCGATAAATAATGTGCCGATTTTCGGGCGGTATTTCTCCCTCATCATTGTATCAATTACGGCGTATTCATCGGCAGTCAGCAAGCCTTTTTCCATCATTTTCCGCACAAGGCTCATTGTAACATGATACTTGAAATCATTCTGATTCATAAGCTGCGCCTCCGTATCTGTGGCTGATATAGCAGGCATGAGAGCAGTATTTTCTGTGATGCCCCTTGTAATCAGAAAATGCCCTGCCGCAGACAGGACAAATAATTGTGACAAAAGAATTATGCTGCATCTGTTCACCATGTTCCAGCCAGTATCTTTGCCGACAAGCTGGAGAACAGAATGTTTTCTGCCGGTGTCCGGGAGTGTTGACAAGTTCCGTTCCGCATCGTTTGCATAAATTTTCGTTGTGAGATGTTTCTGTTTGAACTAGAGCTGTGCAGGCGTGCCGCCTGTAAAAAGATTTCACTGAATTTACTGAAATTCCCAATTCTTTAGCAATATCCGCAAAGACACAGCCTTTTTTTCTCAGTTCCATAATCCGTTGCTTCTGTGCTTCCGTCATGGCATACCTCCGTTTCTTAATGCGTATGAAAAAGAGAGGGGCTGTTGCACCAAAACAAATGGTGTAGCAGCCCTATTTTTCGTTGTTTTTTATTCAGGTCATGGCTTGATAAAGTAACTTGCAACAATAAATTTCTTTTAAATCTGTATTATTTTTTCATTCTTCATTAAAATTTCAAAAACGCACTAC
>JAZQIL010000097.1:0-2743 GCA_045541055.1 Oscillospiraceae bacterium
GGTGATGCCCTTGATTCTGTTTGCCATGCAGTCACCTCCATACCTGTATATAAATTAAAGTTATACAATTGCAGTTAAAAATTATCGAAATCGGATTGTGACGCTTTCGAGGGATAATCAAAATCGTCATTTTCTTTTTCGATGAACATATCATCGATTAAGCCGATAGTCAGCAGTTCAAGCTCCATCATGGAAAGCCCTAACTGCTTACACCGGAGCAGAAACAGAGGCGTGGTCATTTCCCTGTCAATTGGACGAGCTTTTTTTTAGATTCTGCCTGTGTCTGGATGTTCAAGCCCCATAATTCGATGAGTTTTGGCAGAACTTCATAAATAGAAAATGTGTTGAACTGCTCTAACCAATCGTTGGGGTCATCCGGAACGTGTTCAGGGTCAGCGTGATGTGCCATCACCCACGCCACGTTCTCGAATACCTCCAGACTTTCAATATCCATGCCGGATTCACGGGGAGCAGCGGATTCTTCCGGATTTTCATCATCCGACTGTTCCGCTTTCTGTGCCTTCATGGATTTCTGCAAAGCAGCAAAATCCTTATAAATATCACGCTGGAATTTCATGCGGTAAAGACGGGGAACAGCCGCACTTGCCTTGAACGGTACTTCGATGCCGTCAATGATAATATTTTTCTTGATAGCCATGTGAAATTCTCCTTATGCACTTTTTGCAGTTTTGGTTGTTGTTGCTGCTGCCGTGCTAATATTCGGAATGTACACGGACTTGTACCAGTTGTTGTAGGTAGTTTCGTCTGTATTTTCGCAGGTTTTGGATTTTACCAGACCGTTTGGCAGGGCAGTGGACTTGATAGCGATGGTTTCTGTCTTGACTTCGGTGGATTCCTCCTTGGTGCTGCTTTCTGTTTTGGGACGGGATGCGGAACAGCAGTACAGCACATGACGGATTTTGTTCTTGTCGCCCTCAAATTCAAAGAGCAGTGCAAACTGTGCCAGTTCTGCATCATTTTTCTCCACCAGAACACCGTTACTGTCGAGAATTTCACCAAGAATCTGCATTGCAAAATCGGTCGTGATAAGGGCAACTTCGAGGTCGCCTTCATAGCCTGCATTATTATTGATGACGAAATACACCACGTTGTCGGCATAGAAATTTTCGGCTTCTCCGCTTGCATCCACCGAGAGAGAAACTGCACCGGGGAGTCTGACAGGGTCAGCAAATGTCGGAATACCGTCATCAGACCACGCTGTAATTTTTGCGTAATGCACCATGTTCAAGCCGTATTTAACCTTATTCTTTTTGAGTGCCATAAGTTATACCTCCAATTCGTAAAGAACTTCATAGAGCCGTTCAGACTCTATCCAGATTTCGGATTTTTCGTAAAAAATGTGATGCTCCGTGAGAACATCTTCGAGAATTTGTTCTGTTTCAGGCGATTTTCTGTCGGTGTAAAGCTCGATGTGAAGCCGTTTAAAACTATGATACATCAGATTGTCCGCACCGAATGTATTCTCGCCCGGCGATAAAAATAGTGCAAAAGGCGGGTCAGGCGACTCGCCCTCTGCAAAATGATGGTAAGCGAACGGCAGTCCGGTTTCCATCATCATTTCGTTGATTTCTTCGTAAGTCATGACAGAGCCTTTCCGATGAGCGTTTCGAGCAGGATTTCTCCGTTTTTCTCGGCAGGAGCGATATGCGGATGTCCTTCCACACGACCGCCGCCACGCTTGGCATGACCGTTTTCCAGCAAATGCGCAAGCCTGTATTCCGGCGGATTGGCATGGACAGTCATGTGCATGGCATGACTTCTTTCTTCAGTCAGAGATGCCCGCCAGCTTTTGGAATAGTCGCCTGTCAGCTTGGGAGCATTGGCAGAAATCTCTTTTTTCACCGATGTTGCTGTCTTTCTGACCGCCTTTTTCATCTCGCTGTCGGCAAGTTCGCTGTATTCCTGCAAGCCTTTCATGACTTCTTTTGTTAGCTCATCAATGTCGATTTTGCTGGAACTATTCATCGTGAACACCTGCCTCATGAATTTCACAGGTTATCGTCATGTATCCGCCGTTTGCATAATCAATCTGCACCGAAATGATATTATAAATTTTATTCCTGAATAAAATTTTGTGCGTGGTAGAATTGATGTAATAAAGGTTTGGACTCTGACGAACCGTGAAAATAATCGTTCTGACCTCCCGTGTGACACCTGTATCGGTCTTTTCCGAGGAACTTTGCAGATTTCTGACCCTGACTTCCGCCCAGCATGATGTGATTTCTTCCCAGACGTTCAGGTGATTGCCGATGCTGTCTTTTTTTGCATGATTTTCAAGAATAGTAATCCGCTGATTCATGTTTCCGATTTCCATCAGACAACACCCTCTCTCTGTTCAAATAAAATCGCCCTGAGATGGAGCGTGAGCTTCTTGAAGTCCGCAGTATTGCGGTTTTCGTAGAGATAGGACACCGTGAACAGCATCGCCGTTCTGGTGGTGTCCTCGTTCTCCTCGAATTGTTCTTCTGTCATTCTGCCGACATCCATACAGAGTTTTTTCGCAGTCAGCAGCAAATCAGAAATCAGCCTGTCGTCCTCATCAAAGTCAACACGGAGATAATTTTTAGCCTCTTTCAGCGTAATCATGAAGATTTCTTGATGCTGAGGACTTTGACAGCTTCCGGCAGAATCAATTTTCCGTCAACACGCTGTGATGCAAGGAAGCCGATTTGTCCATTCATAGCGAACAGTTCATTCAGTCGCTTCATGCTTCTGCCCTGTC
>JAZQIL010000098.1:0-2814 GCA_045541055.1 Oscillospiraceae bacterium
ATTGGAAACTGTTCCCGTACTCGGTTGGATACCAGTTAAGCCTTTGATAATTTCACAAAGATTCTTCATGGCTACCATTCCTTTGGTACTTAGAATGCATATCAATGCCTTCAGATGAAATCCGCCTGCCTATTCTTTTTCACTGGATACAGAACAGCTTTGCAGAGAGGAATATCGTCTTCTTGGAAATGCCATTCTGCAAGGCATGAAAACAGGATATTTTCAGGCGGTGGCTCACCCTGACCGTATTTTCAGAAGATGCACTGAATGGAATCAGGAAATGCAGGATTTAGCCATGAAAATAATCCGCACGGCAGTTTCCCTGCATATTCCGCTGGAAAGGAATCTGGCTTCATTTGAAAATCCGAAATATTTCAGACAGGAATTCTGGAATTCAGTTCCGGAGGAGGCAGAACAGTTAATCGGTTTAGATGCCCATTCCTTGCGGGAATTGACATCTCGTTACAAGGAGAAAAAATCTTAAATTTTAAAAGAGAAATGGAGAAAAATATTATGAAAGCAATTACAAAAATAATAACAGCCGTATTGTCAGTTACTTTGCTGATACCTCACAATGTTCCGATATATCAGGTATCTGCCGAACAGGACGGAACAAAATATATCGCTCTGACTTTTGATGACGGACCAAATACCACTACAACTAATGAAGTATTGGATTTGTTGGAACAGTATGACGCAAAAGCCTCTTTTTTCCTGATTGGTGACAATATCCATGCAGAAAGCGCAGAATCTGTAAAACGTGCCTATGATATGGGCATGGAAATCGACAACCATTCCAAAACACATTCCAATATGTCCAAAATGTCAGCAGAAGAATTACAGGCAGAAATTTCTTATGTTGACGAAAAAGTAATGGAAATTACAGGAGAACCGACAAAATTTTTCCGTCCGCCTTTTATTGATGTCAGCCAGAGTATGTATGATGCAATTGATTTGCCGTTTATCTGCGGAATTGACTGTCAGGATTATATGCAGAATGTCACTGCTCAGGAACGGGCTGACTATATTCTAAATGGTGCAAAAGACGGAGTAATCGTTCTTCTGCATGATGCTGCCGGAAACAGCCAGACTGTTGAGGCCTTGAAAATTGCTATGCCCGAACTGAAAGAACAGGGCTATGAATTTGTAACACTTACGGAACTTTTTGAAAAGCAAGGAGAAACCCCAAAACATGGGATTCTTTATTCCAATGTCGCAAAATATCCCTGTGCGGATTATACCTTGTATCAGAAACTTTCATCAGATACAACAGATAAAATGATGCTTGACAAAGATATATTAAATTCTCTTGATAATTCCTATGCAATTGAAGTGAATTATACAAGCAATACAGGCTATGCACCCGTGATTACTTTACAGCGTTGGTCTTCAACACCTTCTATCTGGTCTGCAATTCAGCCGTTTTATTTCAACGGCGAAAAAGCAGTCTTTCTTGCAGAAGATATTGTTTCTGCAATGAATCAGCTTGAAATATCCTATACTGAACTGGACGGAATTTCTCTGACAGCATACAGCGGTGAAGTCACTCTGACAGATGCAAAGCTGCTTGTAAAATCCAATTCTGAACAAAATATAATGGGCGATGTCAATGCAGACGGAGTTTTTAATATTGCTGATGTGATTCTGTTCCAGAAATGGCTTCTTGCTGTTCCTGATACGCATCTTGCTGACTGGAAAATGGCTGATTTCTGCAAAGATGACAGATTGAATGTATTTGATTTCTGCCTGATGAAAAAAGCACTGCTTTCGTAGGAGAAAACTGTCAGTTTAAAGACGACACCTCTTATAATTCATAAAAAATAATTTATGCATTAAATTCACTCACTCCTGTTTTGTTCAGGAAAATCAAATTTAACCTGCCTGTCGTTTCTGTCGAGATACAGCACAGCAGAAAATGATTTCCCTGCTTTGGATTTGAAACCTTTGATTAAAGGAGTCCGTCCTTTGGTCAGAATCGCTGAAATCTGAGAAACTGTCAGCTTTTTCTTACAGATTTCAGAATTGATTTTAAATCCGCAGTTTGGATTACTGCATTGATAGCTGTAACGCATTGGATTCATCAGCGAATTGCAGAACGGACAATGCAGATTCTTTTCCTGTTCGGAAGTGAAATCAAACGTAATTTCGCCTGTTTCCCGATTCAGAACAAGATATGCATTGAATTTCTTTCCAGATTTTGACTGAAAGCCTTTCACAAGATTGGAACGCCCTTTTTTCAGAAGCTGTAAAATGATTTCTTCTGAAAGACGGACTTTGCAGATATAAGTACTCATGTGAAACTGACATTCCGGACATTTGCAGACAGTGGAAAGCCTTGTCAAAGGTTTTTGACAATTCGGACAGAAAAATTCTGTTTGTGTGCCGTTTGAAAAATGCTGTTCCGGAGCATTTGCCACGGCTGAAAACCATTCTCTTGTAACCTGTGAAATTTCTCTGATAAACTGCGAATAATCGGCTTTTCCCATAGCAATCTGATTCAGTTTCATTTCCCAGTCACCTGTCATGTCAGCAGATTTGATATTTTCAACAGGAAGCGTATCAATCAGAAAAATTCCCTTATCAGTGGGAAAAATCGTCTTTCCCTGCAAAGTCAGATAATTTTTATCGAATAAGCCTTTGAGAATCGGCGCACGGGTGGCATCTGTGCCGAGTCCTTTTTTCTGCATTTTCATCAGAGTGCGGATTTCTTCATCTTCAATATGCTGTCCTGCGAGTTCCATAGCCGATAATAAAGTTGCTTCTGTATAGCGTTCAGGTGGCTGTGTTTCGCCCTCTCTGATGAAATATTCACCG
>JAZQIL010000099.1:0-10265 GCA_045541055.1 Oscillospiraceae bacterium
TAAAGAGCTTCAAGTACAGCATTCTGATGCAGATGCTCAAAAATTTGATGATATGAAAGAAATTTCTGCTTTTGTAGAAATGCTTTCACAGAAAAAAGTGTTCTTATATCTGGACGGCGAAAAGCTTAAATTTAAAGCGGAACGCAATGCACTGACAGACGAATTGAAAAAACAGATTCGTGAACAGAAAGAACAAATCATTGCTTATCTGAAACAGCGCAGTGAAGCACATTTAACCCCAATTCAGCTTGCTTACGTCATGGGCAGAAATCCGGATTATACGCTTGGCGGTATTGGCGCACATTACTATGTAGAATTTGAATGGAATGACTGTGAACAAAACCGCTTGGAAGAAGCAGTCAACGCTTTAATTCAAAAACAAGACGTTCTCCGCATGGTCGTTTATGAAAATGGTACACAGCAAATTTTGCAAAATCCGCCTCACTATACAATTGAATGCAAAGAACGTTCTTCAAAAGAACTGCTTGCTTATCGTGAAACATTGGCACATAAAACTTATCCGCTTGGTGCATTTCCGATGTTTCTCGTTTCTATGAGCCTTTGTGAAGGGAAAATTTACATTCATTTCAGTATGGATTGTATTATCCTTGACGGCTGGAGTGCTTACATGTTCATAGAACAAATTTTCAAGTATTATGACAAGCAGGAAATCTGTCAACCGGCATTTGGATTTCAGGACTATTTGAAAGAAGAAAGCCATTATCTCAGCAAACACAATTATGAAGAAAAATCAAAAGCGTACTGGTTAAAACAAATGAAACAGCTTCCTACAATGCCACCTTTACCGTTTGTCAAGCCAATGGCAGAAGTGAAAACACCTGTATTCAGAAGATTACAATACACGCTTTCAAAAGAAACCGCAGAAGCTTTTTATGAAAATATTCGTCATCATCAGCTGACAGAATCTGCTGTTGTCTGCACAGCTTACATGAAAGCCCTTGCAGACTGGACAGGCGGGGAAGCATTTACTTTGAATTTAACATTATTCAACCGTCTGCCGATTCATGAAGATGTTGAAAAAATTATGGGTGACTTCACAAATACTACTTTCATCGCTTACCGGAAGAAAAAGCAAACACTTTATCAAACCATGCTGGATACGAAAGAACAGCTTTTACAAGCAATTGAATACCGCTACTGGAACGGTGTGGAAATTTTGAAAGAACTCTCTGCACAGTCTGGAAAAGAAATTATGATGCCTGTTGTCTTTACCAGTATGCTTCGTGACAGGCACGAAAAATCAGCAGAAACTTATCAGGACAGACAAATTACTGAAACATTTTCACTCAGTCAAACACCGCAGGTTGCATTAGACCATCAGGCATACAATCGAAATGGCACTTATACATTTGTGTGGGACTATGTGGAAGAATTATTTGACAAGAATGCAATTGAACAAGCATTTTCCGGATATATGCAACTGATTCAGAAGCTGGCGGAAACAGATGACTGGAATCAGATAGTATGAAATTTCAAGAAAGGGAGTAATCAATCATGGAGCTGAGTCAATCATGGCTGCCTTATAACAAAAGCAGCAATTCGATTCAGAACGTATTTTGCTTTCACCACGCAGGTGGAAGCGGTGTCAACTTTACAAAATGGAACAATACAGGCAATAACATCAGGTTTATTCCGATTGAATTACCGGGGCGGGGAATCCGAATGAAAGAACATTGTATTTCTCATTTTCGAGATGCCGTTCATCAGATTGCAGAAGCAATTCAGGAAGAAGTCAGTAAAACGCATTGCAGTGAATTTTTCTTTTTCGGGCATAGTTTAGGGGCAATTATTGCATTTTGCACAGCGTGGTATATGAACCAGCAATATCACATTCACCCAAAAGCGTTATTTGTGGCTGCAAGACATGCGCCTCAAATGCCTGACCCTTCACTGTTCCGAAGTGATATGTCAGATGAAGCAATGGTGGAAGAATTAAAACGGCTTGGCGGTACACCAGAGGAAATTTTGAATTGTAAAGAATATCTTGCAATGTTTACAAGCATTATCCGGAATGACTACAGACTGCATGAAGAATATCACTATCACGGTGAAAAAATTGATATTCCCATTATTGCCCATGCCGGAACAGAGGATTACGGCGCATCTAAAGCGGATATGAAAGCATGGTCACAAGTAACAGATAATTACTGTTATGTGGAAGAATTTGAAGGCGGACATTTTTTCCTTTATGAGTTGGGGAAAGAATATGTACAGCATATTGCAGATGAAATTCAGCTTGTGACCAGCGGACAAATATTATGATTTATATTTTGCCAACAGACGGCATACAAGAAGCAGAACTTTTCCCATTTCAGCACCTTCTGACAAATGACCGCAAAACCAAAATTAAAAATTATCGTTTTGAAAAAGACAGAAAAGCAGCTTTTTTAGTATATTTAATGCTCCTGTACGGGTTGAAAACAGAATATGCTTTAGAGGGAAAAGCCGAATTTGTCTATGGAACATATCAGAAACCAATTTTAAAAAATTATCCTGAAATTTATTTTAATTTATCACATACTGACAATACTGCTGTATGTGGCATTGATACAAGTGAAATTGGTGTCGATACGGAAAAATTTCAAGTACAGGACAAAGCATTTTTAACTTATATATGCAGCAGGGGAGAACTGCATGAAATTGAAACAGCACAGAACCCTGCTGCTACAGCTGCAAAATTATGGACATTAAAGGAAAGTTATTTGAAATATTTAGGAACAGGATTAACAGAACATCTTGAACAATATGATTTTTCCGGTGCTTCAGGAACAAGTTTTGCAAGATATGGCTGTATTTTCACAATATGTCAGGGAAAAAATGCTTATTGTTCCGCATGTGCTGAACGAACGCTGTCTGTACGCAGATTAAAAATAACAGATTTTCAGATTCTTTGAAAGATATTATGGAGGTTTATCATGGAACAGAATCAAATGAACGGCAAACCAAGAAATGAAAAAGAAAGAACATTACAGACCATTTGGGCGGAAGTGCTGAATGTTGCGAATGTTGGTATTTATGATGATTTCTTTGCATTAGGGGGAACTTCTAAAGACTTGATGAAAATGGTCGGCAAAGTCGGCGGAATTTTTGAAGTTTCTCTTCAAGATGTGTTTTCTAAATCAACTATTGCTGAAATTGCACCTTTATTGACCTACCGTCAGGACGGTGTGAAAGAAGATGTGGAAAAATTATTCCAGCTGACGGAAAAATTGAAAAATTATCAGCCTTCTGAAAGTAATCTTGCTTACATGAAAGACTATGCCGCATATAATGCAAAAATGACTTATCAGATTCGTGAAGAATATCAGCATATTTTCCTCACTGGCGGAAATGGCTTCTTAGCCTGCCACATGATTGAACGGTTTCTCAAACACCGCAGCAGCAAACTGACAATTCTGGTAAGAGAACGTTCTGACGAAAAAGCCGTTGCAAAACTGCAAAGAGCTTTTGCATGGTATTTCCCGAATGAGGATTTCTTAAAAGAATTTTCTGACAGAATGACCGTTCTTGCCGGAGATGTTGCAAAAGATAATTTCGGACTGGAGCAAAATACTTATGATATGCTTACCAAAGAAGTGGACGCAGTATTTCATGTAGCAGGACTTTTACGGCATTACGGACACTGGCAGGACTTTTACACAGCAAATGTCACCGGAACAGAACATGTGATTGCTTTCGCAAAAACACAGCTGAAAAAAGACATTCATTTTATTTCTACAATGGGAACAGGCTATAATGAAGAACGTGGGAAAACTGTACTTCCCTTTACAGAACTGGAAGTGCAGAAAGATTCCTATGCTGAAAATTATTACCTGAAATCTAAAATGTTAGCTGAAAAGGCTTTAGAACAAGCAAGAACTGCTGATGGCTTAAATGTGAAAATTTACCGCCCTGGTTATCTGGTGCAAAACTATCAGACAGGCATTTTCCAGATAAATGCAGAAGATAATGCTTATTTCCAGTTTTTCAAAGCCATTCTTTCCATTGGAACTTTCCCCGAAATGGAAACACCTATTTTTGACTTTAGCTTCATTGACCAAGCCGCAGAAGCAATTGATTTACTTTCCACAACAACAGAAGACGGTCATATTTATCATCTGTTCAATCCAAAACGTTTAAGCATGAAATCTATCGGAGAACTGATGATTGCAAACGGCGCAGAACTGAAACCGCTTTCTGTGCGAAAATTCTGTGATTTCCTGAGTGAAAATGCAGATACTTATCAGGATTTCATTGCAAACCTGTTAATTGTATCTTATGTGAAGGAAAAAGATATTGAACAGCTGATTGACCTTTGCTTGATTTGTGACAGAACCGTACAGCTTCTTGAAAAACAAGGCTTTACATGGAAATCCCTTGACAAGGAACATATGAAGGATATTCTGACAGTCATTCAATAAAAAATTTATAAAAATTGATAATGAATAGAGGTGAAATCCGTTATTGCAGCTTGACAAGTTTTCAATAACGGCAACTGAAAAATGAAATGGATAAATCATCAGACAATATATCCGGAAGCAAATATTAACTTATTCTGTTTTCCACATGCCGGAAGCAGTTCTACATTTTTTGCACCGTGGTCAAAGTATTTTTCTCATCAAGTCAATCTCTTTCCGGTACAATATCCGGGAAGAGATAACAGAATGCAAGACCCTATGCCAGATACATTACTGGACATGGCACGGCAGATGGCAGAAGAAAGTGAATCACTTTTTGAAAAGCCGTTTGTCTTTTTAGGTCATTGTTCTGGCAGTATCGTTGCATTTGAAGCAGCACAGCATATCCGGACATTATACGGAAAAGAACCAGAAATATTATTTGTTTCCGCCAGCACCGCTCCGAAAGAATACCGGCTTCGTTCTACTAAGAATCTTCCCGATGATGCATTTTTTAAATATTACGATTTTCCGGAAGAAATGATTCAAAAAGAAAATCCTTTATTTCAATTTTTCCTGCCGATTATCCGGAAAGATTTTGCACTTTGTGAAGCTTACCGCTATCAGGAAGAAAAGCCTTTAAATTGTCCGATTTATGCTTTTTGCGGAGATGCAGACAAGGCAATTAAAAATATCACGCTGGTTGATTTATGGAAAAATTATACAACTAGTGCGGACTTTACGAAAAAAGTCTATGAAGGCAATCATTTTTATTTTGAAAGAAATGCAGAAAATATTTGCCATATTATAGAAGAAAAGATTTTATCTTTTAGACAAACAGAAGAATAGAGAAATTTTTAGCTGGTATTTGACTGATATTACAAATGAACCGCCTTGCTTGAGAGCAAAGCGGTTTTCTTTCTGGATTTATTCTCTTTCTTTAAGGACTTCTGCTGGGGTAATCTTGTCAATTTTACGCATCAGGAACGAATTGATGATAAGGTATACAATCAGAATTCCTGCATAAATTGCAAGATATAAATACCAAGGATATTCCAGTTTCATACAGCTGGCAATGTTGGTAATTAAATTAGGATAAACGCTGTCTATAAAAACTTTTCCGATTGGAATGCAGAACAGTCCGCCAACAGCGACTACTAAGAAATTCCCGTCAAGGTACATTTTCCGGACTTCGCCTGACCGGAAACCAAAAATTTTAATCAGTGAAATGCCGAATTTTGACTTGTCAATCATGACATTCATCATTAAATATACGACTACACAAAAGACAATCACAGAAACCAAAATGACCATGATAATCATACCCATCATTAAATTAACATAAATTGTTGCTGCATTTTCAACATCTTTTTTTGTCAGAATAGAATAAAGACGACCTTCTTCAATATCCAGTTCTTTATCAGAATAAACGGTATTAAAATAATCATCTGACTGGTTAAATAATTCTCTCATGCTGTCAATGTCCATAAAAATAGTAAATCCGGGAGAATATTCTACAAGACCTTCCACTGTGAAATGATAATTCATATCTTTTACATTATCAATTAAAGTGAATGTATCACCATCATGCAAATGATAGCGTTCATAGATAGAATTGCTGATAGCAGCTTTATTTTTGCCTTTTGGAAGTACAGCGTTAAAATATTTGCTGTTTTCGTTCAGACCGATAATTGTCACGTCCAGCATATAGCCGTTATTATCAATACTAAGCGTTTCAATATATGCGCCTTCACCGCCGTTCGGTACTTTTTCAGTAGGGTATTTATAAAGATACTGATAGGAAAATTTCGTATCCCGAACGTTATAGACTTTAACAGCATCACACATAACATAAATGTCCAGCCCTAATTCTATCAATATGACTGAAAGCAACATACCGCAGACGACTGTTAATACAGAGCGAATTTCTCTGGAAAGCTGACGAATTTGAAAACGCCGAGTGAAATTTTTTGTTTTAATATTAAATTGTTTGATATCAGAAGCTTTCTGTTCGTTGCGCATTAAAGAAAGTGCAGTTTGTGAAAGCTTTTTATTGATAACAAGTGTATTCACAATCATACAAATCAGCGGTGGAAGCAGAATTCCATAAGCTATCAGATAGGGTGCATAATAAACATCAAAATTCTGAACAGAATAATATGCATAAGTATCTGCCATTTGAGTCGGTATACCAATAGGGGAAAAGCCTAATATTGTGCCGATAATTCCGCCAATGCATGTTACCAGTACCGGAAGCGTGACATAATGTTTCATCAAAGTATTCTTTTCAATGCCGAGTGCATACATCGCTCCAATAATACCAGATTCCTGCTCAATCTGATTGATAACAAAAACAGAAATGACATAAGTAAATAATATTAAAATAATAATGCCTGCAAATAGTCCGGCTATTCTGTTAATTTCCACATCAGAAGCAGCTGCACCAATTCTGACATTGCTGTCTGCTTTCACAAAAGAAGTCAGATTATTAAGTTTCACTTCAAAGGCTTTATCTAAAAGTTCGTCAATACCGTCCTGCATTTCCTTTGTACCGTCAAAAAGTTCGTCTGCGCCTTTGGCTGCTTCCTGCATACCATCTGTATATTGATAGACACCGTCAGAAAATTCTATCAGAGAATCCAAAGATTCTTTCATTTCTTTCAGCTGAGAAATGGAATCTTCCGGATTATCGACTTCTGCCATTTTTCCGCTTTGAATATCAGAAATCAAATTTTCAAGTTTTTCAGCATAATTTTCCTTTGTGAGTCCCAGAAAAACGCCTTGTGTATTTAAAGATTGTTCTGTTGCTTTCAGATAGGAATTGAACAATTCATCAACAGCGTCAAGCATTGCATTACTATTGCCGTCTAATTCGTCCATACCGTCACGGAGTACTTTTGCGCCGTCAGTCAGTTCATCGACAGAATTCTGAATGTCATATTTTTCTGTTAGTGCGTTGTTGATAGTATCCTGAAAATATGCATTTTGGACATCTCTGTAATTAAATTCAAAATCTTCTATTGTTTCTCTGAGTTCTGTATAGCTGTCCCGACTTCCGAGGTGAAATGCATAAACATATTCTTCAGCTTTTACCCCTTTATTTTTAGAAGAAATCACTGTATTGTAAGTTTCCGGTGTAACAAATAACAAACCGAATGTTTTGCTTTCAACAACAGCATCTGCATAAGTTTTTGATGGCATTTCATAATCAGGAACTGTACCAATTCCTGTAATTTTAAAATCAAATCCGACTGCTTTAACAGTATCCCCGATATGAAGCTGATGTTCTTCTGCATAACGTTTTTCAACGACAGCTTCTTGTAAAGACGTTGCTAATTTTCCCTCATCAAGCTGAATCAAGTCAATTTTTGTACGATTTTTCATCATTCTGAGTGTTGAGCCGTCTTTTGCCTGAATATCAGAATAAAACATTTCTTCCAATTCTGTGCCTTTTGAAGTAATTTTTTTGACTTCCTTTTCTTTCAGCGGAACAAAAACTGTAAAATTGCCATCTTCCACCATATTGATGCTTTTATACTGTTCTGTCCTGATGATAAAAGTTTCTGCTGCACCGACCAGACTGATAACAATATAAATTCCCATTGCAATCAGGAAAGTTAATGCCAGATACCGTCCAATATTTGCTTGAAATTCTCTGGGAAGGCGTTTTCTAAGAAGTTTATCCACTTATAAATCCTCCAGTTCCGCCGCAGGAATCAGCACTTCATTTTCATAATCTTTTTTAATCATGCCATCTTTGACGATAAGCACTTTATGCACCATATTTTTAATAGAATTATTATGGGTGACAATCAGCATGGTGGTGTTATATTTCCTGTTAATTTTCTCCAGCAAAATCAAAATATCTCTTGAAGTATTGGAATCCAATGCACCAGTAGGCTCATCACAAAGCAATAATTTTGGATTTTTAATCAAAGCTCTGGCGATAGCGCATCTTTGTTGCTGACCACCGGAAAGCTGTGCAGGAAATTTATTTTGATGTTCTGTTAAGCCTAATGTTTCCAGAAGTTCTTCCATGTTCATCGGGTCTTTGGATAAATACTGACAAACTTGAATATTTTCTTTCACGGTCAAATTTGGAACGAGATTATAGAACTGAAAAATAAATCCTAAATAATTTCTGCGGTAATCAGACAATTCAGACGGTTTTAAGCCGAAAATTTCTTTTCCGTCCACTTTAACAGAGCCGGAATCCATTGTATCCAGACCGCCGATGCAATTCAGGAGAGTAGATTTTCCTGAACCACTCGTACCTTGAATGACGCACATCTGACCTTTTTCTACACTAGTAGAAACGCCTTTTAATACTTGAATATAACTGCTGTCTTTTCCGTAACTTTTTTTCACATTTTTGACTTCAAGATACATAAAGACAATCCCTTCTTTCTCATTGAACCTATTTTATTTTCTGTTCTGCCATCATGATTAGTTTAAGCTAACTTTATTTTTGAAAAAATAAAATGATTTCTCATTTCAATTATTAGCATTCGCTAATTACATAATTTATTATAGCTAATATCTTTGTTTTTGTCAATATTCGTCTGCAATTTTCTATTTTTATTACAAAATTTTAAGTAATGATGTTTTGAATTTAGAAAAATCAGCTACAAGTCAGATAGTATTTTGATATCAAAATGCAAACTGCAAAAATTTCTGAATTTCATAAAATACAAGGTCTTTCAGGACTTTTTCGCCGATATAATGGCTGGAGCAAGCCTTTTGATAAATGCGGTCTGCTTTTCTGAAAGTAGAGCATACATAGCTGGACACTTCATATTTCGCATTTCATACAGTGTACATCTTTGCACCACAGTCTGCACAATAAACCATATCATAGAATAACGCAGTTTTATCGGCTGGTTTACGATGATGCGGAACTGAAAGTTTTTCCTGTGCAACTTCAAAATCTTCTCTGCTAATGATTGCAGGATGAGTATTGGGAATAATGTGCCATTCATCCGGAGAAGTCAGAATCCATTTTTTGTCTTAAAAGAGACCTTTCGAGTTCTTCTCCGGTTCTCCGGGAAGATTCTGTGGCATATGCCGGCTTTGTACTGTCCGACGAGAAGATAGTTTCTGCCGAGCCGTGACATATCCTTGACAATTACTGTTCCCACAAGTCCCTGCTCAATGTCCTCAAGGCATTTTATTATTTTCAGCCGACTGAAATAAAAAAATCTGCAAAAAAATTGACGGCTGAATCGTCATTTTTCACATAAATTTCACTTTGAAATTATTATCAGTTTAAGAAATCTATGCTATACTGCAAAAGGCTTTTTTGGCTATGAATAAATTTTTTCATACTTTATGGAGATTTTGCGATGAACACAGAAAACATGAAGCAGGACGGAAAAAAATATTGATGAAAATTCCGCCCGTCTTACCGAAATCGAGGAGAAAGTCCTCACGAAAAATTTTGAATTTGAAAGTTTCGTTCAGATGATGAAATGGTATATGCACAAGCCGACCAGAATCACAGAGGCGGAACTCTCTGAAATGATAGGAGTTACGGAAAGAACTATCAGGGATATGTGTGCGGAAAGCTAGGCGATTGCAAAATGCAGAGCCAAGATAGTAAAAGGAAGTGATGAAAGAAATATGAGAATGAAAGAGTGGATTTTTCAGGTGTGCAAAGAAAAAACAGGCACAACAAAAAGGTCGATGGGACATCAGTCAGAAAAAATATAAAAAATAAAAATTCAGGCAGCGAGAGCAGCAATTTTACGGATGCTTTTGTAAAGTCCTGACTGATGAATCGCTTTGGCAAGAATCACACCGATAAGCTGAGTGCATCCTGCGAGAAATAAATCAAAGCGGAGTGTTTTCGGATGAAGAGTTTTTAAATTG
>JAZQIL010000100.1:0-7368 GCA_045541055.1 Oscillospiraceae bacterium
TGAAGACGGTTTCTATGACTTCTGCGGAGAACTTTAATTTGTTAGACCTGTCAGCGTTCCAGCTGGCAGGTCTCTATTCTGAAAATGAGGTGATTATATGCTCAGACGAGGTAACAATGAAGGCAGTATCTACAAGGATAAACAGGGACGCTGGCGTGGAGTAGTTTCTATGCCAAGTGCTGACGGAAAAAGCAAGCGTAAATACATCTATGGAAAAAGCCGCAAAGAAGTCTCCGAGAAAATGAATGAACTGCTCAGTCAGCTTGGCACGAATACCTATATTGAGCCGAATAAGACAACATTGTATGACTGGCTCTGTCTCTGGCTGGAGACTTACTGCAAAAACGAGGTTAGAATGAGCAGCTTTGTCAATTATCGAACATATGTTCTTAAACATATCAAAGATTCTATTGGGATGTGCGAATTATACAAACTCACTCCGGTCATCATACAAAATTTTTATAACACCAAATTCAAAAACGGAAGACTTGACGGAAAAGGCGGTCTCAGTCCCAAGACTATCAAAAATATGCATGATATGCTGCATAAGGCTCTGGCACAGGCAGTCAAATTAGACATGATTGCCAAGAATCCGGCAGATGCTGTTGTTCTTCCAAAACGGAAAAAAGTTGAGATGCGCTACTTCACAGTTGAGGAGCAGAAACAGCTCCAGGAAGCACTCAAAGGGCATCGGCTGGAAATGCCGATTCTTCTCGCACTCTATACCGGAGTCAGGCAGGGTGAGTTACTGGGATTGCCCTGGAAGAATGTGTATCTCGACTTAAACGGACAAAGCTATATCAGAATTACACAGACACTGAACAGAGTCATGAATCCTGATGAAAATGCTCCGAATAAAACCATTCTCCAGATTAACGAACCGAAGACGATACATTCTGTCCGGACAATTCCTCTGCTCCCTGAAATCGCTGAAAAACTCAGCCGTTACCGTGAGGCACAGGCAGCCTATTTCAAGTCTCATCATCTGCCAGCCTCCGATTTTGTGTTCACATCCACTACCGGAACGCCTATCGAACCTCGTGATTTCCAGCGGGATTTCAAGAAAATTCTGAAACAGAACGGCATCCGTATTGTTCACATTCACGGCCTTCGTCATACCTTTGCCACACGCAGTATTCAAAGCGGAATGAATATAAAGGCACTTTCAGCTATTCTTGGGCATAGTAATGTGGGATTCACCCTATCAACATACGCTCATGTTACGGAATCCCTGAAAGCAGAGGAAATCAGCAATCTGAAAGACTTCCTATAAATACTTTTTACACAATCCGCCCCATATTGAGGCGGATTGATTTTTCTGAAAACTCTTGATTTTTTTGCAATGATATATTATAATAAATCTATGAGCGGTCAACTATTAGGTGTATAACGCATTTCCATAGCGTTGACAGCCTCTGGTAGCCGGAATAACAGATTCATCCGGAACCTTCCCAACGAGAACAGCCGGACAGTTCTCTCTTTCCTCACGGTCATAAAAGCTGCAGCTGATAATGCAGTCTCCTTTATCCATCCTTTTCAGGTAATCTATTTCATCATCTTCATACCCTAATTCAGATGCGACAAGTCCAATAGAACTGGAAGTCGGCTTCATGAAAATATTAATATCTACATTGCTCATAGCTTCGCCATAATCACAGCCTCTGTTACGATAGTGAAGCGTTGCACAGATAAGAGAAGCTCCATATTTTCTGCCTTTTTCAAGTATCTGACAATTCGGACTTCCTTTCGCAAAGTTCTGGTCTTGAATTTCATCAAGAACAATCGCAAGCGGGATTTCATTGTGCAATTCCTGATAATGGTATAATGTGGCAATCATCATATCTACCAGTGGATTATCCTTTGATGCGTATGACGAGCTGGTTCTGACAATCACAATATTTTTAGACTTGGGAAAAATATCCTCCCATGTACCTGATGACATGCCGTATTCATTAATATCTTCCATAACGGATTCCAAGCGATTTAAGAGGCTTGCATATGTAGCATCTTCTTCGTCGGCTGATAAGCTTGTAAGAATATCTGACGGCTGTATATCATCTTTCTCTTTCAGCATTTCTGAAACAGCTTTGCGTAGTTTCCTTATTTTCGATTCCGTTAAGTCCTTCATAGCGGCTGACAGAACGCCGACAATCGCTCTCTTTTTCTCTGTAAGAGAATCACAGCCTTTGAGATTGAACAGGTTCACAGGTATTTCTTGCCGTATATCCTTTTCTTTCTTAATATCATAGGTGGTAATATATTTCTCAATAAATTTTTGTGGAAAATGTTTTTTCAGCTCTGCCTCGCTGAACGCTCCGCTGGCATCGAATATGACAACTCTATGGTTCATGTAAGCACGGGAAGCAATGATTCTTGCAATCATGGTTGTTTTCCGATACCCTGTTTTGCCGGTTATAAAAATATGTCCGGCTTCTAATTTGTTAAATCGCATACCAGCAACTTCTCCGTCAGAATTTACGAGAAGCGGTATAAATTCATTATCCCGTATCTCATCTGCTTTAAAGAAAAACCGCTTATTCGGAAGATTTTTAATTCTGCTTAGATTGTCAAGTGTAAGAATGCTTTGCTTTACACTGTATGCATTAATCATTACAGATTCCCCCTTTGAGGTATAAATATTAATAGGATGATGCTGCTTTTTCGTTTTGTACAGCACTTCGCATTCATCAAGAGCATTGACCAACTGATAAATATTTTGTGTAGTCTGCATCTTCGGAAATATCATGCGTTCAATCAGTTCCGGTTCCATGCTGATAATATCGTTTGAAATAATAAGATAGTTCTTGTCTTTCTCAAAAACAGCTGTGCCTTTTTTCTCAATCGCTCTGAACTTTTCCCGTGCGATGCCTTCGTTTATAATTTCCTGAAATTCAGCCGTCACAGCATATGCAATACTTGAATATTCCACGCTCTCGTTCAGCCATTTCTTGATTTTGCCTATCTCAACAGAACTCATGAAAGATTTTCCAAAAACCTTCATGAATATCTCATTGAACCCCGTCAGGAAAAGATAAATGTCGGTTCTGTCATCAGGAATGCCCTTACCCTGTGATTTCTTAAAAAATGCAATTACGCTGGATATTTTATCTTTTACCTCTTTAAAATGTTCAGTAATATAGCGGATAAAAATACTATCTACTTCTCTGCAAACACATTGCAGTGCAGGCACATCAAATTTCAACTTCACATCATCGAATGACAGTCTGCAAATATATTCCGGCGGAAGCTCTCTTCCGGCATATTTTGAGATAACTGCAATCAGATGCCGTGAGTACTGTTCCATGTCGTTGGCATGTTGAATATCTTCTATGATACATTCAAGAGCAGCTTTCCGCTTTTTAGCATCTTCAATATTGCCTGTATCCTGAAATACAGCAACTCCATCATTGATACTGTCCAGCTTCTGAGATATCTTTGTTTTAGGAAAATTGAGAGACTGTGTTACTGTTGTTGAAAAATCATTTGTTTTCAATATAGCGATTATCACTTCTGCTGTTATACATTCAGAAGGTTCTGCTATGATAATATGCTTTGGATTTATCCCCTCAGCTGAAAAGAAATATAGTAATAGGCTGATAAAACGAAGTGCAAGCAATAGTTTAAGTTTAAAATTTTTTGAAATTATCTGTATCGTATTATAAATTTTATCACGGGGATAATCAGGTGTTCCCCTTATTTCCCTATGCTGTATACTTTCCGAAAGAATATCTGGCGGAAATCTATAGAATAAATTCTTAGTTACAAAGACAGCCTTTACTTTATTTGGAAATTCCATACTATTCCAGCCTGATTTACCTGGAATTGTCAGGAAGCCTTTTTCTGGTGCTGCCATGATTCTATAAAACAATTCTGCATTTACCTGCTTATCCGAAACTTTTAATTTCGTCATCAAAGCAATTCTTGGAAAATAAGGCAATATGTTTATTTTCATAAAATCTTTATATGGAATAAATGCTGTCTCGGCTGTATTTCCAAGCTTATAATTTATCATAAACATCACATCTTTCACTAATGATGCTGGTGACGGATAGATTATCAGGAGTGATACCATTGTAAATCCTAATCTAGGAATTTCTTTTACTGATACTGGCGGTTTCTTTTTTAATGCTGCATTAATTAATCCCTGCACATCATAGATTGTGCCATTTAAATCACAGCTCTTCCGGATTAATGGCTTATATTCCTCTGTATTTTCCAGCGGCATTTGTCCTGAACGTATATCCTGTGAAAGCTGAATTTCCATTGGTTCAGGAGTTTGATTAGCATTCTTATCATGCATAAATTATCATCCTTTCTAATAATAGCTATTTTGAAAAAAATTATTTTTTTCATAAAAACTTCCCCTTTCCGAAAAACACCCCCGAATTTTATAGAGAAAATCGCCTTAAACCCTCGATTTTTACTGCCCTATTTTTGTAAAGGGGTATTTTTTCAGATTTTTGAAAAACTTTTTATGACAATTATAACGGCTTTGTTTCTGTTCTCCGGGGCATAAGCCCCGGATTAAGAATCAAGCTGTTGTCAATTGCGTTGATGAAGTTTCTGTCACACTGTTCAGCTTCATGAGAGCATCCAGTTTCCCTGAAACAGATTCCTGACAGTATACATTCAATGTAGTCTGCGGCAGGTCTCCGAGTACCCGACCAGCTCCGACAGGAGACGCTCCCTGCCGAATCATCTGACTTGCTGCAAAGTGCCGCAGGTCATGCGGACGTACTTCGGGTAGTCCTGCTTTTTCAGCGACTTTAATGAAAAAATCCCTGAATGTTCCCTGGTCAATCATCTCTCCCAGGTCAGACCCTATAATGAACGGGTCTTTCTGATACAAGCCATAGCTGCGGTCTGCTTCATCCAACTGCATCTTCATATGCTTCTCCAGCCTTTCCATAATAGAAGGCAATACCGGAACCTTTCTGACAGAAGAGTCTGTTTTGGGTTCAGCCAGACAGAGTTTTGTCTTAGGCTGCCCCGGAGCAGCGTGAGAAATGTACTGTCGTTTCAAAGCCTGTGTGATATTCAGACAACGTATGCCGTCTTCTGTAATAATGCTGGAATGCCGCAAAGCAAGCAGTTCCGAAATTCGGAGTCCTTCAACAAGGATTTCAATTCCAATCTGCCACTTATGTCCATCTGCTGCATGTATCAGTTTCTGTACATCATCCTCAGTAAGAATTGGTCTCTTCTTGGCATCCGGTTTTCGGAGCTTTGTGTTTGCTGCTACATTTCTTGTCATCAGTCCATTATCCACCGCTCTCTCCAGCATTCCGCTCAGAAACTGCCAGATATTCCTTACGGTATGTGCTTTGAGTTCCTGACCGTTATCAAGTCTTCTCAGCCCGTTCACAAACATCTGAACATGGTCAGCTGTCAGCTTAGAAAGCTTGATATTGGCTATCATGCTGGAAGCGATGTGGCATTTCAGATAGTATCTGTAATTGGCAAGCGTACTGGGTCTAACAAACTTTTCAGCATATACGTCAATGTAGTGCTGTCCCCATTCGCAGACGGTGACATCTCCGGTAATCGGTTCATTCTGCATAATCTTAATTCTGATGCCTGCCAGCCAGTCAAAACAGTCAGATTTTTTCCAGCTGTAGTGATAAATCCGTTTTCCGTTCACCATTACAGATGCCTGAAATCTGCCGTCTTTCCGTTTGACAACAGAACCTTCGTGATTACTCCGTCTGCTCCTTTTCCGGTGCTTATCCACCAGAGTATTTCCCTTGTCCATAGGTTATTCACACCCTTTCAAGGGACTTTTGCCTCCGGAATTACCAGATAAAGCACACTGTACAGAATTAAGTGCATTTTCATGAACCCATTCTTCCAGTTCCCTGACAGGTATCAGAATCCGCCGTCCTACCCGAAGATGCGGAATTTTTCCTGCTTTCAGAAGTTCATACATCTTGGTGCGTCCAATACCAATCCGCCTGCACGTTTCAGTAGGCGTAAGACAAATTACATTCAAGATACATCATCCCTTATCTGTATATATTTAAGCTCTTATCTGTGAGCCTATATATATTCTATAACAAGTTTTCCAAATTTTCGAGGAACGAAAAAATTTTTTTTTGATTCCTTGCATCATATTCAGGAGGTTATACACATGAATGATACAATAGCAGCACAGGCAATTTTTGAAGATATCTGCTGGTATTACAAATGGAAAATACCAGAAAGAGAACTAAGGAAAAAAACAGAGGCTGAATATCAAGTGAAAAGAGTCTGTGAATCATATGGCTGGGACGAACTTAATGAAGCTCAATATAAAGCCAATATCTCATATGGTCAAAATGGATTGCCTGTCGGCGAGGAAGCAAAAATTCGTAATTTAAGAAAAAAGTATGTATTCTTAATGGAAAAAGTGCTTCATCGTGATAAAGAAAAATTTCAGGAAAACAGTGATGACTTTATTCCTAAATGTGATGCCCCTGTTGTAGCCACACTTCTTATGCACGCTGTTTCTAAAAAGAAAACAGAATATTCCCCTATCAAGAATTGGTTTAATGGCAAGATAAAAAATACAGATTACTCTGAAATTGTTTCTTTGTATTTAGTGATTGAAAAGTGCTTAATCATTCTCTGCAAGGATAAAATGATAATTACTGAAGAAATATTTAATAAATGGAAAACTGCAATAAGATTTGCACTGGATTATGAGGTTGCATTAAATATTACAAGAATATCTGAAAAAGTGTACAAAGCATTCAGCAGCTGCCAGATTTTTTCAGACGATGATATTGACCGGGAACATGAAACTGAACTTTCCAGAAGTTTCAGGCTACGTTCTATTACCAAACATGAAAAAAATCTGGATGAATTACTGAAAGCCTGTACCAGCAAGGGAGATTATGTTGATTTCATAGAATCTGTCATTCGATACATGTATAATGATATAATAGAAAAGTCTAAAAATATTATAGAAGACGATATTGTTTCTGCACAGAATAATGATATCAAGTATCTGGCAGGCACTGCTGATGAAAACAGCATTGTCGATTTAAAAGCAATCCGTTCCCAAAAAATTATTGATTTCTTATCTGAACATCCTGCGGTTCGTGCATCGCTTGAAGCAGAGCTTGACACTGAACGTTCTTTTGAATATTTTGAACTGCCAGCAGAAGAAGAGGACAGACTAACTGAAAATCAAAAGCACCCTCTCAAATTCAAAGCACCAAAAAAAGGCTCTGCAAAATAATTGCAAAGCCTTTGAATATATAACATATTTTGTGACTAGTAAAACAGTCACTTTTTCAAAACTGATGTCAAACTGATGTATTTCTGTCACACAAACAAGTCGGAGGCCAAGCGGTCTTAGGAAGACAAAATATCTCTCCAACTCCTTGG
>JAZQIL010000101.1:0-5083 GCA_045541055.1 Oscillospiraceae bacterium
ATATGCACACTGTTGAGAACAAGCATCAGATTGCTGTATTTATCACTGCCCCCATACTTTTTAGGAATGATATGATGACAGTGTATTTCCTCACTGCAAGTAAATTCTTTTCCTGTTACAGCGCATTTGCCCCACTGAGCAGAGAACAGAGAAATTCTGTTATCTGTATATTCCACACTTCTGTCAGGTGATGAATTTTTCATCAGTTCTGTCAAAATTGACATATTTATCTTTAGGTTTGTGTGGACTGTTTTTCGTCCTTCCGGGGTATAGATGCTTATGTTTTTTCCTTGTAGTGCAGGCTGATTCCTGACAAATCCAATCGGATAAACTGGCTCTTCTGAACCTGCAAGAAAACGGAGCATTTTAGATTTGCCGTACCGCTGTTGTTCAATCACTGTCAGTTTACGCCCTTTTTTCACAAGACGCATTCCTCTTTGAGAGGTCAGACGGTTAGTCAATGTTGTCATTACGGCATGTTGTAAAATTCTGCAATCTGCGGAGATGAGTGTTGCAGGACTATAATAGTTCTGTATTCCCATCACCATACTGTTGTATAGCATTGCTTCATATGCTTCTGTTGACTTATCAGGCGGTTTTGCTATTTTATGAGCCTGTTTCGTCAATTTTTCTCTTGCGTTTTTCAAGGCTTTGTCGCCCATGTGGGAAGCTACCTTGTATCTGCCATTCCCTTTACTGGATAATCTGGTTTTAAAACCAAGAAATTCCGTGTATCGTTTCCGTGCATTCACGATTTTTGTCTTTTCTGGAGATACCTCCAGCTTCAGTCTGTCTTTCAACCAAAGTGTTACAGCGGTAAGGATATTATGAGCATCTGTTTTGTTTCTGCACAATATGCGGAAATCATCAGCATAGCGCACAATGAACATTTCTTTTAGTCCGGTTTGGCGCATAATCTGGTATCCGTAGCCCTTGTTGATGTGCCCTTTGTAAACATGGGCATATTTTTCCACATTGGGATTGCTCTCCCACTGGCTTTCTATCCAGCGGTCAAGCTCATTCAGCACAATATTTGCCAATATAGGGGAAATAATACCTCCCTGAGGTGTTCCTTTTTCTGGTTTTATCAGTGTTCCGTCAGGCATTCTGACAGGAGCTTTTAGAATTTGCTGAATGACATATAACAGTTGCTTATCGTGAATACCGAGAGTCCAGATTTGTTTCAGGAGCTTTTTGTGGTTTACATTGTCAAAAAATCCTTTGATGTCAAATTCAATTACATAGTGCAGATTTGCATTTTGCAGAAGAAAATTCATTCTGCCGACTGCATCCCTTGTACTTCTGTTTGGTCGAAAACCATAGCTTCTGTTTGAAAATTTCGCTTCACAAATTGGCTCTATCACTTGTTTGATACATTGTTGTATCAGCCTGTCCCACATACATGGAATCCCTAAAGGACGTGTTTTAGTGGGGTCAGACTGCTTTGGAATTTCTTTTCTCCTTACGGGTTTGGGTCTGTATCCGTGTTTACTGCCCTGTACTATATATCGAATTTTTTCTGCTACTTTATCCGGCGGTAATTTTCCTATTTCATTTATGGTAACTCCATCAGTTCCCGGCGTTTTGCTTCCTTTATTTGTTTTGATATTTCGATATGCAAGCAGTATATTTTCCCTGCTGAGAATCAGTGGCATCAGGGAAGTGAAAATTTCTCCCTGTTCACTCTGTTGATACAGCGTTTCAAATGTTTCCTGCAATCCATAATATTCGGAATGTCTCAAATTTTCGATACATAGCTGTTTATTTGATGATTTTGATTTTGGCATAAGGCATCACTCTCCTTTCTTGGAAAAGCGTCCCTTTTTGTCATACTCGAATCCTTATTCGACTGAATAGCAATTCTATCATTATTCCGACTAAAGCCCATTCCTCCACGTTCATTACAAACGCTTCTTCGGTTCGAGCTTCGCTTTTCAGCACAGGTTCTGTGGCTTATATGTTTCGTCCACATATTGCATTGCAACCCTGTACCTTTCCTTGTTCCGGCACTTTTATCTGTTCATATATCCTTAGGTGTCTGCTCTGAGCCTGTCAGCTTGTCTGCACCTATAATGCAGAACGGTCTTTCATAGGATAGATTTTTACTTAACCGCACTGACTGCCATTCAAGGCATTTTCACATTTCTATGAAATCTACTTTTAGACCCGTACATTCACAGATTCGTCAGTCCATCATTGGACATTCTCACCATAGATATTTTATAGACTCCCGGCGTGTCACATACACATTCCACCTCTGGAACGCTTTCGTTAACAGGAAATCCTGTCAATGCGGTATGCTTCCGCCGACTTTACCGAGCTTCTGACAAACACAGTTTCCCATAATTGCCAGTCGGAGTATCAGAGTGTGCGTTTCAGGGCGTTACCCCATCATTCCACACATCAAAGTACCAGTTCACAAAATAAATTTTGTGCCTAATCTTTTCAATCAGGAACAAGTCGCACCGATCCAATAGTATGAGAAATCGCCAAAAGCAATGGGTTTCTGATTTGCGGCAAGTGCAGGTGCGTACACGGAAGTGACATACGGACGGTTCAGAATGGTATCCGGCTGACCTACGGTCACGCTGGGCTGCCAGATATAATTTCCGGTGGAATCCTTGAGCTTACGGAGAACCTTGATGGTCTGTTCGTTCATAATCCACACAGCCTTTTTGCGGTACGGGCTTTTTAGAGAATAGAACAGTTCAATCACGTCATCAAAAGTAATGGATGCACCTGCCGTAGCACCAACTTCCGCACCGCCAGTTGCATTGAAAATACCGGTCGGCTTGCCTTTGCCGTCACCAATAAGGAATGCCTCTTCTTCCTTTGTGCCGATTCTTCTTGCGAATTCCTTAGCAATGTATGCCGGAAGGTCAAAGACGGAATCGTTGAGCAGTTCTTCAGAAATCTTGATAGCTGTGCCAACCTTGTAAGCAGACAGCGAAATCTGACCAAAAGCATCATCAGAAGTGGAATAAGCCTCCTCTTCTTCAAGCCATTTTGCCTCACCTTTTTGCGTGATGACTGGAATTTTGCGGTCGCCGTTGGAAGTCTGGATTCTGGTGGCAAGCGGACGGAATACATTCTCTTCTTCGAGTGCTTCAATCAGCTTCTTCTCGAATTCGTCCGGCACAAGATAGCCACCCTCGGAATCCGTGCCGACCTGTAAGTCATTTCTGACATCAATCCAGTTTCTGTTGCGGATGTTATTCCAGAAAGCCGCCTTGTATTCATCAGTTGCAGTTGATGCTTTTTCGGGAGCAGTCACATGAGTGCCGGGCATTGTCACAACGGGCTGAGTAGTGGCGACATTCATTTTCTGTTTGAGTCCTTCGAGACGTGTCAGACGGTCAATTTCTCTGTCGAGGGCAGTAATACGATTTTCCATTGCAGCATAGGTCTTTTCGTCATCTTCAGAAAGAGTACCGCTGTCATCGCTGCGTTTGGTATCAAGGAAATTTTTTGCCTCGTCCCAGAGCTTCGCTCTTTTTTCCATAAGTTCCTGAATGGTCATGATAAATTCCTCCTTTTATCGTTTGAGAAGTGCCAGTCTTTTTTCAAGCTGGTCGATGGGTGTACCCTTTTGGGGCTTGTACAGTGCGGACAGTTTCTGCATCAGGCTGTCCATCGTTTTTGCAGAAGAATAGGACATTGCCTTCAAGTCTTTTTCTTTCTTTTCCGGCTCGTCCTCTTCCTCCTCTTCGGGTGTATCTTCTTCCGGAGTATCCTGTTCAGTTTCTTCCTCCGGTTCAGATTTAGGCTTTTTCTGCGGTTCATTCTTCGCAAACAGAATCCCGTCCACAAAGCCGAGGTTCAGGGCTTTTTTGGCATTGAGCCATGTTTCTTCATCCATCATGTGTGCGATTTTGGCACGGCTCAGACTGGATTTTTCTTCGTATGCGTTGATGATGGACTCCTTCACTTCGTCAAGAAGTTCAATTGCTTTTTCCATGTCAGCCCTGTTGCCCATAGCAATTGTGGCGGGGTTATGAATCATCAGCATACCAGTCGGAGTGATGAGTGTTTCATCACCAGCCATCGCTACCACAGAAGCAGCACTCGCAGCAATGCCGTCAATCTTGACAGTAACCTTGCCTTTGTGATTTCGGAGCATGGTATAAACCTGACTTGCGGCAAACACATCTCCGCCAGGCGAATTTAGCCAGACTGTCAGATTTCCGCTGATTTTAGCCAGTTCATCACGGAAGATTGCCGGAGTGATTTCATCTCCGTACCATGTATCCTCCGAGATAGGACCGTTAAAAATCAGCTCTGTTTCGTTGGTTTCTTCATTTTTTACCCAGTTCCAGAATTTCTTGCTCATTCTGAATCAGCCTCCTTTTGATAATTCACACCGATGTAATCGAGGACTTTCCCCAAGCCCAAGCCGTTTTTATCTGGCTGCCATATGCCGTCCACTTCTGCACCGCCGTGAATACAGTAATCGTAAATTTTCGGATGTGTTTCTGCTAATTTCTGAAATCTGTTAGGTTGTTTTTCGAGGTGACAGCCAAACATACAGAACATACAGCCCGTCCGCTGTGCGCCAGTTGTGTAATATTTTCCGTTCTCGTCCTGCAAAATTTCGCCGTATACCGAAGCATACGGGACTTTGTATTTCACCAGATATTCGAGAACATCCTGCTCCGTCCAGAAAGACATGGGCTGTGACATTGGTCTTTTGGCATCAAAAGCATTACAGCCGTGAATCAGCCAGTGTTCTTTTCTCAGCCGTGATTCGCTTGCCATTGTCGCTACAATCGGCACTCTGCCTGTTTCTTTTTCGTATTGTTTCAGCGGATTTTTCTTCATCACTGTACAGCATTCGGAACTGCAATTGAACGGAGCATCAAGCAGAAATTTCCATTTTTCACAGTTGAACTGACTTTTATTGCCGTTCTTGTCGACTGCCAGTCCGCAGAGTTTCAGGTAATCGCCGTGAGTGGCTTCTCTATCCTCAGCAACAGCCTTTTTTGCATACTGCACACGCCTGCTGACTTCCTTGGAAACAACAGGGTAGCCATATTTTTCGATGACCTGCCGGAAGTTCATCTTTGGTCGGAGAACAGTTACATTA
>JAZQIL010000102.1:0-6134 GCA_045541055.1 Oscillospiraceae bacterium
CTGAAGCTGTCAGAAAAGCAGAACAGGAAGCAAAAAATGCAATCAGAATGACGACTAAATCTTATCAGGAAAAACTTCGTGAAAAAACAACAAGAGCTGACATAAAAGGAATAAATGGCGAGTTAACTGTACAGGAAGCATCAGAATTAATGGATGAGATGGAAAACTTTTCACAGGGACTTCAGAATCAGCATATTTCTGATTTAACGCATATCATTAATGAATGTCTTGTGCAGACATGCCGGAATCTGACAGAAGAATACAGACAAAGGCTTTCTGCTATGGGAGAAGAAATGTATTCTTCTTTAAAATCAGATATTTCTTTTAATCCTCTGGAATTGATGGAAGGCAGTATTCCTGAAATCAATGCAGAAAGTCTGATACATGAAAAAACAATCAGCAATCGGGAATGGATTCCGAATCTTCATAAAAGATGGTATAGACCGTGGACATGGTTTCAAGAAAGGGGACATTGGGAAGAAACGTTTAAAACAATGCAGATTGTAAAAGCTGCTGATATTTTTCAGGCATTTTTAACCCCGATTCAGAAAAATCAGTTGGAAAATAACTCTGCTGCCATGAAGTATGTTTCAGAAGAAACAGAACGGATTTCAAAGGCGTTTCTGAAAGAATTCCAGAGACTGGATGAAGAACTGAATGCAAAAATGAATACTCTGAAAAAATATGCATCAGAACGTGATAAAGCCGAACAGCATCTCAGCGAATCTCAAAAAAAGCTGGACTGGATTACAGATATTGAAAACCGGATAAATCAGATTCTTGAAATATAGGAAAGGGGAGAGAGTCTTATGGAATTAACACAGGCATTTCGTGAGGCTGTACAGAACAGGGATATTCTTTCTGTACGCATCATGATGAAGGACAGCCTTTTGAGAGAACCTGACTTCAAAGAATTCAAAGCGATGGAAGAAGCAGCGAAAGACATACCAGATTTATATGAACCACATGACGGCACAGAAATGAATTTCAATGAATCAGCCTGGAATGATGCATATCTGGATGAACTTATGGCAGATGTACTCTATAATTTTTCGCATGAACGGCTTGCACATCTGAAAAAAGTGATTACAAAACTTCATCCGTATACAAGACAGGAACGATTCAGAGATGAATTAAAAGGAGATTCTGCCCGTATTGGCGGCATACTCGGTGCGGCGGCAGGCTTTGGGGCGGTACAAGCACTGACGGCATCGGCACTTGCAGCAACTGTAATAGGTCTGCCTGCCGGTGCGGCGGCAGGTGCGGTTCTTAGTGCAGCTGCTTCGGCTGCACTAAAAGAAAGTCAGCAGAAAGGGGAAAAGTGATATGGACGAAGATTCCTTTGTACTGGGCAAAAAGGTCGAAAATACTGGGGTTCAGAAAAGAATGAATCAGCAGTTTACACAGGATGAACCAAAGAAAGACCACTATTTTCTCAATCATACAGAATATGATAATCAGTATCAGTTGGCTGTTGCGCTGACAAAAGATATTATTCTGAAAAATTATCTGTATCACCTGACAGAAAATAAAGTTTATTCTGATAAAGGAAGTACAAATCTGAATGAAATCCGTATTTTTAAAATTACAGAAATGGTATACCAGAATAAGGAATATTCTGCGTATAAACTGGCAGCTGTATTTAATTCTGTACAGAATCTTGATTGCAGTATTGCAGTTATTGCAGACAGCAATGGCGAAAAGACAGAATTTTATATGGGAATCCGGACAGATGACACAAAATTTGATGCAGAATCCCTGAAAAATATTCTGAAAGGTGCACTGACCGGACAATTTCCGGGTGTACAGACGGAAGATTTATCCGGAGCGGAAAAGAAACAGCTTTTGAAAGGCATTACATCTGATAATATTGCAGCTGTCTCCTGTGTGGCAAATAACAAGAATGCTAATTTCACCTCAAACGAAAACTTTATTCAGGGGCTTGAAAAGCTGGTTTTTGCCATGCGAGGCAAGAAATATACTGCAGTCATTTTAGCAAAAAGCATAAAACCGGATGAACTTCAGAAAATCAGAGCTGAATATGAAACTACCTATACACAGCTTTCTTCAATGGCAAACAGACAAATTTCGTATGGATATAATTATTCTGAAAATGTATCGTCTTCTGTACAAATGAGCGACAGTACAGGCTCCAGCTGGGCAATCAATGTGGCAGAGCAGCAGGGAAAAAGCATTTCAGAAAGCTACGCTGTTTCCAAGCCTGACCAGAAAGCAGTCAGAAAAAAGGCAATTGCTGGTTCTATTGCAAGTTTGCTGGGAATGGGTGTGGCAGCTGCATTTCCGACAGGCGGTGTAAGTATTGCCGCTGCTGGTGTACTCGGTGCATTGAATACAGCAGTTGCTATGATTCCTGTACCGACTGAAACAAAAAGTGTATCAGATTCCACAAACCATTCCATTACAGAAGGTGTGACTGCCGGAAAAAACAGAAACAGCACATTATCTGCCACTTCCTCGGAAGGAAAAAATGCTGGAACTAATCAGGGAATACAACTTACTGTTCAGAACAAAGGTATTCTGGATATTATGGAAAGAATTGACAAACAGCTGAAACGTATTGATGAATGTGAAAGTCTCGGCATGTGGGAAAGTGCAGCTTATTTCTTTGCAGACAGTTTCACAACAGCAGAAATGGCAGCCGGCACTTATAAAGCCATTATAGCAGGAGAAAACACAGGGGTGCAGACCGCTGCACTGAATCTTTGGGGCGGAGAATCTCAGAAAAGTAAATGTTCGGTACTGCATCAATATATTACCAATCTAAGGCATCCGAAATTCCAATATCCAGAATTGAAAGTCCCTGTCAATGCTGGTGCCGTTGTAAGCAGTAATGAACTTGCAATTCAAATGGGACTTCCTAGAAAATCTGTTTGTGGATTTCCCGTCACAGAACATGCAGAATTTGGGCATGAAGTTGTTAAAAGAATCGGAAGGGACAAAAATGATGACATAAATATTAGACAGAATCTAAAGGAACATCGAGGTTCAGACGGCTCTTTTCATTTTTCAGTCCAGGAGTCCGAAAAAGAAACAAGGAAAAAAATGGAAGCATTGAAGAGAAACAGGTCGGTTTCTATAGGAAAAATATACAGCATGGGCGAATGCACAACACTAGATGTGCCGCTTTCCTGTCAGAGACTAACGGAGCATACTTTCATTACTGGGTCGACCGGAGCTGGAAAATCCAATACAACTTGTCAAATACTGCGTCAACTCCAGGATATGTCCGGGTCTGAAAAAGTACATTTTCTGGTGATAGAACCTGCCAAAGGAGAATATGCAAAAGCTTTTCCGGAAGCAGATGTATATGATGTGAATCCGCTTGAAAAAACAACGAATCTGCTCCGGCTGAATCCATTTTATTTTCCGGAGAATATCCATATTCTGCATCATCTCGATAGGCTTGTGGAGATTTTCAATGTCTGCTGGCCTATGTATGCGGCAATGCCGGCAATTCTGAAAAAAGCCATGCATAATGCCTACGAAGCAAGCGGCTGGAAGATGCTGGAATCCAGAAATCAATATAACTATCGGATTTTTCCCGATTTTTCAGATGTTCTTAGAGAAATCCGGAAAATTGTAGATGAAAGTGATTATTCCGAAAGAAACAAGAGCGACTATAAAGGGTCACTTGTCACAAGAGTGGAATCCTTGACAACTGGTATCTTTGGCATGGTATTCAGACAAAACGGCATTTCTGACCCGGATTTGTTTGATAAGAATGTCATTGTTGATTTGAGCAGTATCGGGTCTTCTGAGACAAAATCCATGATTATGGGAATTCTTGTCCTGAAATTGCAGGAATATCGAATGAGTCAGGGAATAGAGGCAAATTCAGTACTGCGGCATGTGACTGTTCTGGAAGAGGCACATCATCTTTTAAAACGCACTTCTACAGAACAGAATACAGAAAGCAGCAATCTGCTTGGAAAATCTGTAGAAATGCTGACAAATGCTATTGCTGAAATGCGTACTTACGGCGAAGGCTTTATCATTGCCGACCAGTCTCCCGGTCTGCTAGATATGGCAGTTATCCGAAATACTAATACTAAAATCATTCATCGTCTGCCGGATTATTCAGACAGGGAACTTGTCGGACATGCTGCCGGGCTGAACGAAGAACAGGTGAAGGAACTTGCAAAACTGGAACAGGGCGTTGCTGTTATCCGGCAGAGTGATTGGCTGGATTCTGTGCTTTGCAAAGTGAACAAATACCAGAAATCGAACACTCCCAGAAAAAATATGCATGATATGTATAAAATTATGAATGATGAGCCAAATCCACAAATTGTAAAATTGTTGGCTCTAATTCAAAACTGGAAAAAAGAAGAAGCATTTGCTGTTGTAAATGAGATTTTGGAAGCAGATTTATCTGGAAAAACAAAAGCTTTATTCTGTGAAATTTTGAAGAGTACTGACGAAGAAAGCTGTCAAAATAATGTTATTTTATTGACTTACTATATGTTGGATGCAGAACCGATTTTACAGCAGGTTTTGAGAAAAACTAAAGTTGAAAAATCAATTTATGAATATATCATAAAAAAACTTGATAAATATCTAAAAAAGTCCAGCAATGTATCACTTGTGGTACTTTATATGATGATAGTATTTTTTGCTGATAATTTGGAGTATAGTGAAATGGCTCCTAAAATGTTTAATTATTTAACGAAAGGAAGAACAGAACATGGGATTCGATGAGACAGATGAAATAGAGAATAAATTTTCTCCTTCCTCAACAGGATTTTCGGCTTCAGAAATTTGGAATATGGGCAAAGAGGCTGCTAATCTATTAGGAGCTGGAACAAATCCAGTTGGTATTGCTGTTGAAGAAGTCGGAGATGTTGCAACAGCTGGTTATGAAAAACATAAAGCTGATGAATTAAAAAAAGATGCAAAGGAAAAAGAGGTTATTCAGGAAGTAGGTGCATTGGGAGCTGAAATCGTAAGTGGAGGGCAACAAGGCGATGTGTCAGATTCTTTGCAAAAAAAAACGAATTTCTGACACCTGATGGAACTGATGTTTCATATGAATATGAAATTTCAGAAAAAGTTCGGAACGAACACCTTGCTGATTCAGTTCATCCAAAAACAGGTGTACCTTTTGTAACGAAAACAATTGAGATAGACGGAAAAGAAGTACAGACTGTCGCTCCTGAATTTGAAAGCGCATTTGAAACAATACTTCCAGATGAATTGTTAAAGTCTTCAGATAAGGAGCAATTCAATCTATGCAATCAGCGGTTGAAAGAGGCAGTTGAGAATGATGAGGAACTTTGCAAAAAATTTACTTCAGAACAGCTTGAACAGATTCAGAATGGTGATACACCAGATGGCTATACCTGGCATCATGATGTAGAAAAAGGCAGAATGCAGCTTGTTGATACAGAAACGCATCAAAAGACAGGACATACTGGTGGAAAAAGCATCTGGGGCGGCGGTTCTGCAAATAGATAAAGGAGACTGCTTATTATGGAATGGAAATATGTAAAAAAATTATCTTCAGAATCTTTAATTGATGGATATGAAAAAATATATCATTTTAAATTTCCTGAAGTTTACAAAAAATGTGTTCTCATTAATAATGGCGGCAGACCAGATAAAAAAACTTTTATTACAAAAAACAAAAATGAACACACTTTGAAATCGTTTCTTTCTTTTAATACAGAGGATAAAGAAACCGTTTGGGAAATAACAGAATGGAATCGGGAAGAACTTGCCAGCAAATATATTCCTTTTGCAATTGACAACTTTGGCAATTTAATCTGTTTTCAGAAAGATAATACATATATTGCATTTATTAATCTGGATGATATGTCATGTGAGATTGTTTCAACATCATTTGATGAATTTATTAATTCTTTATACGAATAATTACTTTATGAGCCTATTAATCGGAGCTGATATTATGCGCTGTCAATATTCTTTCTATGAAGAAACAGAAGATAAAACTCTTGCAGAGGCTCTGGAGCATGAAAAAATCATACTCCGGCAGATAGCAGAACCGCCGCCGAGAATTATAGTCATCCTACTTGAAATTGATATGAAGATGTGATATAATAGAATTATGAGTAAAAGTATAGATTTGAGGGAAGCAGCAATAGCCTATCATGAAT
>JAZQIL010000103.1:0-5962 GCA_045541055.1 Oscillospiraceae bacterium
CAAGCGTGAGTGCATGGAACGGATTTGCCTGAATCTGGATTGATTTTTAGAACCGTCAGAATAACAGTCAATGCAGTTGAAAATATCCAGATATATCGGCAATTATCATTTTCTTTTCAGTAAGGATTAAAATTTACGAAACTTTTTAATCTATTTTAATTATATCAAAAAAATGGTGGTTTATGAAATATGGATAATAATAATACAATGAAAGAAAAACTTTACTTTGATTTACGAAGTGAAATTAAGGATAAAGTGAATAGGATTGAAAATATGTCTACTTTTTGTGTTACGACAATGATAACTGTCTTTGCTTTTGTATTCAAGGAAGAAAATATTCCAAATGAATTACTACTGCTTCCCATTATTCCAATCGTAATGCTTTCTTTTAGAGCTATGCTGAATAGAAAACAGATTATTAAAATATCTGAGTATATTAAAGCAAAAAAGCTTGAGTGTTCTGGAGCAGAATGGGAGAAAGATAATTCAACTAAAATAGATAAATTGCCAAAATACTTAGATTTTTCAATATTAACTGTGCTGACAATGTTTGTATACTATTATCAGAATAATTTTGATTTTTGTGCAAATCCACTAATTACTGTTATTTCAGCAATTGCAGCGATAATTGAAATTGTTATCACATATAAACTTAATTCAATTTCTAAGCTGAGAAATGAATGTAAGAAAGAATTTGAGCAGGAATCATGAGGAGGGAAAATTATGAGAAAGCAATTAACTACGGTAACAGGACTTCTTTTGATGGTTGTGATGATATTCTCATTTGCTGTGAATACACTTATTGTATCAGCAGAAACGAGTACCACTTATGACCAGTATCTTGCAGATTACCTGATTTCCAGTTCAGAAGCACAGAGCTACATCAATCGGGATTATTATATCCCCTATAGAAAGTATGTCGAGGATAGAAAAAACAGCGAGGTTTATCAAGGACTTCTTGCAGCATGGGAGCTGGCTACTTTTGATGGAAAGGCAGCAAGCAAGGCAGACAAAGCTGTTGCTTACTATGAAACTATTCTTTATGATACCATTTGCGGTGATACTGACATCATACCCATTGCAGATACACTGGACAGCACATTTAGTTCCATTAAAGCTGGAACATTCAAGAAGATTTTTGACTATTGTGAAACAGTGGATGAAACTCATATCATAAGTTTAGTGGAGTTGGATGAAATCGAGTTGGAAGATGATTTATTCAATCAGCTTGTGGGACAGTTGCAGATGTGTCAGGAATTAACAGAAGCATTTGAAATTATTGATACAACATCTGACTGGATTGGAAACTGTAAGAATTTTGCAGAGGTAGTTGAGCGTGTTTCGGCATTGGAAGCACTTACTGAAACTAAAATTCAGATGAAACAGATTCTTTCTGATATTGGCAGTGCTACATCTGACCCGGCTTTAGCACTGGCTTGCACAAAAATGAAAGCTGTATTGGATGATACCTATAATAATGATAAAGTAACTAAAGCACTTCTTGGCGGTGAAATACTCACAAAAGTATTTGATGATGTTTCGGAGAAATTATGGGAAGCTGTTCTTACAGAAGCTGTAGGTTCTGGTCTGGTAATTGCTGTAACGGGTGGTCAGGCACTCGGAAAACTTGGTGCTGGAATCTTTTTCTCAACGGATGAAGATATAGAGTGCGTTTATTCTATGAATGCGTTATATGAGCTTGAAGACCAGACAGTCAGCCTTGTAAAAATCTATGAATCCAATTACAAGAAAAAACCTACAGATAAAAATGCAAAGCTTTATAATGAAGCATTTAAGCAACTATTGCGAGTATATACGCAAGGAGCAGAATATTCCCTCAAATATGGGGAAATTTTGAATGAAAAAGGTCTGATTAATCAGATATTTAAAAAATTTGAAAGTGATGACTATAAGCAATTTGTTCGTGTTATGAATATGCTGAAAGAAATGTATGCTGATTTCCTAAAATATATTGATGTATGTGTATATGACAGTTATCTTGCAGGAATTCCTAATACAGTTACTTATTCAAAAATTAAAAAGAATATTTCTTCAGAAAAGACTACCAGCATTACCGAGGCAGAAGTAAGGAATTATCTGAGTCTTAGTGAAACTGTAGACAGACAGTATACCAATCGTGTCATTTCAGATAATTGGACTTTGACAGATAATTATCATGTGTATGGTGATATGGTTATCAATAGTGGGATAGTGGATTTAAATGAGTTCACTTTAATAGTTGAAGGAAATTTAATGCAGAATGGTGGAGATATGTTCATCAATGGAGGCACGTTGGAAATTAATGGCGATTATACAATCAATACTGTAACGCATATTGATAAAAAGACACTCAATACAATAACTGATTCAACAGGATGCTTGAGAATGGAATACGCTGCAGACAAAATCAATGTTCATGGCGATTTTACACAGAAAAGTGAAAAATTAACCTCAAAACAAGGTTATACACCTAAAGGAGGGTATTCTGGTACGAGCTACAGTAGTACAGTTGGTTATAACATTTTTCAAGCTGGAACACTGACAATTGACGGAGACTTTTATCAATATAATGGAGACAGCCGTAATTTCAGACCAACGGGCATGAAGATAGTTTTCGCAGAAGCAAATAACCACAATATTTATTTTGAAAGTAGCGATTCCTATTTGGGAGATAATGTTTATGTATTAGGTGATGCATCAATTTATTTCACAGGGTTGTTTACTGGATTGAAACTAAATCAAGATATTGTAATCAATGGGGATACAACAATAGACGGATTGGGAAAAGGACATTATGAGAATGATTATCATGATGTGATAAATTTGGATGGTTATAAATTAACCATAAATGGAAATTTAATACAAAATAGCGGAGAAGTATATATTGAGGGTGGTGTACTTGAAGTAAATGGCGATTATACAATCAACACCATATCACATATTGATAAAAAGACACTCAATACAATAACTGATTCAACAGGATTGTTAAGAATGGCATACGCTTCGGACACAGTCAATGTTCATGGCGATTTTATTACAAAAAGTAACTATTCGTCAACAGATAGGCCAAATGGAGGTTGGGCATACAGAGACTATAATGTTTTTACTGAAGGAAATCTTAATATTGATGGCGATTTTTATCAGCAAAATGGAAATAGTGAAAATTTTATTGCATATAGTAAATTTAAATTGGTATTCACTGGTCGAAAAATCCACTATTTCACCTCTGAAAGTTCTGCTACACAAACTGGAACTATTGTCCTTACAAATGGTGCAAAACTTATCTTTAAGGGTAACTTGAACGGTCTGAACAATGTAGATGAAATGACTTATACCTCTAACGATACAGTAGTTAGTATAAGCAACAACGCAATAACTGCAACAGGTGCAGGTACAGATAAAGTTACTATCACAGATTCTAACGGAAAAAAGGCAACTGTTTCAATCACTGTGAATGAATATCTCATGGATAATATTCTCAAAGGCGATGTGAACTGCGATGAAACAATTTCTGTTATTGATGTAGTCATGCTCCAAAAGTGGCTTTTAGCATCAAAAAAAGTTCAGCTTTCTTGTTGGCAAGCAGCAGATATAAATAGCGATGGTATAATTAACATATATGATATGATTCTTCTGAAACGTGAACTTCTCTCCAAATAAAATGAAATTTCTGAAAGTCCTCTGCTGGGTGATTCCGGCAGAGGACTTTTTCTTGTCTGCAAATATGAACAAATTGTTTCTGAATTATGAATAAAAATATTATTTTGGCAAGTGAATGTCAAACAGATGCCATTCAGCAATCTCCTAAAATCTGCTATAATAGAATCATGGAAGCGATACCCCGAAAGTATCAAATCCAAATATTATTTCAAGGAGGTCTGTTTCAATGAAATGGACAAAAAACAGAATCGCAGTGATTGGTATTGACCACGGCTACGGAAACATTAAGACGGCGAACACAGTCACACCGACAGGCATTGTCGCTTATGACAGCAAGCCGACATTTGAGGGAAATGTTCTCTGCTATGATGGAAAATATTATCGTCTGGGCGAGGGACACAAGGCATTCATTCCGGACAAGGTGCAGGATAACGATTTCTACATCTTCACGCTGATGGGCATCGCAAGAGAACTGAACCGTGAGCATATCACCGAAGCAGATGTTTATCTTGCAGTCGGACTTCCGCTGACATGGGTATCTGTTCAGCGTGAAAGTTTCAGAGCGTATCTGACTGAAAAGAAAGAGGTCACATTCAGCTATAATGACAGACAGTATCATGTCCGGATTGTCGGCTGCAAGGTTTATCCGCAGGGATATACGGCAGTCATGGAACAGCTGAATCACATGACCGGAGTGAATATGCTTGCTGACATTGGCAACGGTACGATGAATATCATGTACATCAATAACCGCAAGCCTGTTGAAAGCAAGTGCTGGACGGAGAAACTCGGCGTGGAGCAGTGTGTTATCAAAATTAAGAATGCAGTCATGGACAAATTCGGAACGGCTTTGGACGATACCCATATCAAGAGCATCATTATGACAGGAAAAGCCGATATTTCAGAAAAATATCTGGAGGTTATCCGTCCGGTTATCGGCGGTTACTGCAAGGATGTATTTGATTCTCTCCGAAAATATGACTATAATCCGGATATGATGAGGCTGTACATTGTCGGCGGCGGCAGCAGACTGATTCAGAATTTCGGCACTTACGAAGCTGACAGAGTAACACTCAACACGGATGTTTGTGCGACTGCCAAAGGCTATGAGAATTTTGCTTTCAGGCAGATTGAGAGGGAAAATCATGCGTGAACTGAAAAGTACCTGTCTGCGGTTCAATCTGGATAAGCCGGAATATCGTCAGGCATGGGAAATCCTGCAGAAATCGGAAAAGTCCTACAGTCAGACCGTTGCCAGAGCTTTGATTGAATATGAGGAACGGCACAATCGTCTTGCAGATGACCCGTATTTCGAGAACCGTGAGCGTGAAGACAGATTTGTGGAGCAGATTGTTTCGGCAGTGAAGCAGTCGCTCGAAAAAGCTCTGCCGAATTTCATGACCGCTTGCCTGATGAACATGGTCCAGCCTTACAATATTACTCCGCAGAACATTCCGGCAGTTTCTGAAACTTCTGAATCTGAAAAACTTCCCGATGAAGTCATTGACTGGGATTTTCTCGGCGGATAATATTGGGAATGCAGTCATAAGGCTATCGAAATCCAAAATTTTCGCTATTGCAAATTCTCCGCAAAGATGAAGTATATCATCTGCGGAGAAATGCGGCAGCTGCACAATAGCAATTGTGACAGCATACCGCAGAATTTCGGCTGATGCCGAAAAAGTTCGTGTCCATCCCTTACAGACATTCACAAAAAATATGTGATAGACCGTCCGGATGGGATAGGCAGGTAGTACCGTTGTATAGACAACAACGGTCTACCTGCTCAGGACACATTCCCGAGACCTTTGAATCGAAAACCGTCAGTTGACGGAGAAAGGAGAGCCATGCAGAACAGAAAAAGAAATCATCAGATTTGCTTACGGCTGACTGATGAAGAATTTGCACTCTGGAATCAGAAGTGCATCGAAAGCGGATTGTCACAGACTGATTTTCTGGTAAAGTGCCTGAAAGACAGCACTGTAAAAATTTATCAGATTGAGGAATCGCTCAGACCGATGATGAAAGAACTCCGGTACATTGGCAGTAACATCAATCAGCTGGCATATTTCTCGAATGTCGGACAGGAGGAAAAAGTCAGAGCCGAAATTGAGAGCATTCGCAGAAGTCATAACAGACTGACACAAGAAATCTCGGACTTCCTGAAAAATCCGAAATTCACAGTAAAGAATCATGTTCGGTAATGTCAATGTCGATTACAAGCCGTGCAAGACCGTGAAGCAGCTGACAAGAGCCTGTAATTATATTCTGGGGCGAAATCCGGAGCAGATTCAGCAGGGAG
>JAZQIL010000104.1:0-2689 GCA_045541055.1 Oscillospiraceae bacterium
GAAAATCGATATGAAAAAGGAATTAAAGTTTCGGATTCGGAATTTGATTCTTTGCGATTAGTTGGGGATGAATTTCACCCAAATTGGAATTATACCATCTCTCCTTTATATGACTGATTTATTTTTGCACAGTTCCTAAGATTCATTTCAGGGCAGAAGAATAGTTCCGAGAGGATGAGAAAACAAGTCAATCAGATATTTTTCGGCATCCAGTCCGTTTGCCTGAGCAGTCGAAATAATAGAATACCAAGTGATAAGTACCTGCAAGGCTTGTGCCACAAATATAGCATTTTGTTTTATAGTAGTCACTGCTCACAACGTCTGCTGACTGCAATCTCAGATGTGGTTAAAACTATTGTTTTGTCAGTTAACTAAAGCAAAGACGGTGCTATGTCTTTGATTTTTATAAAATTACGATTTATTATGCTTTTCTTCTTCCCATTGTTTAACTTCTTTTCTAGCAAAACCAAACCAAATAATCGCTGTTAAAATCGGTATGCTCAAAAGCATCAAGGGATGAAACGATGTGTTTTCTGTTACAGCGTAATCATTGTCACTTCCATTATCTTTGTACATAAGATTTCCATAATGAAGATAGTAACAACCATCATCTGTAATAAGTTCACTTGTATTTTGCGGAAGTTCGCCCCATAATTTTTCTGTCTGCTCATCAACAGGCAAACTGATGACTTCATAATCCTCAAAATCATTTATCCTAATTAAATGGTACGATTCATTTGATATACCTGAAAAGTGTAAGTAGATAAGAAGAGTGGCATTTTCCCATTGCAGTATTACATCAGTTTTAGTAATGCTTGTATAGATAGTATAGTCATAATACCCATATATATCATAAACATTAAAATTACAGGATGAACCAATACAAGTCGCAATTTGACCACGCTCTGAAACAGTAAACTGTTGAATCATTCCTGTCTTTTCCACTTTTGAAAAACTGATTCTATCTTCAAAGTCGTTTGGGATGTTTTGTACTATGGTACTTGTTTCTTCGACAGCACCAAAAACTTTTTCTTTACCGATTTCTTTCATTTCAGAACCGCATCTTTCACATACCAGCTGTTCTTCTTCATGCCGGATTTCTTCCACCGGAAGAGAACTCATCCATTCCTCATGGGTACGTTTCTTTTTACGCTGATGAGCAGGAACAGAAACAGTTTCCTCAACAGAAGGAACAGCCTGCTCTTTTTCTTCCGGAAACAGAGAAAGCTGCGTACCGCCGTCCATGATGACAGAAGTCTGTTCGCTTTTTCTGCCAAAGAATTGTTTTTTCAGCCAGTCATACTGTTCCTGCAAAAGGGCAAGCTGTTCTTTTAATACTGTGACTTCATTCCGGAGTGCAGTATTCATCTGTACAATATTTTGAATTTCCTGTTCTGACATTCTGCACTCCTCCAATCGTTCTATGATACTTCCATTATACCACAAAACTCCAGAAAAAGCAAGCAAAATCAATGATTTTTTTCTAAAGAATTGTTAATACAACGTTCCTCTTTTTCCTTCACGGATTGCTTTCGGCTGTTCAATTTTCAATCCTTCCATTAACCATCTGGTTTGCTGCGGAGTGAGCTGCAGGGCTTCCGTTTCATTGCGTGGCCACTGAAACTTTCCGTTATCCAGCCGCTTGTAAAGAAGCAGAAATCCATCGCCTTCCCAGAGCAAGCCCTTGATACGGTCGCACCGCCTTCCACAAAACAGAAACAGGGCGGAATTATATGGATCAAGCTTTAACTGTGCCTGGACAATTGCAGCAAGTCCGTCTATGGAACGCCGCAAATCTGTATATCCTGTCACAAGATACACCTGCTGACTGTTCTTCAGATTGTTCAGCATAATTCCTGCACCAGTGCTATCAGAGTTTCTTTAGAAATATCAGCCGGCAGTGAAATCTGCAGTCCATTTTTCTCAATATGGATATCACCCGTTTGCTGCGGCATCGTCAGGGGAACAATTTCCGGCACTGTTTCCATACACTGTTCACGCACTTTACGCAAGTGATAGTAATAGGTTTTGACATTCATTCCATTCTCAGCACACCAGTTTTGTACAGTCATTCCACTTGCACGCCTGGCTTCAATCTGTTCTGCCCATTTCTGTAGCTTCATCTGGTGTTTCACTGTTGTGATTGCTGTTGTTGTATTCGATTTCATCCTTTTTCCTCCCGTGTCTAATTTACTCCAGCTTACTCCATAGACTAAATTGCAGTTTCTCATCTGCTCTATGGAGTTGCTTAGCCTTTATTATACACGAGATTTTTACTTTGGGAAAGTCGCTATTTTATTTTACGCTTACAAATAAAATAGTGAACTGCTCCTGAAAAAGTGGTATAATGGTAAGTGCTAACCAAACCAAGCCACAAAGGAGCAGTTCACATGAAAGCATTATACCATAAAAAGAGCCTGACTGACAAGCTGAATATAATGTACCCCAGAAACTAGACACGGAATTGCAAAATTATCGTGACGGTGGTATAATAAAAATAGCAAATATATCATTGTCAGGAGGAAATAGAAAATGGCAAAAAGAAATACTTAGGAACTGTGCAAAAATAAATTAGTCGATATAGATTGACAAAACAAGTGAAAAATGCTATCATAAATAAGAAGGGAGCTGAAAATAGAATGAAAGAAAAAATAATTGAAAAGGTAAAGACAATGTTGCCATTATTGAA
>JAZQIL010000105.1:0-15740 GCA_045541055.1 Oscillospiraceae bacterium
GTATAGGTGAAAACAAAAATGCCGAACCAATCGAGAGTAGTGACTCTCAACGGGTTCGGCATAACGAACAAGAAACCGTTTCAAACTTTGTGAAAGATTTTCGCAATAAAAAAGAGCAGTCTTTGGAAATTCCTCTCCAAATCTGCTCTCAATTCTCTTGAAAATGAAAAAACGCCCGTTCAAATCCTCTTTTGAGGCTGAAAAGGCAAAATGTCATCTACGGTTTTCATATAAAAATTTCCGGCGTCAGAGTAGCAAAAAACCACGCAAATGCGTGGTTTTAGGCTCTGTCATCTATTTTGTATAACAGTGTTGTCAAGGTGTAACGAAATAGATGACATTCCCTCCTGATGCGTTCTGTAATCTCTGCATCAAGAATGAGGTCATGAATTTTTACGCCGTCAAGCTCATACTGCATGACATGATGTTCTGCCTCCCCCTTTGCGAAATATCTTTTTAAATGTGCATCATATTTCTTTTTTGTTGTAGCAGATCAATAGCCTTTGTTAGTCCCGCATATGCTGGATGTTCGTCTGTTATTTTTTCACACAGACCACGCATACTTAACAAAAGATAATCTATTCTATGAATTTGACTATCCAGTCTCAGTTGAGTGTAAAACTTATTAACACTGTTATCAGATTTCATGTCTTCACTAACTCTTATATAATATTTATCGTCTCTGATAAATGAATGGGTAATTTGCACATCATCTGGATGAAGTTTGTAATGATCTGCATCGGGTAATTCCAAGCTGCTTTTTGCTCTATTACAATCGTAACAAGATAAAACTAAATTTTCTATGTAACCAGCTTTTGCCTTTTTACCTCCAAATCGTGGCGAATCTTTAGGAATAAAATGGTCAATCTCAAACATTTTCCAAGGAATAATTTTTATTGAAACTCCACAATATGCACATTTTCCTTTATACGCTTGCACGAATAAGCATTTGAACGGAAAATCATTTTTAGATATATATCTGTACATATCTCTAGCTCCACGGTGTTTAGCCAACACCGCATCTTTTACAGATTCCTTTGCATCCACCAATTCTGTGAGTCTAGGACAATATTTTGTACTTCTATAATCTTCAATCATCTAATTTCTCCTGTATTTCTTGAAATGCCGCAATCAAACTATCGATATCAGATTTTGTCAATTCATCATATGTGTTTATTCCTCTTAAATTTGCTAACACTTTATCCTTAAGAACTGTTTCCCAACTTTCATTTCCGTTAACCATCTCAGCCAGTAGCCAATATTGTCGTATATTGGCTACTGCTTCATTGATGACATTTGGCAATACTGAAGCATAGTATTCAGCAGCAGTTTCACCACAACTTTTATCATATTTCGCAATTTTATCAATAGCACTATCAGTTCCATTTTGTGTGATAACGACCACTTCAATAAAAGGGAAGAATTTCTTAAGAACAAGTTTAAATTCTTCACCTGTAATTTTTCCATCTGTAACAGTGTGATTTTCAAAGAGCCAAGAATCGACAAGAATAATATTCGCACTACTTACTATCGGATTAAATAAAAGGCTTTCATATTTCTCATCAGAATTAAATATAATTTCCGAAAATTCTATTTCATAATCCTCACCCCGAAATTCAGTATCAAGGTATCTTGTCAAAGCACTATCAGGTCTATCATCAATATAAACTAAAGCAAATTTATCCATTATTCACACCTCCTATAGTAAACTCTATGGCAAAACCATTCGTCCCCTCAATTTTTGAAACTTCTCCTCCGGACATTGTCACCGTGTTATTTACAATCCACATACCTAAGCCATGTCCCCTTTTTCGAGTTGTTTCATGCACTTCAAGAATCTTTCTAGGATCCTTCAAGTATTTTTTATCCAATCCTTTTCCATTGTCTGTATAGGATAACAAAAGTAAACTACCAGTGCACTTCACAGATATTGAAATATCTAGATGATTTGAAGTCTCATTTTGCTGAATACTATTAAGAATCAGATTGTCGAAAATAACTTGTAAATAATCCTCAGAAATCATAAAACAGATATCATCATCCATATTAATCGAAATAGTGATCCAAGCATAATCTTCCTCCCAAGTTTTCTTTATGCGTTGAATTATATCATTTATACTTTGCCAAGAGGCTTCAAACTGCTTTTTTTCGATTTCAGAAAGCATTGTATTCATAAATGCTAAAAGCTTTGTGCTAACCTGCTTATTTGAGTCTAACAGATATGGCACATTAAGATAAGATTTTTGTGTCTTTTCTGGCGATACAAGTTCATCCCACATATCAAACTTTTTTAGAGCATAGATAATATTATCAATATTTTCGGTCACTGAGTTTCTATCATTTCTCAGTTCATGTGCTATTGATGATGCTTTTAATCCGACAGTTGCTAATACATTTAAAATTCGAACATCATATTTATATCTCGTTTCTACATCATCACGCTCACGTTTTGCTTCCGACTGTGCTTTTTGGTATGCCTTAATTTCATCAGCTAACTGCACCGTTTCTTCTTTTGTTAAATTATAAATCGAACTTGGTTTAGAGACAATCTTCTTGCTAATGGGAGCAATTGTTTCTTTAGAAGGTGCATTTTTTTTATCAATCATCCGGATAATATCTTGACGATAGCGTTCAAATTCTTTTATACCAACTAGAAGGATCTCAACAAACAACTCATAATAAGTGTTTTCTTCTATTCCCTGTCTATTGGAAAGGTCTTGTAGTACAGAATTCCTAAGTTTATCAATTTCCACTTTACCTGCCATTTGGTTTTCTCTTACACGCCATGAACCAGTTATATGAGTTGCTGCAGCCGGGGATTTTCTAGAACGCTTTCCGAAACCAAGCCAGTCCTTCTTTCCTTCATAGGATGAAATACTGAAAGCGTTTCTATAAAGGATAACTCCTTTATAGGGTTTTGCAGGCAATGTACGATGTTTATACAAAAACTTTTCGACATCAACCATTGAAGGATTTATTGTAAAAGAAAACTCTGCAGTAAAATCCCCCAAATACAGCAAATAGTTTTTAAGTTCTTCTTCTGTGAAATCCCATTTATCAGAAGCCTTCAATTCATCGTAGATATTAACTTTTTGATAAAAATATTTTAAATCAGTATCTTTGCAATATTGTTTCGCTTCTTCTAAAAACTCATCAGATACAACTTCTGTAATTAAATAGCCATTGGAACTATCATATCTAAGATTAATTCTTGCCAAGCAATTAACGCCCGGTGTTATCTCGGTAATATATGACGATACCTCTGTTGTGGCATCGGGATGGGAAATAGAAATAGTCATCGTATCATCATTATAAGTTTTCGAAAGAAACTCAACAAGATTTTGTATCTTTTTTTTGTTCCATTTGGCTCTGAGATTTTTAATGATGATTTTTGTACCATTCTCTTTGAGCGTTTCATCATTTGAAAGAACAGATCTATTCCAGTCAGTTTCCCAAATTACTGCAAGGCTACTTTCCTTTTTTGTAATTAAACAGGCGTATTCACCTAGTTTCGCTAGAGCAAAACGCCCAACACCTTTTGAACCTGAAAGCACTCTAGTTTTATTATTGAGATGGGTTACATATTCTTTTGTGCTTTTTCCGACATGCATCCACTTTTGTTTAATGTCATCTTCATTCATACCAGATCCATCGTCAATCACAGTAAGCGTGTCCTTTTCAAATATCAACTTTACAAAGGAAGCACCCGCATCATATGCATTTTTTACCAGTTCAAGAATTGCAGACTCATCAGTAGAAAAATTTTGTACGCCAAGCAATTCCGCAATGGTTTTATCTTCAATGACATATTGTAGTTTTTCCATTATATCAGCCTCCTAGAACCTATAATTGTTGATATCCTTACAAGTTATTCTCAAAGATTCACCAGAAATACTTATACCAATTCTTCGGACATAATCCATAAATTGCTCGCTTTTGAGTATCGTCATCGCATCACCCAAATCAAAATTATGATCTTTTACTGTAATGTATATCCCAGAGAAAGGTATTGTTGCATCATCAAGCATATACGCCTCGACAGTGTTTGTGATTATTGTAGAAATGAGAATTTTTTGTTTGTTTAAATGGGCTAAAGCTTGTGATCTTCCGTATTCAAACCATGCTATGTTTTTATCGCTATTGCGATTTTCAAGATTTTGGGAATATTTTTTTAGGTGAGTTGCGGCATTCGGAAAAAGATGTTCGAATTCTTCATTTGAATAATGTATTAATCCAGTGTCGTCATATCTATAAGGGAAAATAATCATCTTTCTTCTTTTATACCTTAATGTCTTTGGACTCACCGCATTTTTCAACGCAGCAGGTTCTAACCCTTCTTCATTAATGCATTTCTCGTCTACCAAATACGCTTTATTATACAGTGTCGCTATAGCAATTGAAGCATTAAAAATATCGCCAAATCTTCGTGTGTTTTTCTCAGTGTCACCAGTTCCAAACACCCATTTCTCGCCTAACGCCTTTCGACTTATTGTATTTTTAATACCCTTTGTAATGTTTTGATAGATTACATCATCTAAAGTATTTGCTTTATCATACAGGAAAATACTCACAGAAGTTAGTGTGTTTCCAAACATCTTCTGATCAGGATAATCATAGATCGTAGAAATATGATCAGTCAATATCGTTCTTAGCTTTCTGCCAAAAACATTTTTATAGATGTTGTTGGGGATTAATTGAACAAGCTTTCCTGTTTCTTTGAGTAATGTTACCCCCAATTCAATAAATGCATAACAATAGTCAAATTTTCCTACTGAACAGGAAACGAACTTTTCTTTCAATTTCTTACGACTTTCTCCATCCATCTCTTTATATGAGATATATGGTGGATTACCGATGATATAATCAAATCTAGTCTCAAATTCAATTGTCAGAGCATTTTCGTTATACAATTTCCAGTTAACATCAGGAATATTATAGCTATGCACTAGCGCATTTAATTCTTCAATACAGTTTTCGTAAAGTTCTTTATCTAGCTCTACACCATATACGTCCTGCGATAACCCTATCGCAATTTCTTCATTACTAAAGCCTGATTTTATTGAATCTTCAATGTAACGACGAACAATCTCTTTTAAGATTCTTCCAGTTCCAAATGAGTTCTCCAATATAGTTTTCCCCATAAGGTTGGTATTATAATTCGCAAGTTCTAACATAGTTTCCACAAGAGCCTCTGGAGTGAACTTTTGACACTTATTTTTATTATTTCCAATTTCTAATATCGAACTCATTTTATCACCATAATATACAGTTTCTGATGCTGTCTCTTGAAAACAAGCGCAAAAGACATTTTGAAACTCGTCTTTTCCTTTGACTGAATAATATCACATATCCCCATCTGCACTTTTGAATGTTTTACACTATTCTCATCTTCCCACTCAGTAATAATTCTGAATTTTGAGGCAGAAGCGTCATAAGCAACCAAAACCAATTCATAATTCTTATTAGGCTCCAATTCATCGAAAGGCTGCCTATCAGAATTCATTATCAGCATTTCACAATCGCCATCAAATCTTACATAAATCTTCCATCAGCTATCCTATCTCATTTCGCCCAAAAATTAAATTTCATCTAACTTATCAGCAAATGATTTCTACTCGGCGAAGGATGAACGATAAACTCTACACATACATTCTATCAATTCTGGAGATAAGATCTTGACCGTTATTTTTTTACAGAGAACTTTAATCTGTCAAGGAGAAATTTTCCAGGTTTAATTTTCTGATTTCCACCAAATATAATCAACAGTGTCTTATAATTAATCGAGTCCTTTATGATTAGATCCTATTTTCACAATCTTCTCAATCACACAAGTATGCCGCTTCTCCGCATCCTTGTCATAGCTGATCCCCACCAGCAAGATCTCACCGGAGTAGTCCTTCAGGCATTTCACATACTGCTTTTTCCTGATCTGATCGATCGCCGCCTCTGCTGAAATGTTCCATTTCAGTTCTACGATCATCGCCGGAGTCTGACAGCCTGTTCGGGGAATGAACACCAGATCTGCAAAACCCTTGCCGCCTGCCAATTCTCTATGAATCGTATAATTTTTTCTTGCGGAATAGTAAGCAAGGGACAAAATGCAGGAAAGAGAATTTTCATTATTGTATTGCAGGATGGATGTGTTTTCATCATGTACCTGCTCAATGATCTCGGAAACCCTGTCAGTATTTCCCTGCAAAGTCACTTCAAGCAGTTCATCCGAAAGCTGAATAGACTTGATGACATCGTTCCATCCCAACACCCGAACAGTACTGATAAACTGTTCACGGATTTCATAGTTCGGGATGAAAATTTCCTTTGTATCAAAATCATACGCAAGATACCCTAGATGAATCAGCAGTGTCAGCACATCATCCTGTACTTGGAATGTAACCATGTCATTTGTAAATGTGCTGGTATCGATCACCTTTCGCTCTCCTGCAATCATCTGCGTAATCGTGTCCCGCAATCCATCATAATTCATGTCAATGTAGGTGCGGATGGATTCATAGGTTTCAGTTTTTGTCCAGTAGTTATCAAATTTTTTCCGCACCATCGCTTCAACCACTGACTTGGGATTATAAATAGAATGCTCATTCAAGCTATAACCATCATACCATTTTTTCGCTTCGGCAAAATCCATGTGATAAGTTTCACAGAGTTCCTTGACTTCCTTCTCTGTGAAACCCGTAAATTCAGCAATTGGGTCAGCGTTGGTCATGGAATATTCATCGAACATATTCAGTGCAGAATGCTCTCCATACTTCTTGATCGGCAGGATGCCTGTCATGTAGGCAAGAGCGACGTAGGGCTGGTTTTTCAGCAGATCCCGCAGAAAATCAAGGTATTCCTTCTGCAAGTTCCAGTCAGCGTTCCGCATACGGAATACGCAGTCCCACTCGTCAATGACAAAAACAAATCTCTCACTGCACTGGGAATAGATCTCCTCAAGAATGGATACCAGATCTTCTTCATAAAACTCAACATCTGAGAAAGCTCGCTTGAGTTCTCGCACAACTTTGGTTTCAAGCATGGACAGCATTGCATGGATATCATCTGTGCGGTTCATAAATCGCTGGATATTGAGATGAATTACATTATACTTGTTCAGGTGTTTTTCAAAATTCGGATGCTGTGCGATTTTGAGATTCCGGAACAGCTCTTTGGAATCGCAGCCACGGCTGTAATAAGCAACAAGCATTTCCGCTGCCATGGATTTACCGAATCTTCTGGGACGGCTCACACAAACATTGCCCTGCAATGTGTTCAGCACCTTGTTTGTAAATGCGATCAGCAAGCTCTTATCTACATAGATCTCGGACTCCACCGCCTTCTTGAACGCCGCATTGTCCGGATTCAAATAAATTCCCATTCTCTCCGCCTCCTTTCCGGATTTTTGCTTGCTTTTATTATATCATGTTTTCGGGAATAAATCAAGTAGCAGACAAAGTTCCAATCAATTTCTTCCTCTCACTATCAATATAATCCTTCACAAACTGCTCCGCCTCCTCCACACTGGGTTCCAGCAGTTCAAAATCCACCGCCGCCGTGATCCTATCCAGCGGAATAGCGGACTGTTCGCTTTCGAATATCTCAATCACAAACCCTTTACACTGCACCTCGTTGCCGTCCTTATCTTGACGAGCAACAGATTCCTGCGAAATCTTCACATAAAAGCCTCTGTACATCATCGTTCTCACTCCAATCCCATCACGAAATCTTCTTCCTCGTCCATTTCCTCCTGCCGGATACGCTCCTCCTGTTCCGTCATCGACTGCATCAAGGCTCGTTCCAGATAACGCTCGTCCATGCCGTTTGCACGATAACCATTCTGAATCGTCCGGTAATATTGCTGGCTTGGTGGGGCGATTTCACCTCGGTTCATGACATAAGCCATACATTCTCGGACCTTTCCACCGACCTCCATTTCGAAGATCTCCTTGCGGTATAAGCTGGGGAAGCCCTCATAGCGATCCAATGCGATCTCATCCCTCTCACCGATCTCCCAGATCAACACAGGAACCTCTGCACCTTTCTTCGGCACGATGGTTGCCACCCCTCGGAACTCCAGCTCATGCCCCTGCAGCATTTTGCTCTCCAGCACCTTTGCCGTCGGACAACGCCGTGCCATCTGTTCGAGGTTGATGTTACTCCCGTAGGCAAGGTAAATTCGTTTATATTTCATCGTTTTTCACCCTTTCAATTCGTAGTTACATACTCATGCTCATTTCTTCGCTTTCGTCAAACTCCTCACAATCGCTCACAACGCCCTGCAAGTTTTCATGGAGTGTTCCCCTCACTTCCTCCGGAACGTGGCATGTAGGGGCGACAGCAGGCTCACAGGTGGCTTGGTGTTCTCTCTGCTGACTTCTGGCGGCGATTCGCTCTTGCTTCAGCCGTCCCCTCTGTGCAATCGCATCCTCCGGGTGCAGCCATGCAATATTGCCCTCCAAATGAGAAAGCAGGTGTTTCCGGCAATTCTTGAACTCCTGCCCAATCAAACCGAGCCGTAAAAGCCACGTCCGAAAAGTATATTTCTGATTCGGCGAATGCGTCGGTTTCCATTGTGCAGATTTCTGCGATAGTGCCTGATTGCTTATCGCAAGACAAAAGACAAGATAGCTGCGGATCACACCGGCATGGAGCGTAGAGTTGAATGCTCGAAATTCAACCGTTCCCTTTGAAAAGACACTGTGGAGGTTCAGCAGGTGATACCGGCTGTCATGATAGTGATAGTTTGAACCGTCCCGTCCATCATACCAGATGTCCTTGATTTCGTCCATAGTGCGTGGTTTTGCAGCGTTCAGTTTCTGCAAAAAGCTCCTGTCCACCTTCTTGCAGTAGTGAGCACGGCTCATGCCTACCTGTAAGGCATCGTAGATCATGTCCTCCTTGCTTGCCACGATATTGACCAGATTACGCAGTTTCTGAGCGTTGTATGGCTCGGCATTGATATGAATGTGGATTCCGGTCGAAGAATTACATACGCCGCCAGCCGCACGCAGATCACGCACAAGCTGCTGAATCACCGGAATATCGCCATAAGTGCAGATCGGGCTGACGAACTCCACGCTGTAGCTGCGGCTTGCCGCTGCACCATTTTTGTGGGTGCAAGCGATGCTGGAATCTGACATCAGCGTCCATTTCCTGCCCGTACCGTCCGTCACGACATATTTGTCATAGCAGCCGCCCTCATGCCATGGATGGGTTTCAAAAAATTTAGCAACAACTCTTGCAGCCATCGCTCGTGTCAGTCCCGTCATCTCAATCTCAATGCCGAATTTCTGGTTCTTGATGCCCTCAATATTGGTTGCCATGTCACCACCTCCAATAAAAAAGCGACTCAAATGAGCCGCTTTTGCTTTATTTCTCAATCTTTACTCTGGCTTCCTGTCCACCCTTGAAAATGATTAGTACCTCCGTTTTCGTCAGAACCTTCACACACTCCAACACCTTCCGTATCAGAATGTCATCAAATTCTGTCAGTAAAAACTGTGTCTGTTCTATTTCCTCCAATGCAGTTTTCGCCTGTTCCTGTACCATCGAATCTGCTTGATTCTGGGCTTTTAACGCCGTCAGACGTTCATTCAGCCCCTGCTCCTCTGCATATAATTTCGCAAATTCCGCATCCAGTGCGTCCTCGTCCGCACCGCCGCTGGCGATCAGGGAAATGTAGGAATTTCGGGCGTTATCGATCTCCGTAAGCCGTTTTTCAATCGTCTGCATCTCCTTCTGATCGCTCGCCAGAAGTGACAATTCTACGGTACTTTTCAGCAGATTTCGCAGTTCCTCGTTGCAGTCATAATATTTATTGACCGCCCCCACAATCGCCCTGTGCAGGGGTTCTTCATGAATGGTCGGGGAATTCTGACAGTAACGACTGCCGTGATCTAACCGGCTGATGCATCGCCAGACAATCCGCTTTCTGCCGTGTACATTCCATGTACAGCGGCGGTAGGGTGTGCCGCATTCTCCGCAGATCATCAGCTCGGAAAGGGCGAATTTGCTGGAATATTTGCCTTGCTCGGTGGTTGTACGGTCGGATATTTTTCGCTTGGACTTCCGCCGTGCAAGCTCCTGCTGTGCAAGGTTGAATGTATCACGGTCGATGATTGCTTCGTGGCAGTCCGTGACCAGAAACATCGCTCTTTCGCCGTTATTCTTAACCTGCTTGTGCGTGATGCAGTCGGCGGTGTAGGTCTTTTGCAGCAGACAATCGCCGGAGTATTTCTCATTTTCCAGAATCCGCTTGACTGCAACTGTACTCCATACAGGCTCTCCCTGTCGGTTGAGCCGTCCCTGACTCTGTAAGGCTGAAGCAACGTTTTGTAATGATAATCCGTCTAAAAATAGACGAAAAATCATCCGTACTGTTTCCGCTTCTTCGGAAATGATCTCTGGCTTTCCATCCGCACCTCTGCGATAACCCAGCCAGTACTTGTACTGATACCGCACCCGCCCCTCACGGAACGCTTTCTCCACGCCCCAGCTGACATTCTTGGAAATGGATTCGGATTCCGCCTGTGCAAAACTGCCGTAGAGAGCGATCATAAATTCCGAGGTCATGGTCAGCGTGTTGATATTCTCTTTTTCGAATATCACGCCGATGCCAAGATCTTTCAGCTGCCGCACATACTCCAGACAATCCACAGTATTTCGGGCAAAACGGCTGATTGACTTTGTAATCACAAGGTCAATTTTCTTTCGCTTGCACATACGGATCATGCGATTAAACTCGGTACGTTTCTTGGTCTGTGTACCCGAAATTCCTTCATCCGCAAAGATTCCGGCAAGCGTCCATTCTCTGTTTTTGTTGATTAAGTCCGAATAATAGGCAATCTGCACCTGATAGCTGTTCTGCTGTTCCTCCTGTTCGGTGGAAACTCGGCAGTAGGCGGCGACTCGCAGCTGGTGGTATTGCCGATTCTCTGCGGTTTGCGGTCGTGCTGGGATAACCGTGACGTTAGGGGCGGTGGTCATGTGATATTACTCCTCTCTGTGGTATTTTTGATGGTCACACCATTGATCAGTTCCACCTCAACGGTGCAAAAATGGCTCACAGAAATCCGTTCAACACAGGATTTCAGTAAGCCAGTATCAAGCGTATTCAGTTGTTCTTTGCCAGCAAGAATATCCCGCAGAACTGCAGTTTTCTGCGGTGTATCGCTATAGGCACAGCGGCTGTATTTCAGCTGTGCAAGCTCCAGAATCTCAGCTTTGGTGCGGTCATAATCGGGGTTAGCCGCATCCATCTTGTGGCGGATCTCATTCTCCCTGCGAATGATTTCCGCATCGGGAGCATACCTACCCACCTCACTGTCGCATTCCAGCAAGCTGGGGTTGGCGATGGCGGAGTTCAGTACCGTCAGCACAGCACCCGTCAGCATCTGGTCAGTCAGCTGAAAACTGAACCGATAGCAACCGGAATTCCGACAGTCCCACAGCTCATTCTTGCGGAACAGCCTGCCGCCGCACTCCTTGCAAACCGCAAGATTCCGCACGATTTTCATATCCTCCGGCAGCACACAAAGAGAAGTTGCCTTCCGGCTTTTCTTCTCATTCACCGCCTGAAACATCTCCTCCAAAATGAGCTGCGGGAACTTGTGCGTGCCGAGATACTTCTTATTTTCGAGAATCCGCTTGACCATGTTCTTGTTCCACACAGCACCCTCGCTGTAGGGGACTTCCATGCGTTTTGCGATGTCCAACAGGCTGTGACCTGCCAGATAATCGCTGAAAATCGTGATAACTGCAAGGACTTCGGTTGGGTTGGTTGTGATCTCTCCATTCTGCATCATGTAGCCGAAGGGGATAGTCCTGTTTTTCAATGTTTTCACTCCTTTTCAAATATTCTTGGCTCAATCATATCACAATTTTCCGCACAAGCCCATTCATCATCTGCAACAAAAATCCGGTTTCGCAATTGGCATTATTCCACATATTCCGTCAATTTCAGCCCGCCGATCAGATGAAATTCCAGCTCGTTCCGGCTATGCACTACAATCTTTTCCACGATACTTTCAAATGCCTCCGGCTCGAAGTATACCATCAGATCCTGCCGCTTTGCGAAGAAATCCGTCAGCATTTCAATCTGGTCAAGGGTTTCGTCCTCATCATCCGACTGTGTGAGTCTTTTCAATTCTCGCTGTAAACGGGAAATTTTCGTGTTCAGCTCGGCGGTCTGCGTCTGGAACTTTGCTTCGTCCAGAAAGCCTTTGGTTTTCAGTCGGGTGAGGACGTGCTGTTGTTCACGTAATTTGGCGATTTCTTTGCGGATGTCCATGATCTGAAGGTTGCCGGAGTGTTTTTTGAGTTTGAGTTCCTGCAATGCAGATTGCAGAGGGATGAGAATTTCCCGATAATTCGCTGAAAGTTTGTTGCAAATCTGGATAAACACCTCATAGAAATCCTCCTCTGGCACAGCTTTGCATTCGCATTCGGCAGCATTGCTGTCATGTTTCTGGCACACCCAATAGATTCTGCCGTTACGCATTTTTCGCTTGAACATCGTGCCGCAGTTTCCGCATTGCACTTTCATCGATAGCGGATATTGCTGAAACACGGTGCTTCCATATCGACTCCCCTGCTCTGCCAAAAGCCGCTGCACTGCCGCAAACTCCTCTCTCGAAATAATTGGCTCATGGTCACCGGTCACATAATACTGCTCCGCCTGTCCCGTATTTTTGCTCTTACGGAATGGAAAAGCATTCTCTGTAATCTGTTTTCTCCACAGACAATCACCGATGTATTTCTCGTTAGAAAGAATGTATCGCACAGCCTTTTTACGCCAGATACAGCCACTTTTCCCCATCAGAACACCTTCTGCATTCAGTCGGTTGCATATTGTTGAAATGCCGATTCCTTGCAGATATTCCATGTAAATCCGCCGCACAATCAAGGCTTCTTCCACACACACAACGAATTTTCCATTCTCTTTTCGGTAACCATAGGGCTGGTTGGAAACGATGTACATCCCATTCTGCATCCGTTTCTGAATCGACCATTGCATATTCTGCGAAATAGAAACCGACTCCTCCTGTGCCAGACCTCCCATGATGGTAATCATCATTTCATCCGTCATATTCGCCGTGTCGATATTCTCTTTCTCAAAAAAGATCGTAATTCCAATCGATTTCAGCTCTCGCACATTCTTCAGGCAGTCCTTTGTATTCCTCGCAAAACGGCTGATTGACTTCGTATAGATCCGGTCAATCTTCCCCCTGCGGCAGTCCTGCATAAGCCGCTGGAACTCATCACGCTTGTCCTCACGAGTACCGGTGATACCCTCATCAGCGTACACATCAACGAGTGTTTCCGTTTCGGAATCCTCGAATTTATGGCTGTAATACGTCACCTGTGCCATGTAGGAATTAAGCTGATCCTCACTGCTGGAACTGACACGGCAGTACGCTGCCACGCTGATTTTGGATGTGCGTTCGACTAAAGTCGGCTGGATTACGGTTACTGTTGGCATATTGCCACCCCCTTTTTGAATCGTTTCTATCACCATACCACATTATCGTGCGGAATGGAATCACCATACTCAACAAATTTCATCCTCATTTTCTGTGCATTTCATCCTGCAATCTGCCCATCCTGCCGTCACGCAGCAGCAAGTGAACAGCATACCGCCGAATCCTCCGAGAATTAAACCGATGATAAACCAGATCATCTGCCCACCTCCAATTCTCTTGCGGATGGGAAGCAGGAAACCACATGTTCACGCAGTTTCTTCATGCACAGTTCCTTCTGCTCTGAAGTCAGTCCTGCCATTTTCTCCTGCACAAATTTTTCAAGCAGGTGATACGCATATTCCGCTTGTCCGTATTTTTTCATAAATTCACTCCCAAACTAATTTTGATTGCATCGTCAATTTTACGCATCATTTCATCGTTCAGCGTTCCCACATAATGCCGGATACGTTGTCGGTCAATTGTGCGGATCTGTTCCAAAAAAACAGTGGAATCTCTCGAAAGTCCGCCGCTTTTGCCAATGCGAATATGTACTGGCAAATTGCGTTTTCCTGCTGTGGAAATTGGGACGATGATAATGGTGGGGCTGTGGAGATTTCCCATATCGTTCTGCACCACCAGCACCGGACGAATACCGCCTTGCTCACTGCCGATTGTGCCAGACAAATCGGCATAGAATATATCGCCTCGCTTCACAGTCAATTTACCGCACAGTAAAGCCCTTTTTGTATCTGACACAACGCCTGAACGGGCAGAACAGCACAATGTTGTTTCGGTCGTACCAGACGCATCCATGGCAGGGATGATGGGGTGGCAGCCGGATGGTTGGCTGGGGGATGTAGAAGCTTTTTCCGTAGGCGATATGATGCCATTTGTTACATTTTCGCATTTTCTTATCATTTTTGCTTTCCACATTGTTTCACCTCCCGAGATTATGTAAAACGGCGGCAGAAACCGCCGCCGTATTGTTGTTTCTTCCTCCGTTTGATCCAAGTCTTTTCAAGAATCAAACGTCCGTGATATTCGTCCTCGACACCGTCACGGCGGAGCAGCAGGAACGAGCGACAGCGTATCGCTCTCATGGAAATCTCATCCCTCCGAGGTTCGCTCCGGAGCCGCCCTCATTGCCTGATTCCCCGACCAAGGGGTGCTGTGTCGAGGCGGAAGTAGCATTATCCTCCTGCGTTTCATGGCTCACGGGGGGCTGCCCCGATTTCCAAGTCCATATTGTTCGCTCGCTCGTTCCGAGGTCATGGCGTATGGCTTGTGTAGCTGTCGGTTTGCTGCCGACCGCAGGATTCATGTATTCCTGTTGTTGGTATTCGGTTTTCAAGATGCGGCAAAAGCTTCTTTTTGTGCTTTTACACCTGTATCGGAACGAAATTGCACACTTCACAACCCTATTCTTCAAACTTTTTCATAAGTTCAGCAATTTTGTACAATAACCGTGTCTTTCTTTTACTGATTGCTTGTTGAGTATTACCAAATACATCAGCACATTCTTCCTCGGTCATGTCCTTGTAGAACAAGTAAAAAATCAGCTCAAGTTCATCTTCTTCAAGTGCCTGCAACGCCTTGAACAGACAACGTTTTTCTGCATTTGCATTCATGATATTCTCAGGATTATTGACGTTCGTGATAAATTCATGAAAATTCTGAAACGCCCCATTCAAGCCGCCCTTCAGCGAAGAAAATGGGATGAACCATCTCTGATATTTCTGTTCACGCTTTTCTTCCCTCCAGTTCATTCGCCTGTAGGCATGATAAAATTCCTCAGTAACCTCAACATTTTCGTATTGTCCCGTGCTGGGATTAAATACATCTAAAAATCTCTTTTCCATAGTTTCCTCCGTTTCAATTTCTTGCATCAAAACGAAGGAAGTCACGGATATTCGGCAATACTGCATTGCCATTTGCTGCAAAAGGGCATAAAAAATCTCCGTTTCTGCTTTTAAAGCAGAACGGAGTTTACCTGAAAAAACAAAAACAGAGCAGGATTCGACAATGCTTTAAAAGCTTGTCAAACTCCTACTCCATACTTTCGTATGTGTGGTGTCTGTACTAAAACTTTGGTTTTATTCATTCCCAAACGCCGCATTCTGCGGCTATATCATCATTTTGACTATGATGATAAATGGGACTGGATAAGTTTACTTCTACGATATTTACTTTTTTACGGCATTTCCAGCATTTGATTACTAATGCACACGATGGCGGATACAGTGGAAATGCCAATTCCTGATCCGTCACCACATCACAAAGCCGCCC
>JAZQIL010000106.1:0-3290 GCA_045541055.1 Oscillospiraceae bacterium
CCTTTTCAATTATTTTTTCTTTCATTCTATTTTCAGCTCCCTTCTTATTTATGATAGCATTTTTCACTTGTTTTGTCAATCTATATCGACTAATTTATTTTTGCACAGTTCCTTACCACCGATAGAAATATCATAGGACGCACATCTCATTCCGCTTGTGACGATAATTTTGGAACAGTTCAGTTTTGAAAACAGTTTTTCCAATTTATCAACAAGTTCCTCTGCAATCAGAATTTCATGATGCTGACTGCATTTACAGCGGAACTCCTGCACATTGAAGTGCGGGGAAAGCTGTGTATTATCGCCGAAATTATAGCTTCTTACTGCCATTGTTATTCTCCTCCTGTTTTTCGGTTTCGTCTAAAAGATTCTGGGCATTTGCATTTGTGTGACCTGCTTTTTTCTGCAATACTTCGAGTGCTTTTTTCATAGCCGGTGGGTACTGGATTCCCATCAATGATGTGTTTTCTACGATAGAAAGCAGTTCATTGGCACAGAATCCGATACAGGTCGCATCACGGACATAAGTAGTTTCGAGCAGAATGTCAATACGCATAGCAACGATTACCATTAAAATCACACAAAACTTTTTGGAAAGACCTACCCAGACAGCTTTGCTGTTAAGCCTTCCGCTGACGCTGTGCTTGGATTTCCCGATAATTGCCGTGACGAACCCTGTCATAAAATCAATCGCCATGAAAATCACAAGCGTGGTCATGGCGGAATCCCATCCGCCGACCAGCGAAGTGAAAATTGCTCCGATAACGGCAATTAAAGTGCAGATATTTTCTTTCAAATCATCACCCCCCTAAAACTTTGACGGATTTGATTTTCGGATGTGTGTTGTCGGATATACCTTTCCAGACAAGATAATACTGACCAACTGCAACATCTGTGCAGTCCACCAAAACTGAAATGGAGTCATTACTTTGCAGCCACTGGAATTCGAGCTTAATCGCATTGCCGCTCTGAATCTGCTCATACACAACCTGTGCAAGCTCTGCATAAGTCCTGCCGGAGATTTTCCGCATCAGGTACAGTTCACCAACAGCAGATGCACCGGACTGATAGGTCAGCACAATGCCTGAATTTTTTGAAATGCTGAACGGCTGGAGAATCATGGTGTACACCGTGCCAGCCCAGCTAAAATCTGACTGATTGTAATAAAGTGCATAGTCATTTTCAGCAGAGCAGAAATTCGGATAAGCCTGTGCAAAGCCGGATAATGAACGATAACCACTATTATAAAATGTGTAAATGGTTTCGCCGTATTTTTCAAGTGCATCTGAACCATTCTGAAAAATTGTCTGGATATTGCTTCCACCGCTATTAATTTCTGCCTGCATTGCTTTCAGTGTTTCCTGAATGACATCAAAATTGGGAAGTGCATTGATTTTTTCCTGAATTTCCTCCAGCTCCAAAATGATGTTATCAATCGTTGCTTCATCGGCATGAAGCCGGTCAGAATTGCTGCTGCACCTATTTTTCCATACAGTCAGTTCAGTAGACAATCCGTTCAGTTGTGTCTGTAATGTACTGATGCTGTCCCACTTCTTGATTCTGTCTGCCGTAATTCCGTCAAGAATATCAAGATTTTCATGAAAATGTGCCTGTCTTGCAACAGGTTCAAGGCTTTCTTTAATCGTCTGAATATCATATTTTGTTACATCTTCAAACTGCTGTAAATCGGGAATTAAAGCTAAAGTTTCAGCCGTAAGAGAATCCAGCAATTCTTTATTTTTATGTGTATGAGAAGTTTCTCTGATTGGTGTGAGACTTTCATGAATCATCAGAATTTCGTCATTCAATTTCTGAATCGTTACATAATCGGACGGAATGATAGTTTCTGAATTTGTAAGAGCCTGTTCAATCATTTTCTGAATTTCGTCTTTCTTCAGATATTCGGACATATCCGGAACAGTACCATTATTTCCACTAATTTCAGATATTTTTTGCAGAATCTGCGTGTATAAATCGGGAGTAGGCGGAATCGGAGAATCGTCATCACCTACAAATCCGGACTGCCTGATATTCAGCGTGACGGGAACAGTTGTCGCTCTCAGACCTGATGCATTATCCGCATCATAGCCGAAAACTGACATTTTGACTGCTCCTGCATGGAGTTCCGCAGGAAGCAGACATGACAGCCCGTCAAATCCAAGCACACGATTGTAAGTTTCATCACACTGCGTGAACTGCACAACCTTATAGAATTTCTTCCAGTCACCGTCAAATGTAAATTTAAGCGTAACAAAAGAAATCTGGTCGGAGGCGATAACCTCACGCTCCAGAATTTCAATTTTTTGATTTTTTACCAGAAATTTAAGCATTATTCTTCACCTCCACCCATTCTTTATCCTCATCATTCCATTTCAGATAACCATCAAGGCACTGAATTTTTGTCAGATTAGTGGAACTGTCCCAATTCTGCTGTTTTTCAATTGCTGTCCAGTTTTTCAGACTGCCCTCATAATTCAAAGTTTTCAGCTTGGTACAGGAATAGAACGCACAGTTCTGAATTTCCTTTACTGATTTTGCAATGGTGAAATTGACAAGAGCCGTACACCCCATAAACATATATGCACCGATGACTTTTCCCTCGTAGCGAACTTCTGCAAGTTCAGAACATTCATAGCACACATAATTTCCAACGGAAGTCACCGAACGTGGAACAGTTAGACTTGCAATTTGTGTATGTGCAAAGGCATACTGACCGATTTCTGTCACTTTACTCGGAATGGAAATCTTTGTGAGACCGCAAATATCAGTAGCCAATGCCGCAAAAGTATTCCTACCGATTTTTGTAAGCGAGTTAGGCAAAGAAGCAGTTGCTAAATTATTACAATAGTTAAAAGCGAATGTTCCAAGAGAAGTGATGCCGTCTGAAACAACCACAGACTTGATATTTTGGTCATCAAAAAATGGCGAAAGTTTCTCGCCTGCACGCTGGTCATTTAAAAATTCTATCCAGCCTTCCTGATTGTTGCTGTATTTGCCGACACCGAGGTCAGCGGAAAAGGACAATACAAGCGAGGCATCAACAGCATTGATTTTCCCGTCACGATTGGCATCAGCAAGCAGTTCCTGTTCCGGAGTCAGACCTGATTCATGTCCTGTTCCGATATTGGCAGCGGCAGCCAAAATCAAAGAGGAGTCTGATGCAGTCATACTATTCCTCTAAATTACTATAGACAAATTGCTGAAAAAATGATATAATAGAAGCAGGAGGCGAGAGCAAAATGAAAATACAATACAAAATCACAGAGGAAGCAGCCAGAGAAATCAAAGAA
>JAZQIL010000107.1:0-10526 GCA_045541055.1 Oscillospiraceae bacterium
TCTCCAACTCCTTGGCTCACAGAACGACATGGCTACGATCCGACTTATTGTACCAGTCGAGAAGTCTCCGCTGTGTCATGATAATTTTGATGTCCAGCGGAAGCGACTGCATTTGATACAAGTCACTGATTTGATGTTTCATTTTCACCACCCCCATTCTTTTCGGAGTACGCAATTCCAGCATCGGAAAGACGGCTCATACTGCCGTTGATGACATACAAGTCGCCGCCTTCTTCCTCCGGAATCATGTTCATATCTTCAAGTTCACGAATGTCATTAGCTGACATCCAGCCGTTTTGACGGGCTGTTGCATAGCCCTGCATACGGCTTGCATAATCGCCACGAAGAAGACCATCAACATTGAATTTGACAAAATACTGTCCTTTTTCAGAATCGGAAAGCAGTGCTTTCTGCATACCCTGTTCCCAGCGGACAATCCACGGGTCAAGCGTGTATTTGACGAAATCAAGCGATAAATGCTCTACGTTGCTGAACGTGGCGTGTTCGAGGTCGCCAATCATATGAAGCGGAACTCTGTATAAACGGGCGATTTCTTCAATCTGAAACTTTCTTGTTTCCAGGAATTGAGCTTCATTGTTGGGAATTGAAATCGGTGTAAATTTCATGTTTTCTTCGAGAACAGCGATTTTGTGAGCGTTTCCGGAGCCGTAAGCCCTGTGCCATGCGTTTCTTACACGTTCAGGGTCTTTGATAACTCCAGGGTGTTCCAGCACGCCGGACGGACTTGCACCGTTTGCGAAAAAAGATGCACCGTACTCATCACAGGCGACAGCCAAGCCGATAGCGTTTTTTGCCATAGCGATAGGAGAATATCCCACAAGTCCGTCAAATCCAAGCCCCGGAATGTGCAGAACCTGTTCTGCCGGAAGAATAATTTCTCCCTGCTCTTTCAGATTTGGATTTGCTTCATCGTATCGGCTGTATTTGTAAATAAGCCTGTTCTGCTCGTCACGGTCAACACGAATTTTATCAGGCATCAGGGGATACAGTCCGAGAACTTCACCTCTGCCGTTTCGGATAATCTGTGCAAATGCGTTCCCATAAATTAACAAATGGCTCATCAAAGTTTCACGGAAAACAAAAGAGGTCATTTCCGGATTCGGCTGGTCATGAAGCAAAAAATAAAGCGGATGCTCCGGCACTTGCTCTTTTCCCTTATCGGTGTATTTGTATAAATGCAGCGGCAGTTGTGCAATCGCTTCTGACAAAACCCTCACGCACGCATACACGGCAATCTGCTGTAATGCCGTGCGGTCATTGACTCGTTTTCCTGCGTGAGTCCGTCCGAAAAAATAAGTGTAGGACGGACTATCATAACTGTTCTTTGGTTTGTCACGGGATTTGAATAATCCTGAAAAAAGTCCCATCAAAATCACCCCTATTATAAATGTATATATGAGAACAGCCCTCCCGTTTGGAAGAGCTGGAATTGTTATTTTTAATCATCGGAAGATGATTCACTGAGCCATGCGGAGATACAGTTTTCGCAGTTCTTTTCTGCCATACGGCAACGGAATTGTGGAGAAACTGGAGAATCCACCAAATCCATGATGCAGTGACCACAGACAGTTTTCAGCTTTTCGTTCAGCGGAAAAATAAAATCACCTATTGTTTCCATAAAAATTTCTTTCAGTCCTGAACGGCTGACTTTCACGGTCACATTATAGGCATTATCCGAAATCAGAATATCCTGCTGACCGTCACGGAAGCCTTTCTCATACACTTTCTGCATGATGCTGTCGCCCCATTTGATTTGATATTTTGATTCGCATTTCTTGCATATTTGCCTATTTTCTGAGATTCTTTCACCACAGCAGACACAAGTATTTTCATTTTGCATTGGCTTTTTCCTCCATAAAATTGTACAGCGTTGCACCGTCTGTAATAGTTGCAAGCGTCTGAAAATGATTCAAATCATTCAGAATCATCAGCGTGACATGAGCCGAAGAATCCAGTTCATTGGCGGCTTTTTTCAGGTCGGTGCAGTAATTTTCAAATAATTTTATCATAGCATTCCATTTTTTAATGCCACGAATGACTGCACCTGCTGAAACACCGTCCTTCCAAATCTGGATTCTGTAATTATTAGTGGCTGGATTGTGGGAAACAAGGGCATTTTCGGTTATCTGCTCTTTCACTGTAATTTCGAGAGCCTTGCCGATGATTTCCGGACTGAAATTTTTCATTTTTTCAACTCCTATAACAAAATTAAATCTCTCGTGTCGTATACACTTTCATCGGACTGCGAACCGCACCGGATAGCCCTGTCCAGAGCCATAATTGTCGCAACAGCACCGTCAATTTTCTCCGTGGATTTTTCCTTGTCCGGCTTGATGTTTCCGGCAGGGTCAGTTCTGACAAAAATATTATCCATGTTCCAGCGGAGAACAGGGTGTCCGTTGTGAGCAAGTTTCTGTTCCAGTGTGAGCTTCATCAGTTCCTTACTCGGCGGAGATAAATCCTTATAGCCCTGTCCGAACTGAACCATTGTAAAGCCCAGTCCTTCGAGGTTCTGAGACATCTGAACTGCACCCCAGCGGTCAAAAGCAATTTCTTTGATATGAAATCTTTTTCCCAGTTCATCAATGAAATTTTCGATAAATCCATAATGCACTACATTTCCCTCTGTGACATTCAGAAAATGTCCCCTGCTCCAGAGGTCATAGGGTACATGATCCCTTCTGACACGCAGGTCAAGCGTTTCTTCCGGCAGCCAAAAATACGGCAGAATGTAATATTTATCGTCCTCCGGAATTGGCGGAAAAACAAGCGAAAATGCCGTAATATCGGTTGTTGACGAAAGGTCAAGACCGCCGTAGCAGATTCTTCCCTCAAGAAAGGATTCGTCAAAATCGACTTTGCAGGCATCCCATTTGTGCATCGGCATCCAGCGGACATCCTGCTTCACCCATTGGTCGAGCCTGAGCTGACGGAATACATTTTCTTCGGCAGGATTCTGTTTTGCCGATTCGCAGGCGGTTTCCACCTTATCAATTCCGATTGTCTCCCCAAGTGAGGGATTTGCCTTTTTCCAGACTTCGGGGTCAGTCCAGTCATCATCTTCATCGACACCATAAATGACCGGATAGAAAGTTTTATCGATTTTGCGGCCTTCCAGAATATCCTTTGCCTTCTGATGCTGTTCGTAGCAGATGCTGTGAATATCCGTTCCGGCAGTCGTAATGAGAAAATACAAAGGCTGCATTCTGGCATCGCCTGAACCTTTTGTCATGACATCAAATAATTTCCGGTCAGGCTGTGAATGAAGCTCATCGAACACGACACCGTGAATATTGAAGCCGTGCTTGCTGTATGCCTCTGCCGAAAGTACCTGATAAAAGCTGTTTGTCGGCAGATATACAATCCTTTTCTGAGAGGTCAGAATTTTTACTCGTTTGGAAAGTGCCGGACACATCCGCACCATATCGGCGGCAACATCAAAAACGATAGATGCCTGCTGTCGGTCGGAAGCACAGCCGTAAACTTCCGCCCTCTGCTCACCGTCCCCGCAGGTCAGAAGCAGGGCGACAGCAGCGGCAAGTTCGCTGTTGTGAGTAGGAATCATAGCTTTTCCGGCGAGGTAGCAGTGGCTTGGACTGTCAACCTGAATACACTGCATTTTTACTTTTTCCGGCAGAGGCTCGATGCTTTTCAAAAAATGAAATTCCGGATTCTGACTTTTTGAAACTATCCAGCACTGCTGTATTTCCTGATTTGTTGTATATGGCTGATGGCATGAACGGATTTTTACCTGTTCTGTCATTTCAAAAATTTCTTTGCTGGTGATGATTTTTTCTTCATCATCCACTGAAATTTTCCACTGATGCCGTTCACCTGCAACGATAAAAGACCCGTCCGTAAAGGTCAGCCTGTACGCCTGTTCCGTGTCATCAACGGGACTTTTAGCAACTACATGACAAGGATTTCCTTTTTCATCAAAAACCGTGTCACCCACCTGAATTTCTCCCATTGCAGTGAACCCGTCAGGAGTCGGAATCAGCGTATCAAGTGACAGTTGTTTTCCATTTTTTTTCGGGATTTCGATATATGCCGTGTTGAACTGCCTGTAACCATTATTTTTAATAATGCCAAACAAATCACGGATAATACGCTCCTGCCAGTCGAGTAGTTTAAACGGCTTCCCAGCCCATGTGCCTTTCGTGTGACTGAGACATTCGATAAAATTCACAGCATAGTCAGCCGCCTGTTTGTCATAATGCGAACCTTCCGCCATAAACTCAGTCGGCTTGTAACTTTTCAGTTTCGTCAAATCTCTCACCCCCACGAAAAACAGCCCTCCGAAGAGGACTGTCCATAAATTATTTTAATGCTTAACTGTATTCTTTCAGCAGAATTGCAAGTGCCATTTCCGCTTCTTCTGTCTGCGGCGGAACATCAAGCCCTCTGTCGAAATTGTACACAATTTTGCCGTCCTGTTTGAGCGTTGCCTTGCTGATTCTGCCTTTTTCGATGCCGTATTCGCTCGGTTCATCGTAAACTTTAGCCCAATAATGAACCACAGTGTAGCCACCATGCTTTTTTGGGATTCCAATCGTACCCTCACGCCATAAATTATTGTTCATGCTTTTTTCCTCCATGTTTCCTGATTTTCGGCTCGGATTCCCGTTCCGTTGTACACATTATAAATCAAAGTCAATGAAATAGCAAGTGTGAATCATTCCAGACTTTTTGGCGGTATTTCGGGCAGTATTGTGTAAAATTTATCTTCTGAGAACAAGCAGACCGCACTCAAACTGGAATGCGGCTTGCTTCTTTTCAGAAATTTTTCTTGCATTTTTTCGGATCGTGTGCTATACTGGAATCATAAGCCTCTGATGATAATCGGCATCAGTCCGTCAGATGTGGGAATGAAGTGCTGAATATCCCAGAACAGCTTGCTGTAGCGGTCAATCTGTTCATCGGTCAGACCGCAGAAGTCCTCTTCCGTGAGTCCGCATACGAAGAATGTACCTCTAATAACTCCGTAGCCCTCAATGATTCGGTTCAGCGGAAGGTTCAGGGCAATGCCGTCCTCATTGCAGACCACGCTGACCATTTCTTCATATGGATAAAGTGCCTGAATATAGCCACCAACAACGCTTTGCAAATTTTTGAGCGTGTGTTCGATTTCTTTCACAACCGGATGTTTTCCGGCTTCGCAAACTAAAATTTTCATGGTGAATTCTCCTTTTTCCTTGCTTTCACTGAGCCGCCGTGTTGCCGTTTGTGGGGCAGGTTACCGAAAGGGGATACCGTTACGAGGATACCCTTCCTGCCCGACACAGGCGAACGTGACGGCTTTTGTGCGGTTTATTCAGGGATATATTTATCGTGGATGATTCCCAGAATTTTGTCCTGCTCTTCTCTCGAAATGCCGAGGCTTTCGAGTGCCTGACGAGTTCCGCAGTCCGGACAAATCAGCGTGGAATTATTCGTTCTTGAAATCGCCGGAATACCTGTATAGATTTTTCCGCAGACGGGGCAGGTGCGTTCAATGCGTTCATTTTTCATGCCTTGTTCACTCCTTTCAGACTTTTCTGGCAGGCTTCGTAAATCAACTTCATGTCAAAGCCAAAATCATGATAGCCCTGTCTGCAAACCTGAATGTAATATCTGCTTGGCACTCCAAGAAGTCGCTCCTCATGCATGATGTAAACAAATGCTGTCTTTTCAGCCGTTCCTCCGCCGTCAAAAAATTCAACCGGCAGGTGGATTTCTTTCTTGTAGTAGAAAGTCGGATAGCCCTCGTACAAGTCAAGTTTCGATTCGTCATCAGCGGTGACTTCCCACACACCAACAGGGACATATGAGCCTTTCTGCGGTTCGATTGTCAGGTATGCACCCGTTTTGCTTCCTTTGAACAGCAAGGTATAATCCTGAATTATTGCCGTTCCGACAGGCTTTGCTGTGGGGCAGCGGTGTTTCATCTGGGCGATGTTCAAATTTGAGCCGTAGGCAAGGTAGTATTTTTTGTGATTCATTGCAGTCGCTCCTTTTTTGGAAATTCGGTCGGCTTTGCCTTCCGTTGTGTAGTATGTTACCATACTCTGCGGAGAATTGCAAGCGGCTAAATGTACAAAACATTTTTGGCGATATTCCTTGATTTGTTGTGTAATCTATCCCCATTCGCACAGCTTGCCGTGTAAGGCTTTCTGTGGGGGTTGTCCGCCTTGACGGGGCAGGTGGCGGAGCGTTTCCGTCCTGCCGACGTGTGCGAACGTGGCGGCTTTGTGGGGCAATCCATCGGCAAGGCTCAAGCCCTGCCGAATCTGAAGCTGCAATCACCATCCAGATTTTCAGTTAAAACCTGTCTTGCGGTGGCGAATTCTTCCCCAATAAAGCCCATTCTCATCAGCCATGTCCGCATTGCGAACTTTTTATTTTCTTTCTGCTGCTCCTTGGGGCTTGCGGTTCTGACATCCTTTGCCATCTGGCTCATTGCAAGGCAGAGCTGAATGTAGCTTTTCAATTTTCCTGCGTGAATGCCGTTTTTCTTGCCGTTGGCAGGCTTGTCGAACTGGAACATTCTGAACTCGACCGTGCCTTTTGTGAAGGTGGCGTGGAGGTTGAGCATATGGTAGCGGCTGTTGTTGTAGTGCTGGGTTCTGCCGTAGTCGCAGCCCTGTGAGCCGTACCAGATGTCCGCAAGCTGTGCCATCGTTGTGGGCTTTCTGCGGTTGAGCTGTTCAAGGAAATGCGGGTCAACTGTCCGGCAGTAGCGGTTCATTCTGCTTCTGTCCACCTTGATGGCTTCTGCAATCAGTGTCTCATGGCTTGCCATGATGTTCGCAAGGTTTCTGAGGCTCTGCGGTGTGTGTCCCTGTGCGCCGATGTGAATGTGAACTCCGCAGCCGATGCTGTAATCACTCTTTGCGCCTGCCCTGCGGAGTTTTCTTGCAAGCTCCTGCAAAAGCTCGATGTCCTCGTAGTGAAGAATCGGTGTAACCAGTTCGCACTTTTCTAAATCAGGTCCTGCAATGCTGACGTCCTTCTGGAATTTCCATTCTCTGCCTTCTGCATCCCAAGCTGACCAAGTATTGTAGCCATTTCTGAAGGCTGTATTCTGGCTTCTGCCCGTTCCGAAGAAGTCGGCGGCGATTTTTGCGGCTTTCTCACGGCTGATGCCGTTCATTTCAATTTCAACTCCGATTGTCTGCTCTTTCATTCTTGCAATCTGTGCTTCTGTTTTTGTGTTCATGGTGGTATCCTCCTGAGTTAATTTTTTCTGGGTTTTTCCCCTTTCGGTAGTAACATATTAACTCGGTTGCAAGGATAAATCAAGCCGCTAAATGTACAGAATATAGCGGAAAATACACCTTTTCTATCTGGTGTATCTGCACACATCGCAGAGAAAATCCGGCTCAGTCGAGCTGAACCGGAAAGGATTTTTATTCGATGATTTCAAAGTCGTCAATGCCCTCAATAATGGCTAAACTCCGCCCATTCTGCCAATTCATGTGGATATTGCCTGCATCATCAATCAAAGCAACTTCGCCAATCGTTCCGGACGGAACGGGCTGAGGGTCATTCATATGAATCAGGCGGATTTTCGTACCTTTTGGGTATTTTGCACGGAGCTTTTCCAGTTCTTCATCAGTTGGAAATCTCATCAGAATCCTCCTTTTTTGGCTTGCCGTGTCGGAATGCGGAACTGCCTGTCAGGTTGCGGAGCAGAACTTTTCTGGCGGATTTGTACTCACTGCCAATCATGCCAAGACGAAGCAGAAAGCACCTGAATGCGTACTTTTCATTGTCGCTGGTATCAGGCTTGTTGTTGACACGCTTCTGATTCTTTGCGAAATCGCACAGTTTTTCAATGAATGTGCAATAAATATCGCCGTCAGCATCTTCATGCAGCGTAAACCACGGAAATTCGATATTTTCCTCTGTTTCGGTGATTTCGAGTGAATCCGTTTCAAAGGCGTGTTTCATCAGATTTTCCTTATTCGCAATAATGCGTTTCAGGTTTTCGAGTGCTATTTCGTCAAAGAAACTTTTTGGCATAGAAACTGTCAGCAGTTCCGGTGATTCTTCCGCATGATAACCAGCAGAATCAAGCCGTTCCAGAAGAATTTCCACAGTCTTGCTGTCTGCCATGTCGCTGAACTGCAAAGTGCAGTCTTTCGTCAGTGTAAACTCACCAATCTGATAGGCGAATGTCGGTGTGGCGAGATACTGCATATTTTCGCCGAGAATTTCGGCGATTTTTTCAGCCATTGCCTTACGCTGATTTTTATCAATCAGATATTTGATTTCCATATTGTGACCTCCTTTTTTTGGGTAGTCACATATTACCCTGTTTTTCACAGAATTGCAAGACTGTAAAACGGAGAATATTGAAATTATATTTCTATAAAATTTGTAAATTATATTTGACCGGCAAAATAGGCAATTCCCGCAAGCACGAAATATCCGCAGTTTACGCAGATTGCATTGCCGTATAATTTATACTCGGCACTGTCAGAATATGGATTTGCAAGCCACTTTCTGATTTGCTTTTCTGTTTTTGGCTTTTTTCCGTTAATTTTAGACCATTCGTTCCAGACCTCTGTCCAGAACTGAATTTCCTCATCGGTCGGGTTTTGATTGTCAAGATTTTTGCACCACCAGTCGGGAAGTCCCTGCAATCTGGCACATTCCGTTGGGGTTAATCGGCGGACGATGTATGCTGGCTCATTGTTGGGAGCATCATTCACGACAGGCGGGTCTTTCCAGTCCGATGCAACAAGCGTATTCGCTTTTTCATGGGAAGCGACCGTATGATGGGAATTTTTACTTGTGGAATAATGCACAACAGTGGCAGGACCTCTTGCAACGGCAGTTCCGGCTACATCTTCCGAAACAGAAAAATGATTATCCCTCGAAATCGCAAAAGTCGATTCAGCCATTGCCACGGCAGGAACTTCCACCGTGTTGAGCGTATACATGATTTCGCTCTCTTTATAGCCATTTCCATGATGTGACGGTCTTGAGCCGTTGCCCTCAATAACCACCATTCCGCCCTGATTGCATGACGGATTTGTTCCGGAAGTGTCGAGCGTCCGTGAGGTTTCCGCTTCATAAAATCCGCTGTTCGGATTTTCGGAAAGCATGGAATTGCTGTGCTTTGCACAGATTCCGTAAACTTTCGGAGTTTCCATCAAAAGAGGGACATTTCCTCCGCCTGTCCCACACCTTGAAGTCAAAGTCTGACAAATTTCATCATCAGAAATTTTGATACGAGAATCAGCAGGGTGATTTTCGAGGGCTATCGCAGCCGGAACAACTCCTGCACGGAGCGTGGGAGATTTTTCCTCCTCATAGCCGATGCTTCTTGATTTGGCTGAATGTTCCGTGCAGAATCCTGCTGATTCCAGTACACACGGCGGATGATGTGCTTCGGCACGGAGCGTAGCCGTTTTATCGTTCAGAATGTCTATCCGTTCTCCGCCTTGGTCGCACAAGCAGATGTTTTCGCCTGCTGTTCGAGTGCTTTTTTCAGCACGGCAGGCAGTTCCTTGCCACGCTCTGAGGCTCTCCGCAGAATACCCTGACAAGCCTTCGGACTCAAATAATATGCTTCCGGCACATTGTCCATCAAAATCTGCGACAAGGTAGATGCGTTTTCTTCTTTGAGGGACTCCGAAATATTGTGCGTCCAGCATTCGCCATGCGACAGAGAAATTTTCTCCCAATATTTCGCCTGATTTTGTCCATCGTTCCGGAGGTCGAGGAATAAATATATCTGATTCTTTGGTTTGACAGATTTCTTCGAGGACGGTTCGGAAGTCCTCTCCGTTGTTGGAGGAATATGCACCCTCAACATTTTCCCACACGATAAATCTTGGATATTTGCCATTTGTCGCACACCTCATTTCTCTGATGATTCTGACTGCTTCGTGAAACAGCCCTGAACGTGAACCGTCCAGACCGTTTCTTTTTCCGGCAACTGACATATCCTGACACGGACTTCCAAATGTGATAATATCCACAGGCGGAAGTGCCGCACCGTTCAGCTTGCTGACATCACCGAAATGCTGTACATCAGGCAGGCGGTTATGTGTGACAAGAATCGGATACGGTTCAATTTCGGAATTCCAGACAGGTGTAATCCCTGCCAGCATTCCGGCAAGTTCAAATCCGCCTGAACCGGAGAACAGGCTACCCAGTGTTAATTTTTTCATGGCTGCCCTCCTTTGCGTTCCGGCATAAAGTAAGAAAATCATTCCTGATTTGTGTATCTCTGTAATGGTCAACGACTGACGGAATTTCGTGCGTGTAAATTGGTCTGCCGATAATTCCCGATAAATAGTCATAAAAATAAAACAGGTCATCGCCTTTGAGCATGACAATGCCTGTATATGCCATCAAAATAGCACGTTCATGTTTGGTCATTGACTGCGTCCTTTCCGGCAAGGCTTAATGCAGCAGTCTCCATAGGTCATGCCTGTCACTTCTTCAATAATTTCTTCACAAGCAAAAACAGCATCCTCCCACCCTTGAAAGTATTTTAAATTTTGGCAATA
>JAZQIL010000108.1:0-1824 GCA_045541055.1 Oscillospiraceae bacterium
GAACTATCCCCCAACCCTTACGGAAAAAGCCCGGTGTATTACGGCACGTCAGGACAGTGGCGTGAGTAAGCATAAGGGCGAGCATTCCGCAGTGTTCTGCGATTTGAATGAAAATCCGCAGATTACGGAGAACGCAAGATGACTGCACACAAGATATGACCTTGGGGTAAGCTCAGGAAAGCATAAGGGAGAACGCTCAGGCGTTTTGATTGAGGATGGACCGAGAGCCATCCTCAATCCGTTTAAGGAAGAAGTCTATCAGAACGGCAGGCGTGTGAAAGAACCCAATGAGCCGATGTTTACGCTGACAGTCGTGGACAGGCACGGCATTGTTCATCAGGGCAGAATCCGCAGACTGATGCCAATCGAGTGCTGGCGACTGCAGGGCTTCACAACGGAGCAGTTCCGTAAGGTAGAAGCCGCTGGGATTTCCGATGCACAGCTGTACAAACAGGCAGGCAATGCCGTCACGGTGAATGTCGTGGAGGCGATTGCAAGAAATCTTTTGAAATTTGACAAGGAGTTGAGAGAACATGGAAAATATGATTAAGACATTCGTCAATGAGGAATTCGGCACGGTGAGAACGCTCATGAAGGACGGTCAGCCGTGGTTTGTGGGAAAGGATATTGCTGATGCCTTGGGCTATAGCAAATCGAGAAATGCAATTGCAAATCATGTTGATGACGAAGATAAAACCACCGCCCTGATTCAGGGCGGTGGTTCCAACTACAAAACAACAGTCGTTATTATCAACGAAAGCGGACTTTACAGCTTGATTCTTTCAAGTAAACTTGAAACCGCAAAACGCTTCAAACATTGGGTGACAAGCGAAATCCTCCCCACCATCCGCAGAACCGGCGGCTATGTTGGCAACGAGGATATGTTTGTGGAAAGCTATCTTCCTTTTGCGGATGACGCAGTGAAGAATCTGTTCCGACTGAATCTCATGACAATCCGTCAGTTGAACGAGAAAATCAGAAGGGATGAACCGCTGGTGCAGTTTGCCAATCAGGTAGCGGATACGGAAAATGTCATCGACATCGGCAGAATGGCAAAGCTCGCCAATGAGGAAAACATCCGCATCGGACGCAATACACTGTTCCGCTGGCTCAAGGGCAGAAAAATCCTTATGAGCAACAACATCCCCTATCAGCAGTTCATTGACAGAGGATATTTCGTTGTGAAGGAGTCCGTGTACGAGCAGCATGGGATGCAGAAAACCTATCAGCAGACCTACGTCACAGGCAAGGGGCAGCAGTATATCATCAGACTGCTGAAAGAATATTTTAGGGAGGGATGCTGATGGTAAAAACTATAAATAGAAACGAGGTGATTGTATGACGCATCTGTTCATCGGAATGCTTCTCGGTATGATCATCGGGCTTGCTATTGGTGGTCTGAGCGTTGCTGTGAAGTATTCTGTATACGAAATCAAGAGGCTGAGAGCCTATGAAAAAAGCCCTCGCAGAAGCGAGGACAGAATCAGTTGCCGCCGGGACCATTATGACGCTCACGAGTGTCAGGCTTGTCCTTCTGATGCGTGGTTACCCACTGATTGTCAGTAGCGGTCTTCGGATTCGGGTTCTGCTTGATTTTCTTGTCTTCCATGGTAACACCTCCTTGCACTGATATTCTGTGCAGGAGAACATGAGATATTCAGAGAGGAAAACAGCCGAACCAAAACTTTAAGGTCGTTTTGCCAACAGCAGGCGGCGAGTCGCCGCAGACAATTGTGCCTCCATATAGATTATGGAGTGACAAAAGTTTGCGTGTCGGCACGTCCGACAGATTAATATCTGTTGTTAGCAAAGTGACTTGTAGTT
>JAZQIL010000109.1:0-1781 GCA_045541055.1 Oscillospiraceae bacterium
CCTTAATCTTAATCGTAATTCAGCCATTTTCATCAACCTCCAATGACATTATTATAGCATACTCAGAAAATGAATGCCAATAGTCAACAAATAATAGATATAATCTCTGGTGTATAGTGATATTTACTTTTACTCTAAAATTGAGTAATATAGAATGCTGAAAAACTATTTTTCTGCAAAAATAAAAAATCTGAACCACAGATTTCTGCAACTCGGTACGGTGTTTCGTAAAAGAAGCCTTTTGCGATATACTCTCAAATGCTATAATTAAATTGTATTTGTCAAATTGCATCATGAATCGACATGATCAAGGCAACAAATGTAAAGCTATATTTTATTCATTATATCATTTTCTGGAATATATGTCCAGATGTAATTTAGCTAAAAATCTTTTTTGATTTTTATGTATATTAAACAAACAAGAGGTAATGATTTATGCCAAAATTAAATATTTATTTCAGAAAAAATGATCAGAGATGGGAAGGACGCATCTCCAGAGGAAAGCGAGAAGATGGTAAAAGAAAGTTTCAGTATATTCTTGGAAAAACCAAAGAAGATGTTGCTGAAAAGATGCTAAAAATTTACAACAAAGAACATCAGGAAATGCACTGTCCTAAAACCATCACAGAACTGTTTCAAGAATGGCAGCACAGCAATCAGCATCGGGTGAAAGAGAGTACAGCAGCCAATTATACCATGAAGGCAAACAAGCATATTCTCCCTGCTTTTGGAGACAAACAGGCTGAAATGTTGTCACAGAATGAAGTTTATGCTTTTATTGAAGAAAAGCAGAAAGAAGGGCTTTCTAACCGCTATATTATTGACATTCTCATTTTATTGAAGAGTATTTTCAGATATGCCGTGGGAATTTATCATATCATCAATCCGCTTGACGGCATCATTATGCCTAAGAACAGCAAAACAGAAATTCAGATGCTTGACAAAAAGGAGCAGACAGTATTACAGCAATATATTGCGGAAAATCAGAATAAAACAACGCTCGGTATTGCACTTTCCATGTCAACCGGAATTCGAATCGGTGAACTCTGTGCCCTGCAGTGGAGGGATATTGATTTAGAAAAACGTATTCTGACCGTCAGAAAGACGATTCAGAGAATCCAGTGTCCGACTGAAACGGCAAGAACCAAACTGATTATTACTGAACCGAAGAGTGAATCTTCCAGAAGAACAATTCCGATTCCGGAATGCATGATGGATTTTTTGAAAAAATTCAAGGGTAATGCTGAAGAATACCTGATTTCAGGCTCTGAAAAGCCGATTGAACCACGCACTATGCAGCACCGGTTCTCTAAAATTCTGAAAAACGTAAATCTGCCGTCAGTCCACTTCCACAGCCTCCGGCATCTTTTTGCAACTACCTGCGTAAAATTGGGATTTGACATCAAAGCACTGAGCGAGATTCTTGGACATAGTTCCGTGGAAATTACACTGAACCGCTATGTTCATTCAGATTTTGAGCAGAAAAGAGACTATATGAAACTTCTGAAACTGCATTTCTGAAAAAACAGCATCTTGAAAATTGAATAGTTCTCTGCATTTTAATTTTTCGTTAAAGGTTTCTTTTGCGAAATATACAACATCTTTTGTACTATAAGACATTTTACATACAATTATTCATAATTTGTATGATTTGATATGCAATTCATAAGTTGTATGTATTATAGATATTTGAATTATGTTTAACTTATTAACTAAAATGAAAGGAGGATGCTGTGGTATTATATCCACAGCGATTGAAAGTATGTCGTGGTATAATCCAA
>JAZQIL010000110.1:0-6768 GCA_045541055.1 Oscillospiraceae bacterium
TGTTCTTAAATTCTTTTGCCAACATCTTAGAATTATCGCTTAGCTGATTAATAAATGTAAGAACAATTCTTTCAATAATTAGATATACCTCTAACATAGCATTACGGTCTATTTTTTCGCCTTCTGTTAAAAAATAAATCATACTATCTAAATTAGCATTAAAACATAACAAAACATCTCGGCAATACTCCTCATCTTCTGAAACTAACCCCGCAAATTTTGACATTTTCATTTCAAATATGCGCTCTAATATATCTTCAATGTTCATCATAATACTAACATAATATTCATTAGTAGTTCTTTCATATTGCCTGTTTAAATCTTCATTTGCTCTTTCCTTTATTTTTTCATGCAAATCTTCGTGAGTTTTAATATCGGGATAACGTATTTTAATGATTTCTTCACTTAATTGAGTAATATAATAAAAATCTTTTTCTTGCAGGAAATGAGGAGCAATTTTGCAATTGGAAACCTTAAACTCTTCTGACGTTTCATAATCTATCATCAAGTAATCGTACTTAAATGAACCAAAATCTGAAAAAAACAATTTCTTCCCTTCGTAATATTTTTCATAGCCCATTGTCAGTTTCTCAAATACTGACATTTCTTTTTCTTGTCTAATTGAAATTTCTTCCAAATCAACCTTATCGATTTTCTTTGTTGCATATCCAGAGATATCATGCCATTCAACCAACTCGGCTTTACGACTGTAAATAGGAAGTTCATCCATCCTCAAATGAATCGCAAAATTACATTGTTTAATATTATATTTCGCATCTTTTAATTCAAGAATTTTTCGATAGGTAAGATTACGAAATTTAATTCTTAAAAGCATTTGATTAGCCTGTTTAATTGCAGTCTGAATATTTTCTTCAATTTCATCGAATTCTATGCCCTTAGAAACTTCTTTATTCCAGTCACCAATATCTATATCAAAAACTGCTGGAATTATAAAATGATTGATTATTCTTAATAAAATCCATTCAATTTTTAAATTTTCAAATTGTAAATCTTGAAAATCAATTCCTTGACTTTTCAGAAATTTAACTGCTCTTGTTACAGCATCTTCTCTGCTCAATTTTTTCTTAATATTATTTTCTTTATATTCTAAATCAAACTGAACCTCAGGTACAACAAATACAAATTCAAAAAGCACTCTACAGGAAGCAGCATATCCTTCTGCTGAACTACGATTTTTAAAAAAGCATTTATCAACAATGCCATCATTACTTTTAAAAACAGTGGCTATCTCATCTTTGTATTTATAATTTACCTTGCTATTCCCTAAGATACTTTTAATCATAAATTTAAGATATTCTTTCCTTTGCATTATCTCTGTTCTCTCCTTTCCATTTGTCAAGGAAATTTTTTCTCGTTTTTAAATAAAATCGGGAAAATTTTTCTTTGAAAAATTTCTTGATTTAATATACAATAGAATCATACTCATATTTGATATGTATGAGGTATCTTGAAAATTGAATAACAGGAGGTTTTATTATGAAATCTGCACACATGCACGAAAAGGACAGGCATCCTTCACAGCTCTGCATCAATCCCACTGAAGCAGCCAAACAGCTGCACATCAGTCGGACAAAAATGTATGAACTTTTGCATCATGGCGTAATCCCCCATGTCAAGTTAGGCAGAAGAATTCTGATTCCGACAAAGGAGCTGGAACGTTGGCTGCATGAACAGTCAATGACCAGTTCTGCTAAAGAAGAAGGCGATGCCCATGCGTAGGCGAAAACATCGCTATGACGGCGAAGGCACTATGTTCAAACGCAAAAACTCCAAGAAGTGGCAGGCAGCAATACCAGTCCCACTGCCCACTGGCGGGACAAAACGAACCTATTTCTATGGTACTCAGCAGGAATGGCTCATCAAAATGAGGTATGACATACAGCTGGGAAAGCCTGTTCTTGACTCCAGCATTACACTGATTGCCTGGCTTCGTATCTGGCTTGAACGGTATTGTATCAACATTCGTGATACAACTCGCATGAATTACACAGCGTACATTGAAAAGCACATTACCAGACACCGGATTGCACAGATTCCGCTGAAAGCACTCAGCACAGATGCCCTTCAGGAATTTATAAGTTTTCTGAAAAAAAGCGGAAAACTGTCCGGCGAAGGCGGTCTGAGCAATAAAACAATCCGGAATCTGTTCCAGATGCTGAAAACTGCACTGAAACAGGCACAAGGCAATCAGCTTATCTGGTCAAATCCTGCGGAATACTGCCAGCTTCCAAAGGTCGAACCGAAGGAAAAGCATTTCCTGACTACTGATGAACTGAGCGGACTGCTCAAAGCAGCCGAAGGTGAACGATGGTATATCGCTCTTGTTTTACTTAGTCTCACCGGAATGCGGCTTGGTGAATGCCTGTCTATCCGACATGACAGTCTGAAATGTGAAGGTGATATCTGGATTCTGGAAATTCAGCACTCCGTGAAACGAGTAAAGAATTTCAATGCCAAAGAGAATGAACCTAAGACAGTTCTCCAAGTATCAGAAACTAAAACTGCCAGCTCAAAAAGGAAGATTCCCCTTCTGCCGGAAGTCGTCAGTCTGTTGCAGGAACATATCCGGATACAGCAGGAAGAAGCTGCTAACAGCTATGGATTGTATGCAGAGAATCCGTTTATTGTTGACAACGGTCTTGGCTTTGTTGCAGACCCGTCTACTTTCAGGAAATGGTATAAACAGATGCTCAAAAAAGCCGGAATTTCAACAGATTATCGTATCCACGATTTGAGAGGTACATGGGCTTCTACAAGCCTGAAAGCAGGTGTTCCTCTGCAATATGTTTCTGTTTTGCTTGTCCATTCCTCTCAACTCGTTACTGATAAATATTATTTATCATACGATAATATTAGCAAATACAAGAACCTCAAACCTCTTGAAAGCGTAGCAAAAGCCCTGCTTGAACACAAGTAATTGTCACAGGTGGGGCGAAAGCCCCGCCGGAAAGGAAAGCATTATGAAAAAATCTATTCTGAAAAAGCTTAAAATTCAGACAAAAATTAATGTGATGAGTCCCAAAGAAGCCCCTGAGATTATCGGACAGGCAATGTTAAATCTTAAAGCACTCCGATTTTGCAGCGGACAGATTTACGTCAAACTTGATACGCATTACCAGTGTATCACAGCGGATGAAGCACAAGACATTATTTACTATCTGATTGCACCGGATAACTGTATTTATATTCCGAGCAAAAAGGTACATGAAGCTCTTTTGAGAATTATGCGCCATCCATATTTGCAAATTGATATGCAGTCAGCTTTCAAAAAACACCAAATGGAACTCAATCTGAAAAACGGTGTTTATGACATCCAGACACAAAGACTCAGAGAAAGGAAACCTGACGACATATTCGATTATGTTCTGGATTTTGATTATAAGTCCAACAGCGATATTACAGCAGCCAGACACTTTATGAAGTACATTGAAACCAGTGTACGGGAGGAAAATCAGGACTGTCTGTTACGTTCTACAGGCTATGTTCTGTCCTCACTAACACAAGGAAAGATGGCACTTTTATTACTCGGCAAACCGTCTACCGGAAAGTCTGTCTACATGAACTTCCTTGCCTCTGCTGTTCCGGCTGAACTGGTTACAACAGAACGATTCCATACAATGGCAAGTGAGCGTGCCAAGGCATCCTATGCCGGAAAACGCCTAAACTTAGCCAGAGAAGCCAATCAGCAGCCCATGAAGCATGAAGACGGCTTCAAGAGTCTTATCAGCTGTGAAGATACCAGCGGAAGACTCCTTTATGAGAATACCAAGACCATCCATCCGCATCTCAAATTTGTGATTGGGGCGAATAATGATTTGGTCTTTGCACATCCGGACGAAGCAGTCTATAACAGGCTGGTAGTTATCCGGTTTACTCAGGAGATACCGGAAGACCAAAAAGATATTCATCTTGAAGAAAATCTGATTGCTGAAAAAGATATTATCCTCAGTGCAGCAATTGATACGCTGAAAGACCTGATTGCCAGCAATTATGACTTTCAGATGGCAGACGATGCCAAAGACTATATTGCACACAAGAAACTGGAACTGAACAGCCCTGTTGAATTTCTGAAGGAAAAGGCGGTTCTGACACCATCAGGAAGCGTTTCCTCGACAGAACTCTTCAAGACTTACACTTACTGGTGCATGAGCAATGACCTTAAACCTGTCGGAAGGAACACGTTCCGTTCTTATGTATTAGGCTTCAATCCTGCTATTCTTTCAGCGAAGGTAGGGACACCTGATTCACAGGTAAGAGGCTATAAAGGTATTATGCTCAAATCTTATACACAGGAGGTACAGACTGATGAAAACAGCTGAAACAAAGAACAAGGTTCAGAAACAGAAGCATCCGTTATGGTATGCAAGAGATTCTCCGGTGGGAACACTGAATGAGGTGGAATTTTGTGGGGATATATAGTACAAGATTCCGATTGATGACCATAAACTTTAAATGACCACAGGAGGTTTTGCTATGGAAAACAAAATTAAGAACGAATGCGAAATCAAATTTCGCTTAACCGCTGATGAGAAAAATAAAATTCAGAAGCGTGCAGAGAAAGCCGGAACAAGTGTCAGCGAATTCATTCGCACATGCTGTCTCAGTGATGAAAAGGTCATCTTCCTCGAAGAAGGAAAAACAATAGCCGAAAAGCTTTGCGAAATTTATATCAAATTAGACTTATGTTCAAAACGTCAGTTCCTTGATGACGATACAGCTGTTCAGCTTTCGGAAGATATTAAAACTGTGAATTCACTGCTGATTCAGCTGACTGAGAAGCTCACGGACATCCGCTCCGATGAAGAAGAGGAGGATGAGTAATATGTCTATTATAAAAATGACACATACCAGCAACAAAAAATCACGCTATTTTCAGCAGCTGTACGACTATATTACAGATGAAGTCAAATCAGAGGGTCTTATCGGTGCAAGAGGCTGTCCGATTGAAAATGCTGTTCCAAGCATGGAAATGCTGAAAAAGCTTGCTCATAAGCCAGGCGGACGACAAACCATTGAAATCGTTGTGTCGCTGACTCCTGATACAGGAAGCATCAGTGACAAAAGCTATCTCGGAGCTGCCGAAAATATTGCAGGTCTCTTTCCGGATTATCAAAGCTACTACGCAGTTCATAAAGACAGCAGCCTACGGCATATCCACATTGTCATGAATACTATCAATTTCAAAACATGGCGAAAATTTACACAAAGCAAAAGCGAACTGAACCGATACCGCCATAAAGTGAACCTCATTCTAGAAGCATACGGATTTGACATCATGAAGGAAAGTGCCAACATTATCTGGGATGGCAGCGAACACTCCGGTACTACTTTCAGTCATCTTGAAATTGAAGAATCCATGCCTCCTTCCAGAAGATTTGACATGGAGATACAGCCGATGGCTGAACCTCTCAAAATTAAAGATATTTTTCAGGTAGACTCCCTAGATTTTAATACTGAAAATGCTGTTCCCTGGTATTATGACGGCAATGGAGAATATAAAAACCCCGATTACCCATCAATTGCAGATGCAGCAGCAGGAGCAGCATTCGGATTCGGCAGAAATTATGACCCAAACAGCCTTATGTTTAACTCCAGTTTGTTGGCAAACTTTCATAATCCATTTGAAGAGGCATTCAGAATGCCCAGGTCACAACGCTGGAATTCACAGCAGTCATCCATTCTTTACCGAAACAGCCCATACAATAAAAGGAGAGTACCCGTTATGTACAGAAATCAGCCCTCTATGTCAGCCCCCGCCTATTTTAATCCTCCATCATCAGCTTTCGGAGGTCAAATCAATCACTATCCTTACTGTCAAGAAAACCCTTACAGCTCACAGCCGGAATTGGGAACACCGAACATGTACGAAAATCAGGCTTTTTCACCTGTTCCCCCATATCCAAATCAGCCAACATCAGACTTTCAAAACAATCCATACAGCTCCTATTTCAACTGCCCACCAAATAATTTTCCTTATTGTCAAGACGGTTCTTCTGGCTCGCAGCCTGAATGGGAAACACAAGACATATACGAAAATCAGCCGTTTATGCCTGTCCCCACTTATGCAGAACCAGCTTCATTATGGCAGCCACCCACACAGACTTCTTATCCTACTGATACGTCTTATAGCACATTTTCCGGAAACGGATATGCAGCTCAGTATCAGCCTGATTCTCTGTCTCAGTCAATGCCATCCTTTATACCGCAGAATCCATATCCAACAATTGGCGCTTCTATTGGAAATGTATACCAGATTAATGCTGCTTCCAGCACTGACCCAGGATATCTTGCACAGTTTGCACAAGAATTACTTCGTTATGAAAGCGAACAGCGACCAACTCTTGGAGCTAATATTGGATGGACAATGGGAAAGGAAGCTTTTCAGCAGGACATTCCTGCCAACTGCTATGTGGATGCTTCACCCAGAATTGTGATTAACCTGATTGAACAGCCTAATCAAAGCGATGATGAGAACAACACCAGCAATATGATTGACACTACCCTCACAGATACTGAATAATCTATTCAAGGCAGAACGGTTCAATGCTGTTCTGCCTTTTCATTATATCATTTCTGTGTAAAAATGTCAAGCTGTTTTTTCCAGAACGTATGTGTTCAAGAAACGTTGGCAAACAAATTAGAAGAAATATCGGGAAAATTCTCTTACAAGCTTGAATCCTGGAGGAAAATGGATATGATGAGGCATTTCATAACCTTTTCCCACAGTTTCTTTGATTTTGGCAGCAC
>JAZQIL010000111.1:0-12598 GCA_045541055.1 Oscillospiraceae bacterium
GGCCCGCGCCCCTGTATTTTCCCCGGGTGACACCGTATGGTGTATCCTGGACTGGAACGGGGTTTGTTCCGGGGATATTAAACGGGTATATCATGAGGAACCTGTAAAAAAGGAAATTGTTTCTGTTGAAATATGCAAAAAGGCTACGTTCTATAACCTGCGGGACCGTACCTTTACAGAGGAAAGCATCGGCGACACGGTGTTTCCGGATTATGGTAAGGCTGTGGAAAAATTAAGGGAAGTGAGGGAAATGTAAAATGTCTTTCGATTTTTTTGATATAATCCACCTGGAACTGGACTGGAAGGCAGTCGCTGCCGTGGCAGCTGCGTTCGTGGTGGTCCACATTTTGTAAAGGAAGAAAAATGTATGGAAAAAAAAGGAAATAAATACAAAGAAAACATACCGGCTTGTTTTGTGGAAAATGCAATAAATACATATCCTGTTTCAAAATTAATGCCGGTGGCAAAACTTGTGTGTGGTTCTGATTATGAGGTCCGTTTCTATCATGATAAAAAACACCCCCTGTATTTCCATAACCAGGAAGCACTTCGCAGGGCACTCCTCAGATGCTTTGCCATGGAGGAATTTGACTACAGAAAAACCATCATTCAGGGATTAAACCTGAAAGAGGCATGGACCCGGAAGTGTGCAGAAAAGTATGTGGTGTATGCAGAAGACCATTGTCTTGAAATTGCCGGGCATGTCAATGACTGTTTCGATAAAAAGAAGGACTGGATACGGGAGGAACTTCTTACAGGCATCAGGGGTTTACTGGAACCGGTGCCTGCGCATTTTGTGTGGTACCGTGGCGGCTGTCCTTATGATTTTTCCGGAGAGTTAAGGAAAGACGGCCTGGTGGACCTGGACCAGACGGTTTCGGATTTCCTCGAACACGAGTATACGGGTGGTTCCATCGCGACTTATGAATCCGGATGCGGACTGCAGTGGATGACATACGGGGATGGTATTTCGTATGATACGCTGGAATTTGCGGAAAACATCATGCAGGAAGGCATAAGGGAATTTCTTGAGGGAGAATTTGGGGAAGAAATCCCACAGGATGTATTTGAAGAAGTCATTAATACGGTGCATGACTGTATATACGACGAATGTGTCGCCTGTAATTTCTTTTTCTGGGAAGGGGCCGTGGAGTTTGCAGGCATCGGGGAAATGACATTGAGTGAAGTTGTTAAAAAAGAAAAATGAAAAGGACAGAAAATGAATAACCTTAATAATATTATTAAAGCATCAAATACAGTCCGTAACTTAAAACGGTACGCCGACATGAAAGATGCTGTAAAAAAATCAAAACTTCCAGATGATTTCAAAAGGAAGGCACTGGAAGAGTGTGAAAAAATGGAAAAGTTGATGCTTCTTTATGGCATGGAATTGTTTTGTTTTCTGATAGCCGGAGGGGTATGGATAAGCATGTTAATTAAACTTCCTGACACAGATATGGCAGACGTGTTTATCCGGATTGTCATAATTATAACGGTATCAATTGCTTCCATCGTATGGTTTTACCGTAAGCAGAAGAAGATAACCCCGGCCTACCGCGAGGCATGCAGGCTGGTCCGTCTTGGGCTTGACGGACTTTCCGGTGCGGAGAAAGAAAAGAACCAGGCTGATGGCAGGGAACAGAAACTTGTTAAAAAAATCAGGAAAACGGGATATTTCTGGGCAGTGGTATGGATAATGCTCATGTTTGTATCCCTTTGTGTATTGTCAGAAGTGAAAATTGTCCGGTTCGAGGAAGGTGTCAGTGTTTTTATTATGATGGTAATTCTGGTGTTCAGTATTCCATATGTTGTTAAAATCAAAAGGTGTGATACTGTTGCGGAATACTATGAAAGCGGTGGCCGGAAAACCCATGGTTCAATTGACTGTGACCCGGACTCACCCGGAAAGTGGACTGGAATCACCCTCTATACGACAGCCATTGTAATACTGATGATTTTTATCGGGAACACCTGCGATTTCAGGACGGAAGAGGAAAGAATGTGGGATACGACATGGGAAAGGTACCATGAAGCCACGGACAACATGGATGAGGCAAAAGATAAAATGGACAGGATAAACCAGAAACTTGAGGAAATGGGATATAATGATTAATTTAAAAAAGGAGACAGGAAAATGCTTAAAAAATTTATAATATTTCTATTATTATGCAGTATGGCATTAACGATGGCAGCATGCGGAACAGACACAAAAACAGAAGGCGGACAAAAAACAGATAATGGCATCATCCAGAGTGATAATGAAGATAATGCTAAAGAATTATCCATGGAAGCATTAAGAAATGCAGCGGATACACCAGAAGAAAACTTTGATTATTTAATATATGATGGTGTTGTATATCTGAGTGGATATTTTGGAACATCAGGGATTGTTGTAATTCCAGATGAAATAGAGGGATGCCCGGTCGTGGAAATTTCAGACGGTGCATTTAGAAACAATGAAAATATTAAAGCTGTTAAAATAGGCAGCAATGTCAAGACAATAGGGGATTCCGCTTTTATAAACTGTACAGGATTGGAGTATGTATTATTTGGTGACAGTGTGGAAGAAGTTGGTGATTATGCTTTTGCAGGAAATCCGAATGTGAAAGAATTCAGTCTTAACGAAGGTTTATTGTCTGTTGGAACAACGGCAATATGTGAAGCTGAGGTACCGGTACTTATTCCTGAAAGCGTAAAGGAAATAGGTGATAATGCATTCAGGCAGCCGGTACAGGTTTATGCAGGTTCTTATGCAGAAGAATATATTGTGGATTATGCAAATAATTATAGTGGCGAATTTGTTTATGAAATTATTGAATAAATTTTAAAAACTGAATCAGTATACATCCAGACAGGTGCAATTTTAATAATTGTCCCTGTCTGTTTTTTTATTTGCGCAAAATTTTATCATTCTAATAATAAGTCTTTTATTACTGATGATGGGATGAAAGAAACATATTTTAAATTAAGGAGGAAACAGCATGAAAATCAAGGAAAAGAACAATCTTTTAAAATGGGCAGGTGCTTTATCAGATGAAGAACTGGAAAAGGAGTATTACAAAGCCGTTGATGATTCATTAGGCAGCCAGCTGGAAGAAATGTATGAGCAGGGTTATGACATGCGTGACATCACAGAACAGGAAACGCATGAAAAATACTTATGTGAAAAAGCCGGTATCCTGCAGAATCTGTGCGAAGAACGCGGAATAAAACTATGGAAAAAACAAGGAGGAGAACAAAGTGGGAAATAGGATTATTTTGTTTATGGTTATCACAACAGCTTTAATGCTGATTTTTAAGGAACCGTTAGTGGAATTTTTGAATTACTTACTGGAATTATCCTTCCAGAATACCCGGATTATTTAGGAGGAAACATTATGAAACCAATATTATTTAATACACAGATGGTGGAAGCCATCCTGGAAGGCAGAAAAACTGTTACAAGAAGAATAGTTAAACCGCAGCCGGATGAAAAACACGGATATCCTCTTGGATATGTAACGGACAGTACGGACCCTAAAACAGTTGGCTGTTTTGGATTTGGAATTGATGAATATGGTGGTTCCATTCAGTATGCGAGACCGCCATACAGGCCAGGTGATGTCCTGTATGTAAGGGAAACGTGGCATAAATACATAAAACGGGCAGGTAAAGGTGAAGAATGCCATCTTGCAGAGTTTTATGGATATAAAGCCAGTATTGCAAATAGCGAGGATGCAGATGAGCCATGGAAACCATCCATACATATGCCGAAGGAGGCAGCACGTATCTTCCTGAAGGTGAAATCTGTGCGTGTGGAACGTTTACAGGATATTAATGCTGATGGTATAAGAAATGAAGGATTAACTTCCATGGCAGCTCATGCGGGTGATATGGAAATTGCTTTAAAAGAATGGAAAATTCTTTGGAACTCCACCATCAAAAAAGAAGACCTTGACACCTATGGATGGGATGCAAATCCATATGTATGGGTAATTGAGTTTGAGAAATGCAGCAAACCGGCAGAATAACGATTCGGCCCAGTAGAGATAGTGTCAAATGATTTATGAGAAAAATGAGCCAAAGGAAAAGGCTCAAATGAACCTTGAAAACTGTAAATATTATGGAACATATAATTAACCTGCAGAAGTCCATTTGGGACTTTTAAGGTTTGTCCTTATTATGGAAGAAAAATAAAGATGGAGGAATAACGTATGAGAACTATACCAGAAGTAGTCGAAGCCGTTCTGAATATTCTTAATGAAGCAGAACGCAGGGAAGAGTGTAATGGGGATATTCTATGTGATATTAATGAATTGATGGGTGAGATACTGACTATCAATTCTAATAACAAACCCAATACTCCAACACAGGAACAAGTTGAAGAAATCAGACAGCTAGTAATTGAATTGGAACACAATTCAATTAAAAGTCAACTTGTCACAAATCTGGAAAGAGCAAGTTATCAAGTCACTGAGGGAAATATACCAATTGAGGTTATTCGTAAAGACAAAACAATGGAAATTATAAATGAATTACTGAACTAAATTACAAAATATAACGATTAAGCTGAGAGGTAACAAAATGACAAATCAAAGAGCAATAGAAGTTCTTGAATATAGTAAAGGATATGATGGCATGGATTGTGGGGCGCCAAAAATTGCGTTAGATATGGCAATCCGAGCATTAGAAACAATCGAAAAAATCAAGGAAATTATAACAGAAGAAGAACATTATGAAGTATCTAATTCTTTAGAAAAACCACATCCAGATAAAGCAGACTATGATGAAGTTCAAGCTGCTAAATTCAAACGTATTTGGAAAGTTGTTGCGGAAGCAGAAGAAAAGAATAAGTAAGCTAAATTGCAATTAATATATATATCGAAAGGAAAAATAATATGCCTGTAAATAAAAAATCAAAATTAAAACATCTGGTAAAAGTCTGGACACAGGAAGAATGGGACAGACTGTCAAAAATAAGACAGCTTCATGTCAGAATTGCATCTGTTCTTTATGCAGAGAGCTGGAAGGATTTATTTACAATAGAGTTTTGGGAGATAATGAACAGTCAGAAATATTCCTGTATCGGCGAGTGGTTTTTCTTTCTGAAATATAACCTGCACTGGGTAGTATGCATTGATAAAGGCGATTATGAACAATGTGTTTAAGGAGGTAAATTGCAATTAAAATACATTGAAAGGAAATAATTAATATGTCTGCAAATAAAAAATCAAAAAAGGATGTTGCGTTTGAAAAGGAACGTGCAAAATACCGGAAAGAAATCAGGGAACGTGACAGTGAAATCAAAAACCTGAAATTAACCATTATGGAAAAAGAGGATAAAGCCAGAAAACTTGAAGCTGAACTTTGTCAGGTAAAGGAACATAACAACAGACTTCTTGAGTACATGGACCTTTCAGAAAGTGACTACAGAAAAATCATTCATAATGAAAAGGATGCAGCGGCACTCCGTTCCAAAATGATGGGATTAATGGGTTTACTTGGAGTATATCAGGGACAGGAAATATAATTTTTATAGGAGGAATAGACAGTGAAGTATAAAATTGAAACGACAGAAAATGGTTGCAAAGAAATATTGGAAGTAGACGGACATGTATTTGAAAGAAAACATGAAAGAACAGACAGTGGCAGCAAATGCAGAGATGCCGAATTTTATGAACAAATGGAAGAATTACAGTATTCCGAAGAAATTTTGGATAAAGTATATGATATATTCTCAGGTTTTCTGCCACTGGATATCATGCAGTTGGCTGAGATGATTGAAGAATAACGATTTAGAGAGGTAATAGGTGAAATATGAAAGTAGAGAGAATAGAACCCAAAATTCAAACCTTTAAATTAACAATGGAGCCTACCGACGAAGAATATGGTGAGTGTATGTGGGCTAAATTTATTCTTGATTATGATGCATGGAGATTGACAATCAATAGTGATGCGGGCGATTACACATATGGTTGGGGCAATAATGATAAGTACGACAATTTTACAAGCCTTATGGCGAGAGTAAATGAAGGCTATTTACTCGGTAAAATGTCGAACAAAAGTAGATTCTTTATTGATAAGAGTAAAGCAGAAGTTATTAAGACAATAGAGTTTAATGGTTGGGATGAATTTGGAATCAAAAGTGAAGAACAATGGCAGGAAATTAAACAGGAAATTCTTGATATTGATGAATGTTACAGTGAGGAAATGTATTTCTTAGAGGTAGATAAGATTGTACCAGAGATAGATTTTGAGTGTATTGAAATTGTAAAAGATTATCCTCATGGAGCATATGTTGCTATCGGATTATTTTTGAAATATATTCAACCAATTATGAAGGAAGAATGGGATAAAATCAAAGAACAATCTGTGAGCTAAATTGCAAAAATAACGATTTAAAACAGAAAGGATAGTTATGGGCACAATAACAGATAGAGAAGTAGAAGAAAAAATTGGATTACTATGATGGCGTGAAAATCGAAATTAATAGTCATCTGAAAATTAATGCAAGGGAAGTTGGTTCTACATATTTCCTAACTAAAAAAGATGCGGATGTAAAATTAAAAGAATTAATGAACTAAATTGCAAATATGTTTCAAATTTGGGAAAAGTCTGGATGTCCAGGCTTTTTCTTTTGTCCGAAAATAATATATTATAATTTAAACCTGGAACCGCTGTTTCGCGGTTCCTTTTCTTTTCCCATATCCCTTGCAAATCCCTTCCCCCTGGTATATGATATAAAGGCAGTGCAGCCATGCACATGCATTGGAAAAAGATAAGGAAACCATTTCTTTTGTCCAGAATTTTTAACCTGCGTTTTTTTTTGCATACTATCAGTGTAAACAAAAACACAGAACATATAAACAGTAAAGGAGATTACACATGAATTTTAAAAGTTTTTTTATTAAGTACAAAACCGCCGTCATTGGCACGGCATTGTCGGCAGCCATCGTTGCATCTGCCGGTGCGGCATTCGTGATGAATGCAGATAAAGTGGAACAGTTGAAAACGGAAACCGTCCACGAACTCGGCCAGGAATTTTCCATTAATGTAAATGATTATTTCAAAGCAGAGGAGGACACCTTAAAGAAAGCCGTTGTTGACACAGCTTCCGTGGATGTCTCAAAAACAGGCACTTATGATGTCGTTGTAACATTTAAAAACAAGGAATTTACCATTAAGGTAACAGTGGAGGATACAACAGCACCAGTCATTGAAATCGAAAACCGTGCCGTAATCACAAACACACTGGAAACAGGCATGGAACCTTTCGGCGTTTACTTTGATGCCGATGCCGCATCCACCGTGACACTTGACCGTTTTGTGAAATTGCAGGATGTGGAAGTGCTTGAGGGTGATGCCTTAAAGAAAATTGCGGATGACACCATGGCAGTTTCTGATAAGAATACGTTTGCTGACAGGGATGCTTTCATTCCGGAAGAAGATGGTGTTTATTCTGCTGTTTTAAAAGTAGCTGACAGTACCGGAAATACCGCCGAGGAAGAAGTCATTGTTGTTTATGACACCACGGCTCCTGAGTTTAAGTTAGACTCCGGTGACGCTGCCGAAATCGAACTTGAAAAGAAGGATATTTCGGAAAATCCGGGGAACTGTATTGACAAACTCACCATTTCGGACAATGTGGACGGCGTAATCGAACCTTTGGATGAAAACATCTCCATGGAAGACAAAGGGGAAGATGACGGGGTACATACATGGGAAGTTTCCGTAAAGGCTGCGGACACCGCAGGGAACGAAGGCACCTTTACATACAAAATCCTTGTAAGCAAAAAAGCAGAACCTGTTGCACAGACAACCCCTTCCACACCTGCTCCTTCCACTCCGGCAGGCACAACAACTCCTGACAGCGGCTCCGCAGGAGGGGGAAGTGGTCAGGATGTGATTGTGGTGAATGGCATGACGCTTGATGTCAGTGAGGGCGGTGCGGAACACGCCAAAATGATGGCCAATGCAGGGTATTACAATCCGGTTTACAGTAATGGCCAGTACTTCATGCTTATTAAGAGAACGGATAATGATATGGAATGGGTATTATGGCTTCATAATTACATTACGGAACGAGGCGGCACTCCTGGTGACGGCGGTGGAAACAACTTCTGCGACCTGGAAGGGCAGGCGTACCAGATTTATGTGTATGTACAATAAACAGCCGTACAGACTGGTTTCACTTTTCAAATAAATACAGATATGGAAACAACCGCCGTTCTGGCGGTTGTTTTTGTGTGAAATAATCTGATTTATGGCACTTGTTGCCTGTAAAATAATGTGTTAAAATAGCATAAAATTAACAAATGAAATATATATTACTGGTAAATCATTAAAAAAGGAGGAATTGTCATGAAACGTAAAAAAATCAAAGCATTGATTGAGTTGTCAGGTTCATTTGAAGAAGCTGATAAAGTAATTGAGACCTACACTGAAAACAGGACTTACACACAGAAAATTGCATATCTTCAGGGAATGTTTGATTGTGAAATTGTAGGCAGAAATATTGATAATGAAGAGGCTGATTACAAAGCACTGCTTACATCAGTTATTGAGGCAAAGTGGTCATAAATGAAAAGTGTACGAAAGAATGAAATAAGAAAGAAAGCGAAAGAAATTAATGATTTATCAGAACAGTTTCAAATGGTACATGCAGCTTATGCAACACAGGAATACATTAAAAATATTGTAAAAGACTTTTACCAGGAAAAACTGGATAACTTAAAAGTACGTATTGCTGATAAAATAAAAAAAGACCTGGATATTACCCAGGAGCTGGAGGATAAGGAACAGCTTGAAGCCATAATCAGAAGAAACCGTACAATTATCAATGTTGGTTATATAGATATAGCTGATGAAAATGTTGCAAGGGTTGTAAAAGTTGACAACGCATTTACGATTTATCTGGCATCTTCCCTGAGGGATTCCATTTTCAATGCAAATCACGAATATAGTTATAAAACAATCCAGAAAATAAGGGAACTGATGTCGCATGAATTAGGACACCTCACCCTGCATACAAAGGAACTTTTATTGGAAGATGGAACCCAGGGCAGTCTAAACATAAATAACAGTGAAAGAGAAATTGAAGCTGATTTCTTTGGTCAGGAATTACTAAACCTAAGAAAAGAACGTAATAGAAAAATACGGGTTGATGGGGGTGCTGAGAATTTATTCTAGTGTTCTGTTTTTATATGTTAACAGGTTTGCATGATAAAGGAATTGCATTGATAAATACTGATACTCTCCTGTATAAAAAATAATTGTGAACATTTTGTCAGTAACAAAACTCCAGTGATGGAGTTTTTGTTGTTTTACAGTAAATTAGTCCGGAAATGTGTAAAAAGCATTCGAAAAAGAAAATTTTATTTTCCGTTTTTGTCATACTAATAATAAAGATTGGAATATCAGGTATTTCAGAATGGAAAAAAGAGAAAAAGAAGGGTGTATTAGAAGCAGAATATAAAGATATTATGTAAATATGAGAGGAAGTTGAAGAATGAATGTCACAATATTAGAAGACAGACCTAAAGTGATGCGGGAAGCCATTGAAGAATTGAAAGCTATGGGGATTTATACGAAAAACATTATATGTTACCGGAATGACTTAAATAAAGGGGAAGCATATCAAAAGGAAATTGAATCTATATGCAGCCAACTTAATGTGGAATTGTTTTTGGCAGATAACGATTCTTTTAATACAGTTCTGGACGAAGTTTATAAGGATGAAAAAATGATATTCTTTTTTGATATGGATTTGTCAGGAAATTATTCACATCATTTCTTGCAGCGGATAAATGTTATGTATGCATTGAAAAAAAAGGAAAAAGAAAAAGATTATGGTAGAATTTGGTTTTATACAACAGGACCTGTTTCAGCAGTAGAACAGATTGATATGTATTTTCCGCATAGACGCATTCCAGTAGTTCGTTTTAAGGCGAAAGAGGAGAGTGTTATTTTAGACTTTGATTTCATCAGGCGAGAAATAAAAGACAGGACCTGACGAAAATGAAGCTTATGCTTTGTGTCCATTATGCGAAAACCCTGTCCCGGATTATGCCTGTTTTCCGTTTGGCGACCTGGAATATGTTACCGAAAAACACCAGCCCTATTTCGAATTTGAGATGCATGGAGAGAAATTTGTGGTCGGAATGGATAAGATTCTGGAATGCATGGTTGTTGCGGAAAAAATAGGGGAAATACCACCGCTTGGAAACGGGTTTTGGAAGCAGGTAATTGAAAATTTTGGTGTAAATTATAGCGAATATGATATAAAATTATCCCAGGAATAATACGGAGGTAATTTTTATGATTGAAGTAAAATTTCACAAGGGTGTTTCAAAGCTGTATGAAGTATCGCTGGAAAATTTCAAAATGGCAACAAAAGAAAAAGAAGTTCTGAATATAAAAAACCTGTTCAATAACGGCGGTTCCCTGGAACTGGCCATTGCAACGTTTAAGGATATTTCAGAAAGTGTGATTCGCAAAATTTATGAGGAAGTCATGTCAGCGAAAACGACTGTATAAGTAAAAACAGCATTATGCCACAGCCATCTGCACATGCAGGTGGTTTTCTTTTGTCCATAATTTGTGAACCTGCGGGAATTTGGCATACTAACCATGTAAAAACAAACAGGATTTACAAAACAATTATGTTTTGTTAAAATCGGATTAATAAGAAAAGGAGAAAACCGTATGAAGAAAAGAAGTTTAATTTTAACAACAGCAGCCGTTCTTGCCCTTACGTTATGCATGGGATGCGGCGGAAAGACAGACACACAGGATGATGCATTGAACACGGAAATCGTGGAGACAGACCTTTCCACGGAAACGGAAACAGTGGAAGACGAATCCACGGAAACGGATGAAACTGGAACAGCGAAAACAGTGGACGGTACGGAAGACGCAGAAAACCAGACACCTGCACAGGATGCAGGACAGGAGGATGCGGAAGAAAATGAAACAACGGAAACACAGGCACCTGCCTATACATACACGGACAAAAACCAGACCATGTATGCAAAATCAGCAGTAAATGTACGTTCACTTCCTTCTACGGATGGTGAAAAACTCGGCGGGCTTTCAAAGGCACAGGAAATCACCGTAACAGGACAGTGCAACGAAACAGGGTGGTACAGAATTGATTTCAACGGGCAGGCCGGTTATGTAAGCAGCAGCTACCTTGTGAATGAAAAACCGGCAGCGGAAACACCATCCGCACCACAGACCCCAGCCACACCTTCCAACCCATCCGCACCGGAAGCATCCGCCCCTGAGGCTCCAGCAGCTCCTTCACTTTCTTCACAGGTGTATGGTGCAAATGAAGTTGGGGACGGGGTTGATGCGTACAGGGCAGGACTCCATAAATATTCTTCTGACGGTACACAGCTTTACGTGCTTACCACATGGAATGGGATGAAAGGGTATTATGAGACTTCTAAGGACAGTACAGGTCCTCAAGGTATATTTGGGGTATATTTTGACACGACCATTATGCCGGATTACGGATACTGCTATTCTGCGTATCAGTATGATGATTCAGAGGGTAATTTAATCACATTTGTCGGTTATTATAACATGGATGAAAGTGGAAACTGGATTTATTAATTTGGTTTGCGTAAGACCAGGGTTTTAAGCCCTGGTTTTTATTTTGTTACAAAAAAAACACCTTCACGGTGGCCCCGAGCCCGACGGCATAAGCATGCCGTTTAAACGTTAATTCGGGTATTGGGTATACAACATAGATACCTACCTGCATATATATAATACCATAACCATTGTTTACATGCAGGCTGCTTTTTGGTTTGTTTGTTTTTTATTGCGTTTTTATCATTCTATATAAAAGAACGATAAAAGGAGGGTTCTCATTTATGCAAAAAATTATGAAAACACTAAAACGGCCACTGTTCCTCATGGCAATGTTCCTGGCATTAATCCTTGCAAATCCGGTGGAAACAAAAGCCTATTCACCCATGACCTTTACGGATGGTGTTAACCGGTGGGAGAGCACGGCAAGGAACAGCACTTCCACGGGATGGAAGTATTACCTGCACCACTGGAACATTACGATTACCAAAACACTGAACGGACAGGTCTACCAGACCACGGTTCCCGTGTATGAGGGTGATTTTGTCACGAACACAGTCACATCCGTAACCGGCAGCACGGAAAACTACTACATGTACCATTCCGTTTCCGCTGACACGTTGGAAAGACTAAGCGGCTGGAACTTAAAAGAAGGAGACATAAGATTTAAAGCAGATGCTGCAGTAGGATTCCGCAAGAAAAGGGCCGATGGCACATATTCAAAGTATGATGATGTTGTTGCAACAACAAAGGCAGATACAATAACCCGTTGGAGACAACTGACCGGTGGAAACTGGAGTGGGGACGGGTATTTTAACCAAAATGTCAGGATAAACTGTTACTACATCACCGTCCAGGGTGATGAAGGCATTATCCCTTCCTCCATTACCGGCGGCGGCTGGAAGGACAAAAACAGTACCTTTACTGCCAGGGGAACGTCAAAGCCCGGCTACAAATACCACGGTGACATCACCGGAACCGCCGACCGGAACAAGACCGTAACCCTTACCACGGAACCGTGGAA
>JAZQIL010000112.1:0-42667 GCA_045541055.1 Oscillospiraceae bacterium
CTTGCGGAGTATTTCGTCTGACTGCCCATCTCACGAGCCTTTGCACGGATGATGTTCATTGCCGTTTCGGTGGAGTCTGCCCCTTCCTCAAAAGCAAGCCCCATTTCTTCGGCACTCTCCACGATAGCAGGCAAATCCTCATCAGCGACTTTGCCGGAAATTGCTCCGACTTTGGACATTTCCGCATCAAATTCTGCTCCTGTTTTGACAGCGAGCGTTCCAAGACCTGCAATCGCACCAGTGACAGGCATCAGCTTTTCACCAACACCGGAAATCTTGTCACCGACTTCCTGCATTTTTCCACCAATAGCAGACATTTTGGAAAGAGCCACATTAGAATTTTGAGCCTCCTGCTGTAAATTCTGTAACTCCTGCTCAGTTTCGATAATTTCTCTTTGGAGAGCATCATACTGTTCCTGTGAGATAGGATTGCCGAACTCGTCAGACACATCTTTTGCAGACTGTTTCAGGGCTTTCAGTTCATCGGAAGTAGATTTGATTTCATTTTGCAGTTGGTCATACTTTTCCTGCGAAATTTCTCCTCTTGCAAGTTGTTCATCGGCTTCTTTGGACTGTTCTTTCAGTTCATTTAGCTTGGTTTCGGTTTCTCCTATTTGCTGTTTAATGGGGTCATATTTTGCTTTCCAAGCATCGTAGTTGTCTTTGGTTTGCGCCGCCTGTTCACTTGCTCTTTTGAGAGTGTCAAGTTTGTCACTTGTCGAGGATACTGCATCTGCAAGAAGTCGCTGTTTCTGTGCAAGCAGTTCTGTATTGGTGGGGTCGAGTTTCAGCAGTTTTTCAACATCTTTCAGTTCAGACTGTGTGCCTTTGATGTCCTTGTTGACACCTTCCAGAGCCTTTGACAGCTTGGTAGTATCACCGCCGATTTCAACTGTAATGCCCTTGATACGGTTTGCCATGCGAATTCACCTCCTCAGAACGAATCAAAGTCAGATTGTTGAGCCTTATAATCGTACTTATGCTCATCATTTTCCTTTTCGATGAACATATCATTGATAAGTCCGATGGTAAGCAAGTCAAGTTCCTGCATAGAGAAACCTAACTGCTTACACCGGAGCAAGAACAAGGGTGTTGTCATTTCCCTGTCAAGCGGGCGAGATTTTTTTTTGATTCAGCCTGTGTTTCTACATTCAGTCCCCAAAGTTCGATGAGTTTTGGCAGAACCTCATAAATTGAAAAGACATTGAAACTTTCCAGCCAGTCGTTGGGGTCATCAGGGACGTTTTCAGGGTCGGCATGATGAGCCATTGTCCATGCGAGATTCTCGAAGACCTCCAGACTTTCAATGTCCAGACCAGATTCACGGGGAGAAATATTCTCTTCTGTATTTTCTGAATTATCGGATTTTTTCTGTTCATTGACAGACTTCTGCAAAACAGCAAAATCCTTGTAAATGTCACGCTGAAACTTCATTCTGTAAAGGCGGGGTACTGCTGCACTCGCCTTGAAAGGCACATCAATGCCGTCAATGGTGATGATTTTTTTAATAGCCATTTTGATACCCTCCTGTCAGTTAAGGAGAAGGCGGTGTAATTGTCGGCATATACACAGCATCATACCAATTGTTGTAGGTAGTTTCATCTGTATTTTCGCAGGTCTTAACCTTAACTTCCCTTGTCGGAAGTGCTGTAGCCTTGAGGGAGAGAGTTTCTGTCTTAACCTCTGTGCTTTCCTCTGTAGTGTTGCCTTCCGTTGTCGGACGGCTTGCAGAGCAGCGGTACATCCAGTGACGGATTTTATTCTTGTCACCCTCGAACTCGAAACCAAGTGCAAATTCTGTAAGTTCGGCATCAGTGCGTTCTACAAGCACGCCATTTTCATCAAGGGTTTCCCCCAGAATGTCAGTTGCAAAATCCGTAGTGACAAGAGCAATTTCGAGGTCACCTTCGTAGCCGGAATTGTTATTGATTACATAATATACACCGTTGTCAGCGTAGAAATTTTCAGCCTCACCGTTTGCATCAAGAGAAAGGGAAACTGCACCGGGAATTCTTACAGGTGTTGCAAATGTCGGTGTCTTTCCGTCAGCAGACCAGCCTGTAATTTTTGCGTAGTGTACGTTGTTCAGACCGAACTTAACCTTATTCTTTTTGAGAGCCATAGCTCATACCTCCATTTCGTAAAGTACCTCATAGAGCCTTTCGGACTCTATCCATGTTTCTGTTTTTGTGTAATAGATATTGTGCTGTAACAGCACATCTTCCACTCGTTCTTCTGTTTCAGGTGCTTTTACATCTGTGTACAGCTCAATGTTAATGTCCTTGAAGCTGTGGTACATCAGATTATCTGCACTGAATGTGTTCTCTCTTGGAGAAAGAAAGAGCAGAAAAGGTGGATTCGGACTTTCTCCCTCTGCAAAGTGGTGATAAGCAAACGGCAGTCCGATTTCCATCATCATTTCATTGATTTCTTCGTATGTCATGACAGCTCCTTTGCAATCAGGGATTCTAACAGCAGTTCACCGTTTTTCTCCGCAGGGGCAATGTGCGGTTTCCCTTCCACACGACCACCTCCACGCTTGGCATGACCGTTTTCAAGAAGATGTGCAAGCCTGTATTCCGGCGGATTTGCATGAACCGTCATGTGAATGGCATGACTGCGTTCCTCTGTCAGGGATGCTCGCCAACTTTTGGCATAATCACCTGTCAATTTCGGAGCGTTGGCGGAAATCTCTTTTTTCACGGAATTTGCAGTTTTTCGGACGGCTTTTTTCATTTCGCTGTCAGCCAGTTCGCTGTATTCCTGCAAGCCTTTCATGATTTCTTTCGTCAGCTCATCAATATCGATTTTGCTGGAACTATTCATCGTGAACACCTGCCTTTCTAACTTCACAAATCAGTTTCATATAATCCTGTGATGTGAAGTTTGGAGCAATGCCAGTAATATTATACAGCATACCTTTGAATCGAATTCTGTGTGCAGTTGTTGACAAATTCACAGTATCTGGTGTCTGACGGATAGTAAATTCAAGAATTTGCACCTCTTTTGTCACTCCTGCATCTGTTTGTTCCGTAGAACTGTTCACGGAGTTCCTCATAGACACATAAGCCCAGAGGGAGAAAATTTCCTTCCACTGGGTTATATGATTTCCGATATTGTCCACTCTGGTGTGATGTTCCAGAACTGTGATTCTCTGGTTCATTTTGCCGATTTCCATTAAATGATTCCCTCCCTCTGCTCGAAAAGAAGAGACCTGAGTGTCAGTGTGAGTTTCTTGAAATCCGCAGTATTGCGGTTTTCATAAAGATAGGACACCGTGAACAGCATTGCTGTTCTTGTGGTGTCCTCATTATCTTCAAGTTCTGTTTCACTCATGCGACCCACGTCCATGCACAGCTTTTTGGCAGTCAGCAGAAGTTCCTGAATCAGACCGTCATCCTCACAATGGTCAACACGGAGATAGTTTTTTGCTTCTGCCAGACTAATCATAATTCATCACGCTTTCATTGTGAGAACCTTGATTGCCTCCGGAAGAATCAGCTTTCCGTCTACTCTCTGGCTTGCAAGGAAACCAATCTGACCGTTCATTGCGAACAGTTCATTCAGTCTCTTGAAACTTCTGCCCTGTCTGTCGCCAATCCAGTAATAGCTGAAATCACCAAATGCCATGCACTTTGCACCTGCTTCAATCTCAGGCACATAGGCAGAAGTGTAGTAAGGACGATTGAAAATCGTATCGGGAATGCCTGCTGAAACAGAAGGCTGCCAGATATAATTTCCGTTGCTGTCCTTGAGTTTGCGGAGAGCCTTGACCGTGCTGTCGTTCAGCACCCATACAGCCTTTTTGCGGTAAGGACTTCTGAGAGAATAGAACAGTTCCATGACATCATCAAAAGCGATAGTCGCACCTGCGGTTGTAGCTCCGGCAGATGCACCGCCTGTTGCCGCAAAGATACCTGTAGGCTTGCCTGTGCCGTCACCGACAAAGAAGGCTTCTTCTTCCTTTGCACCGATTCTGCGTGCAAATTCCTTAGCAATGTAGGAAGGTATATCAAATGCGGAATCGTTGAGGAGTTCCTCGGAAATCTTGATAGCTGTACCAAGCTTGTATGCGGAAAGCGATGCCTGACCGAAAGCATCATCGGAGAGAGTATAGGCATCTTCTTCATCAAGCCAGCTTGCTCCGCCCTTGGAAGTGACGATAGGAATCTTGCGGTCGCCATTGGAAGTTTTAATAATTGTAGCAATTTTGCGGAAGATATTTTCTTCTTCAAGTGCTTCAATCAGCTTTCTTTCAAACTCATCCGGTACAAGATAGCCACCTTCAGAGTCCGTACCAACTTCGAGAGCGTTGCGTACATCGTAGTAGTTGCGGTTGCGGATACTGTTCCAGAATGCGGTGCTGTATTCCGCAGAAGCTGTACCTGTCTTTGTTTCGGTTGTCTTGATGTCATTAGGCTTGCCGATAATCGGCTGAGAAGTAGGCTTGTTCATTTCAGCCTCGATTTCAGCCTGCCTTTCAAGTCTGCTGATTTCCTTGCCGAGGTCAACAATCTGCTTTTCAAGTGCATCATAGGTCTTGGCATCTTCATCACTGAGAGTGCCGTTTGCATTTCTCTTGCTGTCGAGAAAATCACGGGCAGTGTCCCATGCTTTCGCTCTTTTTTCTCTGAGTTCCTGAATCGTCATCGTAACATTCCTCCATTTCAATATTTCAGCAGTTCCAGCCTTTTTTCAAGCTGTGCTACTGGTGTACCTGTTGTTGTATCTGCGGAAACCTTCTGCAAGAAACTCCCCATCGTCCTTGACGGCGAATAAGCCATTGAGGGAAGTTTATCTTCTTCCTTTTCGGATTCTTCCTCTTTTTCAGGCTCATCTTCCTCCGGTTCTTCTTCAAAGGGGAGTTTTCTTTCTGCGAACAGAATACCGTCTACAAAGCCGAGCTGTTTTGCTTTCTTGGCATTGAACCATGTTTCCTCGTCCATGAGGTGAGAAAGCCTTGCTCTGGAAAGATGTGTCTTGTCCTCGTAGGCATTCAGAATAGTTTCCTTGACCTCTTCCAAAAGTGAGATAGCTTTCTCCATGTCAGCCTTGTTACCCATAGCCACCGTACTGGGGTTATGAATCATCATCATGCCAGTCGGACTGATAAGCGTTTCATCACCTGCCATTGCCACAACAGAGGCAGCAGAGGCGGCAAGACCGTCAATCTTGACTGTGATTTTCCCCTTATGGCTGCGGAGCATGGTATAAATCTGACTTGCGGCAAACACATCACCACCGGGACTGTTAATCCAGACCGTGATATTGCCTGTGTGTTTCTTGAGTTCAGACTTGAACATAGCAGGAGTGATTTCATCACCAAACCAAGTCTCATCAGAGATTGCTCCGTCAAGATACAGTTCAGATTCTCCTGTGTCCTCGTTTTTCACCCAATCCCAGAACTTATTCATCTGCGGATTCCTCCTTTTCTGCGAATGCTCCTGCATCAGCAAGTTTAGTGAATGAACCGTTTACCAGATACAGATTGCCGCCGAGTTCATCAGGAATCTGGTTCATATCTTCCAATTCTCTGATGTCGTTGGCATTCATCCAGCCGTTTTGTCTTGCTGTAGCATAGCCTTGCATTCGGCTTGCATAGTCACCACGGAGCAGACCTTCCACATTGAACTTGATAAAATAAGTGCCTTTTTCCGAATCAGAAAGAAGTGCCTTCTGCATGGACTGCTCCCAGCGAACTATCCAAGGGTCAAGCGTGTATTTTACAAATTCAAGCGACTGCTGCTCAATGTTGCTGAATGTAGCATGTTCCAAATCACCAATCAAATGCAGAGGCACTCTGTACAAACGAGCGATTTCTTCAAGCTGAAACTTCCTCGTTTCGAGAAACTGTGCCTCGTTATTCGGAATTGAAATCGGTGTGTATTTCATGCCCTCCTCAATGACCGCTACCTTGTGAGAATTTCCTGAACCGTAGGCTTGCCTCCAAGCGTTACGCACCTTTTCAGGATTCTTGATAACACCAGGGTGTTCAAGTACACCGGACGGACTTGCACCGTTTGCAAAGAACGATGCACCGTATTCCTCACAGGCAAGGGAAATGCCAAGAGCATTTTTTGCCATTGCGATTGGTGAATAGCCAACCAGACCGTCAAAGCCTAATCCGGGAATGTGCAGTACATCTTCCGCACCAAGAACAATGTCACCCATTTTCTTGACATTCGGATTGGCTTCATCGTATCGGCTGTAAATATAAATCAGTCTGTTCTTATCGTCACGGTCAACCTTTACACAGTCTGGCATAAGTGGATACAGCCCGACAACCTCCCCTCTACCGTTGCGGATAATCTGTGCAAACGCATTCCCATAAATCAGCAAATGGCTCATCAGTGTTTCTCTGAATACGAATGAAGTCATTTCAGGGTTGGGCTGGTCGTGGAGCAAGAAATAAAGTGGGTGCTTTGGCACTCGCTCTTTTCCGTTGGCTGTGTATTTGTAAACGTGGAGAGGCAACTGTGCAATCGCCTCTGACAGCACTCTCACACAGGCATAAACCACAATGTGCTGTAATGCTGTCTTATCCGTGACTCTCTTTCCGGCATTGCTTCTGCCGAAAAAGTAGGTATAGGACGGGCTGTCATAGCTGTTTTTAGGCTTATCCCGTGACCGGAACAATCCGCTGAAAATACCCATAGTCATCATCTCCTATCCATGTTTGACACGGTCTTGCACCTCTTCACGCTTGGCATTGTTGAAACGGTCAAGCGTTCCTACGAGGTAGCCTGTGATTCTGCGTATCCGTTCAAACGGAACAGAATCATACTTGTATTTCAAATCCACAAAGTCACCGTCAAGATGTATTTCCAGTTCTTCGATGATTTTGTCAGGATTTTTGCTTTTCACATAATCTGCATAGGCTCTCTGTTCCTGTTCAGCAACAGAGCCGCCGATAACGGTTATCTTCATATCATCATCTCCGCTATATGACAAAAAGGTCACGTTCATCATAGATGCTTTCCGCTGTTTCTGCTCCGCACCGGATTGCACGGTCAAGAGCCATAATGGTGGCAACAGCTCCGTCAATTTTCTCCGTGGATTTTTCCTTGTCAGGCTTAATATTTCCGGCAGGGTCGGTCTTGATGAAAATATTGTCCATCATCCAGCGGAGAACAGGGTGTCCACCGTGAGCAATCTGCTGATTCAGAACAAGTCTCATCAGTTCTTTAGTCGGCGGTGACATATCTTTATAGCCCTGACCGAACTGAACCATTGTAAAGCCCAGTCCTTCAAGGTTCTGACTCATCTGCACAGCACCCCAGCGGTCAAATGCGATTTCCTTGATATAAAAACGCTGACCAAGTTCATCAATAAAATTTTCAATAAATCCATAATGCACGACATTTCCTTCGGTAGTTATCAAAAAGCCCTGCCTCTGCCAAATATCGTAAGGCACATGGTCACGTCTAACACGAAGGTCAAGCGTTTCTTCTGGTAACCAGAAATAGGGCAGTATACTGTATTTGTCCTCTTCATCAACAGGAGGAAAAACAAGCACAAAAGCCGTGATGTCAGTGGTAGAAGAAAGGTCAAGACCACCATAACAAACACGACCTTCGAGCTGTTTCTCTGATACACTGAAATTGCACAAGTCCCACTTTTGCATTGGCATCCAGCGGATTGACTGTTTCACCCATTGATTCAGTCGGAGTTGTCGGAAAGAGTTCTCCTCACCGGGATTTTCCTTGGCTGAATTACAGGCAGCTACGACCTTATCCATGCCGATGGTTTCACCGAGCGAAGGATTGGCTTTCTTCCAAACCTTTGGGTCTGTCCAGTCCTCATCATCTTCTGCTCCGTAAATGACCGGATAGAAAGTCGGGTCGTGCTTTCTTCCTTCCAAAATGTCCTTTGCTTTCTGGTGCTGTTCGTAGCAGATACTGTGTGTATCTGTTCCGGCTGTAGTGATGAGAAAATATAACGGCTGCATTCTGGCATCGCCAGAACCCTTTGTCATAACATCAAACAGCTTTCTGTTTGGCTGGGTATACAGTTCATCAAACACGACTCCGTGAATGTTGAAACCATGTTTGCTGTATGCCTCGGCAGACAGCACTTGATAGAATGAATTAGTCGGTGTATAAATAATCCGTTTCTGTGATGCGAGAATTTTCACTCTCTTGCTCAGAGCTGGACACATACGAACCATATCGGCGGCAACCTCAAAGACAATAGAGGCTTGCTGACGGTCTGCGGCACAGCCGTAAACCTCAGCTCGTTCTTCACCGTCACCGCAGGTCAGCAGAAGTGCAACAGCAGCGGCAAGTTCGCTCTTTCCGTTCTTCTTTGGTATCTCAATGTAGGCAGTGTTGAACTGACGATAGCCGTTAGGCTTTATCACACCAAACAGGTCACGGATTATCCGTTCCTGCCAGTCTATTAGTTCAAATTGTTTTCCTGCCCACGTTCCTTTGGTATGGCTCAGGCACTCAATAAAATTGACGGCATAATCTGCCGCCTTTTTACTGTAATGTGAATCTTCTGCCATAAATTTTGTAGTCTGATAGCCTTTCAGCTTTCGCAAGTTCTCACCTCCAAATAAGCCTCCTAAAGCCGCTTTAAGGGGCTTGTTTCAAAGTGTAGTTTTACGAAAAACACCGTACAAGCCCGCACAGGGCAAGCACGGCGGTTATTTGTGGTTGTTTAAGCGTGGCTATGGATTATTGCAAGAATCTGTTCACGCTCTTCTGGTGAAATTCCCATACCTGCCAAGGCTTCTCTCGTTCCGCAGTCAGGACAGATGAGGGTTTCATTGTCCTCACGGGAAGTAGCAGGGTATTCCCAGTAGTGCTTTCCGCACTTCGGACAGGTTCTGAGTTCATGGTGTTCACAATGGTCGAGTTTCATCTCATTCACCTCTGCTTTCCTGAATTGCTCTTTCGAGGTAGTTGGGGTCAAAGCCAAAGGCTCTGTATCCCGCAAGACAGGTGCGAACATACCAGCGGTCAGGCAGTCCAAGCGGTCTGTTCTCATGCATGATGTAGGCAAAGGTGTCGAGTTCCTTTTCACCAGAATTCGTCTGAACCGCAAGCCTGAAATCCTGCTTGTAATAGAAGTTTGGAAAACCCTCATAACGGTCGAGGTTCTTCTCGTCCAAGGCGGTCACTTCCCAGACTGCAACAGGAACACAGCAGTCAGCTTTTGGTTCAATAGTCAGATACGAGCCTGTTTTACTTCCTCGAAACAGAAGATGATAGTCGGCAATCAAAGCAGTTCCGACAACCTTTGCATAGGGGCATCTGGTTTTCATCTGCTCCACATTGAGGTTGCTGCCATAGGCAAGGTAGAATCTTTTCATTTGCAATCAGTCCCTTCCGAGCCGTAGATTGCCCCACGTTGTCCTGTGTGGACTTTTCACCGAAAGGGGGATAGGTGATAGGGGGATACTTGTTCTGCCCGCTGTGGAGCAACGTGGTGGCTGTTATCGGCTTCTACCACCCCAAGCCACCCGTAGGTGGCGGTTTGGTGGGCCTGCGACTAATTCCTTCAAGCAGCATTTCTTCCAAAGCGGAAGGCTGCATCTCCTTCGAGGTTCTTTGTTAAGAACTCTCTTGCTGTGGCGAACTCCTCGCCAACCATGCCCAGTCTGATGAGCCATGTTCTCATTGCGAACTTTGGATTGTCGTTCTGCTGAGGCTTGGGGCTTGCGGTTCTGACTTCCTTTGCCATTTCGCTGAGTGCCAATGCAAGCTGAATGTAGCTCTTAAGCTGTCCTGCGTGAAGTCCGTTCTTTCTGCCGTTGGCAGGATTGTCGAACTGGAAAAGGCGAAACTCAATTGTGCCTTTGGTAAAGGTGGCATGGTAATTCAGCATATGGTAGCGGCTGTCGTTGTAGTGGGCGTGTCTGCCGTAGTCGCAATCCTGTGAAGTGTACCAGATGTCGGCAAGTTCAGCCATTGTAGTGGGTTTCTTCTTGTTGACCTGTTCGATGAACTTGGGGTCAACTGTCCGGCAGTAGCGGTTCATTCTGCTTCTGTCGACCTTGATGGCTTCTGCAATCAGTGTCTCATGGCTTGCCATGATGTTTGCCAGATTGCGGAGTGTCTGAGCCGTGTGTCCGTTCGCACCGATGTGAATGTGAACCCCTGCCCCAACCTGCGGATTGGAAATCGCTCCGGCTTTGCGAAGTCTGCGGACGAGTTCCTGCAAGGTTTCCATATCAGCGTAGGTCAGAATCGGTGTGACCATTTCGCACTTCTCGTCATCTGGTCCTGCAATGCTTACGTCCTTCTGGAACTTCCATTCTCTGCCCTGCTCGTCCCAAGCACTCCAAGTGCTGTACCCGTTGCGGAAGGCTGTATTCTGAATTCTGCCTGTTCCGAAGAAGTCGGCGGCAACCTGTGCAGCCTTATCTCTGCGGATGTGGTTCATCTCCACCTCGACCCCAATGGTCTGCTCTTTCATTCTTGCAATCTGTGCTTCTGTTTTTGCGTTCATGTTCGTATCCTCCTAAGTTTAGGTTGTTTTCCCTTTCGGTAGTAACATATTAACTCTAAACCGGAGAAATAGCAAGCCGCTAAATGTACAGAATATAGCGGAAAATACAGCCTTGATATTTGTGTATCTTACACATCATCATGAAATGCTGTACTTCCGGCAGTCATTTTTCGGTCACTCGGACAGGTTTAATTTCGGCAAGCAGTCCACCAAGCGGAAAACCGCCTGACCCGTCAAAGAGACTGCCGAGTGTGATTTGTTCTTTCATGGCGATTCTCCTATAAAAAATTTGAAAATTTTCAAAAAATTTTGAAAAAAGGCTTGACTTTTCCACGAAAACGTGGTATAATATAATTACAGAAGGGAGGGAAAGCGAATGCGAACAGGCGAATTAAAGAGAAAGCTCAAAAAAGCTGGATGCTACAAGGTCAAGGAAGAGAAAAAGCACGAAAAGTGGTACAGCCCGATAACCGGAAAATACTTCAGAGTTGACAGGCATGATGGACAGCAAGTAGACAGCGGAACGCTGCACAGCATTCTCAAAGACGCAGGGTTGAAATAAACCCTGCCCCCTACGGGGCAACTGCAAACACGGCACGGAGCGAATCAGAATGGTTTTGCTCCTCATGCCAAGCAGTGCAAATTCGCTCGCTTTCCACCCTTAAAATAAAAAAGGAGCTGATTTTAATGGCAAAGTATGTTTTTCCAGCAGTATTCACAGAAGAGGGTAACGACCAGTATTCCGTTAACTTTCCCGACTTGGAAAGTTGCTACACAGGTGGTGATTCTTTGATTGATGCAATGGAAATGGCAGAAGATATTCTCACTTGTGTTCTTGCAGAGGCAGAAGAGGATGGTACTCCGATTCCTACTGCAACTCCAATCAGGCAGGTCGCTGTCAATGATGGAGAATTCGTGACCTTGATTCTCTGTGATACCGAGGGTTACGAATTCACCGAATGCGAGGCAACAATTCGCATCAGAGATGCCCGTGCCAATTCTGGTCTGACAATCGCTGAACTCTCACAAAAGTCTGGTATTCCTGCCGATGTGATTGAAAGCATCGAAACAAAGGAATGGGGAACGGTAGCCAACGCTATCAAACTCGCAAAGGTGATGAATGTAGAACTCTCTGACATCTGCGAACAGGAGAACGAGTATGACGAATAAAATCAAAGAATTCCGTGAGCAGAAAGGAATGACTCGCAAGGAACTGGCAGAGCAGTCAGGAGTTCACTACAAGAAAGTTGCAGACTATGAGAACCAGTACGTTCGCACTGAAAACATCACGGTCGGCAACCTCTACAAAATCGCTCAGGCACTTGAATGCAAGATTGATGATTTACTTGCAGAATAAGCCAATAAGACCTCGCATGAATTTGCGGGGTCTTATTGGTATCAGGTTTCCACCTCTTTCACAAGGTCAGCATAGGAAATCTGCTGACCGTTTCTGATAACATACACATCCTCTGCATTGTCGGTATCTTCCACATATCTGCGGAGAATAACAGAGGCATACTTTTCATCAAGTTCCATCATGTAGCAGATACGGTTTGTCTGTTCACAAGCCATGAGAGTTGAACCGCTACCGCCGAATGTATCAATCACGATTGCATTTTCCTGTGAGGAATTGCAAATCGGATAACCAAGCAGGTCGAGAGGCTTGCTTGTTGGGTGATTTTTGTTTCTCTTTGGTTTGTCGTAGTTCCAGATAGTAGTCTGCTTTCGGTCGGCATACCATCTGTGCTTTCCGTCTTTCTTCCAGCCAAACAGGACAGGCTCATGCTGCCATTGATAGTCACTGCGACCGAGAACAAGACTGTTCTTTACCCAGATACACACACCTGCAAGGTGAAATCCTGCATCAATAAAGGCTTTTCTGAAATTTAGCCCTTCGGTATCTGCATGAAATACATAAGCCGAGCCACCGCTTTCGAGGTTTGTTGCCATATTCTGAAAGGCTGACAGCAGGAAATTATAAAAATCATCGCCTTTGATGCTGTCGTTCTGAATGCTTAGTCCGTCAGAACTCTTGAACGAGACTCCGTAAGGCGGGTCTGTCACGATGAGATTTGCTTTCTTTCCGTCCATCAGCTTGGCAACCTCATCTGCACTGGTAGCATCACCGCACATCAGTCTGTGTCTGCCTACCGTCCAGATGTCACCCTTTTCTACAAAAGCGGCTTTCTCCAATGCCGCCGAAAGGTCATAATCATCATCTTTTGCTTTCTTTTCGTCATCTGCGAAAAGGTCTGCCAGCTCACTTTCATCGAAGCCAATCAGAGAAAGGTCAAAAGCCTCGTCCTGCAATTCGGTCAATTCGACTGCAAGCATTTCATCATCCCACCCTGCGTTCAGTGACAGCTTGTTATCTGCCAGAATGTACGCTCTTTTCTGGGTTTCGGTCAGGTGGCTTTCCTTGATGCACGGGACTTTCTTCAAACCAAGTTTCTGTGCGGCATAAAATCTGCCGTGACCGCACAGAATTGTTCCGTCCTCAGATACAATGATAGGAGACAGAAAACCAAACTCACGGATTGAGGCGGCAATCTGTGCGACCTGTTCCTCAGAATGCGTTCTTGCATTTCTTGCATACGGAATCAAAGTGTTTATGTCAGCAAGGTAGTATTCTGTACTTTTGCCTTTCATGTCTTGTTTCCTCGCTTTTCTTTACATTTGTGATCTAACAGCGGCTTGTAATACAAACCACACTCTTTACATTTCATGACTGTTGTACATGATTTAGGGTGTTGCCTGAACCATTTCTTTGTGCGAGAGTCGTATTCAGCTTTCATTTTCCGCCACTCCTTATTTTTTAGAATTCAACAAGTATTCCATCATATCTGCCTGCGGATTCCCTGTAAATTCATGTGTACAATTCTGTTTCACAATATCATAAATTTCATACCACAATAAATTAGCTTGTTTCTGGTAAGACTGACCCATCTGTACAAACGGACTGGCAATCGCACCGCCAGTAGTAGGGTGCTTTCCAAGCAAACCAAAATGACTGATTGCATCTTCACACTGCACAAATCTTGCAAAGGCTTGTGAATAACTCTCAAGAAGCCGAGGATTAACCAGTTTTTCACATCCACGTTCTTTCAGCCATAACCATGTTTCTCTGTAGATATAATCAGCACCAAGAGGATTTCCATCACGCTGGATTTGAGATAAATATTCACTTGGATTTGGTATATCATTGCCATGTATTAACTCTGGGTTTTCCAATTCTGTTCCATTTAATTCTGTTGCAGGAGGTTCAATAATGACAGCAGATTGTCCGTTTTGTATCTTTTCATACAAGGGCATCGGCTTTTTTCCTGCCTTTGCTCTTCTGCCGCCTCTATTTGTTCCATCTCTTGCCAAAATATCACCTCAATTTTATCAAATTATTTGCTTTTTCGCCTTAATAAAATTTCCATCATATCTTCATTTTGTGTACCATAATCTTCCGAACAATTTTCTTTGACTATCTGGAAAATCTGTTGCCAAAGGCAATTAGCTTCTTTCAGATAGGATTGACTCATGGAAACATATGGCGATGCAATTGCATTTCCCGTTGTCGGATGTTCAGATATGTAACCATATTGTGAAACCATTGATTCACAGTGAATCCATCTTGCAGCTGAAACAGAATATTGTTCAATCAGCTGTCGGCTGACAAGCTGGTCGCAACTGCGCTCTTTCAGCCACTGTAGGGTTTCATCAAATATCAATTCTGCCTGTAGACTGCTGCCGTCTGCCTGTAGTTCTTTTGCAAATTCCTTAATTTTAGGTATTTGTTTGCTGTCTAATTTTACAGGTTTCAACATTATTTTCTCATTTTCAGCTTTTCCGTTTGTAATTTTGTCAAATAAAGGCTGTTTCTTTTTTCCTGCTCCGGTTCTTGCACCGCCTCTATTTGTTCCGTCTTTTGCCATTACACCACCTCATTTCTAAATAATTTTAGCTTATATGGGGTTAATACCCCGTTTGAATTGCAATTTTTGCACACGGAGGTGGGCGCCGGTCTTTTGGCAGAGTGGTCACAGAGATTTATGACCCCCACCCATGACCCATTTTCCCCATACCTCCCCATTGCCCCCACAGGCTTGCTGTCGGGCTGTTGTGAGGTCAGTAGCGGTATTCAGGGTGATTGTCCTCAGTCCATGTCTTGCGGTCGTGGCACGGCTTGCACAGGGCTTGCCAGTTGCTCTCGTTCCAGAACAACAGCTTGTCACCACGGTGCGGAACGATGTGGTCAACAACGCTTGCTGACACATACTTTCCCTCAGAAAGACACTTCACGCACAGTGGGTGCTTGCGGAGGTAAGCCTTGCTTACTCTCTGCCACTTGCTCCCATACCCTCTGCTTGCTGCCGAAGGTCTGTCTGGATGCAGAGCCTTGTGTTCCTCACAGTACCTTCCGTCTGTCAGGTTGGGACAGCCAGGGTGACTGCACGGTCGCTTTGCTTTCCTCGGCACTGCCGTTCACTCCCTTCCACACGACAAAAGCCCTCACAGTCATTGGAATGCAAAGGCTTTTCACATTGTTTGCTATTTTATATTATAGCACATTCAAAGCGGACATTCAAGGACATTTTAGGACATCTTTTCAGGAATTGTTATTGCTTGCAATGCCCAACCGTGCATTCTGCGTATATGTCGGGAATCGTAGCCAAGCTGAACAGCTATCTGTTCCCATGTCTGCTGACCGAGATAACGCATCTCCAGCAAGGCTCTGTACTTCTCATCTTTTACTGCATTCACCACCACAGTGATTTCACGTTTCAAATCCACAAGGTTGTCCACGTCCGTGTCGATTTCATTTTCCAAGTCCACAATCTTTGCAATGATTTTTTCAAGTTTGTGGTTATCGGGTGTCGGGCTGTGTGGCATATCGCTGTACACCGTTGTCACCCTTGTCGCAAGGGAACGTAAGGACTCTACCTGTGTCAGTTTGCTGTTTATCCTCTGGTCGAGATACCTTGCCTGTTCCAGATACTCTTTTGCCGTCATTTCACTGCCTCCAATTCTGCTTTGACCGCATTCATTAGTTCATTCTGTATTTTATCCTTGCTTTCAAGGACTTTCATCACACGTTCGTCAATTGTACCTTTTGTGACAATATGGTGGATTACCACAGTTCTTGATTTCTGTCCCTGTCTCCACAGTCTCGCATTTGTCTGTTGGTACAGTTCCAGACTCCATGTCAAGCCGAACCACACGAGCGTACTTCCTCCTGCTTGCAGATTCAGTCCATGTCCAGCAGAGGCAGGGTGTATCAATGCAACGGGGGTTTCTCCGCTGTTCCATTTTTGGATATCGTCCGAAGTTTTCATTTCGCTGAACGGAATATGCAGTTTGTGCAGCCGTTCAGAAATTCTCAGGAAGTCGTGCGTATACCAGTAAGCGACAAGGACGGGCTTTCCGTTTGCCGCTTCAATCAGGTCGGTCAGGGCATCGAGTTTATGGTCGTGGATTGGTATTACCGTTTTCTCTTGGTCGTAAATCGCACCATTCGCCATTTGCAGGAGCTTGTTGGAAAGAGATGCGGCATTCAGGGCATCTATTTCCGAACTTCCGAGTTTCAGAACCATGTCCTTTTTCAGCTTTCTGTATTTCTCGGTTTCCTTTTCATCCATTTGCACTTCCACCACGTTATTGATACATTCCGGCATATCCAGATAGTCCGTGGCTTTCATCGAAATGGTAATGTCAGAAATTCGGTGATAGATTTCTTCTTCTGCCCCCTCTCTGGGCTTGTAGGAATACACAATCACTCCATTCCGCTTATCAGGCAGGAAATAAGTCTCTCTGTAACGGGTGATGTACCGTCCGAGCCGATGTCCTAAATCCAGAAGCCGGAACTCTGCCCATAAATCCATTAAGCCGTTGCTGCTTGGTGTTCCGGTCAAGCCGACCACCCTTTTCACTTTTGGTCTGGCTTTCATCAGCGACTTGAACCGCTTGGTCTGCCCCGACTTGAACGAGGACAGCTCATCAATGACAAGCATATCAAAATCAAAGGCATATCCGGATTTCATTATCAGCCATTCTACGTTTTCTCGGTTTATCAGATACACATGAGCCTTTTTCTGCAAGGCTGACAGCCGTTCCTTTTCCGTTCCGATAACCACGCTGTAGGTCAGCCCATTCAAATGCTCCCATTTTTCAATTTCCGCAGACCATGTATCCCTTGCCACTCGCAGAGGGGCAATAATCAGAACTTTTCTAACATCAAACCAGTCAAAGAGAAGATTATAAATTGCTGTGAGCGTTATGATGGTTTTGTCAACCCAAGCCCATATCAAGCAAAATAGCAGATACTTCATGATTTTCTATGAAATCAATAGCATATTTCTGATAATTATGCGGTACGAACTTCATTTAACATCACCTCAATCTGATTCACATCGTCCAGTACAAAAACTCTGAAACCCAGCCCAGTCAGCACCCTGTGCATGGCAAGCTGAACGGGTCTTGGTTTCTTGCCGGGTGCTTTCACTTCAACAAATGCCACTCTGCCACCCTGAAAAAGCAAAATTCTGTCAGGCACTCCAACATTGCCGGGAGATACAAATTTCCAGCACTGACCTCCCATTTTCTTTACCGACCGCACAAGTCGCTGTTCTATGGCTTTTTCCTGCATTTTATCACCTCGTAACAAGTAACGTAACAACTACACAAAAATTCCTATTAATCTTATACGTGTATATATAACACGTTACCTATATATTATTATTATTACTATACCAATAGGTTAGTAGTTGTTACAGTTGTTACATATATTGAAATTTTACCGAAATTAAGCATTTTTTGAATGTTACAACTTACTGTTACAACTTCAACAACTAAACAGAGGTTGTTGCAAGGCACTTGTAACACTTGTTGCTTGTTACAAAGTTGTTACTCTTGTGTATCCTCTTTGCACTCCATACAAACCGAAGCGTCTTAAACCGCACTTGCTCCACCCACTGATTTTCTTCATGATTGCCGCTATCGCATAGGAATCCGTAGGTTTCATGGCTGCCGCCTCTTTTCCGAAGCACTCGCACCAGATTTCCATGTTGCATACATATTCCCTTTTATTCTTTCCATCGGGCTTACCGCCGAAATCGCCTCCGCTGAGATAGCTTTTCCTCTCATACAGCGACAAAGAATCCCAGTTGTCAGGCAGAAGTGTTTCCAAGTAGGTACGCACCAGACCTTCACGTTCATCTGCCTCCATTGCCTGTGACTGCTCCTCGACTGCCAGAACCGCCTCCTCACCTTCAAGGTACAGTTTCTCACCCTTGTGGTAAAGCACCAAGGTTTCAGCCCATATCTGCCTGACATCTTCCTCTGTCATCTGCCACGGCTTTTTTGCAGAACCACCGTTCACACGAATGGGAAGAAATCTGCGGTTGCCAGTAATATCACGCAGGAATCCGCTTTCTGCATTGGTTGAGCCGACAATGATGCACTGTCTTGGGTGACTTTCTACGTTCACACCATAGCTTGCACGGTACTTATCATCAACCCTTGAAATGAATGATTTGACGGTTTCCACATCAGTCTTTCTCATTCCTGCAAGTTCTCCGAGTTCCAGAATCCAGTACCCTTGCAGTTTTTCGGGTCCTGCTTTATCCTTCATATCCGTGAGGGTTAAGCTGTCGGAGAACCATTCTCCGGCAAGTTTGGCAAAGAACGTAGACTTGCCTATGCCTTGGGGTCCGTTGAGAATCGGAACACAGTCAAACTTCACACCGGGTCTGTAAATCCTCGCTACTGCCGCAATCATAGACTTTCTGCTGACTGCTCTTGTGTATCTGCTGTCCTCTGCACCGAAATAATCAATGAACAGGGTTTCCACTCTCGGCACTCCGTCCCATTCAGGCAAACTGTCAAGATATGCCTTGATAGGATGATAGGCTCTTTCGGCAGCCACAGCAACAACAGCATCTTTCGTCTTGGTAGGCGAGTAGACACCATAAATCTTTGACAGATATACTTTCAATGCGGCACTGTCGCTGTCATTCCAGCCGGACTTCGCCTGTTTCCAAGGCAGACTGCCACGCACATCAATTCCGTCTCTGTGGAGATTAAAAGCAATGTTCTGCAAATTCTCGTCATGACGGAGAATCAGTACAATGTTATCCAGAGATGCACGGATATTGCCTGAACGGTCGAGGTCAAGTTGTTTCTGCCAATCTTCATCTGCAAAGTCGAGTGCTGCCTGTTTCTGCTTTTCCTGAATCATCAGCATTTTGACATCTTCGTCTTTGCTTGCGAACTCTGCCATTTCTTTGAATGATTTCTTGTCATCTTCATCGGGAAACAGATGAATCCGCACCAAATCAAAGGCATTCAGCAAATGTTCACTTGCAGGGTCTGTGGCATGGTGACTGTATGCGAACTTATCATCAAATACCTGCACACCTGCACTGCTGTCGGCAGGAATGTAATCATACCTGCCCTCCATAGCTGACGGAGCGTAGACCTTGGTGAGAAACTTTGCAATTGCCCCCTGTATCGTGTAAGTACGGCAGAAAGCACCGACCACTCCTTCTTTTGTCAGAGGGTCCTGCTGTTCTCTGACCGTGTGAGCGATAACCTCCGACTGTCTTGACGATACCGGATAGGTAGAAACATCATGCCAGTCGTCATATTTTGCGAGGTACACATCAGGGTCAAGAAATGACCCCTTTTGGCACTCAAAAATATACTCTCCGTTGATTGAAGTTGATGCCCAGTACATCATACGGTTAGCCTGATAGGTCGTATCGTCAAATAAGTCCATGCCGAGTTCCTTTGCCACCATACGGGCAACAGCGGGATATTCCTCCTCGGTCACATCTCTGGACAGCGGAATGATTAAACGCAGACGTGGCTTTTCAGGTGTGTGCTTGTGGGTTGAGTAGATACAGCAGGCAAAGTCAAAGAACATGGTTATCTCGTCCCAGACTGTGCTTGTTCCGTAGTCCATATCCAGTGTGAGCATACTTCTGCAAAGCACACTGCCTTTTTTGCGGTTGCCCTTGGCAAGATGTCCTCCGACAAAACCGCCCACGTCCTTGATAGCATCCTGCTGACCTTTTTTCAGCTTGCGGAACTCCTCCACAGTTTCCGTGGTTCTCTGTGTCTGCGATACTCTGGTGCAGAAGTCCTCCCACGAAATATCACTATTTTTCCAGTGTTTGTCGGTTCTGCTGTTTCCGTATGCAATTTTCATTTCTCCACCAACCCCTCAGTAAAATAACGGATACGCTTTCCTGTTCTTTCAGCGTGTCGGATTTCCTTTGTCATGCCCTTGGAGATACAATCACCGAACACCCATACCTCACGGCAGAATCCCATCAGAACTTTTCCCATGAACATACCGAGTTCCCTTTCTGCCGGAACTGTATCGTCCAAGAACTGCGTGAAAAACAGGTGCGGAGCAATCGGGATACAGTTCGTATCGACTGCGAAACGGCAGTATTTCCTTGCCGTTTCGATGTTGCGTACCGTATCGCCTGAATAGGGTGAGCAGACAAAGACAATTGGTCTGTACCTCTGCTTGCGTTCGTGTTTTTCGATTCTTTTGGTTGCTTCGTAGGCTGTCGGGTCATAGTAGCCCTCGGAATTATACTTCTTCGCCATTATTTCCCTCCGTTCAGAAATTCAAGGTTTTTCAGGCATCTGTAGTAACTGTTTTCTACTGTCTTGGTGTGATTTGGCTTTTTCGCCTGTTCTTTGAGTAATTTTGCACATTCTTCCAGATGGGCTTTCAGCTTGTCTTTATCTTCCTGTGTGCTGTATTGGTTTATCAGGTGGCAGAGCCTTTTTGCTCTGTTCAGACCGCAAGGGAAAGCGTTCTCTATATTCAGCATCATGTGACCGCTGCCCCAGTCAATTTTGATTTCTGTCATGGTATCACTCTCCGAAGATTACCTGTTTCGCATACTGCATACAGAGCTTACTGCACAGCTTGCCGAATTCCTTAATTTTGACAGCGGTTTCCGGTTCTTCTTTCATGCAGTCATCATAACACGCTTTTGGAAGGATTCTGCTAATTTCTTTCAACTGGTGTTCGTCAAAGTTTTCAGGCAGTTCTCCCGATTCCACCAACTTCTGCAAGAGTTTTTCCACTCGTCTTTTGGTGACAATGGTCTGTGCAAGCTGTAAATCTGCCTGATATTCTTCCGAGCGTTTTGTGTCTGTTTTCTTTGTCTTATGTGCCTTGGTTTCAGAGAACGATTCTGAAACAATCTTGACATAAGCAGGAGTACCGGAGAATTTATTGTCGAGCCTGTCCTGTGACTTGACAACAACACCCTCTCCGCAAGGCTCGGCATTCATTTTTGTTTTTCCGACATACTTTTCAATCATGTCCCAGCCCTTGAAAGCACCGATGTAAAAAACAGGAACAAGGTCAAGGTCTAAGGCAATAGCCATCTGAGCAACTACGCTGTGAGGGCAGTAACGCTCCGTTTTCGTATCCCATACATCAAATACATAGAAATTTCTGTATGCCTCTGCCGGATATTTCACAGTATGCTTTACAAGCCATTCACCAAAAATGATGTATCGTGTGCCGAGGACAGCCTTGAAATCGCTCTTACTGCGTGTCTGTACAAAGTCAAAGAATCCCTGCAAACCGTCTTTCACGCTGACCTGTCGGTTTCTGGAAAAGCCAGCGAGTGAATCTGTTTCCTCATCATAGCGAATAGAAGCATTTGACCCGTCAACTTTTTCTGTGATTGTGATAAGTTCACCCTTGGTGAAAACCTCTCTGTATTTGTCTTTCAAGCGTTCAATGTCTGTATATCTCTTCATTTCCATAATATCAATCCTTTTTATAAAATTCACATTCATAACCGTCTGCTCGAAGCAGAAGTCCCTCTGCCCACTCCGGCACTCTTGCCATTTGCTCACACAGCACTTCAAGCGACATTCTATTATCCGCTTCGATGATAATTTCGTCATGAACGGTAGCTACTATGAAGCAAGAAGATAAAGTTTTCATGCTGTAGCAAAGCAAATCACGGGCAATTCCCTGAACAATGTTTTCCACGAACTTGGGACCATAGCTTTCAATCCTCTCCCACTTCTTTGTTGCACCAACACCCTCATAGGTGATTGATTCACTACCGAAAGCGTTCTCTTCAATTCTCGGCTTAACGTATGCCAGACTTCTGCCGGAAGGCAGTCTGATAAACAGAATACCGCTTTGATAGGAGAATTGCAGACCGTGAGTTGCTGTGATTTCTTTTTTCCTGACAGCCTTTTTCGCTGCATTGTCTACGTCCCACCAAAGTTTTACGATATTCGGAGATGCCGTTCTCCAGTCGGTCACTATCTGCTTGAGTTCTTCATCGGATAATCCGAGGTCAGAACCTCCCATTGCTTTCATTGCACCGACTGACCCGCCATAGCCACACGCCAGTTCCGCCACCTTCCCTTTCTGCCTTAAATGTCCATTGACACCATGCTTGACAACAGGCACTCCGAACATCTTTGATGCCGATGCACAATAGATGTCCTCACCGTTTGCAAAGGCATTCATTCGCCACTGTTCTCCGGCAAGCCATGCAATCACACGAGCTTCAATTGCTGAAAAGTCCGCCACAATAAATTTCATGCCCTGTTTCGGCACAAAAGCCGTTCTCACAAGCTGTGAAAGGGTATCCGGAATATCATCATAGAGCATTTGAAGTGCCTTGTAATCGCCAGATTTCACCAACGCACGAGCCTCTGCAAGGTCGGTGATGTGGTTCTGCGGAAGATTCTGTAATTGGATAAGCCTTCCGGCAAACCGACCTGTCCTATTTGCACCATAAAAGAAAAACATACCTCTTGCCCTGCCGTCCTCTCCGACAGCGTTCTGCATGGCTGTGTATTTCTTTACCGAGGATTTGGCAGACTGCTGACGGAGCCGGAGACCTTCTTCTATTTCGGGAGAAAGACCTCCTGCTTTCAGGAGTTCCTGCACATCAGCCTTTCCAAGGCTTTCTGTTTCCACTCCGTTGTCTGCAAGCCATTGTTTCATCTGAGCCACAGAGTTTGGATTTTCCAAGCCTGTCAGCTCTTTCAGTCTTGTTATAAGTTCTGTACGGCTCTGTTCATCTGCGGCAATAGCACGGCTCACAAAGTCCATGTCAAGCTGTATGCCACGGTCATTGATTTCCTGATCAAGATAGAATTCCTCCCATAGTGAATCAGGAACAGGAAATTTTCTTAATTTAAGGTCAATAGCAAGTTCTGTTTCTACATCACGCTTGTTATATGATTTAAATAAATCCCACTTATCTGGTGCATCAGAAGGACAATGAAATTTTGGAGAGCCATTATCTATCTTATAAGGAACGCAGAAATATTTTATAAGAGCCTTTCCTTCTGTCATTTTTTGCTCTTCAAGTTTAAGTAAACTGCCAATTTCAGCGAGAGAAGAAGGCATTCCAAGATAGCGGCTGTGAATCATTGTGCAATGCCAGTTGATAGGATTCAGAAAAGCCCCAACACAATCCTCACTAATACTGTAGCTTTCAAAAATTTGAGGATAATACTTATATAGATATTTTGACAGACACACACGTTCAAAGTTGACATTATGGCTTCTCTTGATAACTCTATCATCAACAAGAGCTTTCAGGATTTTTTTCGGAATAGTCTCACCATTGGCAAGGTCAATGACTTGAACTGCTCCTCCATCAACAGCATAGCCAAATAATAAAATGTAAAAATATGGTGATTCTACATACTTATAAACACCGCATTTTGACAAATCTATGTCGCTGCGGGTTTCTAAATCTATCTCCAGTTCTTTCATCAGCGTCCCTCTTTTCTTTTGAAAGTTCGCCCGGACAGAACACGTCTAATAGAACTTTCAGACTTATTCATTTTAACAGCAATTGTATGTATACTCTGTCCTTCCTTTTTCATTTCTGCGATTTGTAGTCTTTCTTCTTGCGTAGCTCGTGAAAAATGTCTGAACCCCTTTACTTTCTCAAGAATATCGTACTGAACAGGCATTTCAGGAAAATTTCTCCATGCGAAATCTCCCATAAGAATAAAAGCCGCACTGTCATAAGCATTTGCGGCTTGAAAAATATCATCATAACGTCCAAGATAGATAGATTTGCTATTATACATAATCTGAGCCTGCCATTTTCCGTGCAAATAACAAACACCTTTAAATCCAGATTTTGTATTTGCAGAGACAGCTTTGTTATAGCTATTTTGTGCAGTTGTACAAAGTCTTAGATTGCATTTTCTGTTGTCCAGTCTATTTCGGTTTATATGATCAACTGTCTTATTTTCAGGAGCAGAACAGATTAACCGATGAAGCAACATCTGTTTTTTTCCCGCACCGCTTGTTGCATAACCATGAGAACCAATCGACCATTGATATTGACTGACCATGTTTACATATTCGGTATCCATCAAAACTGGGATACCATTACATAATAAGACGGTAGTGCCATTTCCTTGTTCAATATACAAATTTTCACTTTTCATAAATTCACCACTGCCCACCCACGGCTTATCACCGCAAACGCCCACCCGTCTGTCAGTCAGTTGCTATTAAGAGAGAAAATCGTCATCGTCATCATCAGCAAAGTCATCTTCTGCTCTGCTTCTGCCGCCAAGAGAGGGACCGTCTGCAATCTTCTGCAAATGGTTCAATCCGCAGGCAATGCCCTTATTTCCGTTGCTGTTGAAAGCGTAGAAATTCACACTTGCACGACCGTAACAGCCAGAATAGATTTCACTGCGGTCAATGATGTGTTCACGGTTGGCATCAACAAGTCCGGGCTGTTCATTGGAATTTGCATTGATAAAATAGCAGCCAGCGTAAGCCTCGTCATCGCCTCTTTCCTCATCTCCGTCACGGAGGGGAGTTTTCAGCTTGTCAAGCGGAGGCACTGTTTTGCTGTTGCCTTTCAGCTTGCTCTGTCCTTCCTCGTATGCTGTCTGGATTGCAGCCTTTACCTTTTCAATCGTCTTGGTGTCGCTCTTGGAAATGATAAAGGAAACGCTGTACTTCGGCTGACTGCCGTTGATTGACTTGGGTTCCCACACATTCACATAAGACCATCTTGTCTTGGGTCCTAAAATTACCTTAGCCATGTTATTCATCCTCCTTGAAATCTTCAAATACATCTACAGCCGGACGCTTGTCCGTTTCCGGTGCGAGTGTCAGCTTGCCGGGTGGCTTGTGTACCAAATCACCGAGAATTTCAGCAAAGTTTTTCTTGCCCATCAGCTTTTCCATTTCCGTTATCGGAATCAGTGTAGAACGGTAGATGTCCTCATACCCTGCTTTGATAGCTGTCTGTGCAACTTTCTCCTCGTCTGTGTATTTTCGTCTTGATACACTCCGCACAATCTTGAAACCAGTCCAGTGTTTCCCGTGCTTGGTAGCCTGTTCCAGAGCGTACTCCTGCACTTCTGCTGCCCATTTGGTGAGGTCGGGCAGTTGTGTCAAAACTTCTGCTACTTCTTCATCAGAAAGCAGCGGAGGGTCTTGAAAATCGAGCCTTGCCATTTTCAGATTGTCCTCGGCTCTTTTTCTGCACGTTGCCTTTGCACGGCAGAATGTACACCAATCGCCGGAGCAATACTCGCCCTCACCGTTTGCGGCAAGCTCTGCCTTTGGTTTCAGTTCGTTTTCAGCCCAATCAAGAAGTTCAGACACAGGGATTGTCCATGTGCTGATATTTTCCCTTCTCGGCTGAAAAATTGTCATAGCAACAAACTCAATATCGTACAAGTCCTGATAGATTGCCAAAGCACCAAGAGCATACAGCATCATCTGCGGATTATGCTCTGCCTCGACAAGCACACCCAGACCGTACTTGAAATCTACAATATGGAGCGTATCGTCTGCAACAATCAGGCAGTCACCCGTTCCGAATCCGTCCGGAACATAAGCGGAAAAGTCAAGCCGTTGTTCAATCAGCACCACAGGGTCTTTGCATTTCTGCTTTGCCTGTTCATACTGCTCCATGACGAAATCAACATATGCATCAGAGCATTCTTCCATTTCATCGTTGTTATAATCTGACACAGGTCGCTTGCTCCTTCTTTTCAGAGCCTTTTTCAGCTTATGTTCACAGAGTTCATGAGCTGCTGTGCCTTCGGCTGCCGCTTCACTTTCTTTGTTCTCGAATGACTTCTCAAGCATGGCTGATGGTGTACAGTTCAGCCATCTGTGGCTTGACGATGCCGAGAGAACAGCGTGTTTCAGTGGCGGCATATCTTCTCCGCCTCCTGCAAAACAGCCTCGTAGTCATCTTCTTTGACATCGCTCAGTTTTTTGCAGTTGAACTTTGTCAGAATTGCCTTGACATCAGCGGTGTAACCGTCAGCAGACAGCTTGGCAAGCACACCCCGCACTTCTTCAAAGCTGTGTTTCGGCTTTTCTTCCTGCTTTTTTGGTTCTTCTGTCATCAAACCGGAAAGTGCATCAGCAATTCTACCGAGTGCTGCTATCGTGTCCTGCAACGCACCAATCATCACATCATACTTCATCAAATAACCTCCTTGCATTTATTCACGATAGTAGTTAGAGGCATATTCGCTCAGTATTCCGTCAACGACAGCATACTTCCGTTCATCAGAAAGCTGACCCTTTATCTCGTCCAACGTCTGGAACTGCTCCCTTGACAAGATATTTCTGTGAGGATGATACCAGTCAGGCAAAGCCAGACCACCGCCCTTGCCACTTATCTGTAGTATTGGATAGTCCAGAACAAGAACTGCAACATCACGCTTGATTGTAATCTTAGATACTTTCAATGTATGTGAAAGTTCTTCAATGGTTAGTTTTCTCTTGCTGACAAGTATTCTCATGATTTCATCACGTCTTTCATTCGTTCGCAAATCGCCACCTCCTTTACCGTATGTAATAATTATAGCATGAAAAGGTATCAGTTTTTGATACCTTTACAGAAATTGAGTGACCCTTTTTATAGAGCATTAAGCCCCTCGGCTGATAGGTCGAGGGGCTTTCACTTAGATTACCTGAAATTCAGGTGATTTGCCTTGTACACACATCATGCCCACACGGTCACCATTTTCATTTTCCATTGCCATGTGACTTTTATCATCGGTAAGGAGTGTATCTGAACCCGTGATTTCCATTGCCAGAATCAGATAATCCACATTCACGGCAGCGTAGTATTGCTCTCCGTTTCTGCTCCGTGGGAGTGGATAGCCGATAGAAAACGGTATCTTCTGCTTGCCGTGTGTCTTTTTCCACGCTTTAAGCTGTGCTACCGTATAGGGAATTTTGTAGGCTGTTCCGTTGGTATCAAATTGATTTGCAATATTGTCATAAAGGCTGTCAATGTCGTTTTCGTATTCTTCCTTACGTTCTGGTGGTGCAAAGGTCAGTCCATCTTTGCTGTCGGAGATATAGAAATTGAAAGCCGTACAAGCGAAATACCGTCCGTCACGTTCGTGAGCGACAGAGATAGAAGGCTTGCTCTGAGCGTATTTGTCATGGCACATTTTCATGAAACGCTTGACGGCTGCATAGTTCTTTCTGCCGTTCTTTTTAGCATATTCGGCTCTCAAATCTTCCTCAAGGTCAACTTTCAAAGCATAGAGGATTGTTGCTGCATCCCCTTTGAAAATAGAGGTGTTTCGGATTTCATTGCCTGTGCGGTTTTCCTTGCGGAGATAATCATGCCAGAACTCTGCCGCCTCAGTCTTTTCAAGAGCCGACAGAGCGTTCAGGACTTCTACATAGATATTTGATGTTGTCATACTTCCATTCTTCCTTCCTGTAACAGATATGGTCTTACAAAATCCTCATAAGCCTTGCATAAAGCGGTAGCAAATTTTACTGCACTTTTGTCATAGCTTTCTGCATATTTACGGTAAGCAACAGCGGCTACAAAGTAATAAATGATTATATCTTTTCTATATTCATGCTTGATATGAGGTTCTGTTTCTTTGATTGCCTCCTCAATAAGTGCCTGATAGGGGTTGCTTTCTTTGCCTAAAAACAACTCAAATATGCGGTTTATTTTCTTTATTTCCATAATGCACCTCATCCATCATCTCGCATATCCAGCTCTTCTGCATCATCCAGAATGCCGTACAACACGCTGTAATCACATACAGACCACAGGCTTTTAGGAATATGCTCACCCATAGCAAGCATCAAAAAAGAAAAAGATAAATCATGCAGAAGGCTGTCCGCTTTCTTGAAAGTATCGTCAATTGTTCTGCGTTGCTTGCAGAAGTCGGCAACAACAACAGCCTGCTTCAGCTTGTCCGCATTGTCGTATATCCACTGGTAACTACTATCATTCAGTTTCATGCTTTCCTCCTCGATGTTTGCGTTCTATTTCGATAGAAAACCGCCAAGGTCTTGTTTCTGGATTGAATCTATCCCACTTTTTCACATAACTTTCAAAGTATTGTTCTTCTGCTCTTTTTTCATAATTGCCATTTCTGAGCCTAATTACAATCACTCCATCTGGTTCTACACTGTAACCGTCAACCTCGTCCATCAAATGGTCGAATATTTCTATTTCTGTCCGCAATTCGTCAGCTGTTCCAGATGCAACACTGATATTCTGGTCATAAGTGTTCCCCTCGTACACATCAAACTGCTGATAACATTGACATACATTCAGCATATCCCATAGTGTCATCGTGCCTTATCCCTCCATTGTAATCAGTTCACTGTATGGCAAACTAGAAATCCAGTCGCAGAAATCGTGCCATTCTGTGAGCTTATGGTTTTTCCGGCTGTGATACATATTCCGCAGTACAGCGTAGTTCATCTGGACTGTTGCTCTCTGGTTGTAAGAACTCGGTAAAAGCTGAATCATGTTATACCATGCTCTTTTGTCACCTGTTTCGAGATAATATTCACGGGAGTAGTTCAAATTACTGATAATATCCATCAATACATTTTCCGTCACCTGTTCTGCATGGTCTGGCGCACCTGTTCCGTCATCATCGGAATACATATGCTCATGTGAAAAATCATCAAGCTCAAACTTTTTCTTGTGAATGGTGTGCATTGTTGAGCAGGAGTTTCTGACCGTTCCAACCTTGTACGTATCAAATTCTTTCCACCAGTACAGCGGGGCGACAATATCACAGGTCACCGTTATCATTCTCATGAATTTGGAATGGTCTGTTCCTGCTTTGACAAGCTGTTTCATCAGCGTGAGGTCTTTTTCTCCTATTTCAGCAGAGATATGCCACTTGTCACGTTTTTCCCAGCTACTGCCTTCCACCTTAAAAACGCTGTCGGATTTATCCCAACTGTTCATCGGATTTCTCATGCCATGAATAGCAGATTCCCAGCCGTACACTTCTGTTCTTTCAATCTGAATCATTGTGTTCCTCCAAAATTTCAAGTGGTGGTACAGGAAGCGGCAGCACTGCCTCTACGAAACATTCTCGAAGATATATAGGCTCTACGCATTCATCAGTACAGGATTCCAATACCCATTTATCTGACAAGCATTCATATTCTTCACCGTTCCAGACAGCCACGGTAAGTTGATGATTGCCAACCTTGGATTGAATCAGCACCATTTGACCTTTTACTGGAGAACTATCCCACACAGAAATCCATTTCTGAAATTCAAAAATTTCAAGGGCTTTCAGAAACCCTCTGTACCAAGCCGCCTTGTATCTGTCCTCGTCCCCGTTCTTGAAATCGGCTCTGTATTCGTACTTGTAGGCATTCAGCTTGCAGAAGTCCATAACCGCCTCTGCACCGAACTTTTCAAGCATTTCTTCGATGCACTCTTTTCTGCCTTCCTGCGTGTAATGAGCAGGAGAGTTCACATTGTCACTCATTGTCTTTCAGCTCCTTTTTGATTCTTCTTATCTGCCTTTTCGCTTTGGCAGTTTGGATTGTTTCAATCTCACCGTGGAAAAACAGCTTCATTTCGTCAACACATACAGCAACATCTGCAACTTCACCAAGAAAAGCCACTTGTGTTTCCCTAGTGTGATGGCGTTTCAGCTTTTGTGCCGCCAGAATCAGTTCTGCACATTCTTCTTCAAGCTGTTCAAGCTGTACTTTGAAACCGTAGTGCTCGCAGATTGTTTCGAGATTGTTTTCGTAGGAATCCTTTCTCGGAGGAGAGGGCACATGCATCCAGTGTGTCACCTCACCACAGTCTGCCCAGAGTTCCCATTCACCATTTTTGTCGGTGCTGACGGTTGCAATAAATCCGTCATTGAAATGTGCGAGAACCTGTTCTTCAGGTTTTGGCATTTCCATGTCAACAGAAATCCATTTATTCATTATCATCATTCCTTCCTAAAAGCCAGTCAACGGACACTCCGAAGTAATCAGCAATTACATCAAGTGTCACAACAGAGGTACTTTTGCAATGCAGAATGTTGGAAAGTCTTGTCCGTGTAAAGCCAAGTTTTCTCGAAATCTCGGATTGCGATTTTCCGGACTGCTCTATCAGATGATAAAGCCTTTTCTTGAACTTTTCCTCGTCAATCACAAAAGCACCTCCGGTCTGGTTAATCTTCATAAGGCATTCCGTTCAGCAGAAAATTGTCATCACTGTACTCGTAATCGAGAAAATTTCTAAAATCCACAGCATTCATTACTCCTGCACCACCAGCTTCCATAAAACCTGTCAGTGTTTTGATAGACAGTTTGAAAAGAAATGCTGTCAGTTCATCATCATTCAGACTTCTGATTTTCTCTGCATTCGTCATTGGTTTTAACTCCCTCGAAATACTTTTCAAATTTATCACAGTCGTAGGAAATAGCGTGTTTCTTACTGCATTCAGGGCAGAAAGCCTTATTATCAGATATACACCAGCCGTCAACTGCAAACATGAGAGGGTCTTGCCTGCGGGCTGTCACACCGCATTTATAGCATTTAACCCTGATTCCCCTTTTCATCATTTTTTGCCCCCTTTCTTTCATCATCAGACAGAACAGGCTTTTTGCTACTCTCAACCCAAGCAGAACTCCCTTGTAGTACTGTTGTGTCAAAGCATCAATATTCTTGCTATGCATTTGGTCAATCGTGGAATCAATCTGTGCGTTCAGTTTCGCCTCATATTCTTTCTGGAATGAAAGTTTCATGAAACACCTCCGTGATACAGTCCTGCAAGTTTCAGCTTTTTGAGAGTGGCTTTCTGACGAAGATTCGGCTCACCTACAATGCCATGATTCCAGACCGCTATACAACCAGTGTATCTCGAAAGCCATGTCAGCAAATCAGCATAAAACTCACAAGGTACAAGATTTTCAAGTTCTTCTCTTGAAATATCATCACGCTTGCAGGCATAGCGAATCAGGAATTCTTGGTGTGATGGAACAGCATAGTGAACTGTTCCTTTTGGTCCGATGATGACTTCCAGATAGTCTATGAAATTCGCCTTGTGAGTTTCAATATCGAAAGGCTGATTCATAATCTCGTAATCGGTCATTTGTCTGCCTCCTTGTTCAGCCATTGAGAAATGCAATCCTCACAGTCTTTTACATTTACAGGACAGTCAGTCGTTTTATTTTCCAACAGGTCTATGATGCACAAATCAACACATTGATTTACCAAATACTTATTCATTTGTAGCAAAACGTCATATTCATTAGTTTTAAGCAGTTTCTGCCTATTCTTCATGTGGTTTCCTCCGAGAACATTCTCGCTCCGCAGTGTGGGCAGTACCGAAAGTCCGGTTTTTCTACCAAACAAGAAGTAAGAGTCTTGCATATCGAACATTTAACAGCACTGCGGTATACAAGCCAGTGTCCTTGCTTTCGTTCGTTTTGTTTGCAGAGTATCTCTTTTAGTTTGCTGTCCTCTGGCATTTCGTAACGCTCTATCAAGGTTTGAATCAAGTCATACTGACCGTCCTTGAAACCTTTTCTGTAGACAGCCTGAATAATGCTGTCACCCCAGCGGATTTCATATTTCTTTTCGCATTGCTTGCAGACCTGTCCACCCTCTGGAATGACTGCTCCGCAGCATACGCAATGATTCTCATTCACTTTTCTCCACCTCCCTCACAAAAGCAATCACTGCCATCAAGCATTCGTGGCACAAATCATGCCCGTCCTTAGTTGCTCCAGAATAATGACCGTCTGTTTTCAGGTGAACGAAGGCTATACCATTCACGTCATTGCTACTACATTCATTCTTTTCTGTATACGGTTCGTAGAACTTTCCGCACCTGTCACATTTTCTTGCTATCATCAGGCAATCCCTCCGTCATAAAGTCATAGTGCGTAATTCCGTCCGTGATTGTGAGCAAGGTCTGTTTGAAGTTCTTGTCGTTCATTATCATGAAAGTGAGATGTGCATCGGCTTCCATTTCGCAGACACTTTCTTTCAGTTCACGGCAGTAATTTTCAAAGGCATTTATCATCTTATCCCATTCAGATTTTCCCTTCACTACTGCTCCTGTCAGAACACCGTCTTTCCAGAGGTAAACAATGTAGTTTTTGACCTCCGGTCTGTACTCGACACGGACATCTGCTTTTATGTTTAACTGTATTGTAAGTGCCAATGCTCCTTTGATAATTTCAGGGTTCATTACAACACCTTCAGAGTTCATTACAACACCTCCGTTAAAATTCTAAATTCTTTGAACAGGTCATCTTCCAGAGTAACCTCCACAGGCTTGCCGACAAGCTGTGAAACGTAGTTCACCTTTGCTGTATTCAGCAGGTCATAGATGTTTTCAATCATCTCTGTGACAGCCTGTGAGCGTTCGTTCTGTTCCCATGCACGGCATTTTTTATCAATATTGAGAGTGTATTTGCCACCATCTGAAACACCAGAGCCACGAAAAGAGAAACTCAACTGCAAACCAATCATGAATGGGTGGTCTTTGTTAGTGCCAAACTCAGCACGGGTGATTTTGCCTAAAACTTTCTCAGTCATATCTTTTGTTCACCTCCAGTCGCATCACATCTTCCTCACTTCTTCATCGAGGTCTATACCGTACTCGTCTTTGAGGTATTTCAGGCAGTCAAGCGTGGTAATTTTCCGATTGAAGATTTCCGTGTTCATCAGCTTGAAGTAGGACTTCATTCCGCTGATACATCTTCTCAGCCTTTTCTCACCAAAACCGAAGTCTTTATTCAGGGTGAAAAGAACTACCGCAAGTACCTGCGGAATCACATCTTCCATAACATCTCTGTAAACCTCGCCCTTGTACTTCTGGTATTCCTCACGGACTTTATCACGGACAGCTTTCTCGGTCGTTACAATTCGTACTTTCATATTCCGAGCAATCCTCTCAATTCTGAATCACCAGAGGCATTGTCTGCCATTCGTCTGTCAGTACCCTGAAAATCAATCGGAATACAGCATTTGAATAGTCGGCTGAGAGTTCGTTTGTAATTGATGTCTTTTGCATTAAGAAGTTCCTCCGTTGTCAAGTTGGTGGTGACAATTAGTGGCTTTTTGCTCATCATTCTTGCATTTACTACATTGGTGACGATTTCGTTCGCATAGGAGGTGTCACGCTGTACACCAAGGTCATCAATTACAAGCAGTTCGTGACTGATAAGGTGATTGATATATTCCTGTTTCCCCTCAAATCTCCCTGTAAGTTCGTTGATAATGGTAGAAAAATCGGTCATCAGGCAGGATATACCACTATCAAGCAAAGCATTCACAACACAAGCGGCTGCAAAGGATTTTCCTACACCGACATTTCCGTAAATCAACAGTCCAGCTCCCTTGTCATAGAATTTCCGAAAGTTATCAGCATAGTTTCTGACTATTTGCATGGATTTTTCATCGCCTTTTCGGTCATCGACATCAAACGTCCAATTGCGAGCCATCGCATAGGTTTCAGGGAAAGCATCATGTTTCATTCTGCACAGTCGTTCATATTCTTCCTGCAACTTTCTCTGTTCCTTAATTGCCGCATAGTGCTTGCTGATGCAGTCACAATCTCCCCAGACAACGGTATCAGGTACAGGGAAATTCACACGGCACTGTCTTGCAGTATGACAGTTGGAGCAGTATTGCAGTCCATCTTCTTCGTTGAGGTAGGTAGGATAGACTTCAAGTTTTTCACCTGTTTCAGGATTGATGCCTGTTTTTGCACATTCCGATAATTTAAACAGAACTTCTTCAAAAGCATTCATGGTTCAATTCTCCTCTCAGTGGACTGACATGAACTTAGCCATAGGATTTTCGACAGCAGGTGTCTGGATTCTGATACCGCAAGCTCCGTACTGTGCCTCTTGTGATGAGGTCTTTGGTCTCGGAGGTGCGTTCAGATAGCCCTCGAACCTCTGTCCGAACAGCGTACTCGGTCTTAAGCACCAAGCCCAGTCTGTTCCGCTCCATTCAGTGTATTTCTTGTCAATTACAGTGATAATTTCAGCTTCTGTAAATCCCTCGGAAACAAGTCCGTCAATCAGCTCCCTGTTTGCTCTGCTTGTCGGCTTGTACGCAGACCCAGTCAATGCATTCAGGTGTGAAATCACGCTCTCACAGATTTTGTTATCTTGTATTTGTTCTTCATTGTTTGTTTTTTCATTCTTTGTATTATAATAGTAAGCCGTAGTGCGGTTTTCTGTCTGCGGTTTTCTCGCTGTCGGATTTTCCGCAGTTTGTTTTTTTGCCTGCGGCTTATCTTCCGCAGGTCTTTCCTTTTGCCGGATTTCATAAACATCGTAATCGTAGTCAATCTGTCCATTCGCTTTATGGTAGCGTTTCTGGAAAACGTGTCCTGCATCTTCCAGTTCTTTCAAAGCACTCTTGACTGCCGTTCTGCCTTCCTTGCACATATCCACCAGACCGTCAATTGTGAAATGCCAGTCTTTCGGTTTGGAAAGCATCTTGATAAGCAACATGGTCGCTTTGGAACTGAGGTATGTATTGTTTATCAGTTCGTTGCTTATCTGGGTATAGCCTGAATGCTTATTTGCTCTGTAAACAGCCATTCAATACACCTCCGTTTTTTATGGGTGCAGACAGCAGGAGTTGCACCTGCTTGTGATACTGTTGTCTGCATAAGGCAGTACAGGACTGCCTATTCAATTGTGATAATCTCGAAAGGCTCATCACCGATGAGGTCTTTCAGTTTCTGCTTGGCAGTTTCCAGCGTGTCTGCCTCAATGTCGTATCTGCGTTCTGCATTGCTTTCCAGCAGATAACAGTAAAATGAGTACATCATTCATCACTCCATTTCAATGTAAGACACCAGAGCGTATTCAATCATCATGCCGGGTCTTTGCTTACAGAGGATTTCCTCAACAACTTCATAGGCTTTCGCTTTGGTGAGGACATCTCCCTGTTCGAGCTGAATGTCGGCAACAGGTCTGCCTTTGTAGAGTACCTGATAGCACTTGCCGTCATGCTTCAGGTTTTCTACCAGTTTCATGGTTCGCATTTCATTTCACCTCGCTTTCAAGCAACTTGAAGTAATCACGCTTACTGGATTCTTCCTGATATATGCACCATCAAATCCGTTCCAGTTTGAAACCCCAAAGCCCAGAATTTCACGGTTAAAACCATAAATTTTCTGAAAGTCGTGAAATGTATGACTGAAATTCGTAACTAAAGGCTCGTGGTCAATAATGTCAATCAGGTTTCCACATGTAAAATCCTCAGCGATTTCATTTACAATCACGACACCGTCACAGCCTTTCAAGGCGCACAGGTCGAAAAATTCTTTTACTGTCATTCTTGTTCACCTCGTTAGCCTTTTTTATACAATCCAGACCTGTTCCGGAAGATTTTCCAGCAGGCTGTCGAAACGCTTTTCCGCTTCTGTTTTTCCGATAGCAGTTTGATTTTTTTCCCATTCATCGTAGGCTTTTTCGATACTCCGGATAGTATCCAGCAAAGAATGATTCTTGTCCTGCAAGATTTCCATTGTTGCTTTTAGTCTGTCGAAACGGTAACTCAAATCCAGATAAGAGATTAAAATCCCCATATTCATTCCGATAGCAGCAAGCATTTCTTTCTTGGTCAGACGCATCAGGCGTTTTCCGGCTTCTCTTTCAGCAAGTTCGCTGTCATAACCTACAAGGTCAAAATAATCGTATTCATAGTCGTCATAGCCGACAAGATTAAAGCGATTCCCGACAAGTGCAACAGTCGTGTCATTAAAAGCCTTTTCAGCGTATTCATAGCTTTCTTCATAATCGTCTTTGAAATATAAATTTCTGACAGATTCCTGCAGAGCTTCTCTCAGCCGGTAGCAGTCGTTTTCAATGTCTGAGAAAGCCATTCTGAAATTGAATGCCTCTTCTTCGCTGTCATCCAGTGCATTGATAAGAAAATCCTGTTCATTATCAATCCACCAATGCACATCACCGCAGAGTTCTTCAATTGCATCAAGCCCTTCTGTAATATCATTAAAACTCATAGAAGCAAGTGCTGGTTTTTTATATCGCAGTACTTCACAGCGTTCCCACTTTGTCATTTTCATGTATTGTTCTTCACCCATTCCATTCATCGACAGCCTGATGATAAGACTTTTCAAGTTCGTCTCTCGCATCTGCTCCAAGAAGTTCCCTTGCCAGTGAAAGAAGTTCATCTTTCACATCTAGGCAAACATCAGAACTATCTTCAGCAATTCTGCCAAGCATACTTTCAATCCGGTCATAAATCAAATCAGCTTCATATGATAAGTTCTTATTAAAAGCACATTCATCAAAAATTCTGACAGCTTTTTCTTTTGTGTTGCAATACCTGCCGTTGTGGACACCGCACTTGTCATCATCAATTGTCCAGACGACATATGGGTCAGGAGCTTTCCGGCTAAATGCAATGCAGAACCCGTTAAAGATTCCGAAAACTTCATAGTCCTGAATTTTTGTTCCGATGTGAATTTCTTCAAGTCGGAGCTGGATATTTTTCACATCATCCGGAGAAAGACCTGTTTCCTCATAATCCAGAAGCTTACACATTGCACCGTAAATGGTGTCGCTCATGTTTTTAAATTCTTCTCCATGAACACCCCATGTTCCAGAGGGTTCTTTGTAAGTAAATCTCATGTATTATCATCCTTTCCACAGATTTCACCAAGTGTCTTGTAAATCTCTGCAAGTTCTGCTTCGATAGTTTCTTTCTGGTGTTTCAGCTCTGCAATGTGTTCCACAACAGCTTTCAGCGAGTTTTGCCAGCTGATAACAACAGGTTCAGCTTTTTTTCTGGCAGGTGCTTTTTTATAAACAGGCTTGTAGTCTGACTGCTCTCCCAGCGTTTTTTTAGCACGGACACCAACCTGAACACCGCTTTCTTCCAGAACAGCAATAATTTCAGCTTTTTGGCAAGCATTTAGCTCTGCTAAAATCTGAATCTGTTTTGCTTTGTGCTTTGCCTGCTGATAACTCTGGCAGATTTCCTCATTTGTCATTTGCATGGTATTTCCTCCTGATTTGCATCTTGCTGCTTGAGATTTGGATATTCTCTCTCCAGCCATTCTTTGTTTTCTGGTTTTTCAAGCCATTTCAGTACCATATCGCAGAACTGCTTTGCAACTAATGAAGGAACTTCAATCGTTTTTTTAGCCATGATACACATCTCCCTTGTCTGCGGTAAATGTCCCCTCAACCATTTCACGGCATGTAGTTCCAAGTACTTTTTCCAGTCTGACAGCCACAATAATGGTCGGAAACTTAATTCCTAATTCGTACTGTGCGAGTGTCGGCTGACTGATACCGATAATCTGTGCGAGTTCTTCTTGCGAAAATCCTTTATACTTCCGCAAAGCTTTAAGATTGTCATTAAATGCCATTCTTTTACTGTACTCCTTTTAAAAAAATATAGCTAGGCTATTGACATTTTTCAGAAAATGCGGTATAATAAAATAAATGTAACTATTTTGCATACACGCATAATCTAACTATTTTAAAACATTTATTGCCTTTCCGACTTGCGACTCCGGTTTAGGTGTTGTGTTTTTTTATAGCTTAGTTATAATTATAATTCAGAAAATTGATTTTGTCAAGCAAATTTTTGAAATCATTTTCAAAATATCGAAATTTGTGATATGTAACAAAATCAAAATATTGAAATTATCTAAAATCACTAAATTTGAGGAGGTGCTAACATGTTTGAACGCATTAAAACTTTGTGTCTGGAAAATGGCTTGACAGTCACAGAACTTTGCAAACAAGTAACGGGAAGTAGTGGAAATTTACCGACTTGGAAAAAAGGAAATATCAATCCCGTATCGCTTGTAAAAATAGCGGACTGCTTTCATGTTTCGGTTGATTACCTTCTCGGAAGGACAGATGAACCAACACAAATAACAGGACATATAAACGGTGATAATAGTATACAGACTATTCAGGATAGTCCTGTGATAAATCATCAAGCTCTGACAGAATACAAACAGGACAGCGTAACCAGTGAATTTATTAAAATTTTTGAAGATTTGAACTTTGATGACAAAGTAGAACTGATGGGGCTTGCTGTGAAAATGAGAAAGGGAGTGTAAATATGGAAGATAACAGAAAGTTAAACATAAAGGAAGTTATTGTGTGTGTAGTTGAAATATTTATCATGATTTTTGATTTGATAATGTCTTTGGGCGGATTCGTTTTAGGTTCTGCTTTTGCTGGAGTGCTTCTTTTAGTTTCTGCTTTTCTGGTTTCCCCTTTTTGTGAAAAACTCCTTAGGAAGATACCTTCTGTTAAAAACAATTTACTTACAAGAGTAGGCATACAGTTTGTAAGTTCAGCTATTCTTTTCTTCATAGGTGTTTCTCATATTCCATCAAGAACAACTCAATCCTTAGAAACAAGTTCTACTGCAGTTGAAACTGAGATATCTAAAGAAACTACTTCTATAGAAGAGATAAACAGAGTTATTGAGTTGGAAAAAAGCGCAACTACAACCGAGAAAATACTTCAAACTACTACTGAATGTACAACAAGCATACAAACTACAACAACTACACCATATACTACAACGGTACATACTACTACGACTCTCCCACAAACCACAACAACTGTCACGTCAGAAACTAAAGAGATTATTACTTCTACAACTACCACTACTACTACTGCTATCGCTACAACCATACAAAGTACTGTAACCACTACAACAGAAGTTGCTACTACAAAGCCTGAAACATCCATTCCTGTTACAGAACCACTTACCGAGCCACCTACAGAAGCACCTACAATTCCAGTTGTACAACAGCCTATTCCTGAACCTAAAGTGTTGCATTTTATTTTGAATGTGGATACAAACTGTGTTCATATCAATGAACATTGCAGTGCAGCAGAAAAAATTCTTCCTGAAAACTATGCAACAGTTGATATTAGAGAAGATGAATTGAGTAATTATGCCTATGTTTATTGGGCATGTGGCAAATGTTCAAAGCAGTATTCAAATGAACTTCCGAAATTTTAATTGAATTTTGGTAACTATTCAATACACTTAAGGAGATGATTTTATGAGTACAACGCAAATGCTTTATGATGTGATTACAGAAATGACAGAAGAAGAAAAAAGAGCCTTGCTTTTGATTTTGCGAACTCCAAGACAAAAAAAGCAAAGAGAAGAAGATGTTGATGCTGTAATGGGAATTTTGCATAACTATGCCAATCCAGATTTGATTCCGTTGGAGAAAAATGCTACTGAAGAAGAAGCGGCAGAGCAGGAAAAAAAATTCTGGGAGGATTATAAAAAATGAGACTTCTTGATGCAAATTACGTTCTTCGCTTTATCATGCATGATAATATTGAAATGGCAATAGAAGTCAGAACGGCAATCCTTGCCGGAACGGTTTATGTACAGGATGCCGTGCTGGAAGAAGTTGTGCATGTCCTGAAACGAGTGTATAAAATTGATAGGGCTGTTATAGCAAATGCCGTTCTGAAATTTACGGAATTGGAAAACGTAGAAACCATAAATCAGGAAGTGATTGAAACTTGTATGCAATATTATCGTGAAACTTCTCTGGATTTTGTGGACTGTCTTCTTGTGGCTTATCATATGCAGGAAGGGCATGAGATTCTCACATTTGACAAGAAACTGAAAAAACTGATTCAAAGGAAAGATGAAGAATGATTTTCCGCATACCATAAACTTAGGGAGATGATTTTATGAGTACAAGAGAATTGGCTTATCATGTTGTAGATTCGCTTTCGGAAGAAAAACTGCAAGCCTTTATTACGCTTTTCGCAGATGAAAATGAAATTGCAAGAATGGAAACAGAACTGATGGCAAATGACCCAAATGCTTTAAAATTTAACAGCGTTGAAGAATTGTTTGAGGAGCTGGACAGCGAATGAAATATACCATACAAAGAACATCTTCGTTTAAAGAAGCGTGATTTTTTATTGAAAGGAGAAATTACTATGGGAGCTTTTGCAATTCCTTCTAACAAGCCATTTATTGCCAGAAAGCCATTGAAGACTAAGAGAAAGAGAACTGCCTACCAAGCGGAACTCGAAAATCTTCTCGCACTTCTTAGGGAGGCAGAAATGGAAATAGACAAAGAAACAAATGATATTCGTTACGTCCGTAACGGAAAAGTCATTGCTGTGTTTAGGGATGATGAAAATGAAGAATGAATATTTTACAGTGAAATTGACAAAAGAAATACAAGCAGAATTGTCACAATCTTTTGATTGTGGCAATCCTGCTTTAACTGCTTTTCTGAAAAGTTATGAGGCTCTTGACGATTTTTATGGTGTTACTTATGTAATCAAATCAGAAAATGCCATTATTGGTTATTACAATATTAGCACTGGGCACATCGAAGATGAGAATCATATTAGAATGGGCGGAACAGTTTATATCAATTGTCTTGCTCTCGACAAACTTTACCAGAAGAAAAAGTTCAGGTTTTCTTATTATTCGGACGTTTTAATGCGTGATTGTCTCCAAAGAATTGAAGATTTGAGAAATGAAGTTGGATTTGCTTTTGTCACACTTTCTTCCACGGATGAAGGTTACCATTTATATGAAAGAAATGGTTTTTGTGAACTAGAAGATGATATGCAAATGGCAAAAAACTCTGGAGAAGATACTTGTATATCAATGTATCTGCCATTGGATTATGAAGAATAAAGTTGGTGAACGACATGAAAAAAGCAGTGATTTATGCAAGGTACAGCTCTGACCGACAAACAGAACAGTCCATTGAAGGACAGCTTCGTGTCTGTCATGAGTTTGCAGAGAAAAACGAACTTACAATTATTGAAGAATACATAGACAGAGCCATGACAGGAACAAATGATAAACGTCCTGCGTTTCAAAAGATGATTGCTGACAGTATCCATCACAAATTTGACTATGTACTGGTTTACAAGCTGGACAGATTTGCACGTAACCGTTTTGATTCTGCTGTTTATAAAGCAAAACTGAAACAAAACGGAATTCGTGTTCTTTCAGCTATGGAAGGTATCACAGACACACCAGAAGGCATTATCATGGAAGGTGTCATTGAAGCGATGAATGAATACTATTCCGTGGAGCTTTCTCAGAAAATCAAGCGTGGGATGCGTGAGAATGTCATTAAAGGCAAGGCAACAGGCGGAAATGTTGCATTAGGATATAAGATTGGTGCGGATAAGCGGTTAGAACTGGATGAGACAGCAGCCATCATTGTTCGTAAGATATTTGAAGATTATGCCGCTGGAAGTACCTATGCCGAAATTATAAGAGAGTTAAACTCACAAGGCATCAAAACAAGCCGTGGAAATGATTTCAACAAAAGTTCTTTGAACCGCATTTTGACTAATGAAAGATATATTGGTATCTATACCATTGATGGAGTTGCTGAACAGTCCGACTGCCCACGAATTGTATCAGATGAATTGTTCTACAAGGTACAGGAAAAAATACAAAACTCTCAGCAGAAACGCAGAAAACGAAGCAAGTATTCCTACTTGCTTTCAGGACTGCTTTATTGTGAGAAATGCGGATGTAAAATGACTACCACAAGTGGTACATCGAAAACTGGAAAGAAATATCACTACTATTATTGTCCGAATAAGTGTACAGGACGTGTTTCTGCTGAATATCTGGAACAAAGCGTTCTGGATATGCTTCGTGAATACCTGACAAGTGAAAATTTGGAAACTATTGCAAAAGCTGCATACGCAGAGTATCAAAAAACCATCATAGATGATTCAGAACTGAAAGTCGTAAAAAAGGAACTGAAAACTGTAGAAAAACAAATCCAAAATGGCATAGATGCTGTTTTGAATGGGTTTGCCAGTGACAGTTTGAAAGCAACTCTTGCAGAATTGGAAACAAAAAAGAAAACGTTGCTTCTGCAAATTGATGATTTGTCGAGAACTGCTCCAAAATTAACATTAGAACATTTCAAGGGGATTATACAGAAATTGGTGGATGATTGTCAGAAAAACTTAATAGACACGATTGTAGCTAAAGTGACATACTCATCAGAACGGATTATTGTGTACATTAATATCACAAATCCGGATAATGACCCACCTTTAGACAAAATTGAGTTTAATGTTGCAACGCCTCCACCATCCTTAAATGCGTTTTGTTAAATGTTACAAAGACTAAATTTGCGTAATATAGCGGAAGTTTAGCCTTTTTTCTTGCAAAAAGCGGACACCATAACTGATTTTTTGTGCATTATTTTCAATTGCTAAAGCATCAAAGAAATGGCTATAAATAGATATAAATTGTTTTTTACAGACCGTGTAGCTATACCTCATTGAATACCTTTCCGCTGCAATGATAAGTAAATTTCTGATAATGTTATAAAATCCCATATATGCCGTAAAATAGTGGTATATAGGGGATTTTTAATTTAGTAAATTTTGTTAATCTGTTAGGGGTTCAATGCGATTTTAACCGTAACTATCCTTAAACATGTGCTTTTTAAATGCATAGTCTCTTGTGAAAAAATAGTGACGCATTGGTGCAGAAACAAAAAATCTTTATTTTTAATTGCGTTTTTTGTGAAAATTTGCTATATAAAATATAGAATCAGAAATATTAAAATCTAATGGCAATAAGTTGAAAATATAAGCATCTAAAAATAGGGACTATTTTACCAATTCCTTTTCAATCAGGTTTAAATGCAGGAAATGCAAGAAAAATAACTAATATATGGTAACTTTTAGCTTTCATGATTTAAAGTGCTTTGCTAACACTAAACAGCGAAAAACCTTATTTTATATCAATTCTTTTCTTTAGCTGATTCATTTGCTTTAGTACTAGAAATTTAATTCAACGCAATATATATGGGAAAATAGTTACAGTTCTTGTAGGTTACTTAATATATTTAAAAATATTGCACTTAGCATCACAATTATATAATGATATATAAGAAATGCCTTTAC
>JAZQIL010000113.1:0-8878 GCA_045541055.1 Oscillospiraceae bacterium
CACCAACTTTTTTTTAGATATATAGCCATTTCTTATTATTTGGTGCGTAAAGTGCGTAAAAAAATAACTATAGGAGAAATTTTTTCATTTTTTTTTATCGCATACATAAAAAAAACGGTGCGTGTGAAAATTTCTATAATAGAGTGAAAAAATTACGCACTAAACGCACCAAGAGAGCAAATTCAATGGAAAATAGCCGTTTTTTTTGGTGCATAAGTGTTTAAAATCACACACCAATCACGCACCAAGTTACGCACCAAAACCACAGCCGACAACAGGCAGAGCAACCACCAAACCGACCATGCCGAAATTACTAATAAACCCTAACATTGTTTGAAAAATCCTAGTTTTTCCTAGTGTTTCGGAAATACTGCCTATTACTGCAAACTACTTGATAAAACTAGATATTTGATTGCAGTTCGGTGCAGAAATTTGAGCAATGATGTGAAGAAGTCCGGACGGAATTGGGCAGGGGAGTATATCCCCCATAGCGACCGCTGACAGGCTTGTGACGGCGTTCTGATGCTGAATATGTGAAATTATCCTCTAAGTGCTGTATAGCTTGTAACGCTATCAAGAGGACGAAACAGCTTGACTTGTATTCTCTGGACGTTCGGACGGCGAGACAGAACAGCTCCGGAACAGGTCACGAAAAGTCACGTTCTGAAAATGTTGGTTTTTGTTGGTCTTTCAGAAAGAAAATGTAAGTATTTTCGTACATAGTTACGCACACGGAAAACAGCCGTTTCAGATAGTTTGTTGACATGGTTACTATATGAGAATCAGACTTGTGAAGCTGCTGGATGTTCTGGACGGCAATCAGAGCGGCGTTTACTTCTGCTGTCAGAAGTAACGCCATAGCACTATTGACAGCTCCGGACGTGCTGCCGAACCCGTCAATAGATGCTATGGCTTATGAGAGATGCTGAACCGCTTGCAGAAGTTCTCCGGAACTGGATACACAGCCGGACAGCTTGAATTTCTCTCTTACAGGAATCAGGCTGACAGTCCAGAAGCTGCACAAAAAAATTTCAGAAAAATGCAAGTGCAATTTCCTGAAACATGATGTATTCATGATAATAGTAACTCAAAGTAACGCAAACAAACCGAAATAATAAAACATGATATATTTTTATAGTAAACATGAAAATAAAAATTGCACAAAATGCGAGTTTGGTGCAATTTTTACAACGTAAAATAGCCATTTCAGAGACTGAAAAAAACTGTCCGTCACTCATGTACAGTTTACATTTGTTTTCGCTGTAAACGCTTGTAAACTTATTGAAAATATGGTATAATGGAGAAAATACCATGAAGAACTTACCAGAGAGGGGCGGACTTTATGACGAATGAACAGCTTGCTACATTTATATCAGTGGATAAGAACGGAAACAAGAATCTGATTCCGGTATTATGGGAACAGGTCAATAAACTGCTGTATGCTATGGCAAATGATTTTTACAGGCGGCATTCAGATAGTTGTATCAGACATGGAGTAGAGCTGTCAGACCTTCGGCAAGGCTGTTATAGTGTGTTCATTGGTGCTATCGATGCTTACAAGCCGGATTCTGATACCAAATTCACAAGCTATTTCAAGTATCAATTTCAGGTCATGACAGCAGAGCTATTGAATATTAAGACGGAACGAGGGCGGCAAGAACCACTGAATAACTGCACAAGCCTTGACAAAGAAATTGATATGAATGACGGCAGCACTGCAACTATTGCCGACGTGATACCAGATAAAGAATCCGCTGCCTTTGTAGACAATATCATTGAAACGATTAGCAGAGCAGCGGAATCAAAAATCATTCATGAAACTATCAAGCAGCTACCAGAACGGCAGCAACGTATTATAAACGCCCACTATTTTCAGGGATTGACCTTGAAACAAATCAGCGAGAATATGAATATCAGTGTAGAACGAGTACGGCAGCTTGAAAGTTATGCTTTAAGAGACCTTCGGCAAAATAAACAACTCCGGATGATTTATGCTGAATATCAGAATCATGCAAGATGGATTTCTGTATCACGTTTTCAGTATTCACCAGAATATTATGCACTTTGCAATTCGCTCCGTGAAAAGCCTATTTCCTATGGAGAAAGACAGGCAATAATTTATGATGCTCAAAGAAAATGGGAATCAGAGAAATAGTGTCCTATAACAAGTTATAGGTTTATTAAAGACTATTGCTGTTACTGGGTATCATCATCTTTTGCGGTATCGGATGCCGATTTAGATTTATTCAATTCTCTGATTTCGTCTTTCAGCCTTGAGATTTCAGCATAAAGACTTTCCATTTTATCAGCATTTGCTGCTTTGATTTCTGCAATAGCTTCTTTCTTTTCAGCTTCTGCAATCTTTGCCGCTGATATTGCTGTCTGCCTTTCTGTTTCGAGCTGCCTTGTCAGACTTTCCGTTTCTGATTCTGCCTTTGCCGCTCTGGCTGTCAGTTCCGGAACACTATCAGCGGCTTTCTTTGCTGTGTCAAGTTCTGTCTGTAATCCGGAAATGATTTTTTCTTTATCGCTGATTGTGCTTTTATCAGCTCTGATTGTGTCAGCCTGTTCAGCGATTCTCTGGTTTGCGGATTCAAGCTGTGTCTGTAAATCCTGAATATCAGTTTTAAAGTCTGCTGTTTGTGTCTGCAATGCAGTTTCGGCGGCTGTTGCCCGTTCATCAGCACCTTTCAATGACTTTTGCAAAGAAATAATAGTGCTGTCTTTGCTTTCAAGCTGTTGCTGAAATTCCTGTCTGATTCTGTTTTCTGCATTTGCTGTCAGCTCAAGAACTGCAATGTACGACTTTACAAGGCTGTCAGCATGTGCCTGAAAGTCTGCTATGCTTGTTTCCTGTCCGGTCAATACGCCCTTAGCCTGTGCCATTTCATGGGCGTTTATCAGGGCTTTCAGGCATTCCGCACCGTTCGGAAATTGTTCTGCAACTTCTTTAAAACGGGCTGCTGTTTCTTCGTCTGTTCTGATACTTGTAACTTTAGTATCTGCCATTCTTAACAACTCCTTTAAGTTTTCGTTTGTTTACAACGTTTTCAATGTTTACAAGCCTATTATAGCATATATTCCGGAGTTTGTCAAGAGAAACAGAAAGAAAAGAGGAAACAAATTTAAAAGCGGTCATGCCGCTGAATGATTTTCCGGAGCTGTCCGGCTATTCGTCATTATCAAGGCTTGTGCTGTCCGTTCCGGAGTTGTCTGGTACAAATTCCATTAAGTCACCCGGCTGACAATTCAGAAGATTACAAATTTTTTCAATCGCACCCATAGAAATATACTTTCCGTTTCTAAGACTTTGAAGTGTTCCTTCTGAAAGCAAATGTTGTGTGCGAATTGTATTTGTGTTATATCCAGCTTCTTTTAATGCTGAAATTACATTGATTTTATATTTTACTGGCATAAAGCACACCCCCTTTTATTTATTATATCATATTTTTCAATAGCAATTTACACAAATTTATGAACACGAATTTGTCTGATTTGCCTATTGAAATTACATCAAAATCAGTGTAAAATAGAAAATGTGATAAGAAAATAAGAAAGAAAATGATAAACGGAGTAGACAGCTCCACTCTGAAACAGAAAGCGAGGTGAAAAACATGATTTGTATTTTAAAATACGAAATTTCAGAAGATACCGCTTTAGCTGTATTCACTGAAAAAGTACACTATTACTTAAAAATGCACTATGTTTCTGATTTATATGACGCTGTTTGTTGCAGCTCCATTGACTTCGGAAAAGCATTGCGGAACGCTGGAATTAATATTTTGCCTGATTCAATTTTCAGTGATGTTCTGAAATGGGTATCAGGCAGAAAAGAACTGCCTGAAGCATGGCTTCAAGTCTTATATGAAAATTTTGAATATTATTTTAAACGTCAAATAACCGGAAAAGAACACACAAATATTAATGAAATAAAAACTATTCGCACCGTTGCTGGTGAATTTCTTGACAAGAAAGCAACAGCAGAATATACCATGTTTCATGAATGGCATTTTCTCGGAAAAATATATACATCACCTCTTGTGCATAAATTAATAGATGATTATTCTGAATTCAAAAAATTCCGTCATATATCAGCTTACACCACCAGAGAAATTACAACCTTAATTTCTATTGGTTATGCTCTGGGTGTTCATGAAGCAAGAGGGAAAAACGGCTATACACGAGAGAGTTCTTGAGTGGGGGTGTCAGCTACTATGAACAATTTGCTTGATGATATTTACAATGCTATATCAGATAAACCGAAATTTTATAACGGTCTTGAAACTCCGGAACTTGAAAAACGTTTATTTGACTTCATTGACAGTAATCCAGCATTTCAAGAATTTACTGAAAATTGGGAACTACTTGACATCATTTCAGAATATCAGCGGCTTGCATTTATGACCGGATTTAAAACCGCAAAAGATTTATTCAGATAAAATTATTGACTGCTGTTGTGATACGGCAGTCAAATTACTATCAGCCTGATTTGTGCAATACGCTGAAAATCAATGTCAGAAATCATGCTGAAAGTGCTTGTATGCTGTTTCATCGGCACGGATGCACGACCATAGAATCACTTCACAGCAGAATCAGACCGGATATTTTCATCAATCTGCACAAATGACGGTTATCAGTTCCGGACATTCGTCAATGTCATGAAGCTGTCAGACCGCCGCCAATGGAGAACTAGACACCGAGCCGGACAGCTCCGGAACAATCAGGCTGACAGCCTTCTGAAACGATAGCTATAACAAGTTATAGGACAGCAATCAGAGCGAGGGCAGCAGCTCCGGAACTGATACCATGAACAGCTAAAATATGAAAAGGAGATGCCGACAATGTTCTTTTTCTTCTTTAATGAAAGACATATCAAGCAAGACAAGCATTGTTCTGAATGTGGGAATTTGATACCACATAATGAATATAGCTATCATGCATATATCAGAACAAAGTATTGCAAAGATTGCAAAAGCAAAGTAAAAAGAGAACAAACGAGGAGACGTGTTATAAAATATCGTGAAAAGAAAAATCAATCAAAATCAAATGAATAAACGCATTTCATATTTCTGTTTTTTTACTTGCATTATTTATTGAAATGTGGTATAATGGAATAGTAAAAAAGAACAGAGTACAGATGCGCCAACATCTGCACTCCGGCGACTTGAAAACTATGCTTGCATGATTGTCCAGACCGTGAAGCATTGCTTTCTGTGATTCTCTGTGTGTTACGATACTGCCATGTAACGCAAACACACTTGATTGAGATTATTATAGCACAATTGAGACGATTTGTCAACCACTTTCAACAATTAAGCTGTTGAAAAAATAGGGGACTGCTATACATTCAGCCCCGAAATGCTATCATTATGATTCTTTCAAGAGAGTTTCCGCCGATGCAGAGAAGTCAGGCAGAAACTCTTTTTTTTACAATCTATATGAAAGGAAAGATTCATATGACAGAAGAGGCAAAAGCCAAAAGAGCCGCATACTTAAGAGCATGGAAATCCGCAAACGCTGAAAAGGTAAAGGCATATCAGAAACAGTACAGGGAAACACATACAGACCAAATCAGAGCTTATCACCGTGATTACACACAGAAACACCCTGAAAAGGTCAAGACATACAATGAAAGATACTGGGCAAAGAAAGCAAGCGAGAGCAGCGGACAAGTACAGGAGTGTGTATAACATGGATGAACAGCTTTATCACAGCGTTGAAAATATGGCAGAAGATATTGCAACACTTCATATAGCCTATGGCACGACACTTTCAAAAATTGAAATCATTGAACTGTCAAAAGTTGCTGTATTGCAGGAAGTACTTGCAGAACTTGAGAAAATAAAGAATTCTCTTGACAATATTTACAACGAAATATAAAAATTCTCCGGAGTCAGCAGCACACTCCGGAGAAATCAAATAGATAGATTCGCACAATTCACTTTTCTTATTATATCAGAAAACTAACAATCTGTCAAGTGCGAATTTGTTGGAAAGGATTTGCAAGTGAAAATTACACTTCATGTTGATGAACACAAGTTCACCAGAAAGCCAACAGGCGGCGAAATCGGCGGTATCAGAATCAGACTGCATGAAAACCATAGTCAGAACAGTTTGAAAGAAATCGAACTTGCAAGCCTGATTGACTTTATCCGAGCCGGATGCACTATACAGCCGTGTGCAACGTATTCAGAAGACGATTTAAGCAGTCCGAGCCTTGACAAAGACGGAAATCAGCGATATGATAAACAAGGAAATCCGATTTACAAGCAAGATTACCGCTTTATCAGTCAGCAGATATTCTTTCTTGACATTGACAACGAAACAAAGGATATTTTTGACCTTGAAAGAATCGGAGCTGTACTTTCAGAAAATAAGCTTTGTGCTGCTATCGTTTACCATACCTTCAGCAGTACACCAGAGCATGAAAAATTCCGTGTCTGCATTCTGCTTGATGAAGTTATCACAGAAGAGACGGAAAGAAATAAAGTTATTCACGCTCTTTTTAAATTATTCGGACAAGCTATTGACAAGAAATGCACCGATATGCCGAGATTGTTTTTCGGCTCTCCTGATTCCATTTTATGGGACGAGGGCGGCACTTGTACAAAAAATTCTGTATTACAGTTATATGACAAGCTGTTTTCTCAACCAGAACAACCGGAACAGCCTGAATTACCATTGAATCAAAACTCTTTCCGTTTCTCAAACGTTCCGGCACGCTCCGGCGGATTAGATAAGACTTTCTCACCGGACTTTGACCCCGATGTATTACTTGATATGATTGACCCGAATAATCTTGAGTACGGAGAATGGTTGACCGTATCAGCGTCTTACAAGTTCTATGAAACAGGTACACAGTCTTATGATTATTGGTTGAATTGGTGCAAAGGCTACCACAAAGACAATGCCAGAGCCGATAAGAACACATGGAACGGATTAAACGGAAAAGGAGTTACAAAAGGGTCACTTCTACACTTTGCCAAGCAGCATAGTCCCTCTGCTTATCAAAATTATGTTGACGGAATGAACGCAAAAGGCAGAGAATTGAAACGCAATCATAAAAGCATATCTATACAAGAGACATTCAGCAGCAGTCAGACAGCCGGTCACGCTCTGAGCTGGAATGATGAAGAACAGCCTACAGAAGAATTTCCGCATATTCAGCTGATAAATCAGGACACAGAAGAAACTATAGACCTTCCTTATTATATCTATGAGAAAGAGGATAGAAAAGGCAACCTGTATTATGCTGTTTCTACTGGATATTTGGCAAAATACATTCAGCAGAATGAAAATTATTTCTATGTTTCAGACCATGCGTTTGAAGGCGTTCGCCGTTACTGGTATGATTCCGCAAGAGGCGTTTATATCTTAGTTTCAGACGACCATATAAAAAGCATTATCAAAGACCATATTACAATGTGGGAGCGTGTATGCGGGCAATCGCTCTTGAAAATGAAAGATGTAAATGAAGTCTTTAACAATCTAATTACAGACCATCATAGAATTGTTGCTGAAACAGCCGTAAACGGTAATGAAATGCTAATCAATTTCAGAAATGGATTTTTTGATATAGAATCCGGACAAATGCTTTCACATACACCGATTGCATATTCTACAATTCAGCTGGATGCAAACTTTTACCCTAATAAGAAATACAGCCTTGAAGATGCTCCAGTGTTTAAGAATTATTTGGAAACGCTTACAGAAGGCAATCAGGACAAGCAACAGCTTATACTTGAATATATGGGAGCTTGTTTGTCAAATGTTCCCGGATACCGTTTCAAGTCAGCTCTGTTTCTTGTCGGTAAAGGTGACAGCGGTAAATCTCAAATTATCAAATTGTTGTGTGAACTTCTGGGACAAAGTAATTATGCTACTGTCAGCTTTCCGGAACTGGATGACCGCTTTCAATCCGGTGCTACATACGGCAAGCGACTTGTGGTTGACCCTGATATGAAAATCATGAAAGCGAAAAGCAATCATAATTTCATGACTTACACAGGCGGCGACCCCCGACAAGTAGAATATAAGGGATTGAATCCGTTTACCGCCGTCTATAATGGACTGCTGTTATTCGCTGCAAACGAGCTTCCAAAATGGGGCGGTAATACAACAGAGGCTGCTTATAACAGAATGATTGTCATTTACTGTAATAATCAGATACCAAAAGAAAAACAAGACAAGAAGCTGTTACAGAAAATGCTATCAGAGCGTGAAACTATCATAGCAGTTGCACTTTCTGCACTTGCAGCAGCTATTTCAAACGGATATGAATTTACCCGCCCGGCTGAATGCGATAAAACATTACTTGACATGAAGAAGGGAAACAGCCCGGCAATTGATTTCTATACAAGCTGCTGTGAACGCCTTCCGGATGCAGAAACCAATATCAAGCATTGTTACAAGTGTTCTGATATGTATCAAGTTTTTGTGGATTGGTGTAAAAAGTATTCTCATAATGGATATACGCCCACAATCAGAGATTTCAGAAAAGACATTTTCGATTTCTTGAAGTCGGACGAAAAACAGATGATAAAAATATACAGCGGCACACGTTACTATAAATTTACCTTGACAATAGAGACAAAAAACGAATTCAGACCAGGTACAGCAAGTGCAGCACAATAATAAAAAGACAAGTCTTTGCTACTCAAACAAGGACTTGTCTTTTTTTGGTGCGTGATTTGGTGCGTTTGGTGCGTAAGTTGGTGTGTAAATTTTTCACTTTACGCACCAACTTTTTTTTAGATATATAGCCATTTCTTATTATTTGGTGCGTAAAGTGCGTAAAAAAATAACTATAGGAGAAATTTTTTCATTTTTTTTTATCGCATACATAAAAAAAACGGTGCGTGTGAAAATTTCTATAATA
>JAZQIL010000114.1:0-8337 GCA_045541055.1 Oscillospiraceae bacterium
AACTGCTAAACGGTGATTTGGAAAGAGATGCTCTCAATGAAATTAACCAGATGCTGGAGGAAGAACTTTCAAAAAAGCCCTCTGAACGGAATTATGATAAAATAGAAGAACTTACAAGAGCTTACTCTGAATTGTCCGATGAAGAAAATTTTATCCACGAAGCGGCGGAGCGTGGTATCCGGCAATTAACAGAGCAGAATGAAAAACGACCTCGAATTTACATGACGAGAAATTTAAGATTATGGCTTACTGCTGGAGTAGCTGCGGTTGTTATGCTGACAGCAAATATTGTCTCTGTTGCGGCTTTTCATCGAAATTTATTCTCTGTGATTGTAAATTATACAAAAAATGGATTTTCTATAGGATATCCTGAAACTAAAAAAATTGAATTGCCCACCAGTCAGGATGACCCTTATGGAATTATCGCAGAATGTGAAAAATATGGAATGTACCCAGAAACACCACATTACTTGCCGGAAGGATTTGCTTTGGAAAATATTGAAATTTTTGATAAAGATGTAGCGAAAGGTCTTACATTTTTTTATATAAAAAATGATGAATCTATAGTAATTAGTTATAAAGAGTTGTATGATTCTAATTTTAAATCTGGTATTCCAAGTGACCATTTCAATCTGGAAGAAATTCAAGTCAATGGCAAATCTGCTATTGTATCAAAGGAAGATGGACAATTTACGTTGATTTATTATGATGGCAATATGGAATATATTATAGCCACAAATCGTCTTGATTATGACGAGTGTAATAAAATTGTTGCATCTATAAAGAAATGAAAGGAGAATATTATGAATATGAAAAAACATTTTATTATTATGTTAACACTTTCCAGTGTAGTGTTACTGTCATCTGCGTTACCAGTTAATGTTTCAGCAGAAGAAGATTCTTTGCCTACTACAGTTGAAGAGCTTCAGGACTGGCTATTGGAACACGGAGAAATCATAGAGAAACCAGACTATGCTTTGCCTTATACTTTGGATGAATTTCTTGCACTGACAGATGACGAATTTCTAGCTCTTCCTGATGTTCCGGAAGAGGTAAAAGCAGATTATAAAAGAATTCGCATGTATGCACCAAGTTCAGCAGGTTCAAGCATCTATTTCCGCTTTCACGATGATATAAAGCTTTCTTTTGAAATGAATAGTCAGGAAGCTGAAAAAGAAATTTGTAATATTTTAGGCATTCCTTACAATATCATATATGAAATTTCGCAAGATAAGAACAAAGACTTACCATTTTCATTAAGATTTAATGAAGAAACTTATCAAGATTATTCATTAAATGAATTACAAAATAAAATATCGATATATATTAAATATCATAATACAGTTGCTAATGCAGAAGCGGATTATTTATGCACTACAGATATACAAAAAGGTGATGTAACCAGAGACGGAGAAGTGAATATTTTAGATGTAATTTCTCTTAATAAAGCTATAATGGGAAAAGAAACACTCACAAAAGCACAACTCCAATCGATTGATTTCAATCAGAACAGCAAACCCGATGCTGACGAAGTTCTGACTCTCCTGAAATACATCGTTGGATTAATTTCAGAACTTTAATAATTTAATCCTATTTCAGTAAAAGTAAGAGCAGACTGCAAGCCATTCCGCTACAATCTGCTCTCATTTATTTTTTACGGTTCGTCTGATGATAGCATAACTGACAGTATCTTGCTATCCTCTGTGATTATTTCCGCTACCTTTTTTACTATTTTCCAATAATTTCTAAGTTCCCATTTTGGGAAGTCTGAAATTTCTTAAAAATATCTAATTTACTCTACTTCGACTTGACTTTCACTAAAAAATATGGTAAAATAATAATAGCAACAAAAAGAGTGCAGATTTCTCACTCCCTGCACTCTCATGTCCGGCACACTCGCCAGTATGTAAACCGACACACTCAATTGTTAAGTTTACTACATACAGTATATCATAAAAAAGACTTTTTGTCAAGGGGTTTTTTATATCCAAATGAACTTGATACTGAAAGAAAGAGTGTGCCGGATAGTAACAAGCTAACTATCTTTGTACACTCTCTTTTTGTTGAATTTATTCTAAAGGAGTCTTTTTATATGAAAGAAATTATCATCAGCAACCACAACGGCGAACCAGTCGCAAGCAGTCTGGAAGTAGCAACAAACTTTGACAAGGGTCATAACCATGTTGTTAGGGACATTGAAAAAATAAAAAAGGGTCTGTCCAAATTTGGACACACCCCCGAAATGTTTTTTGAAGCAACCTATCAGCACCCACAAAACAAACAATTTTATAAATGTTATGAAATGACAAAAGACGGCTTTACACTGCTTGCTATGGGATTTTCCGGTCAAAAAGCTCTTGCATGGAAACTCAATAAAAAACCTGCTCTTGACAAGCAGGCTGTAATGTGCTATAATATAAGGGTAAGGAAAAATACGGTAAGATTTGCGGTCTCCGTATCTTTCTGAACAAATATATGAGGTACGGTCACATATTCGCATACCCTTATTATATCCATTTTAGCATATTGCATGGATTTTGTCAAGGGGTAAATTGTAAATATTTGTGTAAGTGCCTCCGAAAAAACGGAGGTTATTTTTTATGTCTAAAGAAATTATCATCAGCGACCACAACGGCGAACCAGTTGCAAGCAGTCTGGAAGTAGCAAAGCATTTTGACAAGGAACATAAAGATGTGCTGAAAGCAATCAAAAATATCAAAGCGCAAATTTGCGCCCTGACCCCTGAACCATTATTCTTTGAAGCTACTTATCAAGCAGGAACAGGCAAGCACTACAAATGCTACGAGATGACGAAAGACGGCTTTACGCTTCTTGCTATGGGGTTCTCCGGTCAAAAAGCTCTTGCATGGAAACTCAAATACATACAGGCTTTCAATCAAATGGAACAGCAAATAAAACTCTTGACATACCGCAAAGAATACGGTAGAATAGAAATAAGAACAAATGTTCTTAATATAAAAACAAATGCCTGCAATACTCAAACGGAGGAATCAACCATGCAAGAAAAACTCACAGAAAGAAAAGGCGTTTCCATTACACAATTAAAAACAGGAAAAATCTGGACTAACTGGGTCTGGTATACTACAAAAGACGGTAAAAAGACCAAAAAGCCACTTTCCAAAGTCAATGTTCCTGATACTTGGTTGACTTACGAAACGGCTCAGAATAATGTTGAATGGAGCGAACTAGAAAAGGGCATCGGTATCATGTTCGCAAAAAATCATTCTGGGCTTGCTATCTGTGGAATTGACATTGATGCACACCATGTTGACACCAACCCACTTGCCAAAGAAATTATGGAGATGTTCCGAGACACCTACACTGAAAAATCACCATCAGGCAAAGGATACCACATACTATTCTTCGCAGAATTGGCAAAATTACCAGATTCTCAGACATACAAAAACCATTATCAGCAGAAGAACTCCACTCTTGATGTAGAATGTTATATCAGCGGAATGACAAGCCGATACTTCACATTCACGGGAAATCAGGTATCAGACAGCGACTGCTTAACCGACAAAACAGACACTTTACTGGAATTTCTGGATAAGTATATGAAGAAAGGTTCTTCTCCTGTGAGTTCTTCGGAACAATTAAAACTCACAGAAGGGGAGAAGCAGACCCCTGCTATTGACGTAAATAAACGTTTAAATACGGCAATGAACGCCCAGAACGGAAATTTATTCACTGCACTCTATAATGGCGACAAAACCGGCTACAGCAGCCCCTCAGAGGCTGTACAAGCGTTCATGGATATGCTTGTATTCTATTTCGGTGATGGCGGTCAGGAGCTTGTAAAAAGTGTTTATATGACTTCTGGAATGGCTGTCGGCAAATGGGCGGAGCGTGACACGATTATCAATGCAACGCTTGAGAATGCCTTCCAGAGAGTTTCTGAACGCTATCAGCCACCAAAAGGCAGACCAAAGAAAAAGCTCACAGAGAAAGAGGAGAAGCCCAAGCCAAAGAAGAAACCACCACTTGAAAACTATGCTCAATTTGAAAAATTTATTGAAAGTAAAGGCTATTCTATCAGATATAATCAAATTACCCATGATTTCGAGTTTTCCGGCTTCGATAAGAAAGAAAGTCCGGAGCATCTGGCAGAGAATGTCCCCTGCATTCTGCAAGACGAATTAAAAACGACATACAGCCGTGTTTCAAGGCAGATTGTCATTGATTACATTACCCGATATGCGACAAGGCATCGCTTCAATCCGATTCTGAGTGCGATTCAGTCAGTAAAATGGGACAGAGTAGACCGGATTAACCAGATATATGACATTTTTAAAATACCAACCGACACGGAAGAGGGTGTATATAGCCGTATTTTCATTCAAAAATGGCTGATGCAGTGTGTTTGTGGCTTATATAATACCATTGAAAAGCCTTATTCTCTAGATATTATCCTTGTATTTCAGGGAAAACAAGGCATAGGAAAGACACGCTTTTTTGAAAAACTGGCTCTTCGCTCTGCATACTTCGGGGAGGGTATCTGCTTAGACCCCCGTGATAAGGACAGCGTGATACAAGCTACCAGCAAATGGATTTCCGAACTTGGCGAACTCGGCTCTACGATGAAAAAAGACATGGACAGCGTAAAAGCCTTTCTCACGAAGTCGACAGATGAATACAGAACGCCTTATGGAAAAGCAAGCCTGCATTATCCTCGTATGACATCTTTCGTCGGAACGGTCAATGATGAAGAATTTCTGATAGACCAGACCGGAAACAGACGTTTTGTGCCAATTCCACTGTCATTGGACTTAGTAATTGACTATGATACCCAGATTAAGCCGTTCAACGCCTTACAGCTCTGGGCGCAGGTTTACCAGTTAGTAAACTCACAGGGGGGGGAGAAGGCCAGCTGCTTCCGACTGACAGAAAGCGAGAAGAAACATCTCGAAAAAAGAAATGCAGCCTTTATGAAGCCGATGAAAGGCGAATGTGAAGTACTTGACATTCTGGAAGAACAGCAAACTCCGGAGCAAGGCTATATCTGCGAGTTTAAAGAAATGACTGTTCTGGAATTCATTCGACTTCACGATTTGAGATATGATGCTCGTACAATTGGTAAAGTATTGAAAAAATATGGCTATGAACCAGTCAGAAAGAGAGTAAATGGAACAGTAGCAAGAGTAATTAGACTTCCTTATAAGCGTTACAATAGTAATAATTAGCAATATCAAGTGTGAACATGTACTTCCTTTTACATGTTCACGTTTTCTTTAGGTGTGAACATGTACTTCTTTTTTACATGTTCACACTTAATTTTAGCTATTCTTAGCGAAAAAATGTATTTTTCTTTAAGTATGAATACATTACATGTTCACAGTTTCTTTAGTGTGAACATATAATTCTTCTACATGTTCACATTTGATTTTAGGCTATTCTTAGCGAAAAAAACTTTTCTTTTTAAGTGTGAACATGTAGTTTTTTACATGTTCACACCTAATTTCGCCTATTCTTAGCGAAAAATTCAAAATATTTGTGAAAAATAAACAAGGGTGTGAACATGTAGCACTTTTTTACATGTTCACACCTGATTTCGCCTATTTTTAGCGAAAAAAAGCATTTTTTTCAGCAAAGTGTGAACATGTGGATTTTTTTACATGTTCACACTTTTTATGGCTATATTCAGACAATAATTAAATAAATGTGAACATGTGAACATGTATTTCCTATTAAATAGAAAACAAAAAAAAAGAAAAAGGCTCTCGTAGTAACCATTTTGTAACTTTTACCCCTTTTTTTTGCGTTTTTTAAACTTTTACAAGGAATTACATGTTCACAATGTTCACACCACCATTTTTTTTAATTGTTTTTATCAATATATAGGCATTTTTTAGTGTGAACATGTAATTTCTTTTACATGTTCACACATGTTCACACCTATTGCCATATTCATACCTTTTTTTTTTCGTCATTTTGCCGAACGCTTCTTCTCTCTGTGAGCTAAAAAATACTTTTATACAAATATGTGTGTAAAAAATCAGTGAAAAGAATCCTAAAAACTACAAAAAGTATTGCAAAAAGTATTTTCATGTGATATAATATGAAAAAGGAGATGAGAACTTGAAGTTTCAATGGGATGAAAATAAAGAAAGAATCAATATCACTAAGCATGGACTGGACTTCAAGACTGCTGCTCGTGTGTTTCAGGATGAGAATCGCATTGAATTTTATGATGAGGAACACAGCTGGGACGAAGACAGGTACATCACCATCGGTATGGTCAATCAGATAGCTGTCATCATCATGCTGGTGTACACTGAACGTGAAGATGCAGTCCGAATCATATCCGCCAGAAAGGCAACCAAACAGGAAAAGGAGGCGTATCTCTATGGTAGAAATGAATATTGATTTCAGTGAAAAACTCACAGAAGAACAACTGAAAATGCTGGAAGCTCTGAAAGAACGTCCTGTTGTTCCGGATGAAGACTGCCCTGCAATGACAGCGGAACAGCTTCAACAGTTCCGGAAAATTTCTGAAATCAAGCGTGAAGAACGCAGAAAACAGTCTGTCACAATCCGTTTATCTCCACAGGCATTGAAGACAGCGAAGTCCCTCGGAAAAGGTTATACTTCCGTGCTGGGCAGAATTTTAGAAAATGCACTACGTGACAGCGAAACTATCAAGCACTATTTGTAATAAAATATTTTGAAACTGATGCCCTGAAACAAGGCATCAGTTTTGTTTTTAAGGGTAGTGTTTTAATAAGGCTATCATGTATCAGGCGGACTTGGAAATAGCTGTACGAGCCGTCAGAAACGATTTACGAGGACGATTTGATATAGAATATATTTCAGTTCCAGTACAAGTAAAACGATGTTGCGAGTTAAAGCGACGGGGTTGTCGCAGACACAACGGACGGCAAAGCCGACCGTGTTAGGGCATTTATAAATTGATGAAATAGGCGTTGAAAAATGGCGAAAAAATTTTTTCGGTGTTGTGGCTAACGGAGTGCCTATTTTTACGGAAGAAATTAGGGGTTGTGGGGCGTTTTGTCGCTTCTTCTTTCTGTGAGCTTTTTTTAGCCTTGAAATTGAAATTACAAAACTAGCAAGCTCGGTAACTTGTCCGTACATTTTTGAAAAATGAACGTCAAATTACGTTTACTTGTTAGAGGGTTATTCCCCTAAGACCCCAACGAATAATTTAAAAAAATTTAAGTGAGTTGATACAGAGAATATCAGAAAAAATAAAATTCCTCTCATGAAAAATTTCAGAGAGGATAATTGTTATTTTGATTTAAAATATCAAATTCATTCAGAGAAAATTTTGAAAAAATTCGTATAAGGGTTTTAGGGAATTTTCCCTAACAAGTAGTGCAGATAAAGTGACCAAATTTTCAAATTTGTGGCACTGCTCTGCCGTGCTTGCTGGTTTGGTTTCATTCATTTTTTTGGAGAGTGAACTTCAACACTCTGACATGAAATATTTTTGCAGAGGGGTATCTGGTTTGAGTCTGTCAGACTTCCAGAAGAAAATTATGTGGTATGTAAATCGAAAGGAAAATCTGGTTGACATTTCATATTTGTTGCTGTATAATGAAAGACAAAAATATGATGAAAAAATTGGGGAGTTAGAATTATGCAGGATAGTCCTTTGAATATAGTAATTAAGGCTTATTACAGTGAAATTCTTCGATACTGCAACATGAAACTGCGGAATCATCATGCAGCTGAGGATTGTACTCAAGAAACTTTTGTGCTATTTGTTAAGAAATCTAGTACGATTGACTTTTCAAAAGATATTCGCCCTTGGCTTTATGCAGTAGCTGACAGGATGATGAAAGATTATCTTCGTAAAAATCCACCGATGGAAGATATTGATACAGTTCCTGAACCAACTGAGGAGTTTCAATATTCTGAGAGTCTGCTGGATGAGCTTGAAGCAGAGGAAAGAAATTTCTTGCTTGCATATTACAATGCGGATGACCGGAAACAGCTTGCAAAAGAAATGGGTTTATCTTTACCGGCACTACATATGAGATTCAAGAGGTTGAAAGAGAAAATAAAGAAGAAATTTGGTAAAAAGTAATAAATTTAGATATAGTTTTTTAGTCAATCATACGAAAATAAAATTTGAGCGTTAGTTTCTGCCCCCTTTATGACAGGTATAAGTAGAGGGCAGGAGATGAGGTGAGTATATGGAAAATATTTACAAAGAACTGCTAAACGGTGATTTGGAAAGAGATGCTCTCAATGAAATTAACCAGATGCTGGAGGAAGAACTTTCAAAAAAGCCCTCTGAACGGAATTATGATAAAATAGAAGAACTTACAAGAGCTTACTCTGAATTGTCCGATG
>JAZQIL010000115.1:0-18275 GCA_045541055.1 Oscillospiraceae bacterium
GGTTTGGCACCTCGATGTCGGCTCATCGCATCCTGGGGCTGAATTCGGTCCCAAGGGTTTGGCTGTTCGCCAATTAAAGCGGTACGCGAGCTGGGTTCAGAACGTCGTGAGACAGTTCGGTCCCTATCTGTCGTGGGCGTAAGAAATTTGAGAGGCGCTGTCCCTAGTACGAGAGGACCGGGATGGACGTACCTCTGGTGCACCAGTTGTCACGCCAGTGGCACAGCTGGGCAGCTATGTACGGATTGGATAAACGCTGAAAGCATCTAAGCGTGAAGCCATCCTCAAGATAAGATTTCTCCTCTTATGAGTAAGACCCCTTGTAGACGACAAGGTTGATAGGTCAGGAGTGTAAGCATGGTGACATGTTCAGCTTGCTGATACTAATCGGTCGAACACTTTTCCTAATTCAAATGAATCTGTTCTTAGATTGTATGAAACTTTATTCTGATTTCAAAGCCGGTGCTGATGGCAGAGAGGTTCCACCCGTTCCCATTCCGAACACGGAAGTTAAGCTCTCTTACGTTGAAAATACTTGGCTGGTGACGGCCTGGGAATTTAGATAAGTGCCGGCATGATATGCAAAAGAGTGGGTTTTCCACTCTTTTGTTGTATTTTTATGATGGGCCATTAGCTCAGTTGGTTAGAGCTCCCGGCTCATAACCGGATGGTCCTGGGTTCGAGTCCCCGATGGCCCATAATAGAAACCGCTGGAATTTCCGGCGGTTTTGTTTTTTAATGTTATCTTAGAAAGTGAGTGTATTTTATGAATCAAGATATTACTTTAAATATACATTATACGATTCCGAATGAATTATGGCTGAAATTACTGCCGGGAATCAAAAAATTAAATGAAAATGGGGTTATCCATTCTGTCGAGCCGGGCGGATTACAGCTTTATTCTGAAAATGATGACCTGCCTGAACAGGTGTGGAATGATTTGATTTCAGACTTTTGTGAAAAGGCTTCGGAAATTCTGGGCTTTCCGGTCGGAGATGCCTGCGGTGATTTTCCGTGCATTCCATTTGAAAGGTGAATTTTATGGAACTGGTATTTTTATCTCCGGAAAAATACTATGATTTAATTCTATATCATCATAAATATTTGATTATTGCGAAAGACTGGGGATTGGATTTCATTTTAGTCGGCATTGCTGAAAACGGAGATGTTTTTTTTCTCGATACTGAAGAATCCGAGGAAAAATATGCAGTCTATATTGCATCCACTCCGGAAGTATTCAGAAAAGAAATAGAAGTATTTCAGAAATTTTGCAACGCTCGTCCTCTGAATGAAACAGAAGAAAATTTAAAAAAATTTGCTGATTCTTTCCGTAAACAAATACTTCATCTGGATAAAAATGCTTTTTCCAATGCTGAAAATTACTGGTCAGTCATCGCTGAAGAATTGGAATATGGTGTTATTTGATTTCTTGCTGTTCAGAATCAAGTTTTGCAAGTACGCCGAAAGACTGCCTTAAATTATCCACACCAAAAATTCTTAAAGTTTTAGAGCTTTTAGGGAGAGCATTAAGGGCTTGTTTAGGGACAATGCAGATTTCAAAGCCCATTCTTCTGGCTTCTTCCACACGCTTGACAATATGGGAAACATTTCGGATTTCTCCGGCAAGACCTACTTCGCCGATAGCAATTAGCTTATCAGGGATAGGCTTATCTGTCAGACTGGAATATAGTGCTAAGGCTACAGGCAAATCTCCGGCAGGTTCATCAAGACGGAAACCGCCGACAATATTTAAATAAACGTCTAAAGTCCCATAAGCTAGACCAAAACGCTTTTCCAATACTGCCAATAACAAAGACATACGATTATAGTCAAATCCGGTTGCTGTTCTTTTAGGAGAGGAGTAACCGCTTTTTGATACTAAAGTTTGTACTTCTGCGAGAATCGGGCGAGAACCTTCCATCACACAGGCGATACAAGTACCTGAAACACCTAAAGGCCGGCCGGCTAAGAGCATTTGAGAAGGATTTTCGACTTCTTTCAAGCCTTTGTCCTGCATATCAAAAACACCAATTTCATTTGTAGAACCGAAACGGTTTTTGACAGCTCTTAAAACACGATAACTCATATGACGTTCGCCTTCAAAGAATAATACAGTATCAACAATATGCTCCATGACTTTAGGGCCTGCAATTGCACCATCTTTATTGACGTGTCCCACAATGAAAGTAGGAATTTCAAGAGTTTTGGCTGTATGCATGAAAAGATTTGTACATTCTCTGACTTGTGTAAGGCTTCCGGGAGTAGAAGAAATCTGAGTGATTTGCATTGTTTGGATAGAATCGATAATGACAATATCTGGTTTAGAAATGCCGATAGTATCACAGACTGCTTGTGCATCTGTTTCAGTTAAAATATATAATTTATCTGAGTCTACACCAAGTCGTTCAGCACGGAGTTTAATTTGTCTGCCGGACTCTTCACCAGAGACATATAAAACATGATGATTTTCCCCCATGAACTGACAAATTTGTAATAGCAAAGTACTTTTTCCGATACCAGGTTCACCGCCAAGCAGGACGATAGAGCCTTTAACCAGACCACCGCCAAGTACTCTGTCAAGTTCGCCGCAGCCGGTGCTGTATCGGACTTCATTTTCGTAGCTGATATCAGAAATTTTATGAATTTTATGGGATAAATCTATGATAGTGTGATTTTCCTGAGAAGATTCAGGAATGACTTCTTCCAGCGTGTTCCATTTTTTACAGCCTTGACAGAAGCCGTTCCATTTTGAAGTTGTCCATCCGCATTCAGAGCAGACATATTGAATTTTATCTTTTTTCGCCATAATTGCAATCCTTTCTGATTATTTTGTTGTGTCTTGTTTTTCGGTGACAACAGCAGCATATTTTCCGATTTGTTCATAGCGGTCTTCCACGACAGGACGTTCAAAATGGATTAAACCATTTGAACCATAGGGGTCATTAAAATAATAATATTGCTCATCATATCCAACTAAGACCATACAATGTTCATTGACTTGCCAATCATACCAAGTATCTGTAGGATTTCCGTTTTCGTCCAGAAGATACCAGCCGAGATAATTTCTAGTTTCCCACATTTCAATAGTTGCCCAGACAAGAACTGGTTTTCCCTGTGGGAGGTAAGTTTCAGCAATTTCGCTTAATTCAGAACCGGAAAGGTCAACAGCCTGATATTGTTTCGGGAGAAGCTGATTTAAAGCTTTTACAATAATTGGCGAAAAACAGCCGAATCCGGAAGATTCTTCAGGAATGCCGATAAAAGCATCTTTTGGATGGGGCGCATAAGTATGACCGTCAATTTCTTGCGGATACTGACAATTCAGTAAATTGATTAAATCATGAATATCTGTTTCATGTTTGACGTAATAATCTAAAACCATTTTTGCGCTGACAATTTCACAGCCTGTAGGAAGCAAGCCTTCCTGAGAGTAATAGGGGATATCTTCCAGAAGAATTTCAGCTGGAGGCGGAGGCGGTTCAGTTGTTTCAGGGATAGTTTCTGTTTGAGTTTCCGTTTGGGTTTCTGTTTCCGTCTCCAGCGGATAAGTTTCAATGGTCAGGGAATGAGAGATGACTGGAATTTTCGTACCTGATTCAGGCGATTTGGATAAAAGACAAAAAAGCAGTACCAGAAGCAGTACATAAAATATTATTTTTTTAATATTGGTATTTTCAGACATAAAAATCCTCACTTTCAGAAGTAGTGTCCTTTGTCTATTTTACTCCAAAATAAGGATTTTGTCAAGTGATTTATGCATTTTCGGTGCAATATTGCATTAAGCCTGCATACAGTGTGAAAGCAACTTGTCTTTGGTAATCTTCTGTGATAAGCAAAGCAGCTTCTTCGGGATTGGATAAAAATCCGCATTCTGCCATAACAGTTGGATTTTCGCTGTAATAGCAAAGAAATAATTCTTTTCCGCAGAGTTTAATTTCCCGTTTATTTTCTGGTTGAAGGTAGGCAACAAATTGATTTTGTAAAGCTCTTGCCAAGTCTTCGTTGTGGGAATTTGTATCGGAATAGAACATTTGCGCTCCGCTGTATTTCGGGTCAGTGAATTGATTTTGATGAATGGAAAGGCAAATAGCACCGTCCACAGAATTGAACAATTTCAGACGATTGTCCATATCGGAACTTTTTTGATTAGCAATTCCTTCTACGCCTTCGTCATGGATAGAACGGTCTGTATCTCTGGTTGTTAAGACTGTATAGCCGGACATTGTTAATAAATCTTTTAAATCCAGTAATATTGCTAAGTTAATATTTTTTTCCACATCGCCATTTGCAGAAGTACATCCGCCGTCAATTCCGCCATGTGGCGAGTCAACTTAAACTGAGTTATCATCTTAAAGAATTGTTACAATTTCCAGCAGATATGTATTTCACGTTCACCATTTTGGTTGACCATGCCAATTTCTATCATATCAATAAATTCATCAGCAATACTGCGGTTGAGGTGGCTAAAATGAGTATATTTCTGAATAAGAGCCTTTTGACTTTCCAAATTTTCTAATTGATTATGATATTTTTCAAGTTTATTTCTGACAGCATCTGTTTGTCTAAAAAGTTCCTGTTCTTCGTTTTTCAGATTTTCTCGAAATAATAGATAATCTTGATTGGAAAGGATACCGTCAAGCTTATCTTTATACATAGAAATCAGCCTGTTTTTGGCTGATAGCTGACGTTCTTCCAAAGCAGAAAGTTGTTTTTTGAGATTGTCAATTTGTTCTTGATAAAGAGCAGGCAAATAAATTTTTTCTGTTTGGCAGTAATGTTTTATAATAGAATTTAATTCATCAAGAATTTTCTGTTCCAGAAGTAAACCGCTGATGCTTTTCTGATTAGGGCAATTCATAGCTCCTGTTTTATAAGCAGTGCATTGAAGCCCGTAATATTTAATTGTTTTTGCTTTATTATAATATATATTTCGTTTCATAGGTCTTCCGCAAACGGCACATTTTACTTTTCCGGCAAGCGGAGAAAGTTCTTGTGAACGTTTTCCCACTCTGGTATTGCTGTGAAGCCGTTCCTGTACGCTTGTCCACGTTTCTGAGTCTATAATTGCTTCATGTGTATCTGGAATGCGAATCCATTCTTCCGGAGCGACTTTCTTACGTTTTTTATTTTTGTAGCTGATATGATGTGATTTTCCTTGTACAAGTGTACCGGTATAGACTTCATTCATGAGTATTTTAGAAATAGTGGCTTGTGTCCACAATCCTTTGGAAGTGCTTGTATTTGCGTTATTGTTTACATAATTTGAACCTTTTTGATGTTTATATTCATTTGGGCTGACAATGCCTTGCTGATTTAATATTTGAACAATTTTTCGATAGCTGTTGCCTTCAGCATACAAGTTGAAAATTTGTTTTATGACTGGAGCAGTTTCTTTGTCAATGACAAGATGATGTTTATCCTGAGGGTCAGTTAAATATCCGTAAGGTGTAAAAGAACCGATAAATTGCCCTTGTTTTCGTTTATAAGCAAGTGTCCGGCGAATTTTGGCGGAAATATCTTTCACATACATTTCGTTATAAGCACTTGTGAAAAGTCGCATTGTACTGTAGATTTCGCTGTCTGTATCTGTATTGTCAGCAACACCGATAAAGCGAATTCCCCATTCAAGAAATTTATCATTGATAATCTGTTCAATCACAACAATGTCTCTTGAAAAGCGTGACTGGTCTTTGCAAAGTACAATTTCAATTTTACCTGTTTCGCAGTCATGCAGTAATCTGTTAAATTCTGGGCGGTTACGGTTGATGCCGCTGTAGCCGTCATCACAGTAAATGTCATAAATTTCCCAATTACGTTCTTGGCAATAGTCTTTCAGCATTGCTTTTTGATTTTGAATGCTTTGACTGTCATCACATTTTAATTTATCTTTGTCTTCTACGGAAAGACGACAATAAATTCCTACTTTTGGCATTTTATGCACCTCATTTCTTCACTTGTATATTGATAAGTTTTTGAATTTTTGCGGTGACTGTTTTTTGAAGCAGTTTTAAATCTGTGGTTTGAAATGTATTTTTAATATGTAATTTTTCTTTCATCGGGATTCTCCTTTCTGTGAATCGTATGCTGAATTTTGAAATATTATGAATCATGCAGATAAAATAATAACCCCTGTCACATGTCAGGGGCATTTTGAAAGTAATGTTTATTCAGATTTTTGATGAATATTGTCAATATTTTCCGTTGAGCCTCCGCCGTTATCGTCTTTCGCCCGAAGTTCTCCACGTTCTACTAATCGAAGAAAGGCTTCTACGACATCACTGGTAAGCTGTGTGCCGGAAACTTCTTTAATAATTGAGACAGCTTTTTCAAAATTCATGCGTTTCCGGTAGGGGCGGTTGGAATACATAGCATCAAATGTGTCAGCAACAGCAATAATTTGAGCGACACGAGGAATTTCATCTCCTTTTAATCCGTTAGGGTAGCCTTTTCCGTCAGGGCGTTCATGATGTGCGCCTGCGCCGATTGCCAGTTCCGGCATAATGCTGATATTTTTCAGTACGTCATAACCTTTTTGAGCGTGTGCTTTGATAATTTCAAATTCTTCATCTGTCAGCTTTTCGGGTTTATTCAGCACTTCTGTAGGCAAGCCGATTTTACCAATATCGTGCAATAAAGCAATACGGTAATATTTTTCTACTGTTTCTTCATCATAGCCGAGTTCTTTTGTCAGCATGGCAGTATATCTTGCGACACGGCTGGAATGTCCGCTGGTATACTGGTCTTTCATGTCAATTACTTTGGCGAATGCTTCAGTAATTTCGCTGATAAAAATCATGCTTTCTTTTTGTTTGTTTTCTAAATTTCTGATTTGTTCCCGAAACAGATAGACAACTAAAATGATGATAAACAGGAGAATTCCCACTCTGGAATAGGTATTATATCCGTTATACCACCCAAGATGATAACGAATAACGTCTGCTGCTCCGCCCATAATGCTGACAATCAGTCCGATTGTCAGACAGCGAATCAGCTGAGGTCGGATAGTGTGCTGTACAATGGAGCGGACAACAATAAAAATTAAAGTCAGAAAGTCCAATACAATAATAGCATGTGTGACATTTACCATGTAATAGTAATCTGTAATTCCCAGAACGGTTAATATCATTGATATGGCAACATTGAGATAACATAGAATTTGTATTACAGGAATTAGTTTTGAATTTTTCGCACCGGAAGCACTTGCAAAAAATTGTAATGCCGGATAGGGCATGAGTGCTAAACACAGATAAGTAACACATCGTATCACTGCCGGCTGTTGTGTCATCATTTGCAGAATATATGTGTCATTTAACCCCGAAAAGCCAAGCAGTGTACACATTTTGCCTAATGCAATGAAATCCAGTCCGGTGGATACACTGAGCAATTTGTTAGAAATGCCTATTACAAAAAGTGCAATACCAACTACTAATATAAGAAAAGAACGAAGAAAAACCAGTAAATTATCTCTGTATAGCTTTGTAATATATGTACCAGAATCTTCTAAGGTAATTTCACGGATTGTTGCGTGTGTTGTGTGAAAAATCGGTTCTGCCTGAAGTACTAGTTTTGAAGTTTGTTCCGGCAGTACAATTGTATGCATGTACATTCCATAGGAAATGCCAAGCAGTTTAGGCTGTGTGGGGTGATAAGAATATACAAGTTCCCCGTCTGCATAGATATCAAAGACAGTATCAACACTTTTAAGACAAAGTTGTTTGCCTTTCCAGTGAAATTTATTTAAGTCAGTTGTAAGATAGACACTTTCATCAACAGGAAGTCGTTGCAAGCTTACAAATGCACCTGTTTCATCTTTCCAGCAGTCTTCCAGTATAATAAATTGGCTTTTTTCCGTTTTTTTTTCTTTAGTAAAGCCAAATACAACAGTTGCTAAAAAGACAATAGTTAAAAATAAGTATAAAAAATCAATCATGCTTTGTTTTTTATGAACGGAAGATTCTTTCATATAAAATATACGCCTCCAAGTTCTTCCTTGAATGTTATCTGATTCTGATATCTGTAAGTGCGATTCTGTTTCCGGTCAATGCTGCATAAACGATTTTTGATTCATCATGAATGATAGTTGTATTTTCTATTGCAATTCCAAGGTTTTCAGTTTCCATTATAATTTTGTTTCCTTTTCTGATAAGGGTGACAGAACATTCCAGACCTTCTTTATGTTTTTTCTTCCAAGCGTCCCAGCCAAGAAACTGGTCACTTTTTTTCATATGGAATTTATTTTCAGCATAGTTATTTTCAGCGGAGCTTTCTCCATTTATTTTCAGCAGTGCATATTCTCTGTAATTTTTTCCGCCTGCTTTTTTATCATCAGAATAAAACAGCACGATATAGGGACAATGCCACACAAGGTCGGCGGAAGGTAAACTCATTGTATGAAAATCAATTTGAAGTGTATCCTGAATCGGAATGCCTTCTGTAAAAGCTGAACAATTATGGTCTATCTGGAGATTGGGCAAATCAGATTCCAAACGGTCAGTATAACTGATTTTGCTGACAATTTTTTTAATATCTCCATCTGACAGGAGCTTTCCGGTTTTTTGTACAGTAATATTATGAATAGAGCAATTTTCACCAGTCAGAGCAATATAAGAATGTTTTGAATTATCTGGAAGTGCGATGATAATATTTGCTATATGTGTGGGGCTAATCATCTGAATGGAAAGATGGTCTTCCAATCTTCCGGCGATGATTTCATATGCAGAGGATTTTGCTTTCTGTTCCGTGACATGTACTTCTATATTTCTTGCGCTTGTAGAAACATAGTGTCCGTCAAACCAGAGTTCACTATATTCCAAATAATGATATGCTTCTATTGCTTTTTCATTATCATGGACATGATGGTCATAAGAATAAAATAATATGATAGAAGGGGCTGAAAAATTACTTGTGCCAGTATCTGTTTTGTTACATGTAAAGCATATTTTAGTGAGTTCCTGACCGATAAGAATTCCGGCAGAAACGGTTTCTCTGTATTGACCGCATTCTAATTTAGTTTCTGTCTGTGTAGTGTTTAGCGTTTCTGCGTGTTCTTCGTCCATCAGCTGAATCATAATATCAGAAAATGTCGGGTCAAACTGGCTTCCTGAGTGCTTAATAAATTCTTCACGCACTGCCTGATAAGAAAGCGGTTCATGCTGATTTTTTTTTGAGGTCATTGTATCATAAGCATCTGCAACGGCTATAATTCTGGAAATTTCCGGAATTTCCTGTCCTTTCAGGCCTTCAGGATAGCCAGTACCGTCATATCGTTCACGGCTGTATCGTGCGCTTTGGCTTAAATAGGGATATTCTGTAATACTGGACAAAATTTCTGCACCCAGCACAGGCTTTTGCTTTTTTTGCTGGAGTTCTTCTTCGGTGAAACCTTCTGATTTTTGTATCACAGCATCAGGAATTCCCATCATACCAACATCATGAAGCAAAGCCGCATAATAAACTTTATCACATTCTTCTTTCGTTTTTCCGGCAATATCTGCAATTTTCCTTGCAAATTCAGCTACTCTCACGGAATGCCCTTCTGAAAGAACATCTCTTTTTTCAATAGCTGTCACAAATGCAGTTACTGTCTGGTCAAAAAGGCGTTTTGAGCTTCTTTGTTCTTGTTGCAGATGTTCAACTTCTATTTCATGCGCTCGGTTTATTTCGGCATTGATATCAAGATAAGTAAAAATATACAGGAATATGGATACGAATACCATTGTCATATTAACAATGGAAATGCCATAGGTAAAAATTTGTATAATGCCTACTACAATCGGCATGAAAATATATAATACAAGAGAGGTATAAATAAGCCGGCTGAACATGTTTTTATATTTATGGATAACTGTATATTGTATGATAGGAAAAACAACAGGCACAAGATAGCAAAGTAAAAAGCCAGAACCTCTGTGATATTGATTTTGTTCATCAATCCAGTAATATAGTCCGGTAAATTGTGATACAATGACTAATCCCATACCAGCGATTGCTCCAATGTTCACAATTTTTAATCTTTTTGGAATTTTTTCAAGTTTTCCTTTATTTAAAAGCAAATCTGTTAAATAAAGATTAAATCCCAATACAATCGCAGAAGTCAGAAAAAATACCATAAAATTGGAGATTCTTACCATAATACTTCCAATCGGTGTAGTGTCTCCTTTGTAGATATACGCTGACCGGTCAAATGCAAGGAGAAATGTAGCAAACAGTTCCAGGGAAATCAATATCCATTTTCTTTTTGTGGGAAGAAATCGTGTCAATAGCAGTAAAATTGCCATCATTGCACAAATTGAACAAAGTACCAGCATAATATTTAACTGATGTTCTTCTATAAATTCAAACACCATCTGAAAAAGCCCCTTTCATTGATTGTTATTATGCGTTTTCATTATGTTGTTTAAGTCTTGAAAGTTTTTCTTCGTATGCTTCATAGTTTGATAAAAGCAGTTTTATATTTTCATCAATCAATGTCATATCCTGATGATTTCCGGCATCTTCCATTTTTTCAGCAAGTTTGTATAATTCAGATGCACCAATGATTCTGGCGGAAATTTTAAGAGCATGGATTTTAATTGTAAGCAGTCGAATATTTTTACTTTCATAAGCTTCACGAATGACTTTTGCATTTCCGCTGATTGTATCAAGAAACAGCTTTAATGAGAAAATAAAGTTTGAAATACTGCCGGAATTTTTAATCCCTTCTTCTGCTGAAATTCCTGAAGTTTCGTAAATCCAGAGCATATCAGAGGGCAGTTCTGTAAGTTCAATTGTTTTTTCTTCTTTTGGAAATTTTTTCATCATTTTATCGGGGACATGCTGCATAATGGTTCTTTCCAAAGCTTCGCAGTCAATTGGTTTGGGCAGGTAGCCATTAAAGCCTTTTGTACGATAAAATTCTTCTCCTTCAGTCGCATTTGCAGTAATGGCATAGACAGGAAGTTGCTGATTAAATTCACGTATTTTTTCTATGGTTTCGATACCGTCCATGCCTGCCATGATAATGTCCAGAAATACTACATCAAAATGAGAATCTCTGATTTTATTCAAAGCGTCCTCACCATTTGTCGAAGTTGTAACAAATACTTTTGTTGCTTTCAGAAGTCCTTTAATGACATTCAGGTTCATGGGGTTATCATCTACTACAAGTACATCTACATCAGGGGCGATAAACTGAGGCATATAAGGGCCTTTTAATGTCCATTCTTCATGCTCTACAAATGCGCCGATTGGTACAGCATCTACAATTTTCTGAGGTACAGTCAGAATAAATTCACTGCCTTCTTTGTAAGTACTTTCACACCAAAGCTTACCATTGATGATTTCTGCAAATCTTCTTGAAATATCAAGTCCCAGACCAGTTCCCTGAATATTACTGTTTTTTTCTTCATCGAGTCTTTCATAAGCAGAAAAGAGTTTATCCATATCTTCTTCTTTAATGCCTGTTCCGGTATCTTTTACGGAAAAGCGAATGACAGCAGTATCGTCTTTTCGTTCATCCATAGATACGCTTAAAATAAATCCGCCGGAAGATGTGTATTTTACAGCATTTGTCAGAAAGTTCAGGACAATCTGTTTAATTTTTCCTGCATCTCCGTACATACGGCGAGGGAGAAGTTCATCTACTACCACATCAAATATCAAATTTTTTTCAGCACTTCTTATACGTATCATGGAAATGACAGAACGCAGTATTTCCTGTATATCGTATTCTTGTTCTACAAGATGCATTTTACCGGATTCAATTTTAGAAATATCAAGCAAATCATTGATAAGCCCTAAAAGAGACTCGGAAGCATTCTGTATATCAAAGGCATAATTCATAATAGACATGAAATATCCTTGTGGTACACCTGTAGCATCTTCTCTCATGACCATTTCATTCATGCCCATGATAGTATTGATAGGGGTACGGATTTCATGGGACATATTGGCAAGAAATCTAGATTTTGCAGAATTTGCACGTTCTGCCTCTTCCTTTGCCTGACGGATTTCATCATATTGTCTTGCAATAATTGTTGTTCGCATGACTCTCCATACAATAAAGCCGGCTAAAAGAACAATCAGAAATAAAATCATGATTCTGACAATCAGAAGTTCATCTAGTCTTGCTGGTTTGGTAATCTGGAATGTTTCATCTTGTAAAATTTCAGCTGTTTTTTTATCAATCACCTGTAAATGAAGGGTATAATTTCCATAGGGAAGATTGGTATATTCCAGTGAAGAGAGCTTGCTTCTTTGAACTGTGATGCCATCATCTGCTCCGCCTTCCAGATATATCCGTACTGTTGGATTCAGCATTGTATAATCCATAACAGATGTTGAAATTTGTACACGGCCTTTGGAAGCTGGTATCTGGAAAACACCATCAGCATTGGGGTAAATTCTTTGTTCATCACAATAAACAGATTTTACATTCATTAAAAAATGTTCATTTCTTTCATAATAATGATTGATATTTACTTTGATGACACCATTTCTTCCGGGAATATAAAGATTTCCTTCTTCATCTTTAGCACTGTAGGAATTTGCTGTAATGGCAAACGGAAGGCCGTTTTCCAATGTGTATAAGCTATAATCTGTAATATTGTCTTTCAGCATTTCATCGGCATTCACAGCGTAAACGCCATAGGAAGATAAAATCCATGCATTATCATTATCATCAAAATAAATATCATAATTATTATTATAGGGGAAAGAGATTACTGGAGTAATTTTTCCGTCTTTCATACATTCGATGGAATTAGAAGTTACAAGCCAGAAAACGTTTCTTTTTTCATCTTTTATAATTTTCATGACCACTTCACTGGTCAGGCCATCTTCTCTTCCAAGCTTTGTGATTTTATCCTGTGCTATGAAATAAATACCATCACCATCAGAACCGGCAAGAAAGCTTCCGTCATCTAGTTCAGCAACGGTCAGAAAAACAGTATTGCTAATTCCGTCTTCTTTTCCGACAGTATATGTGATTTTACCATTTTCAATGACTGCAAGACCACCGTTTGTACCAGCATAAATATTTCCATTTTTTGCAACAGAAACACATCTGACTTTGTTGTCAGGCAAGCCGTTTTCAGTTGTATATGCTTGAATTGTCCCGTCCTGTGAAAAACAGATAAGTCCCATATCATTTGTATAAGTGGCAATCCACAAGTTTTCTTTTGTATCTGCTATGATACAGCGGATTTTTGAAGTTCCGATGTATTCAGTCAAAGCATTTTCAATAATTTTTCCATTTTTTCCAATGATTCTAAGTCCGTTGTCTGTTCCGATATACAGATTATCATGAAAGAGATAAGTCGCATGTGCAACTTCTCCTTCCAGTCCGGCTTGATTCGTGACATCTACAAAATTATTTGTTACAATTTTCATAACGCCTTCTGTAGAAGAAGCAATCCATAAATTCCCCTGATAATCAGAAGTAGTCATTTCCAGTCCGCTGTCCACGGGAATATTGTCAAGCACATGAAAATGATTATTTTCATCTAAATAACCAGCTACACTTGTAGAAGATACCCATACACGGTCACAATCATAACTTAGCCAATGAACACTTCCATTCAGTTCCGGTATGGAAATGCACTGCATCTGTTTGGCAGTATCACCGAACTTTCCATAATACACCCTGCTGTCATCTGTACCAATGTAAACATACCCCTCGTGAAGCGGGTCAGCTAAGACAGTCGTTATCTTTTCCATTCCAAGTTCTTCACTTTGATAAATTTCAGTAATATGACAATCATCTATTGCAAAAATAATCCCGTTTGAGGTTTGTCCATAAATTCTTCCGGAAATATCTGCATCAAGTTTTAAAACACGTTCTTCTGAAAAAGAATTGTCAGGAATATCATGTATTTTTAAACTGGAATCAACGTAGCATACGCCTGATGTTGTTCCGATAAAAATATTTCCGTTTTTATCTTCAGAAAAAATACGAATGGAAGAAGAAGGCAGACCTTCTCTATAAGTCAGATGTGTACTTTCATTTCCATCTATCACAACAATACCATTGTCATTTGTGCCTACCCAGATTCTTTGCTGACTGTCTTCAAAAAAAGCTCTTGCATTTGTCAGTCCTCCGGAAGTATCCATTCTTTCAAATGTTGAGCCATCATAACAAATTACACCACTGTATCCGCCAATCCACATATGCCCGTCACTTGCACCTAAAAGGAACATTGCATCAGAAGTGGGCAGACCATTGGAAGCATCATACACTTTTGTTGTATAGCCTACACTGGAAAGCTGCTTTGTAGCAGCATAACCGCCTCCATATGCAGTATATTCTTCCTTTGCAGCGAAAACTTTCCAATTAGGGCTGATTTGCAGCAGACAAATCATAAAAGTGATGAAAACTGCAAGATGTTTAGTTTTCTTATGTTTCATTTACAGATACCCTCCTATGCATCTTGTTGATATTTCTTTAAGACGGCTTTTACCTCTGGAAGAGCTTCCATAAATACTTCTACACATTTAGGGTCAAACTGTGTGCCAGCTCCTTCCTGTATGATAGACAGAGCTTTTTCAAGAGGAAATGCCGGTTTATAAATTCGAGGAGAAGCAAGCGCATCAAATACATCAGCAACTGCCATAATACGGGCAGCAAGAGGAATCACTTCACCATGCAAGCCTTCAGGATATCCTTTTCCGTCCCATCTTTCATGGTGATAAGCAGCCATATTTCTTGCTTCTTTCAAATAGTTTTCGCCTTCTACAGTACTGATTGCTTTTTCCATAATTTGCTTTCCGGCGGTTGTATGTGTTTTAATAATCGCATATTCTTCATCTGTCAGTTTTCCGGGTTTATTCAAGACAGAATCCGGAATGTTAATTTTACCGACATCATGCAGCGGTGCGCTCCGCACGACATCAGACATAAATTTTGGGGTAATTTTTTCAGCATAATAGCCTTTTCTTTTAAGGCCTTCTACAATAATTTTTACATATGCTGCTGTTTTCTGGATATGTGCGCCAGTATCGGAGTCTCTGTTTTCCACTAAATCAGCCATTGTAATAATTAGCCCGTCCTGCATTTTAGCAGTATTTTCTGCCAGACGGCGAATATTTCGCATCTGTTCGGTCTGATTCACAGCCATATCACAAATTGCATGATATAATTTTTCAACTTCATCACCGGTATGAATGTTAATTGCCCTTAAGTTTCGCACGGCTTCGTCAAGCTGTTCCTGTTCTGTGCCGGCATCAATGAAGTTTTGCACACCAGCTACGATATTATTGATGGGGTAAACCATATAAATGCCAGTTACCCACAATGCATAAGCGAGTATTAGTACAAAAGAACCGGCTAGTACTAAGAAAATTTGTAAAACGAAATCTCTCATATAACCAGCCATATAAGACAAAGAAACATCTGCTCCAACATAGGCGACACATTTACCTGATTCGTCTTTTATCGGGTAATATGCTGTTACGACCCAGCCGGTAATATCATCACTTTCTATAGGTTCTATTTCTTCTCCTGCAAATAATGCCGGAAGATAGGGCATAAAGGCTTCTTCAAATTCAATTTTGTCGCCATGTTCATATGCAGGAGTATCTTCTGTATCAAGGTCAAAGGCAACATAACAGCCGTCTTTTCTGATTTGCAGGACATAAAGATATTCTACATCAGAAGCATTATCCCGAATTTTATATAATAATTCTTCTGTTTCTGCATAGCCCTCTGTTTCTGCGCCGTATCGGATATAATCGTCTATTTTTTCCGGAGTAATAACAGAGGCTGCAAATTTTGTAGCATTGATTGCATTTTGTGTTTTTTCCTGTTTTGTATTTTCAAAATATAAATGTGTTCCTATTACACTGATAGTAATTGCAATTCCAAATGCAACAATCAAAATCATAGAAGTCATTCTTTGTTTCATGGAAAAGCGGATATCTTTGCTAATAGAATCCATTGTTTTCATTTCATCAACGGTTAAAGGACGCTGTCTCCAGCCACTGTTTCTGATTCTGATACATTTTTCCTGTGGAACAAAATGCAGAACCAACAGTGCAATACCAAGAGAAAGCCCTTTATCAAAAATATTCAGCAGAATGTTGACAAGAGTGAATAATAAAAATTTTGGAAATCCTTCTTCTATATTGAATGAGTCTATTAACGACTGAATAGATGCATCTGAAAATTTTCCGAAAATTTCCCATTGAATGAATGAACTGATTCCACCGCTGATAAATCCAGCTGTTACAATGAAAACAGCAATATTTTTGATACTGCGAAAATGTTTTTCTCTGATAAACCAAGCGGCATAAATGGCAATGAGTGCATTGACAATCCCGAAGTAAATTGCAGTATTATCAAAAAAATTGCAGATAACATTTGTTGCAATTGCAGTCATAATACCTGGAAATAGTCCACCTATGAATGCTACACCGATTGTTCCGGCTGCATCCAGATAGATTGGCAGACCTATTCCATAAGTAATCAGAGATAATAAAATATTGACAGCAATTCCTATCATTACAGCAAAAGCTCTGTTTCTGCTGTCTATGGTTGACCTGTGTGAATTTATTTTCATTTATCTGCCCTCCCGTTATTTGAAATTATTTGCCTGTTTTCATCATTCGTTTCATAGTATACATTCGCTGGTCAGCCATAGTTTCAGTAGTTTCCAGAGATGTATTTTGAGGAAAGTATAATGCATAGCCATATGCAATTTGTAATGGAACAGGAGGACTTTCTGCTTGATTGTAAGCTTTTTCAGCTTGTTCCAGTTTTTCTAATGCTTGTTCCACTAACTTGGTGTCATCAGTATTAAGAATAGCAGCAAATTCATCACCGCCAATGCGATAACAAGTCCCTAATGCAGATAAACTGTCACGAATAGCAGTTGCTGCGGCTATGATATGTTTGTCACCTTCTGCATGACCATATTCATCGTTGACAGTTTTCAGCCAATTAATGTCAAGCAAAGCAATTGTATAATTTTTTTCAGAATTTTTCAGAATTTTTTCTTTTTCATGATAAGCGGCTCTGTTGGAAAGCCCTGTCAGTGCGTCAGTATAAGCCATTTTTTTCATCAGTTCTGCATTTCCACGTTCAATTATCATGCGGTTTTTCGCTTTCAGCAGATATACACCTTCAGCGATGATAAAAATAAGTACACCGACTCTGGTAAACGAACTAGAGCCATATTCACTGTTTTTCACAAACCAGAAACGAAGCAAATCAATTCCAACACCAATCAATGCTGCTGTCATGCCGATAATAATTGTAAGCAAAAAGCGTTTTTCTATCGTTTTATTTCGTATTGCCTGTATCATTAAATAAATTGTCATGCACATTGCAGTGACAATGTTCAGGTGAGAAAACAGAAGCATATAATGTGGGTCTACAATGCCAAATCCTGAAAGCGTTAATGTGCTAATGAAATTAAGTATAATTAAAATTGCAAGAACAGGCAGCAGACGGGTATCATTTCGCTTTGCAGTACTGGCAATAAATGAAACAGGAGGATAAGCAATCAGCATAATGCAGAAATAGCAGATAATTTTAATAATTTCCGGCCGTTCTGTAAAAACTTGTAAAACATAAGTATCATTCATTGACCAGATGCCAATAATAACAGAAAATATTCCTAAAGAAAGAAATCCCATTGGCTGGTCAGAAACAGAGGTTTCACCTATAATTTCCAGTATCATCATCATGATACCAAATACAACCATTACCAGACAGGCAATAAACCCCGGCAGTCCCTGACGATAAAGATGAATAATGAATTTTGCCGGATTTTCAATGGAAGCAGAACGCAAATCAGCGGTATCTCCTGAATAGATTGGAGTAAGTGTCATTGTAATTTGCTTTGCATTATCTGGAAGTGGTATCACATGAATGTAATTTCCATAGGATTTTCCAATCAGAGGGGCATAAACTGGGGCATACTGATAAACCATATTGCCATCAATTAAAATATTGATAAAAGTATCTGAACTTTTTATGCAAAAACTGTTATCTGTCAGTGATATTTCTGATAACATATGAGTAATTGTGACTTTTCCTGCCGGAAGTTCTGAAAGGGAAACGGTTTGACCATCTTCAGTTATCCATTCAGATGACATATCATAAAAATTATCGTTATATACGGTATGCACATGAAACTGAGCGGAAATAATAGCAGTTAAGGACAAAATCAGAAGTAATGTGATAATATCCGTCCATATTCTGAAATTGGATTTTTTTAATATTTTCATAGCATGATTCCTTTCATGTTAAGACAGAATTTTTGTTTTTAAGTTGTATATCTTGATGATGTATCCTGTTG
>JAZQIL010000116.1:0-21619 GCA_045541055.1 Oscillospiraceae bacterium
AATAGTAAACGAAAATGTGTTTCTTCAAAAATATTAGCTATTAATTCTGGTGAACATTGCTGAATTATTTTTTCTATTGTTTTCAATTGAGAATTCATATTTAAAATATTCTTTAACTCAAGAGTAGATTCTCCAAGAATAATGTTTCCGTTATGATAAGGATTCACGTTTTTGATTGCATCTAAATATCGTGAAATTTGTTCCGGATGACAAGAAGATAAGCGATTATTGATTGTTTCTGTGATGATATTTTCTATGTTATGTCCGGTAATTTCAATATCAGAATAGGGCGGTGCTATGTAAGTCAAAGGAATTCTCATTGAAAATACAGTTTGCGGTGGCTCTGTAATAGCATTATCATCAATGCAAGCTTTCAGTAAAATTTCTTGAAGTTCCTGCTCAGGTGTGTTTTTTCGCTCTTCTATCTGTATATGAGGAAATTTTTGTTTCCAAAATTGTTTTAAATAGTTGAGTTCTTCTTTTGAAAAAAGAAATTCTGCATCTATTTCATAAGCATCTGTTTTATGAACTTTTTTTTCAGTAGAAATACCAAACATAGGCATTAAAACTGCATTTGTCAATCTGAGGTGTATTTTTCTGCCTTTTGGGAAAGTTCCACTGAAACAGAGCGGATTATCAAAAAGATTATAATAATATAAATCATTTACAAATATTTCTTTATTTTTTTTCATCCAGGATGTATTAAATTGAGAAGTGGAAAATAAAAGATAATCCATATCAGGTTCTGAACGCACAGTTGCTGTAAAAGTGTATTTTTTTAAAGCTTCATTAAAGCTGGCTCCCATAGAATATTTTGATAATAAACTAGATAAATCCCATAAAGAAACTAATTTTTTCAGGTGCGTATTGAAATAAAAATATAATATTTCTTCAGGGGTACGAATCCATACAATATTTTTTATCAGTTCCGGATAATCCAGATATTCGGTCGGCTCTGCCTCCGGGCAGTCAAGCTCCGTATCGAAATGATAAATATTATTTTTTCCTATCTTGCTGAGATATTCTTTCAGCAGCCTGCTGTCATGTTTCAGAATGGTTTCCGTATTCTGCTGTACGAAGATACCGCCGACCGGAAACCGCTGCACCGGAAGAATCTCCGAAAATAAAGCATCCGGCTCATAATACGGCATGGCATGAACGAATTCTGCAAGACGTTCCGGCTCGGATTCGATGCAGTATGCGTCACGGAGATAAGAAAGCACCTGCTGCACCGGAAACTCTGTCCTGTAAGACATGACATTCTGATACCAGTCCCGGATTTGTTCCGTATTGTGGCGGCTGTGCCCCTCTTTGGCGAGCTGTAAGGCAATATACAGGGAATCCAGCAGATGTTCCGCAGAATCGGCATAAGCAAAGCTGAAAGCAGTCCATTCAGCAGAGGTGATTTCATTCTGATTCATATGCCATCCCGGAAAGAGTGCATACAGAATTCTGAAATAGCTGAAATGCTGTTTTTTCACCGCACTGATGAACAATTCTGAAAGCGTGGTTTCTCTGGGAATCAGACCGGAAAACCGTTCCTGATTCTTTTCCAGAAAATCATTGTTGATTTCTTCCGGATAGTGCAGGGAAAAATATTTCAAAACCGGGTCGAGCAGGTCGCGTTCTTCCTGTGTAATGTCGTGACCTATGTGAATACATCTGCCGACTTCCTGAAACAGTGCTGTTTTCTGGGCTTCTGAAAGCTTTTCCACGGCTTCCGGGATTTCCGTGCCGGCATACTCCGGGTTCAGATAGCTGAAAGCGGTGTGCAGACCGGCGCACTTCTGCAAATCGGGTTCGGGGGATTCTGCTTCCGTGAGGAAGTTTTTCCCGCACTTGTCGCGCAGTTCCGCCATAAACAGGGGAAGCCTGTCCGGAAGGCAGCCGTGCTGCCGGAAATAGCCTGCCGAAACTGCCGCATGAAGCGGCATCGGCTCGGAAAGCATCTCCAGAAAATTCATGATATAGTCATCGGGATAGCGCAGAAAGGCTCTCAGCTGTGCCCGGAGCGTCCGGAACAAGCCGTTCTTGTCCTTGCATTTCAGAAATTCACACCTGATTTTCATCTGAAATGCTTTCAGGGAAAGTGCCATAGCATTCAGTCCTTTCGTAACTGTCATCTGAAACATGACAGTTTGTATTTGATATATGATTGAAATTCCGCTGTTTCGGTGTATTTTATTCCGTACTGGTGACAGTAAATATTTTTAACTGCTGTCTTAACAAACGCCCGGAATTGTGCTATAATAAAATTACAGAAAAACAAGAGAAAGAGAGGTGATACCATGAGAACTTCCGTAGTTGCGCCGAATCCTCCGGATGGCTCAGAGACATGGTTGTTTTCTGATGCCGCATACAAGGAAACCGGCAAAGCTGAAAGCTGAACCGGAATCCGCTGTGTGAATGTTCGTTTTTTGACTTTGGAAAGGTGGTATGTGTAATGTTTAGTGTTTTTGCAGCGGTTGCCTCTGTGGCAGCAGAAGTGAGCGGAGCCGTTCTGTCGAGTTCCGTTCCGGTGGTGGGTTCTCTTGTGGTGGAAGGCGCAAAAACCGTTGGTTCAGCGGTCGGTGCAGCCGTGACCAGTGCCGGAGGTTCTTCCCTTGCCGGTGAGATTGCCTCCAATGCTGCCAGAACCGCCATCCATGGCGCGACCATGGAAGCGGCTGGCGAACTTTCCGACTAGGAGGTGTCCTCCTTGTCCGGAACTTCCTGAAGCCTGTGTTTTCCGAGCCGGAAAACATGGGTTTTCTTTATTTTCAAGGATTGAACTCTGTCAGAAAGACAATGTCCTGTTCCGCATCATAGCCGGAAATGCGGAAATATTTTTTTCGGTTTGTTTCTCTGTTATCAAATGTCTCTGCATTGATAATCTGATAGTTACCCGGTTTAATATTCCATAACTGTTCCGGGGGGGTTGTGATACAATCTTCAAGCAACATTTGTTCAATCGTATTCAGACTATTTTCAATCAATAATTTTTTCTCTTTGCTCAGCGAACAGTCAGCCAATAATGATGATTTTTTTTGATTCCATGCAGACTTCACTTCTTCATAATTATTACCATAAATGACGGTAAAATCCCTGATATTTTCCATAAATTCGTCAATTTTCCCGTATTTCCACAGCAGGGCGAACCACTGGCTCAGGCTGCAGAACGTCCGGAACGGCGTTTCCCGGAAAATGACTGCCAGAAGTTCCGGTGTGCAGGATGAAACCACAAACGGAAGTTTTTGCCTGCATACTTCTGCTGTCCGCATGTAAATCTTCAGCCTGTCTTCCTGCAGAGACAAATTCAGTATATTTCCGTTATGATAAGGATTTACTTTTTCTATCACTTCAAAATATCTGAAAAGCTTCTGTGCATGTCCGGCAAGAATACGGTTCAGAACAGTTTCCACAAGGATTTCCTCAATTACTGTCGTATACTGGTCTTCTCTTTCCATGGGATACACAATTAGACGCTCCGGAATACTGAAAATTTCCTGCGGCGGCTCTGTAATCACATTTTCATCGGCACAGGCTCTTATCAGAATTCTGATAACTTCTCTTAATCTGACAAAATCAGGCAATTTTTTTGCATCGTATGTTACCTTTTTTTTATTTTCTGATGGCATAATAATTTCTATACTTGCACAAGCATCTGATGCAGAAGCAAAATTTCTGATTCTGAATTTTGTTCTCAGCTTTAAACGATTTTTAAAAATGATATTAAAAAGTTCCATATCTTTTATATTTATAATTCTATATTCTTCTATAAAATATTCTACTTGCATTAAATAATAAGCAGAAATTTTTGTCTTTTGAGGGCATTTGAACTGTGTATCAGAAAGAAAATAGGAATCTGTTTTTGAATCATAGTCAATAGATCCAACAAATGTATATTTTTTCAGACTTTGTATAAATCCGATTTCCAGTATACAGTTCCGGATAAAGTCATATATTTCCCATGGAGAGAACAACGCTTTCAAGTGCGTATTGAAATAGAAATGGAGCAGTTCTTCCGCAGTATGATTCAAGGCAATATTTTTTATAATGGCAACATAATCAAAATTATCAGTCGGCTCTACATCAGGACACCGAAACTCCGTATCTATATGAAGTACATGCACCATATTGAAGTGATAAATATTGTTTTTGCCGATTTTGCTGAGATATTCTTTCAGCAGACTGCTGTCATGCTTCAGAATGGTTTCTGTATTCTGCTGTACGAAGATGCTGCCGACCGGAAACCGCTGCGCCGGAAGAATCTCCGAAAACAAGGCATCCGGCTCATAAACCGGCATATCATGGACGAATCCCGCAATCTGTTCCGCAGCAATATACTCCGCAGTCTGTTCCTGACTGACTGCACTCTGAATGCAGTGCGCGTAAAATAAATAAGAAATCACCTGCTGAACAGAAGCTTCCGGCTTGAACTCCAGAATTTTATCCTGCCACTGCCGGAGCTGACTGACCTGATAATAACTGTGTCCCTGCTTTGACAGCTCCATGGAAACATACAGCAAATCAAGCAGATGCGCCGGAGAATCGGCATATTGAAAGCTCAGTTCCGTAAAGGCTTCCGAAGTAATATCATTCTGGTTCATATGCCAGCCCGGAAAAAGTGCGTATAGAATTCTGAAATAGCTGAAATGCTGTTTCTTCACTGCACTGATGAACAATTCTGAAAGCGTGGTTTCTCTGGGAATCAGACCGGAAAACTGTTCCTGATTCTTTTCCAGAAAATCATTGTTGATTTCTTCCGGATAGTGCAGGGAAAAATATTTCAGAACCGGGTCGAGCAGGTCGCGTTCTTCCTGAGTAATGTCATGAGCGGCATGAATACATCTGCCGACTTCCTGAAACAGTGTTTTTCTCTGGTTTTCGGAAAGTTTTTCCACAGCTTCCGGAATTTCCGTGCCGGCATACTCCGGATTCAGATAGCTGAAAGCAGAATGCAAATCGGCACACTTCTGTAAATCAGGTTCGGGAGATTCTGCTTCCCTGATAAAGTTCTGTTCGCACTTGTTACGCAGTTCCGCCATGAAAACAGGCATCTTGTCCGGAACGCAACCGTGCTGGCGGAAATAACCTGCCGATACTGCCGCATGAAGCGGCATCGGTTCGGAAAGCATTTCCAGAAATTTCATGATATAGTCGGCAGGATAGCGCAGATAAGCTCTCAGCTCTGACCGGAGCGTCCGGAACAAGCCGTTCTTGTTTTCCTTGTTCAGGAATTCACGTTTGATTTTCAGCTGAAATGACTTGTCAGAAGGTATCATAGATTTCATTCCTCCAGATTTTCAGCAAGCACTTCATTTTCGTATAATAATTCATTGTAGTAGACGAGATATTCACCGTCTGCGAACTGGTAGAATGTCTTTTTCTGCCGGTAGCCTTCCGGCTGTCTGGTTTCCTCCTCCAGAATGCCCATATCACGGGCGAGAGCAAGTGCCTGTGCCGTGTTGTAGCTCTTATAGCCGAGGATTCTGTCCACGTCAGCCATGATTTTCAGAGCCTTGTGCTGTTCGACTGGCTGATTCTCCAGACCGGTCAGAACGGTGAGGGCTTTCAGATAATCTTCCAGTACGTTCAGGTTAATGTCTTTCTTTTCGTCCCGTTCACGCTCAATCAGGCTCTGGAGGTATTCTGCTGTAAAATCTGACGGAACACAGCCATTTTTCAGTGTCATCTGTGTGAAATGATACAATTTCAGGGGTGTTGTCAGCATCTCAAACTGCACCGGATTTTCTTTCAGCGTATCCAGAAGAAGCTTTAAAATCTTCGTATCCTTGCAGTTTTTCTGGAAATATTCTTTCCTGTCCTCGTCTGTCAGGCTGCGAAGCCGGAGCAGCTTGCTGTGATTTTTCAGGACTGTGATTTCGTTGTTTTCGTTCCGGTCGGTCATGATAACTCTTACAGATTTATGCGTTTCCGCATACTGTTCCAGTTCCTTGGCAAACTGCCGGCGAATCTGTACGTCAAGAATCTCATTATAGCCGTCCAGCAGGAAAATCAGATTTTCCGTTTCTGCAAGGCATTCCGCGGCTTCTTCCGGAACGGAAAAGTTCTCGGAGATGATATAGGTCAGATAGGAATCCTTTGCTGTATACAGGCTTTTCAGCTCGCAGAACACGGGAATCAAGCCCATTTCTTCGTATTTTTCAAGAAGCAGGTGCTTGATGTTGAGCAGGGCTGTCGTTTTTCCGGAGCCTGCCTGTCCCAGAAGCTTGATATATCTCTCATTTTTCAGTACGACAGAATCCAGAAAAGCAATCTGTGCTGTGGAACAGATATCATTCGTCTGCCATCTGAAATCCACATAGCCGGTTTTCTTAATCATAGCCTGATAGTCGGAATCACAGTCCTTTTTCCACGAAGCCGGAAGTGCCTGCAAAAACTTTTCAAACAAGGCTGTTTTGTGCAGTTTCATGCTGTATTTCTGGGAAAGCCATAACAGCGCGACACAGGTATCTGTCACCGCCCGGCGGACTGCGTTCGGGGCAATTTCATCAACGCTGTGTGTCACATCGCCGTTTCTGAACTGATACAGTCTGACAAATTCGCTGATAAAGCGGAAACCGGGATAATCCGCACTGCACTGTTCTGGATTAGCCACCACGATGGAAAAATTGCCTCCGTTTTTTCTCATTTCCGGAACGAGGCGGAACACCTGTTTATACAGATATTCCAGTTTTACTTTATCTTCTCCGTCGCGCCGGTATTTTTCCGGCTCTGCAGTCCGGTACAGCAGTTTCAGAATTGTCTCGATATTTCCGGAATTATAGACCATATTCTGCTGTTCCGGGAGCGTTCCGGTTATCATGCAGAGCAGATTTTCCTCTTTCAGCTTGCTGTCCCGGCTGATGAGAAACAGGAAATCTCCCAATGCCGTTACAGATTCTTCAAAGAACTCCTGCGGATAGACTCCGGCAGTTTCTTTCCGGAGTGCTTCTTTCAGTTTTTCATTCATAATCAATACCGCCTTTGTATTATTCTGGTTTTACTAAGTTTATTATAGCATATTTCACAAGTTTTTGCAATGCTGTACGGAATTTTTTTTATTTTTCGCTGAGAATAAATATGTATATTGTGTATTACACAATATACAATACATAATATAGGATTTTTACATAGTACATTATTTGGAAATATACTTCCAATAATGAAATTTTTCTCAAATGAAAAAATCATGGCTGTTAGGGATTCCGGCATCGTTCCGGCTGATATTCAGCCGGATTGATGCAGAAATTGGATGTATGTATTATTTTACATGATATCCCTTGGCATGGCATCGCCATGCTAATATGTTGGTAACAATATGATCATTTCACATAAAATGCAAAAACAGTACACAAGGAATACAAATGTGATATGACCAAACTCTGAAATTGTTACATTATGTAATGTATAGTGTACCTCTGAAACCTTATAATTAACAAGGAATGGGGCTGTTGCAAGTAAAAAATAGAAGAAGTTAATTGTTGCAACAAGTTTTGCTTATTTTCCATCTGAAAATGCCGATTTTGTGTAGTGCGTTTTTGAAATTTTAATGAAGAATGAAAAAATAATACAGATTTAAAAGAAATTTATTGTTGCAAGTTACTTTATCAAGCCATGACCTGAATAAAAAACAACGAAAAATAGGGCTGTTACACCATTTGTTTTGGTGCAACAGCCCCAGAATGTCACTTTGTTTCCAACAACCAGTCGAGTACATATTTCTGTTTGATTCCGTTATGAGAAACAGGCGGGTCATTATCCATAACAAGCAAAGTTTTTGGAAAATGGTCTGTAATCCGTTCTAATGGAGCAAGTTCACGCTGTAAAGTCTGTTCATCCCTGACTGTCTGTGATACCTGAAAATATTCCGTATTCCCATCAAAATCCTGTACAACGAAATCCACCTCTGTACTGCCTACTTTGCCTACATAGACCTGATAGCCTCGCCTGAGCAGTTCCAGATAGACAATATTCTCCAGTACATGACCTGCATCAGGACGGTTTGTCCCTAAAAGATAATATCGAAGTCCTACATCAGCAAGATAATACTTGTCTTGTGTTGCCAGATATTCCTTTCCTTTTATGTCAAAACGGCTGACACGGTACATCAGAAGGCTGTTTGTCAGACCTTCCAGATAGTTTTCGACTGTATGATTAGAAATTTTTCTGCCAGCACTGGTCATTGTGTCAGCTATCTTTTTTATTGTGCAAAGATTTCCGATATTATCAAACATAAAGCGGATGACACTGCTCAGCATAGCAGGGTCTTGAATCCTGTTCCGCTGCACAATATCATTCAGAACGATAGTATTATATAGTCCATCCAGATAAGCATGGACGTTTCTTCTGGATTGCAGATTGACAGTATAGGGGAAAGAACTGTTATAGACGTAATTTCGGTATAATTCTTCTTTTGTGACTGTTCCGTCAAAGGCACTGACATATTCCACAAAGGACAGAGGAAGCATTTTCAGTTCGACATACCGTCCGGAAAGCAGTGTAGCGAGTTCTCCAGACATAAAGTAGGCATTGGAGCCTGTCAGATAAATGTCTGTATTCTTCCTGATGAACAAGCTGTCAACTGCTTTCTGGTACTGCGGAACATGCTGTATCTCATCCAGAAAGATATAATTCATCTTGTTGGGGAGCAGTCTTTCAGCGATATAGTCATGTAATGCGTGATATTCGCAAAGAGTCTCATTTCTGGTTTCTTCAAAATTGACGGATATAATTTGTTCTTCCGAAATACCGTCTGCAAGCAGATTCTCTTTGAACAAATCAAACAAAGTGGACTTACCGCATCTGCGAATTCCTGAAACAACTTTAATCACCTGTTGATTCTTCCATTCCGATAGAAATTGTATATAAGCTGGTCTGGGTATCATAAAATCATCTTCCTTCCAAAAAAGTTTTGGAAATATTATACCATAAATTCAATAAAATATCAAGTGTTGGAAATATATTTCCAAAAATAAATAATCTTTGCTCAAACGAATGAAGATTATTTTAGTGTATAAATTTTTTCTGTGGGAAATTGACGATATCTGGCATGAAATCACAATATGTAAATGGTTTTCATAAAAATAAATGATAAGACGGTGAAATCACTATTCTTAGTTCACCGTCTTGTAGAAAAAACATCTATATATAGCCATTATATTTGCTTTTTTAATTCCTGATAAGACGGCAAGACGGTGAATCCGGACTCCTTTTAATTTTAGCATTATTTTCAGCTGACATATTAATATATGTCAAAAAAACAAAAATGAAAAAAATTTTTTTCTTATGAAAAAATGCCCGTCACCGTCTTATAACATCTGATTTTTTAATGTATTTTCAAGTAATATAGCCAAAAAAAATAACAAGAAGGTGAATTTTTTTACAGTCTTATACTCATTTTGACTTTATCAAATTTTATTCATAATTTGGCAAATTTTAATTTTTAGTTATTTTGTACAAATTCATATAACAAATAAGATGATTTAAATATAGATAAAAAGATTTTTAGTTTGTATTTTAAGCAAAACTTTGTATAGGTATACAAATTTGCACATTTTTTTAAAAGTGCCTTATTGGTGCCCAAAAAGGGCTTTTCAAGAACTCTTTTCTGTTTCATATGATAGCAGATGTTCCGAGGGGAGCAACTCTATAGCAAGTAATGACTTGTACATTCAACAAAAGTTAGCAAGGAATCCCACGCTATAGAAACGGGGGATGATGTTACAACAGTACAGCAGTTTTTATTTCTTCTTTGCTTCTCTGCTTAGAAAAAGTATTGCTTCTTCCGGAGTCGGGATTCCGCCTGTTCTGGACATCTTTTTCCATTTCTTCTGAATTTCAGGGTCTGGGTTCTTCATGCCTTCTTCAATGGCGATAGAAATTTCTCTCCGTACTTCTGCCACTGTCGTATGATTTTCGGCAGCGATTCTCATCAGAATTTTTCTGATATTTGCCATGTTTCATGCTCCTTTTTGCGTGTTTTTCTTTACGGTAATATTATAATACCAAATTGGTAATATGTCAACAGCAAATCTTCCGAATCGGTAATAAAAATTTTCCAATATTGGTAGTATAATAATAGTATCAATGTAAAATTTAAAAAACACGGAGACAGGCATATGAATCTGAAACTGAAAGAAATACGCCTTATCAGAGGAATGTCACAGCAGACTGTAGCTGATTATCTGCATTGTTCTGCTGTATGTTATTCAAGATATGAAACCGGAAACAGATGTCCTTCTCTGGATTTGCTGATTCAGATGGCAGATTATTTCGATGTCACAGTAGATTATCTTCTCGGCAGACAACAAATCTCTGAACAGGGCTTAACTCCATACGAAACAATGCTGATTGATACGGCACGGAAAGCAGATGACCGTGCAAGGGAAGATGCATTGCAGCTATTACAGGCGCATTCGTCGGAAACAACATGAAACACTCGTCAGAAAATTCTTTTGCAAAAATCTTTATTTGTGGTATGTAAAAAAACACAGATACAATTCAGAAACCACCGGCAGGCTTTACGGCTCGCCGGTGGTTTTTATGCTATATGAGCATTTTTGCTGATTTTGCCTTTTGATGATATGTATTGTGTATAACAGATTACACATTACATAATACAGCATACATCTTTCTGCCTGTGAAAAAGAAAAATATGTGAATTTTAAATAAATTTCCATCCGCTGTATTGTGCAAATCTCCAAGGTTGTAATATTAGTATTGACAAGCTAGGAGTTTTATGCTATACTGATATCAGAAAGTTGAAATAAACAAAATTACAACTTTACAAAATCCGAATTTTATGTTATAATCAGGAGGTAATCATTATGAAAAAAATCGCAGTTGTGGCATCCAATGGCAGAGTAGCACAGAAAGTAGTCAAGGAAGCACAGGACAGAGGCTTCGAGGTAACAGGTTTCAGCCGTGACGACGAAAACAAGAGCGGTGCAGTGACTTACATCAAGAAAGACATTATGGAACTGACAAAAGCAGACCTCGCCGGATTTGATGCAGTTGTTGACGGCTTCGGCGCATGGACGGATGAAGAACAGCCGATGCACGTCAAGACCTCTCAGCATCTCTGTGACCTGCTTTCCGGAACGGATACCAGACTTTTGATTGTGGGCGGTGCAGGCAGTCTTTATGTCAATGCAGAACATACCGTTCAGGTCAAGGACGGAGCAGATTTCCCTGCAATGTTCCTCCCTCTCGCCAACGCACAAGGTCAGGAACTTGAGGAACTTCGCAGGAGAAATGATGTCAAGTGGACATTTATCAGCCCTGCCGGCGATTTTCAGGCTGACGGCGAACGCACAGGCAAATATATTCTGGCTGGTGAAGAACTGACACTCAACAGCAAGGGTGAAAGCATTATCAGCTATGCAGATTATGCAATTGCAATGGTTGACGAGATTGAAAACGGCAGCCACATTCAGCAGCGCATCAGCGTAGTAAGAGAATAAAAATAAAAGTGAGATGATTTATCTATGCAGATAACAAGTAAATTTACCACAGCGGTGCATATCCTGACTTGTATTGACGTGTTCGGAGAGCAAATGCGGGTAACCAGTGAATTCCTTTCGGGAAGCACGGGCGTAAATGCGGTGATTATCCGCAATGTGCTTGCACAGCTCAGAAATGCAGGGATTGTCAGCACCCGTCAGGGAAGCGGAGGGGCGCACCTTGCGAAGACTCTGGACGAAATCACACTGTATGATATTTATCAAGCTGTTGACTGCGTAGATGAAGAAGGAATCTTTCATTTTCACGAGAATCCCAATGCAGAATGTCCTGTCGGTCGGAACATTCACAAAGTCATGGACGGCAGACTTTCTAAAGCACAGAAAGCTTTTGAAAACGAACTGAAAGCCACTGCCCTTTCAGAAATCGTGGAAGATACAAGAAAAATAATTGAATCAGAATAATTAAGAGAGTGTGCGGACGGTTTGTCTGCACACTCTTTCTATAGAGATATTATATTTTTCAGACAGTTGCTTCTATCAGCTCTTTTCCGTTGAAATCAATATGCTGAATGCCTGTCTTTTTGTTTTGATTGAAGTTAAAAGTCAGAAGATAGCCCTTTTTTAGATGGTAGTAATCCAGATAATCGGAAAGCTGCTGTTCTCCGTCAGCATGATACTGTTGTCCTCTCCAGATTTTCAGTTCAATGATGTGCTGTTCTCCAAGATAGTCAATGACAATATCCGTTCTTTGCTGATTTCTGGTTCTGGCTTCAATATAATAGTTTCCTGTACCGTTGATGATAGGTTTCAGAAACAGCAGAAAATACTGTCTGCCGACCTCTTCCACGAACTTCGGAAGCTTGTTTTCATAAATATCATTAAAGTACTGAATAAATTTTTCTAATATCAATTCTACATTCAATCTATGATTCTGGACAAACAGTGACTTTTCAGCCAATCCCGCCTTGAACATCTTGTTATCTGGGTTTCTGATTTCAATCGAAATAAACCAGTTATAGAGGGCGGTTTCAAAAATTCTGTTTGCGATGACAGCATTTTCTTCTTCTTTTTTCAGAAACCCATACATAACAGCCATTCCAATAATGGCATCATACTGATTATACGGTGCTTTAATACCTGTAAAAAGAATTTCATACAGAAGTTTACGAAGCTGCTCATCATCTTCCAGTTTATTGAACAGGCTTCCAAACAAAGCGGAATTTGCATCATAAATCATTTTCTCGGCTTTCAGAAATCCGGTTTTTGTCCATGCCTCTGTTCTCGTCGGAAATTGTTCTGTTCCAGTGACTTTCTCATCCATCAGCTTGCAGAACGAGGACACCAGAACCGGATAGCCGGAAGTATAATCATAGATTAACTGCGATATTTCGGAGATATTCATGCCTGTATGATAATCAGATTCATATTCTGACAGCATTCCGGCAATATCTTCTGTAGAAAAACTCATATCCATATCAAATGGAACAGCAATATTCCACGGACTGTTATATCTGTGTTCCGTATCACACTTGATTTTCTGCTTCAGATTGCGAACATCATGCACTCCGGCAAGAATGACTGACTGAAATGTCGGAAGATTTTTTCTTTCCATGTAGTAATAACGAAGCTGACCAAGAAAATCAAGAAAGACCTGATTATTAGAGGCTTGGTCTGCTTCATCAATCATCAAAACCATCGGCTTTGGAGCTGCTGCACACAAGTCACTCAGCAAAGAAAAAAGTTTGATAAGACGGAAACGCTCTCCGAATTTATCAATCTTTCTGTCTATTTCTTTTATCTGGTCTTTCAGTTCCGCATAATAGCCAGTTCGTTTCAAGGTTTGTTTGATTGCATCAGCGAACGCTGTCGAAAACTCATACTGATTTTCAAACTCTACTTCACTCATATTTCCCTCAAAATCAAGCCGAATTACAATATATTCAGGACTTAGATATTCCTGTAAAGCAAAGAGTGTTGTCGTCTTACCGTACTGTCTGCCACGATTGATAGTGAAATATTGTCCGTCATCAATCAATTTCTTTATCTGGGCAAGCCTGTTCTGAATATTGACCATATAATGCTCATCAGGATTGCACGAACCCACGATGTTAAATTTTCTCGGCATACTATCGCCCCCTTTATTATATTTTACTGTATTTCCGATTCAAAGTCAATAGAAACATCATCATTTTAAGAGTACACTATACATTATATAATATAACAATTTCAGACTTCTGTCATTTCTCAGCTGCATTCTGTGTTTCTTGTGTATTGTTTTTAAGTTTCATTTAAACATTACGCTAAAATGTAACAAATATATATCAGTACATACTTGACAGGAGATATCAAAAATGGTATCATATCAGTAACAGTTATACGAACCTGTTAATTTTACAAAATGGAGTGAGTATATGGAAATTTTTGGATATGTAAGAAACTCCTGAAAGTCAGTAAGCACACATAGACGGAACGCATCAGCTTTCTGAATGATTATTCAGTGAAAATTGATTCACCTACTTGACAATTCGCAGTATCTAAGATATAATAGTTATTGTAATCTGAATTAAAATTCAGAGAAAAAATATTCAGAAAGAAGAATGGTATATGTTTATTGGGCGTGAAAAGGAACTTGGACAGCTTAGGGCAGAGCTTTCTGCATGGAACAAAAGAACGGCTGTTTTGATATATGGCAAGCGCAGGGTTGGTAAATCAACATTGATTAGGGAAGCAGCGAAGGAGTTTAACGGTGTTGTGATTCATCATATGTGTGTGTCCAGTACGTTTCAAGGAAATCTGGAACTGATTTATCGTAGTGTTTCAGAGGGACTTTCTCTTCCATATATCAAATTTGAGTCGTTGTTTGCAATGGTGGATTATCTGAAAACACTTGACAAGAAAATATTATTGATTATTGATGAATATCCATATTTGAAGCAGACAGGAAAGAAAAATGAGGTTGACTCTTATATGCAGGCAGTCATAGAGCAGCTGCCGGCCAACGTGAAGCTGATACTATGCGGTTCCTATATCACGATTATGAAAGAGTTATTGACTGAGAGCAATCCGCTGTTTGGCAGATTCTCTTTGATTCAGCATATCCACAATTTTGACTACTATGAAGCAGCAAAGTTCTATCCGGCTCTTTCTGTGAATGATAAAGTTGCATATTATGCTGTTTTCGGCGGATGTCCCTATGTACTCGAAAATCTTGAAACAGAATGCACGCTCAGGGATAATATACTAAAACTCCTGTTGCCCGAAACCGGGCTGATTCGTTCACATATTGAAAATGTCATGCTGAAAGAAATCCAGAAAACATTTGATGCAAGGATTCTGGAGGCACTTGGAAACGGCAAGAAAAAATATACCGAAATCAAAGACAAAATCGGCGGCGGAGAAACAGGGCTGCTGGATAAGCAGCTGAAGATATTGCTTGACATGGAAACGATCCAAAAGACAGAGCCTGTCAATCGAAGAAATGATAATAAAAAGCAGTTCTATGAAATCAATGATAATTTGATGCGTTTTTATTTCTCGTATCTCTTCGGAAGAACAGGAACAATTTCGAGAATCGGTGAAGAACAGTTTTATAACAGATATATAGAAGGAAACTTGATACAGTTTATCAGCAGACGTTTAGAAGGTATTACGCTGCAATTTTTCCATAGAATGGCACTGCTGGGAAAGTACCCTGATATTGAGGATTATGGCAGCTACTGGTATGATGACCCTGCAGCTAAAACAAACGGAGAATTCGATTGTGTGCTGAAGCGAAGCGATGAACAATTTGATTTCTATGAATGCAAATACTTTGACAGGAAGATGACAGTGAAAGAATGCAGACAGGAAAAGGCACAGTTGGAAAAGATTCGGGGTATTCAGGTCGCTGGCGTGGGATTTGTTTGTACAGGCGGTTTTGCGTTTGAAGATGAGCATGAATTTATTCTTATCGATGGTGAAACACTGTATTCTTCACTTTAATGGTGGTTGTTAGAAGGATTTACAGAATGGAGTAAATGCATGGAAATTTTTGGATATGTAAGAATCAGTACACCTCGTCAGAGTCTGCAAAGACAGATTGATAATATCATTGCTGTCTGCCCGACAGCTAAAATTATCAAAGAAGTGTATACAGGCACAACGACAAATCGTCCTGCTTGGAATCGCCTGCTTGGCAAAGTCCGGAAGGGTGATGTCATTATTTTCGACAGCGTTTCCAGAATGGCAAGAGACAGCATTGAGGGAGTTTCACAGTATATGCAGCTGTATCAGGCGGGAGTCAGTCTGAAATTTTTGAAAGAACCCATGATTGACACAGATGTTTACAGAAAAGCGGTTTCAGAATCTGTTCCCATGACCGGAACAGATGTGGATTTTATTTTAGAGGGAATCAACCGCTATCTGGCAAAATTGGCTGAACGTCAGATACAGCTTGCATTTGAACAGGCTGAAAAGGAAGTCAAAGACCTTCAGCAGCGTACCAGAGAGGGCATGAAGGCAAGCGGTGCAGGGGAAAAAATCAGCCGGACACGCACAGGTCAGAAATACGTCAGAACGGAACATCTTATCAACAGTATTGAGATTTTGCAAGACTGCAAAGAATTCGGCGGTAAAAAGAAAGATATTGAGATTGCGGAAACGCTCAAAACCTCCCGAATGAATGTTTATCGCATTAAACGTGAGCTTCAGGAAAGAATGCAGACAGAGAATCTGACTGATGCCGAACTTCTGGAAATTCTACAACAGGAATTGCAAGCCCAAAAGAAGCAGAAAGCCAAAAAAAGTAGGTGAATCTTGGCGATGATGATTTACAGGAGAAGAAACAAAGGTCTATACAGACGATTTTGAAAATGATGTGAAAACATTCAAGTCAGAGGATGATATTTTGATATTCCTGATTCATCTGGGCTACCTTTCCTATGACGAAGATACCAGACTTGTAAGAATTCCAAATGAAGAACTCCGTGAAGAATTCAGAAGGCTTCTGAAAAAAGTTCATAAAGAAAGACTGGCTGAACTGATAAAAAATTCTGAACAGTTTCTGTCTGATATGATTTCCGGAAATGAAAAGAATGTAGCCGAAGCCATTCAGAAAGTCCGTGACTTTAACTAGGCACCTACTTTTTATAATGATGAACAGGCACTCCGTTATGCAGTAAAGTTTGCTTATATCGTCTGTGTTGACCATTATATAAAAATTGAAAAGCTGCCTACTGGAAAGGGCATTGCAGATATTGTCTACATTCCGGACAGGAATGTTCGTCTTCTGGCACTTGTGATTGAATTGAAATGGAATGAAGTTGAAGATTCTGCGATTGAACAAGTTCAAAACGAACATTGTCCTGCTGTGCTTGAAAATTATTTCGGTGAGATTGTACTTGTCGGCATCACCTACACCGAGAAAGACAAAAAACATACCTGTAAAATCGAAAAAATTTCAAGATAAGAAAATCTTTGGAAATATAATGCAATAAAATATGAAGTATTGGAAATATACTTCCAATAGCGATGCCGCATGAACTGCTATACATTAATGTGAACTAATGTTAGAAAAAGTGTTTAGGGCAAACGAAAAGTGCATAAAAAGCACACCAGTGAATAGATTGTGAACAATTCCATAAGATTATCATCCATACATTAGATTCCCATTTCATCCATTTGCATTAAAAGAAATTTTGCTTCTGGAGCTCCGTTTTCGGCGGCATGTTTAAAGCATAGGTAAGCCTTATCTTCATCTGGATCACAGCCTCTACCAGATAGGTATAGTGTGCCTAAAACAAATTCAGATGGCGTATCACCACAGTCAGAAGCATATTTAGCATAATAGAATGCCTTTTCATAGTTGTGTATTTCAGGAATTTGATACAAAATAGCTAGCCAAGCTATAGATAAAACATATCCTTGGGCAGCGGCCATCTCATGGTACTCTATTGATTTGCGGATATTCTTTTCAACATGACCATATGTATACATATATCCTAACATATACTGAGCTTCAGCACTACCATTTTCAGCTGCTATCAAATAATACTTTTCGGCTTTTTTAAAATCCTTTCTGAAACTACCTGTTGGATTAAAGTATAACAATCCAAGCTCATAAGCAGCAGCAGTATAACCATTATCTAAAGCCGTTTGTAGATAGGATGCTGCCTTGGCATAATCGGGCATGAATGGTTCAGATAAAACACCACGTTTATATAAGAGTCCTAACTGAAATGCTGCTTCGGGATAGCTATCTGCCATTTCTTCATAGATTTTCGCAGCTTTTTTAAACTCACCATGAAATAGGTAAAACCTACATACTGTATCTTTTCTCGGATTATCCAACTTATCCAATATCTCAAGAAAATATTCTTCTGTTTTTTCATAATCAAATATACATCCACTTCCAATGCTTTGCATAAAACCTACCTGACCAGCAGAATATATATCTCCAATTGCCGATTTCACATGATATTCGTAGCTTTTTTCATATGATTGCTCTTCACGAGGCATACTACCTGCATAATACATGCGTGCAATAAACTTGTCAGCTATCGGAGCGTATTCTCCATGTAATGATGAAACTCGCTTAAACCAACTGGCCGCTTTACGTTCATCTTTACCACCAGAAATGCCATAATAGTAGTATATACCAACACAAAGCATTGATTTCTCATCACCGTTTTCTGCTTTTTTTAATTCATCATTCAAAGAAATATCTGGATCAAATAGATTACTGCTCTTATCTACATCACGGAATCCATTAGTTCCATCATTTTTTGACAACAGTACACCGCAAAGCATATTGAATGGCGAATTCATATACTGCTCAGGAAAAACAAAAGCATCTATCTTTGGAAAAAAATGAAGCCTTTCTGGTAAAACTGTTACATCACTTGGCATTTTGGCACCATTAACAAGCAAAGGAACTATATTTTTGCCTTTACTTTTGGCACTAAGCAGTTCTTCTCTGATCCAACAAATCTTATCATTTGATATTAGATTAGCAAGATATCCTTCGGTTACTATGCATATGAAATCTTTACACTCAGATATTGCTTTTTCGATTCTTTCCGGGAAATCGCCACTTCTTGCTTCATTTGGATTGAAATACACGCTGTATCCTTGCTGTTTTAAATCGTTTGTTATTCTAGTCGCAAAGTTGTTGCCGATTCCATCATTTCGATAAGAAATAAAAATGTCTTTTTTCATAGCGTACTCCTTCTTTAGTATTATTTATCTGCTCAATAGCGAAATGCATTATTCAATTAGTGCTTTCGTTATACATCTCTATAATCATTACCATCAGCGAATTGAATATGTCTTCAGCCTTCTTGGCACATTGTTGTGCAACAGTAGACATGCGGCTTTCTCCTGGCGGATAAGATATAAATTTTCCGTAATACTCAATGAACAAGTTATATTGGTCAATGATATGCTTTGCTTTCAATGCATTTTCTTTATCTGAAAACTGATTAAATTCATAAAACAAGAACATTTTCTGTGCACTATTTTGCATAGTTTCTGATTCTTTGTTAATCTTCTGAAACTCACCCATTCGAACCGCCTCTCTATACGAAACCATGCTTTGGTACATATCTTTAAGTACAACAAGAAATGGCTGTGTAGGCAATGCATCTGAATTGCGAACTTTTGATTGCATGAAAGCATTTTTTTCAATCTCTTGGTTATGAGCTAAGGCATCCTGTTCTATTTTTATATGGGCTAACAATTTGGCATATGATGTTTCTAAATCGTGGAAAGCTTCTATTCTTTGAATATTTGAAAGCATAAAATTAAATGATGTTGTTAGTGCTTTATCGTCAATTTGAAATGGGATGATAGATTTGTTGTGAGAAATAGCACTATCTAATTCCTTGGGAACCCACTTTGACTTTTGTGAGTTGGCAGAAAGGATTAGTAAAAAGAAGTCACACATTTCGATTGCCTTGGGAATCGCACTGGAATAGTCATCGCCCATTGTAATTGACTCAGGAGCCATCCAACAATCTATGCCATTTTTGCGAAGTACTATCTGAACTGCATTTGCTGCATCTATATCCTTACTGCTGTAACTGATAAATATCATTATCTATTTTCCCCCAACTTGATATGGATAGTTTATATGAATGCTCTTCTGTCTATTGCCTCAATTAGTTTTCTGTCAAAACTAGTATCTGAGGCATTCAATGTTTGAAGAGTTTGTAGATACATTTCTAAATCGAGCGTGAACTTTGATTCATCTTGCCTTATTGTAATGATTTTCTTTTCACAGTTCAATGCAGCGTTAATCTCAGCACACACATGAATTGAAGATGTGGAATTCTTGGAATTGAATAACAAAAAGTTAACACATTTCTCAGATTCTATTTTAGAAGCTAAAATTTTACGCCAGTTTTCTCCGCCCTTGATTCCTTCGTCATACCAAATCCGACATCCAGCTCGTTGAAGCTTTGCAAGAATTGGAAACACCTTGTCTTTGTCAGCATGAGAATAACTTGCAAAAACATAATCCTCAAATCCAGAGTAGGGCATCTCGACATAGTTTTTGTCATTCAGCTGTTTTTCTTTCGCTTCTGCCTTGGATATTATCGAAGAGTACTGCATACACATTGCCTGATAATTAAAAAGAGAGTCTTCTCCACCGTATATAACAATATCATCAAACAAGACATAGTTATCGAGAATCTGCTGTTTAATTGAGTGGCTTGTGCTTATTCGGATTTCAAGCTCATCATCTGTAACATTGGATAATTGTGAGAACATCTGTGTAATGGTAGCTTCATCGATATATGTTCCAATCACTGTGATATAATCACCATATGCTGCTTTAAGATGCTTAATAAAATCAATTGTTTCCGAAGATATGGTCAACAAACAACGACTATTTCCTCTGGCAGCATCTATAATTTGTTCCTTGTTAAATCCAATAAGCATACCATTGTTCTCATAAACAAAGTCACATTCCAGTACCTCTGATTTTGAAACTGTATTTCGCTCTCCATACCGTGCACGAAGCGGAAAGTAAGCCGGAACATAATTATATTTCTGTATCAGCTTGAAACCTGACTCTGTAAAGAATTGACGACTTTTCAGTCCCATTTCGGCTGTTGTACCAAATAGCATAAACAGCATAAAATCACCTCACGTATGGAAGATAAAGCTTATACAATTTGTCAAATATTACTCCGTTTATGATTCTTCCACTGTCATCGAAATCTGGGAGATATACACCGTCTGTTAATTTTGCCGTTACAAGAACATAGTCTCCCTCACCATGCTCAATATCAGAACGATTTCCTTGAAGAACAGCTTTTTCACCATAATTCACTTCGAGGGTGAATCTGGTATCCGCCGGAATCCTGATAGCGGCATATACAGTATCAAGCTCAACCGTATCAACTTCCATCGCTTCCGCTGTGATATTATCCGGATTTACATTGTATTTCTTGACTGCATTTTCTCCAATCGGCCACATTTCTCCCGCAATGCCGGTTATCACATAGCCGGTATTGCCAACCTTTTCATAAGCATCTTCCAGACAGTTATATACAACACCAGGCTTATCGGCTACATTGTACACTTGCTGTGAATCAGCACGCTGTATCTTAGCCCGGTATGATTTGTTTGTATAAAATTTCCACTGAGCAGAATTATCTGTTATCCATTGAATATTCTTACTGATATTCATATAATCATCTCCCATTTATTTCGTTTTCGTCTTAATTTCATTATAGCATAGCTGCGTTTCGATTTCAAGAGGTATCCTGAATCTTATTTGAATAAAATTCAGGATACCGCCTTTCTGTTTTATGAATCAAGTTCTATATAGAACGGTTTGTTTCCGCAGATAGCCAATATTGCTTGTCCGACATCCAAATTTGACATAACATCTTCAGAAATAGCATAAGATTTGCTCTGGTTTTGAATCAATGCTGTCTCCTCATAGAACCTGTTCTAGTGTGCATCTTCTGTCCTGATCGACTGGATATCTTTTCAACTGTAAGCGAATTGTTTGCCTTCATGATGATGTAATTTAAATGATTTATTACTATAAATGAGCAACTGAAAAAAATGCACAAAAAATAAAGACAACCGGCTTCAAAAGAGTTATAATGTAATTGCGAAACATATTAACTCAAAGGAGCGGTTGTCCTATGAATATCAGTATACACCATTCTGAAACAATT
>JAZQIL010000117.1:0-5292 GCA_045541055.1 Oscillospiraceae bacterium
ATATTTTTTATAATGGATTTGATTTATTATTAAAATGGAATTTTATAATTTCAGAAGTTGTTACAGGAGTATGTTGGTAGTATAAATTCTGATTTATTCTACTAATTCCCGAGCTGTAAGCCTCACGCTTGCAGTTCAAAAATAAAAGTCATCAATTCGATAATGTGAGAAATATAAAATATAAGAAATGAGGTTTTGCTATGAAATTTGCAAGTGGCATCAACCGTCCGCCCTACGAAACGGCTGACGGATATTTACAGACGACAGAAGGCTGTTCACACAATCGCTGTCTGTTCTGCACCTATTTCAAAGACAGGAAATTCCGCAAATCTACAATCGAGGAGATTGAAGCGGACATCAAGCAGATACCAATATATTTCGGTACTCCGAAGCGTATCTTTCTGCAAGGTGCTGACGGCTTTGCGACAGACTACGATGTGCTGATGAAGACTGCCGAGCTGCTCCGCAAATATGTTCCATCGGTGGAAACGATAGGCGGCTATGCGAGGATAGATAACTTCTATGACAAGACTGAGCAGCAGCTTCGGGATATGGCGGCAGTGGGCTTTGCTGACCCGTATATCGGTGTTGAGTCGGGCGATGATGTGGTCTTGAAGCGAATAAACAAAGGATACACAGCGGCGCAGGCTCGTGAGGTGCTTGAAAAGATAGACGTATCCGGTCTGCCCTATATCGTGAACTTTTTAAACGGTGCAGGCGGTCACGGTTACGGGCTTGAAAATGCACACCGCACCGCACAGCTTTACGACGGACTGCACATGACAATGGTGAATACCTCCATGCTGACCGTTGTTCCCGGAACACCGCTGTATCGTGCAATGGAAAAGGGAATTTACACCGAATCCACCGAAACGGAAAAGCTGGAGGAGATACATGAGTTTGTACGGTGTCTTACAAATGACACGATATTCATGAACGAACACGCATCGAACCTTTTCCATGTGAAATGCCGTATCCCTGAACAGAAAGATGAACTGCTTGAATATATCAGGAAGTTCATGGAGGAAAGTGACGAAAAGGAACTGCGCAGGTATCGGGAGAGGATAACGAGGGCGTTCTGAATGAAGTGCAATGATTGTATAAATAGCCCACAGTCTATTGGAACTGAATAACAGAAAAAGTCCTGAGATTTGCCCAAACAAGCATTTCTCAGGGATTTGTGATTCAAATATCCACACTCTCAAAATAAAATCTTCCAATCTCCTCGGAAGTATATTCGCTGTGTCTTCCCAGCCACCAGCGAACTGTTTCCGCAAAGCTTGATACAGCGTGATTTAAGCGATATTCTCTCGGAATATCCTTATCATCAACAAGCTGACGGTCAAAGACCTGATACAGATATTCCTTGAGATATCGCATAAATATCTCGCCGCACTCACCGGAAAATAATCCCTTGATGGTCTGTTGTTTTTCCTGCAAATGGCAGAGAATGTGGGTGATGTGATCCTGAAAACTGTCTTTGTCGGAGAAATCGTGATGCTCCTCGCTCATAATTTCATGTGAGAAAACATGGCTGAAAATATCCGTACACATTGCTTTCAGCAGTTCGTCCTTTGTTTCAAAGTGGGCATAAAATGTGCTGCGGCTGATGTCAGCCTCGTCGATTATCTCCTGCACCGTCAGTGCTGAATATGTCTTCTTTTCCAGAAGTCTTGTAAATGCCTGAAATATGGCGTTTCTCGTTTTTCTCTGTCGTCTGTCCATAGCTCCTCCTATCGTACAATTTACGAATTTTGTTCGTTATCCTACATTCCTGATAAACTGATTATTGAAATCGAGTCCTGAAAGTGATAGTATAGTTACAGAACAATATGTTTGTTATCATATACAGAGTAGCATAAATCATGCGATTTGTCAAGGAGGAATTTTTATGTTAAAACGCTGGCTTGAAAACGAGCCGAAGGTCACGCTTGTGTGTGCGGTATTATCGTCGGTGTCACTGGTACTTAGCATTACAGGTGTATTGAAAGACGTTCTGCCCGTTGATATTGCGTGGATAGCAATAATCCTATGCGGTATCCCCATACTTATCGGTGCATTCAAAGGAGTGATATTTGAACACGACATCAAGGCTGACCTGCTTGTTTCCATTGCATTAATTGCTTCTGCGGCAACAAAGGAATTTTTCGCTGCAGGTGAGGTGGCACTCATCATGCAGATAGGCTCACTCTTAGAGGACTACACTTCGGGTAAGGCAAGAGCGAGCATTGAAAAGCTCATCAACTTAACGCCGCAAACAGCAAGAGTTATCCGTGACGGCAAAGAATCGGTCATTCCGGTAGAAGAAGTCAAGGTCGGTGATGTTCTCAGCGTTATTGCAGGCGAAACTGTCCCTGTTGACGGCACTATCATAAGCGGTGAAACTTCCATTGACCAGTCGGTGATGACAGGTGAAAGCCTGCCCGTTGACAAGACCGTTGGCGATACCGTTTCCAGCGGCACGATGAATCAGTTCGGAACGTTCACCATGCGCTGTGACCACGAAAGCTCTGACAGTTCTTTGCAGAGAATGGTTCGGCTTGCGGAGGAAGCCGAGGAGAATAAAGCCCCTATCGTTAGTGCGGCTGACCGCTGGGCAACATGGCTTGTTGTGATAGCACTTTCCTGTGCCGTTATTACAGGACTTGTGACCCGTGACTTTATGCGAGCCGTGACGGTGCTTGTGGTATTCTGTCCCTGTGCGTTTATCCTTGCAACACCTACCGCTGTTCTTGCAGGCATCGGAAATGCTGCGAAATACGGCATTATCATCAAGTCAGGCGAAGCACTTGAAAAGCTGTCACAAATAAAGCGTATCGCTTTCGATAAAACAGGTACGCTGACCTATGGCAAACCGCAGGTAGTCAAAGTCTGCTCCTGCGACAATCAATATTCTGATGATGAAATTCTCCGCTTTGCCGCACTTGTGGAACAGAAGTCAGAACACCCGCTCGGCAAGGCGATATGTAAGGCTTATGCTGATAAAAACGGTAAGCTCACAGATGTTTCCGACTTCAAAATGACCGCTGCAAAAGGCGTTTCTGGAACGATTGACGGAACAATGATAACAGTCGGTAAGCTGATTGGAGAATTGAATACAAAAGATAAATCAAAGGTTGACGAACAGCTTTCCAAAGGTGCAACGGTGGTCTATGTTCACACTGACGGCAAGCCCGTGGGATTTATTGCCCTTTCTGATGTGATGCGTGAAGATGCCGCAAGCACTGTCGAAAAGCTGAAAGCTGTGGGAATCACGCCAATGCTTCTGACTGGCGATAATGCGTCCGCCGCCAACAATATCGCAAAAAATGCCGGTATTGAAACTGTTCACACAGACCTTCTCCCCGAAGATAAAATGAAAATTATCAAGAGCTATTCTGATAAGGGCGAAACTGTCTGCATGATTGGTGACGGCGTAAATGATGCTCTTGCTTTGACCGGTGCCGATGCAGGAATCGCAATGGGTGGTATTGGTTCGGATATTGCAATTGAGTCGGCTGATGCAGTGCTTGTCAGTGATGAAATAAAACATCTGCCTTATCTGTTTGACATGATGCAGAGGGTCATGAAGAAGATAAAAGTTAATATTATCGCTTCTCTTGTCATAAATCTGAGTGCTGTAGTTCTGTCGGCTTTCGGAGTGCTGACACCGATAACAGGTGCATTGTGGCATAACTTCGGCTCTGTGTTCGTGGTAGTCAATGCGGCACTGCTGCTGAGAGAAAAGGGTGAAGAATAATCAATTTATCGTTCATATCTGAATAACAGACAAAGACCTGAGATTTGCTCATCCAAGCATTTCTCAGGTTTCAGGCGGTAGTTTTCCGTTCCGCAAGCTCGATGAAACTGTACTTGTGGATGTCGCAAGAAAAGCGGATGACAGAGCAAGGGAAGATGCATTGCAGTTGCTGCAGGCACGCTCAGCAGAAATAACATAAAATGACCGTCCACGGAATTCAATTTTCAAAATAAAAGCCTGAAATAAACACAATTTCATTACAAGCTGTACAAGAGACGATATTTATGTTATAATATGGGCATGAATAATGGAATAACAGAGTATTTTGAAGATGTAGAACTTTATGAGGAATATGACGGCTATTTTTGTAGTGTACCCAATATCATCACGATAGCGATCTTGGGAAGTATCTGTGGACTGAGAAATGTGCATCAGATACACCGGTGGGCGGCAAATGACAGAGTAAGCAAATTCTTAAAGGAGGAATTTGAAATCGGTCATGTCCCCTGCTATTACTGGATATTGAGTCTTCTGAAATATATCAAGCCCGAATCACTCAACCGGTGTTTTGCGGATTGGGTGTACTCGTTTATGCTCGAAAAATCGAGAGATATGACTATTTCTCTCGATGGAAAGACCGTTTGTTCAACTCTGAAAATGGATAAGATCGAAAGTCCTTTGCACATAATCAGTGCTCAGATCTGTGAGCTTGGACTGACTCTTGCCCAGCGTTGTACAGATGACAAAAGCAACGAAATACCTGCTGTGCAGGAATTATTGAAAGAATTAAAAATCAAAGGACAAATTGTCGTTGCAGATGCACTGAATTGTCAAAAAGAAACCGCAGAGATCATTATAAAACAGAAAGCGAATTATCTTCTTTGTGTAAAGGATAATCACCCGAATTTAAAAAAGGATATCGAGGATTATGTACAGGATAGCAGCTTGCACAGCGTTATGCATACATTCACAAAAACTGAGAAAAACCGGGGCAGAATAGAGACTCGAACAGCGTTTGTGACGACCGATATTGAGTGGCTGGAGCAGAAGAAAGAGTGGAAAACTTGAAGTGCATAGGGGCAATACCCAGTGAATTCACGACGAAAAAAGGCACATCAAGTGAGTGGCACTATTACCTTTCAAGCTGTGAATTGTCGGCTGAATAGTTTCTTCATCATGCAAGAATGGAATGGTCGGTTGAGTCCATGCACTGGCTTCTCGATGTGCATTTTGAAGAGGATTGGTGCAGAATCGAGAGTAAAGACGTTCAGCAAAGCCTAAATATGTTTAAAAAAGCTGCGATCAATCTCATCAAAAACTTCAAAAATCGCAACAACTCTAAAACTGCTATCTCAAATATAATATTTGAGTGTCTTATGGATTCACAGACGATTTTGGGGGTGATTTCGGAAAATTGATTTCCGTGGTGACCGTCAGTAAGTGTAAAATTTTCGTTGGCAAGAGGAAAGAAAAAATAAAAAAGAGAGTGCAGAAGACTTGCACTCTCAGCCACAATATGCTTTAATAGAAGTGTGAAATTCTCAAAGAAAGCA
>JAZQIL010000118.1:0-5690 GCA_045541055.1 Oscillospiraceae bacterium
GAAATCCGGAGCAGCTTCAGCAGGGAGTTGTCAAAACAGCGGGTAATCTGTATTTTGCATTTGACGGCAATCGGGACAATTTCGCTGATGATATTCTGCTGACAAGGCGATTATTCAGAAAGCCATGCAACGGGAAAAATAATCTTGCCTACAAAATGTCGATTTCATTTCATCCTGATGACAATGAACATCTGACCTATGAACAGGCGTTTCAGATTGCAAAAGAGTTTGCTGAAAAATATTTCCACAGCAGGGGATTCGATGTGCTGTTTGCAGTTCATACCGATACCAAGCATATCCATGCACATTTTATCATCGGCAACTGCAACCGTGACACTGGAAAAGCATTCCGCAGAAATCAGCATGATTTGTATGAAATGTCTGAATTTTTCGGTCAACAGTGCGAAAAATATGGTCTGACACATTCCGTTCGTGAAACATTCTACAGTGAAAATCCTTGTCAGCAGAAAGAAAAATTCGGAGAAATCCAGATGGAGAAAAAAGGCAAAGAATCATTCAAATCAGAACTTCGGGAAGTTATTGATATTGAGTGTGCTGACCCAAAAAATCGAACTCTGGAAGATGTGGTCAATGCCTTGCTGAATCATTATAATGTGGAGTGCCGTGTTCGTGGGAATACGATTTCCTATCGGCATCCGCAGTACAAAAATAAAAGCGGTCAGCTTGTTTCCGTTCGTGGGAGTAAACTGGGCGAAAAATATACAGTAAAGGGGATAGAATATGAGCTTGCCAAGAAACGAGGACAGGAGCTTGCAGGATTTGCAGAACGAAATGACAAATCTTGCCTACATGAAAGCGGCGAAAGCCGAAGAAGCCAAGCAGGACAAGGAGGTGGCAATTCTGCTCACGACAGTGCAGAAAATGTGCGTGATTCAGCAAAACTTTATGCAGAGTATGCTGACAAAGTTCGACGAGCTGAACGAGAAGCAGCTGAAACTTCTGAACGTGCAAAACGAGTACGCCGAAAGCGTTCAGAAATCGGTATATAATACGATTTACAGCATTTATGGTTCATTCTGCGAGGAACAAAAAAAGGCATTCAGGGAGATTCAGAAATATCTTTCCAACGATACGGACGAGATGATTAAGAAAATCAATCATGCTGCCAATGGTGCGAAAAAATCTGCCGACTATGCGAACCGAACCGCTGACAGAATCAAATCAATCGAAAACTGGAAAGAACTGCTGTTTTACTTCTCTCCGGCAGTTGTGATTGCAGATGTGATTATCCGGCTGATTTCCTATTTTTCCGGCTGAGTTTTTCCTCAACAGCGAATAATAACTGTTCCGTCAGGAGTGTATCATGTGTAGCAATATCGAGAGTATCATAAATCGAGAGGGCTTTTCCAAGTTCCGTTTCACATTCTTTGAACTTGTCACAATGATAATACAGCCAGCCGAGATTATGGTGCATATTCGCTTTGAACTCCAGACTGCAGCTGTCGGCTAATGCGAGTGCTTTTTGTGCCAGCGGGATTGCTTCGGAATATTTCTTTCGGGCAACTCCCGTGCAGGCACACTGAATCCAGTACATTTTCGCCAAGTATCGATTTTCTTTTTCAGGAAGCTGATTGATTACGTTTTCATAAAGTCTGCCGAGAATTTTCATTTCCTCAAACATTTCACACTGTTCAAAATAACAGAATGATTCCTCAATAAAAAGCAGATAGCCGTCCGAATTATCATGCTGAATATGACTGCAAATTGAAATCAGAATATCCACAAGTTTCTGGTCTGGAACAGCTATTCCGTGTTGAATGCAGATTTCGTAAAATGATTTCAGAAAATCCGTACAGTTATCCGTTGACGGCGATAAATCCGTAAAAACAATATCTCTCACCATCGGATGAACGGACAGGATATTTTCTTCTGAAAGTTTCAGCAGACCGATTTCATCGAGGTCATGAATGGCATTCAGATTTTCCAGTTTAAGCCATTCTGCAAACTGCCGGACTTCCAGACCTTCAACAGAAAGAAAATAACTGCACCGGAGAACATATTGCATATCTGCACTCAATTCAAACAGGCTGAACAGCAGATGAATATGCCCATAATAGTCGTGTTTCTGATAGGTGTTATCTTTTTCGGACTGGATTTCGTCAGTCAGATTCGGGTTGACTGCATTCTGCTCTAATTTTTCGAGAACAGTTTCCGGCTTGAAAATTCCGGTCTGCAAGAGTCGTGCGGAAAGTTCAACTGCATAAGTATGATGATGCACAATTTCGATAATTTTCGTAACTGTTTCGATATGATTCACTGCATCAGGAAAGAAATTTTCAGCGAGTTTCAGCAGAATTTCAATATCTGAAATTTCGGAGAGTTCAAAAGTATACGCTTGATTGAATGTGCATCGGGTAGTGATTAAAATTCTGCAATTTAATTTCAACAATTTCTTAAGATGCTTTTCTTTGTTGTTTGTTGTGTTGAAATTATCGAGGATAATCAGCGAATTTTCGCTCAATGACTGCAATTTCTGATAATGTTCATGGAAAGCCGTTGCCTTCGATTTTCCGGTCACTTCAAGCAGAGCAATCGTAGTTTCAAGGTCATCACGATAAGTCAGATAAATGATATTTTCATAATCGGCAGAATATTTTTCAGCATAGGCTTTTGCAAATTCGCTCTTGCCAATTCCGGCTATTCCATGAACAAAAACTTGTCGATATGTCTGCAAATCTTCATGTAACTGCGACAGTTCAGAATCTCGACCACAGAAATATTTACAGGGTTTGGGCGGTTTCCGGAATTGGCGGATATGCTCAAAATACATCTGATTATCTGAAATGGCAGGGAGTGACTTTTCTTTTGGCTGTTTCGGCTGATACATCGCATAATAAACGACTTTTGCAATGAAATATTCCGGATTTTCGGAGCAGGACAACAGTTCATATTTCTTGTCGCTTTTCATATGCGAATCGTCATGAACCAGATTGTAAAGCTGACTGACCGTTTCGGAAACATCCAAAAGCCACGGAATGATATAATCAGTAACATCATACTGCAAATCAGAAAACCTCTTGACATAGAAATTCCTGACCTTGTTTGAGAGCGTTCGGGCATTGCTGAAATATCTGTTGGTAGTCGAAACATCAAATTCATCATTTTGCTTATCGGTATAAGTACAGAACAAAGCTGTGATGAAACCCACCTGTGAAGCAGGCTTATCCTGAAAAAGAATATCGTATGATTTATCAATATTATCGTACAAAATCTGAATGACCGATGAAAAATTACAGAACATGGAATCCCTCCGAAATTTGATATTTTTATTATAGCATACTTTCGGACTGATTTCAAGAGAAAGCGAGGAAATATGGAAGAAAATTTAACGGAATCCGCTGAAAAAGTCAGCGATGAAACAGATGAGAAAATTCTCAAAAAGAAACGCAAGGAAGAATTTCTGAAAAATTCGCCGGATTGGGTGATAGATTATAATTCCGTCAATGAGGTGAAATTCTGCAAATATTTCGTGCAGAAAAATCCCATGATTTGTGTTGGAGGAAAATTATTCAATGTAGACGGTGAAATCGAAGCCGACAGAATCAATAACGAGATAAGCCGTGAAATCATGAAATATATGATGACAGGAATTTCCAAGAAAGTCAAGGCACTTTCTGATGCTCTGAAACTTTACTGTTATAGGGATGAACTACCGTTGAGAGATGATGAAATTCATTTGCAGAATGGTACTCTGAAAACGGACGGCACATTCACTCCGAGGAAATTTTTCTGCCGGAATCGCCTGAATGTCAGCTATCAGAAGTTTGAAAATCAGGCTTATTATCCAGAGCATTTTCTGAATTTTCTGCTTGATTTATTGGATATGAAAGATATTGAAACCTTGCAGGAGTATTTAGGCTATTGTCTGCTGCCATCCACCAAAGGACAAAAAATGATGTTCATTGTTGGCAATGGAGGAGAGGGCAAGTCCAGAATCGGAGTAGTTTTGCAGGAGATTTTTGGAAAAAATATGCTGACAGGCAGTTTTCAGAGAATCGAAACAGATAGATTTTTCCGCTATAATTTGCAGAATAAACTACTCATGGTTGATGATGATATGCAGATGAATGCCCTTGCAAGCACAGGCTACATCAAGAATCTGATAACAGCGGAAACACCGATTGATGTAGAAGCCAAAGGGGAGCAGTCCAAATCAGCGAGAGTTTATGCAAGATTTCTCTGTTTCGGAAACGGCTCCCCGAAAGCACTCTATGACAAGACGGACGGATTCGCAAGAAGAATGATTATCCTCACAACGAAACCGAAACCGCCAAACCGCATTGATGACCCGTTCATAGCGGATAAATTTCTGGCTGAAAAAGAAAAGATATTCCGCTGGATGTTCGATGGACTGCAAAGGCTGATTCAGAACAATTTCCGGTTTACGATTTCAAACAAAACACAAAATAATATTGCTGATGCACTCAGCGATAACTGCAATATTATTGAGTTCCTGAATGATTCGAGTGTGATTGCATTTGCAAATGAAAAAGTGACAGGTGTCAATTTATATGGCGTATATGTGCATTGGTGCAGTGAAAATGCCCTGACTGCTTTGAAAAGAGATACATTCATTAACTGGCTGAAAAACAATCAGAAGAAGTTCGGAATCACCTATGACATGAACGTAATTGATGAGCGTGGGAATCGTGTGAGAGGGTTCAGAGGAATCAAAACACTTATAAGATTAAATGTAAATTAGGGTGTGTAGGTGTGTAAATGGCTTAAAATCAATCAATATTGATGTGTAATGAACCGTGTAGGAAATGTGTATAACTGATTACGCACCTGATACGCATAGCATACACACGGATAAATTACGATATATAGGGAAATACACAGCTACACACCATTTTAACAACTTGCTTTTTATATAAGAAAGGGGTAACGAGCATGAGAAAAGAGAAAAGAATTGCTCTGTATAAGAAAATCTGGTGCAAAATCAGATATTGGCAAAGTTTAAGAGATGTGACCGATACGGAGCTTGCAAATTATCTGCAAGTGTCGGAGCGTACACTGCATGAATATGACAAGAATGCGAAGAATATCACGCTTGAAAAAGTGGACAGTTTCCTGTACATGAACGGTATGGAGCTTGACGACCTGATGGCACTCTGAAAAGAAAAATTTTGAAAAAAGTCTGGACAAATGGTGCGGAATGTGGTATAATAATAAGCGTAGTCTGGTATCACTTTCCGCAATCGGAAAGGAAGATACACATGAAAGCAAAGAAACTCCCATCAGGGAGCTACAGGGTTCAGGTTGTCGCAGGATTCGATACGGCAGGAAAACGCATTGTAAAGTCATTCACGGCTGATACAGAATGGGAAGCTATCAAAATGGCAGAAGATTTCAAGCGTACCTGTGAAGAAGCGACAAGTAAGAACATCACAGTTGTCAGGGCGATGGAATCGTATATCGACAGCAGAGTGAACGTCATTCAGAAAACGACAGTCAGAGGGTATCGGCAGATTGCAAAGCACTGTTTCAAGTGCATTCATGACACAAAGCTGACTTCTCTTAGAGCGATTGATATTCAGAGGGCAGTCAACATTGAGAGTGCAAGGGTCAGTCCGAAATACATCAAGAACGCATACGGTTTTCTGAAATCCGTTCTGAAAATGTATGAGGTTGACATCAATCTGAATCATATCCAACTGCCGAAACTG
>JAZQIL010000119.1:0-7076 GCA_045541055.1 Oscillospiraceae bacterium
CTCGAACCGGCTTCCCTGCTCTTCATCGGCGACAGCGCCAGTGACCGCGGGGCCGCCCAGAGCGCGGGGATACCCTTCCTCAGCTTCCAGAACCAGAGCCTTGCCAAGCAGAGCATAGCCGAATATTCCGTCCTCCAAGAAGCCTTGCAATCCCTAGGATTGTAACGTTTTCGTGCTTTACAGACGCCGATTTATGGTTTAGGTATTGCCAATTCATCAGGGCATGCCCTTGCCCTGCAGGAGGAACAGAACGTTGACCCCTCAAGAGCTCGAATACTTCCGCAATATGCTCAACCAGATGCTTGTCGAAGCCCAGCGCAACGGCGATTCCACTCTGGAAGAGATGACCGATAGTCAGTCCGCCTATGCCGACCCTGCCGACGACAAGACGACGACTTTACTCCGAAAACATTTGCCGACGGATTCGCCGACGTGCCAAAGCCAATGTGAACCTCAAAATTTCCGAACAGGCAAAAAATGAGCCGGATTGCTGTCCGGCTACAACTTTTTTCAAAAAATGCTTGACAAACCTCGAAAAATCGGGTATAACAAATAAGAAAAGCACCTACCAAACAACGTGAGCCTCTTTCCTCCACTCATTATGTTTGGTATGGTGCTTTTCGGTGTGGTTGCGGGAGCTGGATTTGAACCAACGACCTTCGGGTTATGAGCAGTTCTAACATGGTTGAAAAAAGTAAGGAAAATCGAACTAAAACTCCATTCACGAAACCCATTCGCCGACGTAGTGACGACGTGAGAGCCGACGACATGAAACTAAGAGTCCATTTTTAAAATCAAACAGTATTTGACTTATGGAAATACTTTCCGAAATACAATAGCAAATATAGGAATACAGTTAAAAATTAAAAGATATTCTTATCTTATATACTGCTGGCGTAAGCATTCCTTTTTTAGGATTAGAAAGTCCCTTATCGGTTGAATCTAAAGGAACGGCTGTACACCTATGGAAATTGATTAAATCATATTGATTCATCATTGTAATAATTGAAAATATCTCATTGAAAGCATACAGAGATTGTCTATTTTCTTCTATAAGTTCATCAAAATATTGTTCAGTTAAATCATAAGTACTATCACTATAGAAAAATAATTCTTTTTGGGATAAAACCTCCTTAACATGTTTAGTAATAGGCGAAGAACGTAATGCTGCATCTAAAGAAAAGGAATTTATCGTCATGGTCTTAAATTCAAGGTGTTTGTATTCGTTCCAAGGTTCTCCAAAAAACGGAAGAAGTTTATATTTCTGCATTATCTCATATACATTTATCATAAGATTGTGAAGAATTACGAAATCTTTTTCTGATAAATAATTATTTTTAGAAATATAAAAATGTGTCTCATTGTTTCGCAAATTGTTAATCAATTTTAATGCTTCTGTTAACTCTCTCTTTTTGATTTCCTTTATTTTGTCATTAAATTCATTAAAATATGTGCTGAGTAGAGAGTTCTTTCTTTGTATCAAATATGAAAATTCAATGGAATGAAATTTTATGCGTTGTTCATCGGATAATCTTATAAAAAAATCATTTAAATTCTTAGACTTGTAAAACTCAAATTGAAGTTTTGCATCTTCTTCATCAACAACAGTTACATTTGTAATTACAGAATAGTCATTATTATCAAGCATTATCTGCTTTAGAAGCAACTCAATAGCATTGTGTAAAGAAGATACAAATGTTTTTTGATAGTGTAATGTTGCAAGACCATTTTGAATATCTTTACAATATTTCACAGCAATACTCCAAGATTCCAAAGCGTTGTCAAGAAGAATTTTCTTTGTTTTCATTTCATTTCCTTTCTGATAAATCAGCGTAGTACAAAATTTATTATGAAAAACAGATATGCCAATAGGCTAAATCCAAAAAGGGTCACTAATATTCTCATAATGCCGATTTTTTAATATATCTGGCACGTCATCAACCGAAGGAAATTCTTGCGTAATTTCGCTGATAAGGCATTCAAGCAATTTATCGCCAATAATATCACTATATTTTCCACGAAGTGCCTTTTCATACCAATTAACAAGCTCCTGCTCAGTCACAATACTTTGGATATGACTTCTCCACCCAATTTGAGTAAGTAAAGAAATAATAACATCTTTTTCAGCATCTTTACATACGATAACAATTCTATCACTTGATACACTTGTAACTATATTTTCTGCTAAAGAAATATCCAAACTAAGATGCTTGATTTGAATTGCTGGTCCCCAGTTTGAATACATATCCAATCCTCTATCTGCTGCATTTGTTACACCAACACGATAAACACGAGCATCCTGAATATGGGTAGGATTTGAAAAATCTAAACACATAACTTTTTTGGAAAATTCTTCAAACTCACTTAAAATACCAAAATGACCTTCGTCCACAGATATTTCAACTTTCAGATTAAGTGCATCAACAAGTGTAGCAAACAAAGAATAAACGATAATCTCATAAATTTTGTCTAAACTCCGCTTTAACCCTGGCTCATTCCAAAATGAATCGATAAACTGTTTTACATTAAAAGTTTCCTTTGTTGAATCATAACAATACAAAAGAGCATCAGAAAGTTGATTGTGTTTGTTAGTAAAGCGGCGATAAATATATGCTTCAACAGCACCACCTGTCCGAAGATTTTCTTTGTTCAATTCATCAAGCATAGCTGGCGGAACAGCATTATCATTAAATAAGTCATCCTGAAATCGTGCGCTACTTGTGCAAACTCTTCCGAGCAGAGGTAAACATACATCATCTCGCCATTTTTTGCTTTTAGTACGATAGTCTTCCAAATTCAAAGGGTCAATGTTACCAACAGTACGAATATGATACAATATTTCGGCAATTTGAATAGGTTTATAAAGGTGAACTCTCGATTTTTTAATCACTGCATCAAGTGCATTTTTAGCTTCAATTCTTGTTGGCATAATACTCTCCTTTCTTAGTTCATGCTTTCTTAAAGCAGACAGCATTTCTCTTGCAACAGCTTTTATAACAGGTACAGCAACTGAGTTTCCAGTTTGCTTTTTTACCTTACTATAAGGAACGACGATTTTATATGTTTCAGGAAATCCCTGAATTCGTAACAACTCACGCTCAGTAGGTCTTCTTTCATCATTTATCAATATGTAATTTGCAGAAGCACCAGCTCTAAGTGCTGATGAATAAGGATGTGGAGTAATGGAACCAGCCATATTTTCATGTGATATATATGGTTTCGGATATGACTTATCTTTTAAACGAGCTAATCTTGATTCTTTAATTACATCTCTAACATAGTATTTTTTATCAACATTTTCTTCTAAAATATCTGATAAGGTTTTTCTTTCTGATTCTGGAATTGGTTTAGGAAAGTTGAAGTCAACGTTTTCCAAAAATCCAACGATAATAATTCTTTCTCTTTTTTGAGGAACACCATAGTCCAATGCGTTAAGAACTTTAGCATGAACATGGTAGCCTAATGTTTCTAAATGTTGCTTGATTACCTTGAAGGTGTTTCCATTATCGTGAGCAGTAAGATTTCTAACATTTTCAAGCATAAAAGCTGGAGGCATTTTTTCTTTTAATATTCTCTCAATGTCAAAAAAAAGAGTTCCACAAGTTTCATTAGCAAAGCCTTCTTTTTTTCCAATGATTGAAAATGCTTGACATGGAAATCCACCAAGCAATATATCAAATTCTGGAATATCTTTAGCATCAATCTTTGTTATATCTCCCGAAGGGTGTTCTCCAAAATTTGCTTCATATGTTTTGCAAGCATCTTCGTCAAATTCAGACGAAAAAACACATTTACCACCAACAGACTCAAATCCTAATCTAATTCCGCCTATTCCTGCAAACAAGTCAATAAATTTAAAACTATTCCACATAAGTGATTAACCTCTAAAATTTGGTTTCCATCAGCAAGCTAAGCAACTGTCCTATACCAAATATTATATCAAATCTAATTGAAAATGTCAAGCATTTGAAAAGAAAAGGTATGTGTTCAAGAAACGTTGGCAAACCTATTCAACGCAGAATAGCCAAAATAACTTTTTGAATGGTGTTATGGACATTTGGTGAATGTGTTGAGGATTGGCACAAAATCAAAGAATTTAGCAGATTTTGCATTGTAGTACTATTTTTTAAGATTTTGGGCAGCGTTGGCAAGGAATTGGCAGTCATAAAAGCCGAATGCAATATCTATAATTTTCCAGCACATTGAAAAATAGAATAATCTGGTAAATATGCTTTGCCAACGAAAATTTTACACTTACAAAGAAAAGCATTTGTTCGAGAAATTTTAGCAAACCTATCAAAACAGCCAAAATAACTTTTCTCGGAGTCATTGTGATTAGCATTAAAATCAAAAAAATTAGTCACTTTTGAATTTTAACTTGATTTTTCTGAATTTTGGTCAGCATTGAAGCTATCACTTCCACCACTTGGAAAGGTTCTTAACTCTTTTTGGTCAGTGATAAGAGTGATAAGTTTTTTTATTTCATTTTGTGAAAACTAGAACTGAGTTGGGGTACAGAAATGTACGAAGTCCTATGATTCTGGAGTTAGTGGCGTGAGTGGGATACTTTTTCAATTTTCTTTTTCACTAAAAAACAACCTGAAAACTATTTTCTGTAAAGGGGGCTTCTAGTTTTTGAGTTAGTGATAGGAGTGGTATATTTTCTTCACTTTTTTCAGTCAAAAGAGTACTTTGTAAGACACATTCCAAATATTTCTATTGAGATGTAGAAAAGCAAAAAATCTAACTGATGTTATTTACCGACGATACCGACGTTTAGTGAATGTCAAAATTCATCTGAATATCGGCATTTCGTCGGCTATGACGGTATCGTCGGCATTTTTCTGAATCTTTTCAAAAGAAGAAATCTGAAAAATCATACCACTCATACCGCTAAAACTTAGAATTACAGGAATATTTATACATGATTAAGCTTTATCTCAATGCTTTAAACATCCCATATAAGCGTTTTAAGCAGTAAGGAATCTATATTCCAATCAAAACTGCTTTTACAGCATTATCAGCCTTATTTTAGCTTATTCCAGTCTTATTGAGCTGTTAAACCTGATTTTAATCTTACCAGAGATATGTGAAACAAATGGTACTATTTTACAGATTCTTATTTCAGAAAAGAAATTGATAGAAGTATATATCTCCACTACTCTTCCAGAAAAAATATATGCAGAGAGTATCAGGGATTTTAGCTTATACAAGTCATATAATATCCCTGAACTAAAAAATCCTGAATCCCCATCAAGAGGATTCAGGACACAGAAAAATAAAGTTTTTGAAAAAATGCTGTCAATGCCGTCGTTACCGACGAAATGTCTATATTCAGCAGATCTTTAGTACTCACTCAACGTCGGTATCGTCGGTAAATACCGTCAAGGAAAAGTTAAACAGATAGTTTAGAACAGCAAGACTGTTTTCAGTTCTGCATCATCGCAGCTGTATCTGGAACAATTCTTGTATTTCCTGCAAATGGCAGTTGTTTGTATTACTAAAACAAAAAATGAAAAATCATACCACTCATGCCACTGGGCTCAAAACTGAAAGGACTATTCCAATTCTACTTGATATATGGAGATATTTTTTAAAAAATGGTTTCAGAAAGACTTATCACTCTCATCACTAGCCCAAGAACTGGAGGTACTCTTTACAGATAGCGATTTTGAGATTATTTTTGTTGTTGAAAACGAAAATGAGAAAAGCATACCACTCACGCCACTAATCTCAGAACTGAAAGGACTATTCTGATTTTGCTTGATATATCAGTATATTTTTCACAAAATGGATTGAGAAAAATTTATCACTTTTATCACTTACCTAAACAGCCAAAAGAGTATTATACCTCTACAACAACATGACTGATACTATATACCCTCAAACAGCCCCCTACAAGCGTTTTAAGCAGGGTTATCTCTATCATCCAGCCAAGACAGTTATTGCAGCACTATCCGCTTTATTTTTGCTTATTTCAGCCTTATTGAGGTACTATGTTTTCTTACCAGATACATGGGTACAAGTGGTATCATTTCACAGATTCTTATTTCAGAAGATATGTTCTTTGCTGGTGACAGGAGTGATATGTTTTTCACAACTCTTTTCTGAAAAAAATATCTTTACACCATGAACTCAGCGGAAACATCTTGTATACCAAATGATACCAGAATCAATGAGTTACTATATTCCACAACATGACTATGATTTATTTCTGTACTCATATGCCCTGATATAAGCGTTTTAAGCAGGAGAAAACCATATTCCAATCAAGACTATTCCAGCAGCACTATCTGCTTTATTTTTGCTTATTTCACCCCTATGAAGATTATATCTTTCTCACCAGATATATGCGGCACAAGTGGTATCATTTCACAGATTCTTATTTCAGAAAGAAAGATATTTTCAGTTCTGTACTATCACAACTATATCCGAAACACTTCCTGCATCTCTGGTAAGATAGTAAGGCTATTTTCAGTTCTGTGCTATTACAGCTACATCTGGAACAGCTCTTACACCTCTAACAAAACAGAAAAATCCTTTCCAGCTCTGCATCATTACAGCTATATTCGGAACATTCTTTACATTTCTGGCTGAACAGCAAGGATTCTTTCTTTGATTGGTGGTATGAGTGGCATCATTTCACAAATCCTTTTTCAGAAAACACTGTATAAGTCAGTGATAAGAGTGATATATTTTTAACAACCCTTTTCTGAAAAAATCACACGAAAGTCACACGGATAGTTCAGAGCATCTACAGAGAGTATCGGTGATACCAGTCGTAGCAAGTCATGCAACAATCGTGCAACATCTACTGAACCAGTAAGGGAGTCGTCAAAGTATGCATCTGTTTTTGTCTAAGCAAAGCCCTTTTGAAGTTCTGCACAGATATTCAGTCGGCAAAGAGTTCTTAACATTCTGGCTATTCTGCATCACTTCCTGAACAGCTATTGCTTTTCTGGATGTTACCACCTTAAAAAGCAATGTGTCCACCTTGTTTTTTAAGAAAAAGCCTGTTCCCTACCTTGTTTTTTAAGATATTCTCCCCTGTTCGCCACAAAAAGCAAAAAATCGTG
>JAZQIL010000120.1:0-14790 GCA_045541055.1 Oscillospiraceae bacterium
ACTCCTTGGCTCACAGAACGACATGGCTACGATCCGACTTAAAGCCAGATACATTGAAACCTGTGGACACAACAGAAGTGATTATTCCATACGGAAACAATGCAGAAGTTCCTGTTCAGAAATATCGTGACAACATGAAAATCTGGGCAGCAATGCAGGACGGAAAAGCAGTCTACGTTCTGCTTGGCAGTGAAAATCAAAGCAGTATCCACTATGCAATGCCTGTGAAATATATGCTCTATGACAGTATTAACTACGCTGCACAGGTGGATTCTGCAAGACAATCTTATAAAAGTTTCAAGTTTGATGAAGATGGTGTGAGAATTTCACTGACACGTTCGGAATTTTTATCAGGATTCCGCAAAGGCGACAAGCTGATGCCTGTCATCACAGCCGTGATTTATTTTGGTGCAGAAGAATGGGACGCTCCTATGAGTATTCATGAGATGCTGGATGTTGATGAAGAACTGTTGCCGTTTATTCCGAATTACCGCATTAATCTGATTGCACCTGCAAATATTCCGGACAGTGATTTTTCAACAAAAGACAGTACCGGAAGATTCCATACAGGATTTGGCACATTGATGCAGGTCATCAAGCATCAGAATGAAATCGAAGTCGCTGATATTTTGAGCAATGCTCCAAAAATAGATGAAGCCTCAGCAGATATGATTGCAGAGGTTGCCAATATTAAATTTGAAAAATCTGTTGACGAGAAAGGAGAGGTTGATATGTGTAAAGGCATGGAGGCTTATACGCTGAAAACAGAGATTATCGGGGCAATCGGAATTCTTCGGGATTTGAATATGTCCGAGGAAGACATCATCGAACGTGTAGCTAAAAAATTTAATGTGACAGTAGAATATATCAAAGAACTTATGACACCAAAGACAGTATAAAACACATAGCAGCAAGTTTGTATACTACTGTGACTTACTGTGTGTTACTACATATAATTTTTCAAAATCATTGTAAGTTACTATATCCTACTGTAAACAAAACACCAGAGAACTTCAAAAGCTCTCTGGTGCTTTTTTTATTATGCCACTACTTTAATGATTTAACTCAATAAAATCACTTTGTTGTTTAATCGTCACAATTCTCCTCCATTATATTTGTTGGTTATAGTAATGGCTATTTTGTTTAATTTATGGTATGATAGTATCTCAGAAAGGGGGGGCTTATCATGCTAAAAGAACTATACCACGGTGAAATCAGTCCGTCAGAACGGAAGTCAGAGCCTGATGACAGACTGACACAGAAATGGCTGAACCTGTCCGCTGAATTTGAACGGACACTGACAGCGGAACAGATTGATATGTTCCATCAACTTAGCGACATACAAGGCGAAAATGCAGTAAGGGACAACGAGATCCTGTACATTCAGGGTTTCAAAGATGGAGCATTGCTGATGATGGAAATTCTTAGTGAATAAAGGAAAGCTGGTGTGGAAATGATACCGCACCAGCTATTTTTTTGAAATCCGCTTGATAAATTCCGTAAGTAAGATAAAAGATACAGCCATCATGATGGCTTCTGTAACTGGCTGCGCCCAGAGCATACCATGAAATCCGAAATGATGGTTCAGCACTAAAAGCAATGGAATGTATAAAATCAACTGCCTTACAAGTGTAATACAGAAGGCATAAATGGGCTTTCCCATTGCCTGAAATGACATACGGCACATGGATACAGTTCCTACAAACGGAAGTATCCACATCAGTCTGTGCAGAATGTGCATTCCTGTTTTTATTACTTCTTCGGAGTCCGTGAAAATATCAATCAGCGGAGAAGCAAAAACATAATAGAACAGCATAAGAACAATTTCTGTTGCTGTTACTGTAGCAACTCCGGCTTTCAATACTTTCTGCATTCGTTCCGTATTTCCTGCACCGTAGTTGTAACCCATGATGGGCTGTGTTCCGGAAGCAAAGCCCTGATATACATAATTTCCAAGAGACAGCACTTTCTGTGCAATACCCATAGCAGTGACAGTCAGTTCACTGTAGCTGACAGCAAGATTATTATTCACTGTATAAGCAGCAGAAGTCAGAAGTGTTTCCAATGATGCCGGAACACCGACCCAATAAATTTCACGCAGAATTTCAGCAGTTGGCTTTATCCATCTCATTGACGGATATAAAATCGTCTTTTTGCGGAGATAATACAGGGCTGAAATGCCAAAACTTACGGCATTGCTCAGTATGGTTGCAAGAGCAGCTCCACGAATCTGCATATTCAGTATGAAAATAAATAACGGGTCAAGGGCAATATTGATAATTGTTCCTGCAATCATGCCTGTCATAGAATAACGAACAGAGCCTTCACTTCTCAGCAAAGCACCGATTGTATAACTGCCCATTGTAAAGAAACTGCCAAACAAGATTATCTGCACATACTGCTGTGTATACAGGAAAGTGTTTTCTTTCGCTCCCAGAAGCCGGATAAGTGCCGGAAGAAAAGCAAGTCCTGCTCCTGTAACCAGTATGCTGTTAATCAATGTAAGGGTAAAAGCAGAAGTCAGCGTGTGTTCTGCTTTTTCCTTTTCCTCTGCGCCAAGACATCGTGCAATAAAAGAAGAAGCTCCTGTCCCAATCATATTGGAGATAGCAACTGTCACCATCATGACAGGATATGCAAGATTGACTGCCGCCATCTGGTAGTCGTCTCCGGTCAAGCCAATAAAATAGGTATCTACCAGATTATACAGAACCATGATAAACATACCAAATATCAGCGGAACGCTCATTTTTATGACGGCTTTTGCTGGTGCTTCCTGACTGAGTGTATAAATTCTTTTGTCTTCTTTATGATTCATCATAATCAGGATACTGTTCAGGAGCTGTACCAACAGAACGGATAATGTAGATATTATCTGTTTTCGTTTCTCTGAGAACCTTACATTGAAATGTCCATTCATCGCCAAAATCAAACAAATAGATGAATTTCTTATTTGGAGAGAGATTCAGTTTTGACAGCTTGATTTCCGCAGAACGCACACCCTCTTCTTCCGTCATATAGGGTGAATAATAGGCTTCTGTATCATCCCATACATGATTGTTCATAAAAAATGCGTAAGGGTGGTCGTTATCAAAATGAAAAGCATATTGTATCGCCTCATGCAAATCATGTAATGTATTTTGCTGTGGGATTTCGATATGGCGATAACACCCTTGTCCAAGAGAAACACTGATAACATAAGCTTTTTTCATAAAATTCAATTCCTTTCTTCATGTGTTACAGAGCAATTCAGCCTGTCATTCTTCTTACAATTGCAGTGCCGTTTTCTTTCAGCCATTGATTCCATTTGTCATATTCTGGATAAACACGATAAATTTCTTCATAAAATTTTTCTGAGTGATTCATGTATTTCAGATGACAAAGTTCATGGACTACAACAGAATCAATCACTTCCACTGGTGCGAGCATCAGCAGACAATTAAAATTCAGATTTCCCTTGTCAGAACAGCTCCCCCATCTTGTTTTCTGATTGCGAATCGTAATGTTTGAGGGAATCACACCGATTAAGGGAGCATAGTATTGTACACGCTGTGGAATGTATTCTTCTGCTTTTTTGAAAAGAGAAAGAAGTTCCTCCTGACTAAGCCTTTCCGGAGCAGATGCTTTATTCTGCTGATAGGCTTCTTCAATGTCCTTTGCCTTAAATAGCAGAAATTTCATTACTTTTTCTTCCGGTGCATCATACGGCGCACGGACAATCACCTCACTGTGTTTTACTTCCACAGTAATCATTTTCCGGTCACTCCGGATTAATTTTACAGGAGTGGAGATGCCCTCTACATTCAGAATGTTATTAGGATACCGCACTTCCGTTAATTTCCGCATGATATTAGCCGATTCTGATTCAAGGATTTCTGTAATTTCCTGAATAGGCATATCTTTTGGGGCTTTGACATTTAATTTTCCCTCTTTTAACGTGACTTCTAGTGTTTTTCGGTTGGCACGCTGTAGTACTACTGGAATTTCAAATCCTCTTATTTGGAAATTTTCCATATGCATACCCCTTATTTTTTTGTTGCTTTCATAAATCTTTTTACCCTTTCACTGCTTAAAAATCACACGCAAACACCATGCTCAGCTGATACATTATTTCGCTGAAATATCTGTCGCTGAGATCATTCACAATCATGTGCTCCCCAGAGGGCAGTTTGTAGAAATAAAGAGCATCAATAGTAACGTCAACTCCTTCGCCCCTGAATACTTCAACACTCATGCCCGAATGGCTCAGACTAGCCTTTATGCCGTTGTTTCGTGCGAAAATATCCTCACGGAGAAAATCATCTATCATTGCACCGTCCCCTGCAATACCCTTGCTCCAGCCTATCTTGTCCATTGCGCCTGCAAGCTCAACGCTATTTATGACCTGTCCCTTGAAGCGTTCAATGCAGTTCTTGTTTTTTTCCTCATCTGTCGGCTTGAATATGCTTCTGTCAAGCTGTGCAAATGGCTGTATGATATCATAGTCTTTGAGTTGCTGTTTCCACGCTGAAAGCTCCTCATCATCAAGTTCAACAGGATGAACAAGCCCTATCTGTGCATTTTCGGGTAAGGTGAACTCTTCATCGTCAACGGTGGTAAAGCTGCCGTCATCAAGATAGCGGAAACTCTTTTCAAGTTGATTATCTTTATATATGCCCCAGATAAGACCTACAGCAAAACAGTGCATGACAGGGTTAGCGACAAACAGTTTTTTCCAGTTCTGAGAAGTCCAGCTTCGTGCGGTTCGCATGGTGTTTTCAAGGCGTATCCGCTGAGTTGCAACTACAGTTTTCATCAGCTTTTTCATGGCTGTGAATTCCTTATATGCCACATCTGCTTTTTCGCTGTCATTGCTCTTCACAGGTTTTGGCATAGACTTCAATTTCTTTTCGTCGCAGTAAATCTCAAGCTCCAACTTTGGGGAAAGATACACCTTGAATTGCCTATTGCCGTAGTCGAAAGTACGGCACATATTCTCGTCGAAATCCAAATCGGGAACCATAAAATCGGCAAACTCCTCCTTGCTTATGCCCAGCTTTTCAGCAGCACATAACAATGCATCCGCAGAAGCTTTGCGTATGGAGTTGAACCTGTGCTTACGGGACATCTTTTCGACTTTCATGATATACTCACTGCTGCCGTTGAGTATGATTGCATGAGGTATTTCTTTTGCGAGACCGCCCTTCTGCATCAAAGGCCAGTGAGCCATAAGCTCGTCAAACAGCTCCAGCGTCTTTTTGCCACCATATACACTTGCAAAATACAGCACCCATTTGTACTTAGCCTGTGCATGGAGAGTATTTGCATACGCATACCCATACTGCTCAAAAAACTCCAGCCATTCGGATTTTACTTCGGGAGGAGTCGTGAGCCACCGCTCAAGGACTTCATTGGCAAGCCTGCAAACGTCCTCAGGTACAATCTCCGAAACAATTACATCTGCATTGGGGTCTTTGAGTCCCACGGAATTCGCAAAGCACAGCATCAGGGCTTTTATATAGCTTTCATCTGCTTCGGTGCCGTCCTTTTTATGTACGGGCGAAAAAGGCTTTTTAAACAGCCAGTCCAACTTGGCAGTTTTCTTTCCCTTGGTCATATCTTTTACGATGTCTCCGGCAGAATCTTTCTCCTCGGTACTGTCCTCACCTGATACCACTGCAAGCATACTGCCTATGCGTGCTTTCAGTTTGTCGGTCTTTTCAACGGAGAGAGCCTCTTTCAGTGCAGAGATATATGCCTTCGCCCCTTGCCTTTCAATGATGGTAAGAGCGAAATTTCTTGCTGAAGCCTTCTTCGATTTCAGCAGAGCCTTGATATCATCATTCCAATCGGGGTGCTTTATGACTATCTCGGCTATAATCTCACATACAGCCTTAGCACTATCTCCTGCAAGGGAAATAATTTGTTTGTGGTACTTGTTCTCATCCTTTTGGAAAAGAGTCAGCGCAACGATTTTAGCTGTCGCATTGCATTTTGTGATGTCCTCGGCAGCAATTTCATCAATGTGACCTGAAAAGCTGTCTATGTACTTTTCCTTGTCTGTGCCGAATGGGCTGTACTGTTCCATCATATTTCCACAGATATCAAGTGCCTGAACGATATTCACACCAACAGCCAGCATTTTATCCACAATACCCATGATATGGTCTCTGTTAAATCCCGCCACTTCCTCCAGATGATAGCTATATCTTCCTACACAGCCACCCAGCACTGCAATACATCGCACAATGAAATCGTCCTCTCCAAAGTTTCCGATATAATTGCATTTTGCAGGTGCATGATACCCCAGCTTTGTACTTTTTATTATGGGATATACTTCATCAAAGGGGATATCTCCATTGATATAGGCTTTTATCTTGTCCCTTTCCTGAAAGCATGAGGACACGGCTTCGGCTGTTTTTTCCTTGGCAATGCTCGTAAACGCATCATTATTCATAACTTCATTTGGTTTGACGGCTTTGAGAGCATGATTCATCTTCACCATATCACTGACGTTACCCTGTTGGAGCATAAGGCTTTTGAATGTTTCGGTCTGCATTTTTGCGGCAGACTGCATAAATATATCCGAATTACAGCGAAGTTTTAGAATATCACTAAGGATTTCCTGCGTGAACGCACCCTCAACCGAGAAAAGGGCATCCAGTGCCCGTTCAGGACGTTTCATAAATATTGATATATGATTGCAGATACCACTCACTTTTTTTGCCACATATTGATTGAAATGGCGCTTCAACTGCTCATCGAAAAAACTCGCAGAAGTAAGTGCTGTGAGAAGATTAATACTATCCTTCTTTATATTGCTTTGCATGATATTCTTTATCATAGATACCGCCCTTTGCGCTTCATCAGACAGCTTTTTGTCTTTGGACAGCGGCATATATTCCAGAGCATTCGCACATAACATGAGCTTTATGACATAAGTCTTATCCGAAGTCAGTTCAGCCGCTTCAAGATATGAGTTTGGCTCCATCGGAAAATCAGCATAAGCAATTCCTGTCCGATGAGTAGACATGGCATAGCGTACCGCAAATGACCTTGCTTGTGCTTCATCGCCCCATACCTCTTTCATGGCATCATCTGCCAGCTTAGTAAAGATTTCCTCATCAATGTCCGGTATCTCCCAGAACAGCGGTTCAATCAGGCTATAAGCTTCTGCGTCCAGCAGCTTATAGCTCATAAGGATGATTCTACGGTAAAGCTCATCGTTGCCGAGAGATATCACATCTTGCCTAAAGGCATTACGATAGTCATGAATTTTATTTTGCTCGATTTTGTTGTCCTGCACCGTCAGCTTTTCAAAAAGAGCCATATCACGCTCTTTACTGATATCCAGCCATTCAAGCGCAGCAGTTGTTATCTCCCTATTAAAGCCTGAATTCAGCATGATTTGTTCAAGATTCGGGAATTTCATTGCCAATTTCATCAATTCCTTTCATTATAATATTTCTTTCAGACTCAAAGTTGAAAATGTGGAAACCTGTTGATAACTCTGTTGAAAGATGCGGAAAACATCCCTGTTCTTATAAAGGATACAGAATGCACTCGTACTGCCAGCAGTCATCATACCGCCATAATTGTTTATTTCACTCTTCTTCTCTCATTTCTTCATATTGCCAGATGGGAAGAAGGTAATCATGACCAGCAATCTTCCCTTCAGAGGGGACAGCTTCCTGCAATGGAATCACAAGAACAATTTCATTGTTCTCATCAAGAGCAAGATATGGTTCGATTTCCATTTGATTTATTGTGTACTGCCACTTCATATCTTTGCACATTCTTCTGCCAAAGTTACCGCCAAAGATACGGAGTCCTTTCCATTTCCGATTTGAATATAGCTTTTCTGGAATGTCAAAACTATTCTCTGTGCAGGTATTATCCGGCGAAATGTATATAATTTTGTTATCAGAATCATAATTCAAATTGATATAAATCGGCTTCCCCAGACTTTCAAGAACCTCAGTGGGAATTATGAAAGTCTGCATGGATACATATAACTTCAAAGTAATCACTCCAGATTTCAGCACTTCTTCATTTCTCTTTCAATGGTTTTTATCAGCATTCCACGGCGTAGGCTGCCCATCTGGATATCAAATGCATCTCCTGTGGGTTCACCAAGCATCAGTTCGTCGGGGTCAGCAGTTTCAAGCCACTCTTTTGCCTGCTGTAATCCAGCCATTGTCTTGATGTCAAATCCCTTTGTGGTGAGAAAATACAGATTTGATTCCCGTCGGTCAATTTCAGAAATGTACTGTTCTGGTGTCATACCGAGTGTTTCTGCCATAGATGTGACCTCTTCTTTACGCTTTTCATAGTTTTCCTTGAATTCAAGCATGGATTTGACATATTCTTCCGTCATGCCTGTTTTCTTCATCATTTCTTCGATTTCATTTTTATCTGCCATGTCAATTATCCTCTCTTATGTTATTATGATAATTTTTTCAAGAGTTCATCATTATCAATGGATTTCCACACCTCATAGCCGTTTACTGACCTGCCACATAAAAACGTAGCAGCAGTGCTTGGACTGGTGAATTCGATATCAGCTAACAGCACATTGTCCGCAATCTTCCCTGCATCTGTCAACAGCTGTCTCTTTTTTTGAATTGCTTCTGAATTTTTAAAGTTTTCAGATACTTGGGGTGAAATTTTTGACCCTGCCTTCAAAATTGTGATTCGTTTTGCATCATCACGGATTTCTGCTGTTCCGTCAATGTCACCTTTTCGGCTTCTGTAATAGTAAAGCTGTGAATTAGGTGTTACAGATAGAACAGGTGCATCCTGCGGCATTGCTGTTATTTCTGGCTGTTTCGGGAATATTGACGGAAACAGAGAAATGAAGTGTATGATATCTTCCACATACTGATTGCAGGCTCTGATACTCCCACCATTTAGATTGTAATGACTGCTGCGATAGTTGGCATTGCAGTTTTTCTGAGATGGTGTGGAGGTAGCACAATGAGCGAAATGCTTATGCACATATTCACACATTGCATTTTCAAGGAACAGAAATTCATTTGCACTCATATTGATTCCAGAGCAAGGAAATGCAAGGACAGTATGCCAGTCCTTATCAATTGAACCGCTATGTGTATTCATGATTCGCTTACCAATCACATCCAGTCCGCTCTGTCCCACATAGACCGTATCAGCTCCAATCAGCAAAAAATAGATTCCTGGGTTGTTCAGGTCATTGGCATACATAGAAACCAGACTTTTATCTATGCGAATAGCAGAAAATTTAGAAGTGGCACTTGACATTGTGACAGCCCCGTCAAATGTAGCATCTGCTAAGTGAATTTTTACATCAAACATAATGAACTCCTTCTATAGTTAAAATTTAAGCGTTTTCGCCTGTTCCATTACTTGGCTAAAAACTTCCGGTCTATACTAAAATGGATATTTATTCAAGTTTCAGCCACTTTTCAATTAAGAGCATAATCTCCTCAGTGCGTTTTTCACCGGTACCTTTGACAGAACGTATCTCTTTCTCCAATACATGCAAATCCAAAGTGTGGCTATCATCAACACTGCCACAATTATTTTCCTGCTTTGAATCTGGATTAACTAATGAATCCTCTGAATCTGTTGTACTGGCAGACACTGTCTCTTCTGCCCCTTTCTTCCGACCTCTTTCGTAGATGTCATTAATTAGACTTTCCAAACTCGCCCTGTCCATTTTCTTTATTGTTTTGTACAGATTGCGGTCGAGGAGAGGACAGTTATTTTCTGGTGTGGCTGGTGTATCAGTTTCATTGGATGTAACTTCTTTCTCATTCATACTTTTTAATACACTTTTCAATATATTTCACCCTCTCTTTGGATAATTTTAATAGTTTTATTTGAATTAGTTGTTTACAAAAAAATCCCATCCAAAATATCCACCACAGAAGAAGAAAACTCCACCGAGGATAAGCATAATTTTTGTGGTTATCATTTGAGAGTTTCTCTTTTCATAGTTTTATTTGCTGTTTAACAATTCTCTCTTCATAAGGCATAAATCAAATACATTCAGTTTGTCATCTTCGCAGAAATCAGCCATTTTCCAGTCAGCAAGGTGCGTATCCGGAACAGCCAGCAACCACTTCTGGAGGAGAATCACATCAGAAACATTAAATGCTCCGTCTGCATTGACATCACCTTTTAATGAACTGTCATTTAATACAGAGAACGTGATTCCATTTTCTTTTGCATAAGTATCTGCTGCGGAGTTGATATATCCCTCAATTACAAAATCATCTGTCAGACAATAGCCGGTATCCTTGATGTAAGTATAGCCCAATGCTCTTTTACTGATTTCTGTCACTGTAGCCGGAACAGTTATGGTTTTCAGATTCGTACAATTGTAAAAAGCTTCTGTTCCGATAGATGTTACACTTTCAGGAATTTTTACGCTTTCCAGAGATTTACAGCTATAAAACGTTCCCTCTTCAATTTTGGGTATTCCATTTGGAATGTTTATTGATTTAAGACTTTCACATCTGTAAAAAGCTGAATTTCCCATAAAATCAAGCTGATTTCCTTCAAAAACAACAGTTTCCAGATTTTTGCAGTCGTCAAATGCCATCGGCTTTATTTCCCTGATATTTTCAGGAATAGTGATTGTTTTCAGACCGTCACAGTAAAAGAAGATGCCCTGCGGAATTTCTGTCATGGAAGAACCAAAGTGAACATCTGTCAGTTCTTTGCAGTTCTGCATAGTATAGCCTTCTATTTCCTGCAATGTATCCGGAAATGTGATAGATTTCAGCAGAGTTTCAGAAAAAGCATTATCTTTTATGACTTCAACAGCAGGCATTTCCAGTTCGCTGAGTGAAGAATACAAAAAAGCCTCTCTCCCAATCATTTTGACGGATTCCGGAAGTATTACTTTAGCAATATTTTCATTATTCATGAAAGCATAATCACAAATTTCAGTCACACCATCAGGAATTTTAATTTCCTGCTCACTTCCGTTATAAGCCAAAAGCCATTTTCCGTCATAGGTGACAATTCCCGGCTGATTCAAAAGCCACGGCGTACCGCTGAAAACCGCTCCTTCAACAGATTCTATTTTTCCTTTGGCATTAAAATTTTGCAGAGAAGTACAGCCTTGCAGAAGTCCTTCTTCCAGTGCTGTTACTTTTTCAGGCAAAGTCATATCTGTGAGAGAAGTACATTTATAAAATGTATATGCCCCTATTGACGAAACTGTGTCAGGAATGGTGATATTTTTCAGGTTCGTACATTCGCCAAAAGCCCATACATCAATTGTTTCCAAGCCGTTCGGCAGTGATACGGATTCAAGATTTTCGCATCTGCCGAAAGAACCGTTGCCGATTGATTTTACAGAATCAGGCAGAACTACTTCTTTCAGGCTGGTACAGTTGCTGAATGTCTGCCAGCCGATAGAAGTCACTGTATCAGGAAATGAAACGCTTTCAAGATTTTTCATTCCGCTGAACAACTGGTCAGTAATTTCAGTGATGTTGCCTTCCAGAACAAGTGATGTTACTTCCTCTTTTTTGTCATACCACGGAATTTTACGAGGGTCTTCATATTTTGGCAAAGCACCGTTTCCCGTAATAGTCAGAACACCGTCTGTTATCGTCCAGTCACTCATGAAAGCATGAGCTTCAAAGGAAACAGGATTCATTGATAATGTGACTGCAAATACAGCAATTGCTGATATTAATTTCTTCATAACTTTAATCCTTTCGTTTTTCAGTCAGTTTCTGATACATCTTCATCAGTTCCGCCACGCATTCGCTCTCGGTCATGGTCTTGTAATCGAAACCGTATGCAAGCATGACGGCTTTGTCGTTGGCTTGGTGAGCCTTTCTTAATTCTGGGGGCATAGTGGTTTCGTCATACAAATCAGCCAGCGAACAATCGGGATATTTCGCTCTTGCATCAAGAATCATCTGAGCTGTTTTTTCAATGTTGACTTTTTGCTGTTCTGTCGGATTGCACCACGGAAAATTATTGTAAACAATATCTTTTGAATAGCTGTAATCACTTTTCAATCTCATGCAAGTGGCTCTCATCCATGCCATATGTACGTTAGAAGTTATAATTCCAAAGTCATAAAGAGTGGCATTTGGAATTATCTGTACTCTGTCTGTTACAATTGTCCCTGCACTTATAAACCCCATAGGTACATATTTACGATTTTGTGATGAAACACGAGGAACAACAATAAAGTCTACATCAGTTGGCTGTGTTCTTTGTGCAAATAATGTTGGTGTAGTCGCAAATTTTCTGATACCTTCTGCAATACTTGACTCTCTTGATTCCTTGCATTTTTTTACCCTGTTAAGAACGGCAGGGCATTTTTTTATTTCTTCGGGTGAAATATCAACAAGCCACAAGCACCAACGTTTTTTGCCTTTTATGTATTCAGACGCTCCGATTAAAGGCTTAATCATTGGAATAGCATTAGGTGATTTTTTGATGAAATCCTCATATTCATCGGCTTCAATAATCAAAAATCCTCCGTCTGCCGGCTTGTTTCCATAAATCATTTTAGGTACATTACATAAAGGTTTGTTACGACTGCGTACAAGTATGTTGGGTGCATCTACTAAATAGGGATTTATGTTCTTAACTTGTATCATAGTTGAAGCATTATACAAATATTTATGCTCTCTTGAAAATTTAGCAAAGCCTATAATTACACAATGCACATGAGCTTTCAGACTTGCTTCACTGTCCCATATAAAAGTTTGATAAGCAAAATTGATTATATCATTATTCATAAAGTCCCAGAATCTTGAAACTGTTTCTCCCTGTGTAATTGAATTTGTAGAAACAAAAGCTACTTCGATTTTTGTATCAATTATATAATCAGAAGCCTTTTTGTACCATGCACAAACATAATCTAAATTTTTCACATCTTTAAAAAATAAAGCCATATCATCTTTTTGTGCCTTATCCATGAAAGTAAAACCATGAAACGGCGGATTCCCCATGATATAGCATAATTTTTCTTTTAAAATAACATCATTCCAGTCAATTCTTAACGAATTACCCTCAATAATGTTAGCATAAGATTTCAGGGGGAGAAATTCAAGATTGACATTCATGATTTCTTCCGTTTCGTGCATCATCTGACTTTCCGCAATCCAGAGGGCAGTTTTTGCAACCGTGACAGCAAAATCATTGATTTCAATGCCGTAAAACTGACCGATTGACACCTGTATCATGCCGTCTATATGGAACATTCCCTGACCGCCCGTTTCCGCAAACAATGCCTGATTTTCAAGCCGTCTGAGGCTGATATATGTTTCTGTCAGGAAATTTCCTGAACCGCAGGCAGGGTCTAAAAATGTCAGTTTGCTTAATTTTTGGCGGTATTCCTGTAATTTCTGTACTCTGATTTTTTCGGTTTTGACAGCTTTGATAGTTTCGAGTTCTGCCTTCAAATCGTCCAGAAACAGAGGGTCAATGACTTTATGAATATTTTCAATAGAAGTATAGTGCATACCGCCGGAACGTCTTGTTTCCGGATTCAGAGTGCTTTCAAAAATCGCTCCGAAAATGGTCGGAGAGATATTCTGCCATTCAAAGGCACTTGCTTCATTGAGGATAATATCAGCGATTTCCTGCGTAAATCTGGGAATTTCGATATGCTCATCAGCAAACAGTCCGCCATTGACATAGGGAAAAGCGTTCAATTCGTCCTCGTAAGGGTCACGGTGTTCCTCATTCGTATCGAATACACGGAACACATTTTTAAGTTCTCCATGCCATTTATTGATTGGAACATCATGCAGATAATTTCTAAACTGATTGTGCTTGAAAATATTCGATTTATCGGCATAAAAGCAGAATACCAGACGGACACACAGCATATTCAGGCTTTTCAGGCTGTCCGGAGAATCAGGGTTCTGATACTGCAAAAGCAAGGCTTTGTAGAGCTTTTCCGTGATTTTTCCGGCATCAACAGAAATCTGCATTTCTTTTTCAAAGTCAGCATTTCCGGTATCCGTGAGAAATTGCAGTCTGTAGTATTCTTTTTCCAAATCTTTCAATAAAATCTGTTCTGGTTCGCCGTTGGGCTTTTCCATGTCGTAGACGAGAAATTCAGCGAAATTACAGGTAATAATCCATCTTGGGCGCTGAGAATAGGGAAGTTCAGAGGCATATCTTTTCGCCTGCTGGAATGGATTTAATAATGTTCCGTCTGACTGCTTGATAGCTTTCCGCAAATCCTTGTCAATGCTTTTCTGCTCAATCATGACATGAGTTGACGGAATGTAGCCGTCAATGAAACTGGTATGGTCTAAATGCACTTTATCTTCAAAGCTGATGAATCCGGCAATGTCCTCCACTCCGTAGACGTGTTCCAATAAGTCTATCCAGAATTTCTGTGACTCTCCTTTTTCATAGCCCTTATCCTTCCATCTGGCTGCAAACTCTTTAGCAGCCTTTTTTTGTTCCTTTCCGTTCATGGGTTCACGCTCCTGTGTATTACTATCATTATCCTGAATCTGTGTAGTGTAGGATATGAAACATTTCAATTGTTTCTGTCAGTTTATCATACTATCCCAACGTGGCATAGCATAGTCTTTATCTGTCTCAGGTTGTTCAATAATGCCATAGTCAATCATTACAGTGTCAATACCACAATGTGCGAAGGCTGTTATGCAGTAATCATAACGTTCCTGCTGACAATGTCCCACCATATCGCTGAAAACTCCTTGATTACCAGGATACTCCCAATCCATGTCCTGATTGATAATTTTCATCAGCGGAGATATCATGCTGTAAAAATCTTCTCCAAACTCTACACCAATAAGTCGGATCGTAGCC
>JAZQIL010000121.1:0-16784 GCA_045541055.1 Oscillospiraceae bacterium
CTTATCATTCAGGCAGGGATTGCTGTTTTTTTCTTTTACCAAATTCAGCCGACAGGAAAGAACTTCCTCTGTCGGCCATTTTTACATAAATTTATGCTGCAATATACAGCCATCCCAAAGTGAATGTGATGTTATTTACCTTCCTGTTACCTTCGGGTTATGAGATTCAGATTTCGGTTATTTTACATGTAAAAAACAATGTTTTATTCTTAAAAAGGCTGTTTTTCATAATATGATTTCCATTATTTCAAGTATTTTAAGTATTGTTTTTCTCAGGTAAGGGTATTTTAAGGGTATGAATCTCATTTAAAGTCACTCTCACTATGAATAAGTATAGCACCAAATATAGGATTTGTCAAGTACTTTTTCAAAAAATTATCTTTAACGAATCCATCATTGAATTGCATACTTACAGATAGAAAATAATTTGACTTTATCTCAACACATTTAAAATGTTTCTCGTTTATTTCAACCATATATTGATTTGCTGCCGAAACTTTGCCGATTTATAAAAAAGACGATATCACCACTTTCCAAGAAAATTATGAATTAGATTAAGAAAGATGCTAGAATTCCATATATTTTTTAGGTGAAAGGATTTTTTGCCAGTTTGGAGTACAGCACGAAAGTGGCAAAAAAGCTTTAGTAGCTTAAAGTGTATAATGACAACTTCTCTTGTAGGCTCTATTGTGGTTTCAAAAACCATTCTGGGACTGATTCGACATTTTTTTCGCTATTTTTGATTTTCAAGCCATGAAAAAACTTGGAAAGTGATGGAATACAAATAAGACTGTTAAAATATCATAATTCCATCAAAATTCGTATTTAGTAAAATATTTTAATTATATCTGCAAGTTAATTACGCAAGAGATCTACTATAGTTCTCATCTTTCTTATCTGCATAAATTTGTCCCTGCTCTCACAGTGTGAACAGGGACTTTTTTGACAGACTTCCATAACTTATGTTATGAGCTTTTTTCTGTTATTTCAATTCTTTTTTTGCCGTATCTAATGCCGAAGCAATGACAGCGTCCATGTCATAATATTTATATTCTCCGAGTCTTCCGCCGAAAATAATATTTTTTTCCTGTTCTGCCAGCTTTTTGTATTCTGTATAAAGCTTGCTGTTTTTCGCATCATTAACAGGATAATAAGGTTCATCGTCCTTTTTCCACTCTGAGGAATATTCACGGCTGATAATGGTCTTGGGCAGGTCGTTTCCGGCTTCATCTTTGCCGAATTCAAACCATTTGTGTTCAATGATTCTTGTCCAGGGCGTTTCTCTGTCCGTGTAGTTCACAGCTGCATTTCCCTGAAAGTTCGGCATATCAAGCAGTTCTGTTTCAAAGCGGACGCTTCTGTATTCCAGCGTGCCAAGCTGAAAACCGAAATAAGCATCAATTGCCCCTGTGTAGACAACTTTTTCAGCAAGCTTGTCAAGTTCTTCTTTCTGTTCTAAATAATCTGTATTCAATCTGACTTCGATACCCTCTAAAAGACGCTCTGCAAGCCTTGTGTAGCCTCCGACAGGGATTCCCTGATAGAGAGCATTAAAATAATTGTTGTCGAACGTCAGGCGGACGGGCAGACGCTTAATAATAAACGCCGGAAGCTCCTTGCAGTCTCTGCCCCACTGCTTTTCTGTGTAGCCTTTGATGAGTTTCTCGTAAATGTCACGGCCGACTAAAGAAATTGCCTGTTCTTCCAAATTTTTCGGTTCTCCGGTGATTTCTTTCTTCTGCTCTTCGATTTTTGCAAGGGCTTCTTCAGGAGTGACCACGCCCCACATTTTGTTAAATGTGTACATATTGAACGGCAGAGAATATAATTCGCCTTTATAATTGGCTACAGGGGAATTTGTAAATCTGTTGAATTTCACAAACTTTGTGATATAATCCCAGACTTTTTTGTTGTTTGTGTGGAAAATATGTGCGCCGTATTTGTGCACATGAATTCCCTCAATTTTTTCTGTGTAGACATTTCCGGCAATATTGGGACGCTTCTCAATGACAAGCACAGATTTTCCGGCTTGTTTCGCTTCATGGGCAAACACTGCACCATACAGACCTGAACCAACTACTAAATAATCGTATTTCATAATTTTTCCTCCGGTCTGTTTCCATACATTTTTTCATAATAGTTCTGATATTCTCCGGAAATAATAGTTTCCCACCATTCTTTATGTGTCAAATACCATTGAATGGTCTTTTTTATGCCGTCTTGGAACTTCGTTTCCGGAAGCCAGCCAAGTTCACGATGAATTTTTGTTGGGTCAATCGCATAGCGCATGTCATGCCCTTTTCTGTCCTGTACATGCGTAATCAAACTTTCAGGCTTGCCAAGCTCTTTACAGATGATTTTAACAATATCAATATTCCGCATTTCATTATGACCGCCGATATTATACACTTCTCCGATTTTTCCATGATGCAGAATTAAATCAATTGCCCGGCAGTGGTCTTCTACATAAAGCCAGTCACGGACATTCAAGCCTTCACCATAAACAGGAAGCGGCTTGTCATTGAGTGCATTTGCAATCATTAAGGGAATCAGTTTTTCCGGAAAGTGATACGGTCCATAATTGTTAGAACATCTTGAAATCGTAACAGGCAGCTGATAAGTTCTGTAATACGCCAGCACAAGCAAATCTGCACCGGCTTTGGAACTGGAATAAGGACTGCTTGTATGAATAGGTGTTTCTTCTGTGAAAAACAAATCCGGACGGTCAAGCGGCAAGTCTCCATAGACTTCATCTGTAGAAACTTGATGATAACGCTGTATTCCATACTTTCTGCAGGCATCCATTAAAGTGGCTGTGCCAATAATATTCGTCTGCAAAAAAATTTCAGGATTTTCAATACTGCGGTCAACATGGCTTTCAGCCGCAAAATTTACCACAATATCCGGCTTTTCTTTTTCAAAAAGCTGATAAACGCCTTTTCTGTCGCAAATATCAAGCTTGACAAAACGGAAGTTCGGATTTTTCATAACAGGCTCTAAAGTGGAAAGATTTCCAGCATAAGTCAGCTTATCAAGACAGATAATTTGATAATCCGGATAAGTTTTCAACATATGAAAAATAAAATTAGAACCAATAAAACCTGCTCCACCAGTTACAATTATCGTCATTTTTTTTCGTCCTCCGTAAGTGATAAGATATATTTTCCATAATCAGTCATTTTTAAGCTTTCGCCTAATGCATAAAGCTGTTCTGTCGTGATAAAGTTTCTGCGCCAGGCAATTTCTTCAATGCAGGAGATATAAAAGCCCTGCATTTCCTGTACAGTCTTAACAAATTCACTTGCTTTCAGCATTCCCTCTGGTGTTCCGGTATCCAGCCATGAAATACCTCTCCCCATGAGTGTGACATGTAGTTTTCCTTGTTCCAGATAATAGTTATTGATAGAAGTAATTTCTATTTCACCTCTGGCAGAAGGTTTTACTTTCCTTGCAATTTCAACAACTTGATTATCATAGAAATACAGCCCCGGAACAGCATAATTTGATTTTGGCTTTTTTGGTTTTTCCTCAATAGAAAGTACATGGTAATTCTTGTCAAATTCTACCACGCCGAAAGCAGTCGGGTCTTTTACAGGAAATCCAAAAATAGATGCGCCAAATTCTTCAGACTGCTGTATTGCACGCTTTAAAATTCTTGTAAAATCTTTTCCGTAAAATACATTATCTCCAAGAACTAAGCTCACACTGTCGTTTCCGATAAAATCCGCTCCAAGAATAAAGGCATCTGCAAGCCCTCTTGGTTCTGTCTGGACGGCGTAAGAAATGGAAATTCCAAGCTGTGAACCATCACCAAATAATTTTTTATAGTTAGGCGTGTCATCTGGTGTGGAAATAATTAAAATTTCACGAATCCCTGCAAGCAACAGCACTGAAAGCGGATAATAAATCAACGGTTTGTCAAAAATCGGAAGAAGCTGTTTGCTAACCACTTTTGTATTTGGGTAAAGCCTTGTCCCTTTTCCCCCTGCTAAAATAATACCTTTCATGAAATTCACCTGTTTCTTATTATTTTTTATTTCCGGCTGAAAGAATAATTTTACAGATACGCTCTGTATCTTCCGAACTTAATTCTTCATACAGCGGAAGTGTTAAGACATGCTGACTGATGCGGAGTGCATTAGGTGTCTGTTTGACATCAAACTGCCCTTGAAATACAGCAAATGTATTTGTTAAAGGATAAAAATATTTCCTTGCACTGATTCCGTTTTCAGCAAGCACTTCCTGCACTTTATTTCTGTCTGCTCCAAAGAGTTTCTCATCAAAAACAACAGGAAAATATGCATAATTTGATTCTACATCTTTCTGAACAGCATTTAACTGAATACCGTCAACATATTCTAAACAGCTTCTGTAGCATTCTACAATAGCTTTTCTTTTGGCGACAGCCTGTTTCAAGTGGCGGAGGTTGCAAAGCCCCATAGCTGCCTGAAATTCGTTCATTTTGGCATTTCCGCCAACATAGCCGACCATGTCTGTACCGCAGATACCGAAATTTTTCATATCATTCAAAGGCTTTACAAGTGTATCATCTGAAAAGCAGACAGCACCGCCCTCAATTGTATTAAATACTTTTGTTGCATGAAAGCTGAACATACTGGCATCTCCGAAGCAGGCAGAGCTTTTTCCTTTGTAGCGCACACCGAAAGCGTGTGCAGCATCATAGATAACTTTTAAACTGTATTTTTGTGCAATTCTCTGAATTTCCTCAACGTTACAGATATTTCCGTAAACATGCACAGGAACAACCGCACAGGTGCGCTCTGTGATGAGCGATTCTATTTTTGTAGTATCTATAGTAAAATCTTCCGGATTGATATCACAGAATACAGGTGTTAAACCATTTCTTACAATTGCATGGGTAGTAGAAGCGAATGTAAACGGCGTTGTAATCACTTCTCCGCCCTTTGGCAGATTCATAACAGCAAGAGCATTTTCAAGTGCCAGATGCCCGTTGGTATAGAGTACAACGTGCGGAACATTGAGCAAAGTTTCAAGTTCTGCCTGTAATTTCTGATGCTTTGCTCCCATATTTGTGAGCCAGTGACTTTCCCACAAGTCTTTAATTTCCTCGCAGTATTCGTCATAATCCGGCATGGAAGAGCGTGTCACTAAAATTTTATTTTCCATCTTTATTCCCTCCTGCATAATGGAAAGTTTTTGCAATTTCAAGAAGCTTCTGAATGCTTTCTTGAGTGATATTATTTTGAGACAAAATTTCAAAATGCTGAATAAGATAATCTTCTGACCAATTCCACCATTGAATTTTGAGAAGTGCCTGAATTAGAACTGGTTCGCATCTCCAGCCGATAATTTTAGCCGGAACGCCAGCCACGACAGCATAAGGTGGCACATCATGAGTTACTACAGCTCCACCGCCAATCACTGCACCATCTCCAACTGTTAATCCTCCCATAATCTGAGCATTTGCAGCAATCCAGACATCATTTCCAATTTGACAAACAGCATGATTTTCTTTCTGTGTGCCTGCGTAATGGCTTGCAGAACCGGAAATTTGTTTCATTCTGCTTTGAGGCATTGTTGTAATTTTATGATAATCATGGCTCATACCGCCAATGTCGGCATTACGGGCAATAGAACAGAACTTTCCAATTTTTGACCAGTTGATAATTGTTCCGATTCCTGTATAAGTAAATGCGCCAATATGCGTATCATTGACATAATTCCGGCGGTTTAAAGCAACGTGAGCATCTATCTGACAGCGTTCTACTGTCGTATCATCTCCGACAGAAACATTGTCACTTAATATAGAATTTCGTATCAGTACATTTCGATATAATTTTACATTTCCGATTGAAGAATCTTGAATCAAAGCAGTTTCATGAAGATATTTACTTGTCATAACCTATTCTCCTTTAGCGATATTTGACTGAATGTCAAGATAAATATCTTCTATCATCATTTCAATTGAAAAATGCGGTTTCCAGCTGAATTCTTTCAGGAAAACAGAAGTGTCCATGCCTGCCCAAAGTTCTGTATCATCTTTTTCAAGAGAAACAATTATCTTTTTCCCGTGCTTTTCAGCAATTTTGCAGACAATTTCAGCGATTTGCACGAGCTGAAACCGCATTTTGTCAGGTCCAACGTTATAAATTTTCTGTTCCCACTGCTGTTTTTTTACGACAGCAGTCACAGCACCGCCTGCATCACGCACGTCAATATAAGAAAAACACTGCTTTCCGCCTTTTAGATGAAGTTCTCCCGTTTTTAAAGCACTTGTGCATAAAGCTCTGACAAGATTCTGACTTTGAATTACATTATCTAACCGAAGAATTGCTGTTGCAGTTTCTGGCTTATCCGCATAATAGGTTTCCAGCAGTTTTTCACCGGCATATTTTGCCATTGTATAAATCGAAGCCGGTGCAGGAAGCATTCCTACTGTGCGAATTTCGGCTGTTTTTCCGTAAATTCCCTGACTTGACATATAAGCAATTCTTCTGACATGTCCGGTTTGAAGTTTGCGAAATAATGCGGATTCATAATCCAAACTGGAGGCAATGTCTGCAAAGCTTTTATCTGCTCTTGAAAACGCAAGATGTATGACCGTGTCATAATCACTCAAATGATAAGAATCACTGAAAAATTCTTCATTTGTGACAATATTCATTCTTTCTGTATGCTTAATATCAGCACTTTTCACAGCAAATTCCATGTCTGATGCGTTCATCACAAGCGCATCAATCAAAAATTCAGAATCAGAAAGCAACTGCTTGATTGCTTGCCTTCCGATATTACCATCAGCCCCCGTAAACAAGATATGTTTTGTATTCATGCCTGTTCCCTCACTGGTTTATAACTCATAATTTAATTTTGAGCGAATGTCTTCTATGCTGTGTGTCGGCAAGAGAATTTCTTTTCCTTCTGGGTCGTAAATCTGATAGAGAGAGAACATTTTTTTCAAACGCTGGAACAGTTGTTCTTTTGTATCGGCGTATAAATGAATTCTTGCAGTAAGCTGAATCAGCGTTCCTTCTGAATTAGCTGGTATCTGGTCGCCTTTAAAATAACGAATAGCAGCCTGAATCAACCACGGATAAGAGCGAAGCTCTTCCAGACCAGAAAAACGGTCACAAATTGCTCCCGGTCTTCCGGCAACATTCCATGTTGCATACCAACGTTTAAATCTTGGATCAAAAGTTTGATATTTCCCCATACTGCCTGTTAATGCAAAACACATTAAATGCTCAAAAGTATTATAATCATTTTCTACTTCAAGAATCTGGTAAGTCTTACAGCCGTTTAATCTCATGCCTGCTTCATAAAAATAAACATTCTGGTCTTTTACGCAAGCCTGCATGAATAGAGAGCCATTTTTCAGTCCGATTCCCTTTAACATTCTAATAACAGCATCGTTATATTTTTCAAGATAAATATTTGTATATCTTGACGGATAAATATACAAATCCGGAATATGAACAGCTGTATTTGGGTTATCATTCAAATAGCGGTCATGTATTGCAGCAAGCTGGACATCACCGTCTTGAATAATATAAGTAACATTAATTTCATCATAAGGAATAAACTGTTCTACAATTACAGATTTATGGCGTGAAGCTTCCATTGCTTTCTGAAAGCCTTGTTTCAGCTCCTGCGCATTAAAGCAAGCAGTAATTCCCTTTGAACCGCTTCCATCTACAGGCTTGACAATAACGGGATATTCAATTTGTATAGAGTCAATATCTTCAACAGTTTCAACAGGGTATTCTTTCGGAACGGGAACACCGTATTCCATGCATTTTTTCTTGAAATATTTCTTATCTGTAGACATTTTCAGCTGCTCTACAGTATAGGGAACATATGCACCAACACATTCAGCTGCCTGTGTGACAAATGGTGCAAGCATATCACTAAAATTAGTAATCATGCCATCAAATTTTTCTTCCTGATAAAGTTTGATAACAGCATCTACATCTGTTACATTGACGTCGTAGGCAGCATCTGCAATTTTTTTCACGCTGGTATTTTTATTATAATCCGCTACGCCGATAAAAACACCGTTTCTTTTGGCAAGACCTATTAAATCATAGGCAGAGCCAACCCCTCCCACGAGCAGGAGTTTTTTTCCACTAAGATTGCAATCCAACATAAGACATTTCCTTTCTAAATTAAATAAAATTGATTAAAGCATTTAAAATAGTTTTCACATCTTTCTGTACATACCTCTGGTCAACAGGCAGAGGAAGGATATTTTCAGCAAAACTGCATTCTATTTTACTAGCACCGTTTAAATTCAGCACAGACGGCCACAGCAAAGGAATATAAATTTTTTGCTTTTGGAGAGCTTTCCGGATTTCTGCGCCGTTTTCCAGCCATAGAGGATAGGCAAATGCTCCCTCTGCTATATGCAGATTAAGCTTGTTTTTCTCTTTCAGCTTTTTATGATAGGCTAAAAAATTTTCTGTCCGCTGGTTCTTTATAGTTTCATAGTCTACGCCATGCAGTAAATTTTTTGTCAGCTTTGACATTTTTTTCACGGGCTCATCTGCAAATATATGATTATTCGCTACATATTCTTGATAAAATTCTGATGCCGATTTCTCAAACCTTCCAAGCAGAAAATGCATTCTTTCAAAAGAAACATCTTGTTCTAATTCTTCTTGCAATTTTGCATCTGTATATAAAATACCGCCGTCTGCAACACCGAAAAATTTTCGGCAGGTGTAAAGCGTGTCCGTTTCAGGAAGCGGGGATTCAAAATAAGCTTGTGCATTGTCTATGATAACTCTTTGATAGCGTTCTTTCAGGGCTTTTAACTGAACATTTGTCAGCTGTCCGTAATAATTAACGATATAAAGCCATTCATCAGGGGCAAGCTGTACCTCTTCCGGCTGAAAATTTTCTCTGATATGATAAAACTGAACAGAAATTCCATATTTTTCACATAATCTGGTTACACTGTCGCAAATAAAATACGGAAGTTTTAATTTTTGAATGTTTCTTGCCTGAATCAGATAGCCGAGACAGTTTCTTCCGCAGTTTAGAAGCAAAGCCTGCTTATGAAGCATAGGAAGCTTATATCTGTCAAGTTCAATATATCCGCCGTATTCTTTCATAGCTCCTCCTGTTCCTCCAGCAAAACTTTGACATGGTCGTTAATATTTGCAAGCAGTTCTTTCATTGTTTGTTCAGAATCAAATTGAAAGAACACAATGCCGACAGCTTTAGAAGCGTTATCAAAATATTCTACAGTGTCTCCTTTTTTCTTATAAACGCACTCACGAATCAGAAAAGGCTTGATTGCTTCAGAATACTGCACACCAGCAAACGTTCCGGAACATGCAGAATGCAGGTTATGCGTTGCATAAAAAGGCTTTCCCTCTGGGATAGAAGTGCAGGGCGTTTCGCCCATTGCTGCAAGAATCGTCATTTTCACGACATCCACACCGAAAATATTTCCTAACAGGTCAGGAATCATATTTCCGCCGTTTCTAGGACCAATATCAATAAATCGAATTCTGTCTTGACGGTCAATCACAAGTTCTATGTTCATCGCTCCGCTTTTAATATGAAGCTTGTCTACCAAATCTTGCAGTGCTGTTTTCACATGTATCAGGTCATTCTGTTCAAGCTGAGGAGGATAGCTCTTTCCTACCGGAACAAGAGGGTTCACTTGATTGTCTCTGTGGCAGTTGAGCAAGCCCCACATAATAATTTTTCCATTCCAGACAAACAAGTCACCACCAACTAAATAAGGGTGCTTTTTTTCGACATATTCTTCTACAATAATTCGATGACTTCTCGAAAAGGAAAAGGCAAAATCCAAAGCTTTTTCAAAATCTTTCCATGAATTCAGGACTGTTGCACCCTTACTTCCGGAAGAATCCACTGGCTTTATGATAACAGGAAGCGAAAAGCAAGCTGTATCTGCAAGTGCAGTTTCTTTTTCTGTGTAACCCTTTGCAAAGGGAGAAGGAAAGCCATTTTCTGAAAGAAATTTCCGAAATTTATCTTTATTGCATAAAATTTCTACTGATTCATAAGGATTAGAACATAATCCCATTTTTTCGGAAATATAAGCCGCTGTCGGTGCAGCAGGGTCGGAAGCATAGGCTACAACACCATTTATTTTTTCATTCTGCGCTATTGCTAGCATTCGCTCTTTGTTGGTAGTGCTGGCAAGATAAAATTTATCTGCTTTGTACTGCCCGGGGTTGTCTGGAAGATAATCACATAAAATCGTGAAATAACCCAATTTTTTCGCCGTTTCAATTGCAATTACCTGCTGTGCCGAACCGCCTAATAATAAAATTTTTTTCATGATACTGCCTTCTTTCTCTTATTGAAAAAGCCCTTCGCCGTTTCAAGAATATACTGAAAACTGTCTATTTTAAATAATTTTGAAATTGCAATATATGCAATGACACCAAGCGGAACTTGAATCAAAAGTATTGCCCAAGAAGCAACCGGCAGGAAGTTCACAAGATAAACTATTAAGCCCATCAGCAAAGATGCTCCAATCTGTGGCAGCATGTCAACAACCTGGTCAATATAGCGATATTGTAAAAGTTTTGCATTCGGGAAAGAGTTAATCAACTGATTGATAAATGAAGTAAATAACAGACTGTATGCCATCGTCATGACACCATACTGCATCGTAGATAATAACACAACTAAGCCAATTGATTTTTTAGCGATTTCCATTTTTAAAAACAAGTCACTTCTGCCCATTGCTTTAATCGCATTTAAATTTGCTGTATGAATCGGATAAAATGCATAAGTAAAGCAGAAAATCCGAAGAAACGGCACGCAAGGAAGCCATTTATCTGTTAAAATCAGGCTTACAAGCGGTTCTGCACATACTGCCAGACCCACCATGAAAGGCATCATAACATAAGTGCTGATTTTAATCGCCCTTCTGGTCATCGCCCTCACACGTTCCGGATTATTTTGTTCTTTAGACATCGTAGGAAGCAGAACACTATCAATAGAAGTATTGATATTTGTCACAATCAGCTTCGGAAATTTTTCGCCCTGATTGTAAAATGCCAAATCATCTTTTGTATATTTTTTACCGATGATTAACTTTCTAAGTTCAAGATAAACTGTGTCGATTAGAGCAGAAATCAGCAATTTCCAGCCAAATGAAAACAATCCTTTCAGACGTTCGAGTGAAAACATCTTTTTTGGTCGCCATTTTACAGTAATCCATAAGATAACTGTATCCATAAACGCATTAAACAGCATCTGTGCGACAATTGCCCACACTCCAAAGCCCTTATATGCCATAAAAATTCCAATTGCCGCTGCGCCGATTGTTCCGCCAAGCGTGGCAAAGAAAAATTTTTTAAACATTAAATTTCTTGAAACATAAGCTTGCTGTACGTTCTTTAAGCCTGAAATTATCAGAATCAAGCTCATAACACGAATCACAGGAGTCAGCTCCGGCATTTTGTAAAATTCTGCAATGAACGGCGAAGCAAAAAACATAAGCGCATAAAGAACTGTACAAACTGTGATATTAAAATAAAACACGCTGGAAAAGTCTAAATCATCTGCATCTTTTTTTTGAATCAGCGCACTGCCCATTCCGCTGTCAACGAATACTTGCAGAATATCTGTAAAAATCGTAACAAGAACAACCGTTCCATAAACGCTCGGGTCAAGCAGTCTCGCAAGAACTATCGAAACTATAAAAGTAACACCCTGCGCTCCGCACCGTTCCGCAAATCTCCATAACAAATTTGATAATACTTTCTTTTGATTCATGTCTTTTTGCTCCTATGCTTTTTTTATTTTTTTCAGCCATACCCAAAGGAAAGAAAGGCGGTGCTGTATCAGAAAAAGTTTGAATTTTTCCTTTTTATCGGCATATTCTGTACAGTCAGGGCATTCTTTCAGCATTTCTTTCAGGATATAATCTGCTTTATCCAAATGGTTTCCAATATTTCTAAGAATAATAATCAATTCGCCCTGCTTGAAATACTTCTGATATTTTTGATTACTGTAATCATTCAACCCTTCCAGCATGACAATAGAAGTTTTCCAAGATTTTATCAATTTGTCAATATCCGCATTTTTTCTGGTTGCTGTCCATGAATTTCCGACTTCGTAGCGATAAGCGACCATTTTTTCGCTGAAATAGCGAACTTTTCCTTTCAGACCGCACATAATTTGAAGAGGATGGTCGCCGACACTGCATTTTGCGCAGTATTCCGGATATTTTTCTTTTACGCTTGCATGATAGAGAATGCCTGCTGTAGCGAAATACAGACCGCCTTTTTTAATTAAATTTTCAATAGATAAATCTGTGTCTTCCGGAGAAATTGTCCAGCTTTCTTCACCGTCTTTTGTAATGATGACAGAATCTGTACAGCACATAGAATATTCCGGATGATTTTCCAGAAAATCAACTTGTCTTTGCAGTTTATCAGGAGAAATCCAGTAGTCATCCCCTTCACAGATTGCCCAGTATTTGCAGTCTTTCACAACTTTATCCATCATTTTTCCGATTGTTCCGGGAGGCGCACTGCTGTGAATATTTTTTTCTTCATAAATCGGTTTAATAATATCCGGATATTTCGCTTCAAATTCTCGGATAATATCAGCGGTTTTGTCTGTTGAGGCATCATCATGTACAACAGCAATAAACGGAAAATTTGTTTTCTGCTTGACAAATCCCTCTAACGTCTGGCGGATTGTCTTTTCATGATTATAGGCAGTGCATCTGATTCCTACTAAAGGTTTTTCCAGCATCTTCTTCATTTCCTTTTTAAAAATTTTTTCAGTCTGCGGATACGGTCCATTCCGACAAACTGCTTGATTTTTCCTTTAAAATACGGCTTCGGGAGCAATTTTTCGATAACAGTATCATAATCCTGTGTATCAATCATGCGGAAATAGTCATCTCTTGCAGAATGGCGGGGGTTAGGCTTTTGAAAAGAGCGATTATGCGAAACGGCAGTTTCCGGTGAAATGCTTTGAATTTGCATGGTTTTCTGCAAAGCAGGGAGCAGAGAATTTGCTTTTTCTGTGTTGACGGTCATCACACTGACACCGAAATGCAGTTGTTCCGGCGGGACAGAGTTTTCAGGAACGCCCCAGTAATCCGCAATTGTGAAGTCTGAAATTCTTTCTGTTCCGCAGTATCGGCAACGATAGCAAGATTCCCTGAGAAACAAATTATTGTTGAATCCCATAAAGTAAGTATCATTTCCGAGTTCTGCGACAAATTCTGAATTATCCTCGAAAACAAGGCGCATTCTGCCACAGCCGGAATGCCAGCTGTATTTTTTATTTTTCACTCTAAAATAATATTTTTTAATTTTTTTCTTTGCCTTCTTTTCTTTGCTTTTCAAAAAGGCATTGACGGTTTTCTGACTTGCGACACCGTGACAGAGAACATCGGCGGTATATAATAAATTTATTTTACTTTTTGCACTTGAATTTTTTATATATTGCAGGACACCCGCAACCTGACAGGCAGTTCCGCAGAAAAAGACGGGCTTTTCCGAGTTTAAAAACTCCCGAATCTGCTTGCAGACTGCTTTCATGTCACTTTGACAGTATTTGCTCAGGCGTACCTTGTCAAGTTCTTCAAAAGAATTTACCTGTACATGATAGACTTTTCTTTTCTGAAAATCCTGATATGCACCAAAAACAACACCGCCCTGATTGAAAATTTCCTGTGCAATCGCTGTAAAGACACCACCAGAAGAACTTTTTTTCAAGACTTCCTTGTTTCGATTCCAGCACATATAAAATTTTGAAGCATGTTTTTCAGGCATGTGCAGAATATGACAGGATTTTCCACATAAACCGCATTTTACACAAAGACTTTCATCTGTGACGGGGTGCAAAAAGCCTTCTGCATTTTCTTGCATTTTAATGCAGTTCTTCGGGCAAGCCTGCGCACAGCTTCCACAGCCTGTGCAGCTCTTTGCATCACATAAAAACTGATTTGACATCACTATCCCTCCAATGCAGAAGCCAGATAAGAAATACTGTGTGTTCTTAATTTTTGAAGTTTTGCATCAACTGCCTGATAGTCAATCGGTTCAAACTGTTTCTGAACAAGCCGTTTCGGACGAGTGATAATTCTGTCTTTCATGCCAAGCATTTTTAAAATATCTGTTTTCCGGAATTCTGAACCGCCCTCTTTGCAGATAGAATAAACATCTTTTCCAAAATTGACAGAAAGAATCGTCCCATGATAAGAATCTGTAATAACTTTTTTTGCCTGATAGATATTTTGCAGAAAATCAACCGGACTGCATTCTGGATGCGGTTCAAACGTCTGACTTGGCGCAATGTAACAGAACGGCATAAAAAGACGTATCTTACAGCCTTCTTTCTTAGAAATTTCTTCTAACACAGGTTTTATCACATGAAAACGCTTTAAACCGCCCAAAGAATAATATATTATATCCTGTTCTGGCTTTTTTTGAAGGTGCAAAGCCTCTATCCAGTCATTTTTATTTAAAAGAAATGTTGGGTCAAGGACAGATTCTACCTGTTTCCCAAGCAAAGCACTGATTTTTTCTGAACTGGATGGCTCTCTCATCGCAATATGAGAAAATTTCAGCAAAGAAGGCTTAATATTTTCCAGTTCTTCTTGTGTCATGCTTGCTGTAGAAGAAGCATAAGAAATTTTCTTTCCATGATAGCCTTCCAGAAGATAAGGCTTCATATATTTCCATTCAGCATGTTCAAGCTCTATGGCGTGCTTGTTCCAAATCTGGTCGCTTCCGCTGATAACAACAGGATACTGCTTCCAAATTTCTTTTGCTTCTTCCGGTTCTGAAAATTCTCTGGATAATATCAGTTTTTCCTGAAAAAACTTTTCAAAAGAAGCATATTTTTGATTTCTTTCTCGTCTCATGGGCAAGAGCGTTATATCTCTTATCAAGTCTTTCACGCCGTAACAGATTCTTAAATTTGAATAAACTTTTTTCTGTTCTTCTAAACGATAGTTCAGAATTTCTGGCTGATAGCCTAATTTTTTCACGCTTTCCTGCGTTGCAAACGCCTGAAGCACTGAGCCATAGTTATAAGCAGAATGAAATGTGATAATACCTATTTTTTTCATTTAGCGTTCTACTCCTAAAATCGGTTTCAAAAGATTTTTAATATTCGCCTTCAACAGTGAAAATGTGCTGTCTTCAATATTATAGACTTCCAGTTTTTTAATGCGCAGGTTTTGATGAGCAAGCCACACATTAAAAAGCCGTTCTGAAAGAAAGCCGAAAATCCTTTGATTATAAGCATCATATTTGCTAATATCCACTCGTTTTTCTACTTCAAACAGAATTGTAAACAGCCATTCGCAGTAATCATCTAATAATTTTTTTCTGCTGATAAACATGTTGTATTGATAAAGCGTTTTCTGCTTGGACACAGCGTCAAAATCTGGTAGGTATTCCGGATAGAATTCTTTTATTACTTTTCTGCACATGTCGTAATCACAGACTTTGTGATTTTTCTCATAATCTTCACGCAAAGTCATTCCATGGCGGTACATTTTGTATGGCAGAATAATATCATAGCTTTTCAGCATTTGACAGGCTTCATTAAATGAAAGAATATGTTTTTCCGGATACAAAGTCATTCCGGTACAGAAATACCGTCTGTAATGCACCAAGCCGGATATTTTATCTGAACAGTTTTTCCAGATATAGTATAAAGCCGTTAATTCGCAATAATTCGGGTTTTTCTCTGAAATTTGTTCTCCCTCGGAGTCTTTCAAATAGCCAAGACTGCCATGAAGCGCAGCTCCAACTTGAATCGGAACATAACCTTTCATTTTCGGAATGGAGTACTTTTTATGTGTTACTACAAAAATAGCCATATTCTCTCTCCTTTAAAATTTTGCAAACTGATATGGATAAGTCTGTCCGTTTAAAGAGCGGACATATTCAAGATACCACCGCATCACAAGAATAACAGCGAGTATCAGATAAGGCAGATAGCGCATATTTCCCACATTGTCAACTCTTATTTTATAGACTTTTGGAATCATGGGAATAAAAATAATCGCTGCGCCGTCAAAATAATAAGCTACACGAATAGCATAGACATTCCCCATAAATAAAATAAAAGAAAATCCCATAGACATGGTAACACAAGTAATGATGAATTTATTTCTCTTGTCATAGTCTACCATTTGATAAAATGCAATATAGGCAAATACGCCTATTAACACCCAGAATCCAATTCTGATAAACCGTCCGCCAACTACTTCCGTACTTTGAATATAAGTCAGAAAGCGTTCCGGCAGAATGTGGCGACTGATAAAGAACTGCAAAAACGGCTTGTAAGCGACCATAACAAAAGTAATTACAAAAAAAAGAATAACATTGGACATATACACAGAATATTTAGAATCACATTTTTTCAAATATTCCCATACAAAGAATAAAATCAACGCAATAACGGCTGAATTGTGGCTAAGAACAGCCAAAATTGCTGAAATCCAGAAAGCTTTATATTTATTTTTTACTAAAAATTGATAGGAAAAGCATATAAATGCAATTGCAAGGGATTGCCGGAGCAAGTTCAGCGTATTATTATAAAATATCGTATAATAACAGAACATGGCAAAAGAAACAGAAATTTTATCTTTAAAACCTCGTACGCCTAAATACACCAGCAAAGTTTCTACAAAAGACAAAAGGAAATAAAAAACTTTCTTGTCATCTGTAAGAAATGCAGAAATATAGTTCAGAAAAGCATAAATCAAACCAATTGACTGTTCAGAAGCCATTTTCATATAAGCAAAGAAATGATTCTGATACTTTTCCGCATATTTC